>PAOI01000069.1 GCA_002707985.1 Sphingomonas sp. | reverse complement strand
TCGGCCAGCGCCTTGGCCACCGCGACCGTTTCGGCGCATGGCGCCAAGCCATAGCTGGCATTTTCGAAATTGGTGCCGGTCAGGATGCTGCCGTCCCGCATCAGCAATGCCGCGCCCACCGCAAAGCGCGAATAGGGTGCATGGGCATGGGCGGCCGCGTCGCGTGCAGCGGCGACAAGTGCTGCGATTTCGGGAGTCGTTGTCATGGCGCTGAGGCGATCACATTGCAGTTGAGAGTGCAGGGGCAAGTGGTGGGCCTGCCACAGTGTCCGGTGCCGCGCCAGACAAGGGCGCGGAAAAATTCCCGATCGCCGAACCCGTCATCCCTTGATGTGGAGTACGCAGATCAACGTGAACAGCCGCCGCGCGGTATCGAAATCGACATCGATCTTGCCCTCGAGGCGCTCCTTGAGCATCTCCGAAGCTTCGTTATGGACACCGCGCCGGGCCATATCGACGGTTTCGATCTGCTGTGGCGTGGCGGCGCGCAGCGCGCGATAATAGCTGTCGCAGATCGCGAAATATTCGCGAATCGGCCGACGGAAGCGCGCCAGGCCCAGCACATGCGTTTCGAGATGGCTGCCGTCCTCGCGCAGGATGTCGATCACCAGCCGCCCTTCCTCGACGCGCAGGTGAATACGGTACGGCCCCTGATAGCCGTCGGGATGCTCGCGTTGCGGGGCGAAGTGGTTGTGTTCGAGCAGGTCGCGAATCGCCACGCGCCGTTCCTGCTCGATATCGTCGGAGCGGCGAATGATGCTCCCTTCGTCGAGCGTCACTTCAATGATGCGCGTATCACTCATGTCCATCGCAGCTATCGGAGTAATCATCGCTTTCCACAAGCCCGGTGCATTGATGCGCCGTGCGGATTGCGCGACAAGGAGGGATGGCACAACCCATCCCCTTTCCTGCAGGCAATGCGGAAGAAGGCACGACCCTGCCTCAGAATGTCGAAGCGGAAGCCGCGCTGCTCGGCGCGATGATGATCGACAATCGCGTCGCCGAAGACGTGATGCAGCGAATCCGGCCGGAGCATTTCTATGAACCGCTGCATGGACGCATCTTCGAACAGATTGTGATGCTGGTGGGGGATAACCGGCTTGCCAATCCGGTGACGCTGCGCCCCCTATTCGCCAGCGACGAGGCGATGAAGCAGGTCGGCGGGCCGGCCTATCTGGCCCAGCTTACCGCCAATCCCGCGAGCCTGATCGGCGCCAAGGCATTCGCCGATCAGATTTACGATCTCGCGATGCTTCGCGCATTGGTGACCGTTGGCCGCGACATGGTGGAGAGCGCGCTCGACACCAGCGAGGATATCAATCCGGCCAAGCAAATCGAGCAGGCCGAGCTGCGCCTTTATGAAGTTGCCGAAAAGGGCGAGACCGAGGGCGGAGCAAAAAGCTTCACGCGGTCGGCGGCGATGGCGGTACGCAACACCGAACGCGCGATGAATTCGGGCGGCAGCGTTTCGGGCATCACTACGGGTTTCACCGATATCAACGCGATGATGGGCGGGTTCAACCGGTCGGACCTCATCATTCTCGCCGCGCGGCCTGCCATGGGGAAGAGCTCGCTGGCGTCCAACATTGCCTTCAACGCCGCCAAGCGCTGGATGGACGATATGGAAGCGGGAATCCCTGAGGATAAGACGATCGGTGCGCCGACTGCGTTCTTCAGCCTGGAAATGTCCGCCGATCAGCTCGCGGGTCGTATCCTGTCCGAACGATCGCAAATCCCGTCGGACAAGTTGCGCACCGGCAATATCAACCCGAGTGAGTTTCAGCGCTTTGCCCGCGCGGCGGCGGAGCTGGAGAAGCTTCCCTATTTCATCGATGACACGCCGGGCCTGACGATCGCGGCGCTGCGTACCCGCGCGCGACGGATGAAGCGCCAGCACAAGATCGGCATGATCATCGTCGACTATCTGCAGCTGCTGCAGGGCAGCGGACGGCATTCGGGCGAAAACCGCGTGCAGGAAATTTCGGAAATCAGTCGCGGTCTGAAAACGCTCGCCAAGGAACTCGATGTGCCGGTGGTGGCGCTGTCACAGCTCAGCCGTGCGGTGGAAAGCCGCGAGGACAAGCGCCCGCAGCTCGCCGATCTTCGCGAATCGGGATCGATCGAACAGGACGCGGATATCGTCCTCTTCATCTATCGCGAGGAATATTATCACGATTTCAAGATGCCGCGCGCGCCGGACGGCAATTCCAGCGCTGATGAAATCACCAAATATCAGGCATGGCAGGACGAACAGTTGCGCGTTGCCAACAAGGCGACGGTGATTATCGCCAAGCAACGCCATGGCGCGACCGGCGCAGTCGACCTGCGCTTCGACCGTCAGTTCACCAAGTTCAGCGACCTGGTGCAGGACGGATATTGATCTAGAACACCGGCAGATCGGGGTCGTTATCGTCGACCGGCGTGTGAATGCCGCATTCGGTCTTGTCCCAGCCGCGCCAGCGACCCGCGCGTGGATCTTCGCCCGGCTTCACCTTGCTGGTGCACGGCGCGCAGCCGATCGACGGATACCCCTGGGCGACCAGCGGATGCCGCGGCAGGTCATGCTGGTCGAAATAGGCTTCGAGATCTTCGCGCGTCCAGCTGGCGAGCGGATTGACCTTCAGCCGGTCGCCATCGAGTTCGAAGCGGGGCAGGGCGTTGCGGGTCGACGCCTGAAAGGCCTTGCGCCCGGTGAAGCTGGCATCGAACGGCGCCAGTCCCTTTTCGAGTGGCACGACCTTGCGGATATCGCAGCATCCGTCCGGATCGAACGACCAACGCAGGCCCTTTTCGTCGCGTTTTGCGATCACGTCGGTATCGGGGCGCAGGTTGCGCAGATCGCGCAGGCCAAGACGCATCGCCAGCGTGTCGCGATAGGCGAGCGTTTCGGGGAAATGCTTGCCGGTGTCGAGGAACAGCACCGGGACCGAAGGATCGACCGACGCGATCAGATGCAGCAACACTGCCGATTCCGCGCCGAAGGAGGATACCACCGCAACGTCGCCGAGCATCGCATCGCCGATCACTGCGCGCAGCATCTCCTGGGTATCGCGACCGCGAAACATATTGTTCAGGCGCACCGCATCGCTTTCCCGCCAGCGGGGACCGGGGTCGATGCGATCGATGACGCGACGTGCAGGCTCACCCATGGCGCAATTTCCATACCGGCGTGCGATCGTCTGCTGCCGCCTGATAGACGAAGTCATAGCGTGCGAGCGCGGCCTGCAGCACCGCGGCATCGACCGGCTTGTCGGGAGCGAAACTGTCGAACCCGCAGCGGCGCATATAGGGGATCTGATCGACCAATATGTCGCCCGCCGCGCGCAATTCGCCGCTATAGCCGGCTTCGCGCAGGATGCGTCCGGCCGAATAGCCGCGCCCATCGCGAAACACGGGAAAGCTGACTTCAATCAGCTGCAACCGATCGAGATGGGGAAGGAGCGCGCGCGCATCCTCACCGGTCTCCAGCCGTACCGCCGTTGCGTTGGACTGGCCGAGAAACGCATCGAGCGTGACCGCCGGTTCCTCATGCGGTTCGTCATCGCGAAAGCGCAGCGCGTTATCGACTACGCCATCGGTGGTGAACGCATCAACCATAAAGCGCCTCCTTGAACGGATCCATGCCGACGCGGCGATAGGTGTCGACGAAGCGCTCGCCCTCCGCGCGGTTGGCGAGATAGACGTCGGTCACCTTTTCGACGGCATCGACGATCCCGTCCTCATCGAAGCCCGGCCCGGTAATCTTGGCGAGGCTGACATCTTCGGCACCCGACCCGCCGAGCAGCAGCTGGTAATTCTCGGTGCCCTTACGATCGACGCCCAATATGCCGATATGCCCGGCATGGTGATGCCCGCAGGCATTGATGCAGCCGGAAATCTTGAGCTTGAGCTCGCCCAGTTCGCGCTGGCGGTCCATATCGGCGAACCGCGTCGCGATCTTCTGAGCCACCGGGATCGAGCGGGCGTTGGCGAGGCTGCAATAATCGAGACCCGGGCACGCGATGATATCGCTGATCAGATCGAGATTGGATTCGCCAAGACCCGCCGCATGCAGCTGTTGCCACAGCGTATAGAGATCTGCCTTCTTCACATGCGGCAGCACGATGTTCTGGCTGTGCGTGACGCGCAATTCGTCGAAGCTGTAGCGTTCGGCCAGATCGGCCATCAGGTCGATCTGATCGGCCGAAGCATCGCCCGGAATGCCGCCGATCGGCTTGAGGCTGATCGTCACCGAGACATAGCCCGGCTGTTTATGCGCATGGACATTGCCGTCGAGCCACAGCGCGAAATCGGGATCGCTGCAGTCGATATCGTCGGAAACGTTTGCCTCGAAGGCGGGATCGGCGAAATATGCCGAGATACGATCGAGCTCCGCACGCGGTGGATCGATGCCCAGCGTCTTCACACGAGCGAATTCTTCCTCGACCTGGCGGGCATATTCCTCCGCACCGATTTCGTGGACGAGGATCTTGATCCGCGCCCTGTACATATTGTCGCGGCGGCCATGGCGATTATAGACGCGCAGGCACGCTTCGAGATAGCTGAGCAGGTCTTCGTACGGCACGAAATCCTTGATTTCGGGCGCGATCATCGGGGTCCGACCCATGCCGCCGCCGACGAAGATCTTCGCGCCAACCACACCGTCGCGCTCGATCAGCTGCATGCCGATGTCGTGCAGCCGCATCGCAGCGCGATCCTCATCGCTGGCGATCACCGCGATCTTGAACTTGCGCGGCAGATAGCTGAATTCCGGGTAAAAGCTCGACCATTGGCGCAGCAGCTCTGCCCAGGGGCGGGGGTCGGTGACCTCGTCTGCAGCCGCGCCGGCGAACTGATCCGAACTGATGTTGCGGATGCAGTTTCCGCTGGTCTGGATGGCGTGCATCTCGACCGTGGCTAGATCGGCGAGGATATCGCCGCAATCTTCGAGCTTGATCCAGTTATATTGCAGGTTCTGGCGCGTGGTGAAATGGCCGTAGCCGCGATCATATTTGCGCGCGATATGGCCCAGCATCCGCATCTGGCGGCTGTCGAGCGTGCCATAGGGAATGGCCACGCGCAGCATATAGGCGTGCAGCTGAAGATAGAGGCCGTTCATCAGCCGGAGCGGCTTGAACTGGTCCTCGGTCAGTTCGCCCTTCAGCCGCCGTGCGCACTGGTCGCGGAATTCCGCGACGCGCGCCTCGACGATCGACTGGTCATATTGGTCGTATTTATACATGTCAGATTACCCAGTTCCCGGCCTGCGGATCGGCCGGCTTGAGCGAAAGATCGAGCCGCACCGTCGGGCCGAGCGCGCGCACGCGGTCCTTGATATGCGCGGGGCGGGGGCCGCTATCGGTTGCCACCGCATCGATCACATAGGGGGCATTGACGCGGCGCGCGGCCTCTTCGGTCGCGGCGAGCGCTTCGCCGCTTTCGGCGACATCGACGGCATCCTCGACGTGCCGCGACCATTCGCCGCCGGCCCACCAGATGACGTCGCCGGTCTTCAGGTCATTACCGGTGAGAAGCTTCATGCCATGGTCTCCGCAGCGGCTGCCCAAGCCGCCAGTTTGTCTTCGGCATGTGCCAGCCGGGCGACTTCGCCCACGACGATCACCGCCGGGGATTGCACGTTCTCGCGGTCCATCATGTCGCCCAGATCGGCGAGTAAAGTCCGAAGCGCGCGCGCGCCGGGGAGGGTGCCGCGTTCGAGCACCGCGACCGGCGTTTCGGGCGCCACGCCGTCGCAGATGAGCTTTTCCGCGATCGCCGCGCCGGTCGCCACGCCCATATAGATGACGAGCGTGCGGCCCTTGCCGGCCAGCCCGGACCAGTCCTGATCCGACAGCCCCTTGCATTGCCCGGCGACAAAGCTGACGGCGCTCGACCAGTCGCGATGCGTAAGCGGGAGCTGTGCCTCCGCCGCGCAGCCGAGCGCCGCCGAAACGCCGGGAATGACTTCGACGGGAATATCTGCGGCGCGCAGGGCTTCGATTTCCTCGCCGCCGCGTCCGAAGACGAAAGGATCGCCGCCCTTCAGGCGTATGACGGTCGCGCCGGTCCGTGCCTGCTCGATCAGCAGGGCGTTGATGCCTTCCTGCGGCAAGGTGTGGCGGGCACGTTTCTTGGCAACGGAAATCCGTGTGGCGGTTGCGGGGGCGAGGTCGAGGACACGCGTATCGACGAGCCCGTCATGCACCACGACATCCGCACGGCCGAGCGCACGAGCCGCACGTAATGTCAGCAATTCGGGGTCACCGGGGCCCGCGCCGATCAGGATCACCTGACCGGCATCTCTGCCTTCATTGGTTCGGGGCGCAATTTCCATGCGGTTGAAATGCGCGCCGGCCCGCCGTCATGCAATCGACGCTTCCTTGGGTCGATGCTAGCGAAACTATCCGACTGCTCCGGAAGTGCGGTTTTCCGCGACGATTGCCGGGGTCAGGCGTCGCGCAGCCCCAGGCCGATCGAGGCACGCGCCTGCTCGCTTTCGGAGCTGACGACCGGATAGGCGCAGTAGTCGGCGGCGTAATAGGCGCTGGGACGGTGATTGCCCGACCAGCCGATGCCGCCGAACGGTGCGGCGGACGAGGCGCCGTTGGTCGGGCGGTTCCAGTTGACGATGCCCGCCCGGATATTCGCCCAGAACTGGTCGTACAGCTTGGGATCCTGGCTCACCAGACTGGCCGACAGGCCATAACGGGTGTTGTTCGCTTCCGCGATCGCTTCGGCAAAGTCATTGGTGCGAAAGACCTGAAGGATCGGGCCGAACAGCTCGACATCGGGCTTGTCGCTCGCATCGGTCATGTCGATCAGACCGGGCGACAGGAACGGGCGACCCTCGATCGGTCGCTCCAGATGGCGCAGCGGACGGCCACCGCGCGTCGACAGCGCCAGAAAGCTCTCGGTCAGCATGTCGGCGGTGTCGTTGTCGATCACCGGCCCCATGAACGGCGCC
The DNA here is from genome assembly GCA_002707985.1 of Sphingomonas sp. Lineage (GTDB taxonomy): Bacteria > Pseudomonadota > Alphaproteobacteria > Sphingomonadales > Sphingomonadaceae > Sphingomonas. The sequence goes on along the minus strand of PAOI01000069.1, from coordinate 21,550 downwards.
GGATCGGCATGCGGTTCGGCGATGATCATGCGCCCGATCAGCTTGTTGATCTCGGCAATCAGCGGCTCGCACAGCTTCTCATCGACGATCAGGCGCCGCGCGGCGGTGCAGCGTTGTCCGGCCGACGTGAACGCCGATTGCACCACCAGAACGGCGGCGGAATAGAGATCAGGCGTTGACCAGACGATGATCGGGTTGTTGCCACCCATCTCTAGCGCGAGGATCTTTTCCGGGCGCGTCGCGAACTGACGGTTGAGCGCAATGCCGGTATTGGCCGAACCGGTGAACAGCAATCCATCGATATCGGGATGCCCGGCAAGCTCCTTGCCCTGTTCTCCGCCGCCCACCAGCAAACGGACGCATCCCTGCGGAATACCCGCGGCGTGATAGCATTCGACCATGAATGCACCCGTCGCGGGGGTCTTTTCCGAAGGCTTGAAGACGACTGCGTTTCCGGCGAGCAGGGCCGGGACGATGTGTCCGTTGGGCAAGTGCGCCGGGAAATTATAGGGGCCGAGCACCGCCAGCACGCCATGCGGCTTGTGCCGCAGTGCCAGGCGCGTGTTCATCGGCGCGTCGATCCGCCGCTGGCCGGTGCGTTCCGAATAGGCCGTGACCGAAATATCGACCTTGGCGATCACGGTTTCGACTTCGGTGCGCGCTTCCCAGAGCGGCTTGCCGGTTTCGCGCGCGATCAGGTCGGTAAAGGCGTCTGCCTTTGCGCGGACGACATTTGCGAACCGCCGCAGCGCCTCGATGCGATAGGCGAGCGGACGCGCCGCCCATTCGGCCCAGCTTTCGCGGGCACGCGCGACTTCCGCATCGACATTCCCAATGGCTTGGCGCCACAGCACGGCGCCGGTTGCGGGTTCGGTGGAGACTATTTCCGTTGCGGGCATTCGCGTTCTTTTTCTGGGCTCCCGAAGGAACCTCGCTCTTGCACGAAAATTTCGCGCGACGCCACACCTCGCATGTAGCGCATCTGTCTCACCCCAGGGCTTCGCCCATGCGGCGAATCGCGGCTATTTTGCTTTCGAAGGGACGCCAGTCGTCACTGCCGTCGATTGCGGCCCATATCGATTCGACTTCGTCGATCAGCATCGAACAGGGGGCAGTGTCGCTCCAATAGGGATGCTGGCGCGGTTTGCGCGGCACGTGCGGCGCCATAAGCTGCTTCACTTCGTCAAACGCCTCGCCATAGCCGGCCGGCGCGATGCCGCCGAACCAGTCGAAAAAGAAACGGTCGATGGGCGTGCCGGTGCTGCGCAGTGCCCGCTCGATCGCTGCGATCAGATCGGCGTCGCGCCGATCGTCATAGCGTTTGATGCCCAGCCGCCAGAACAGCGCGTCGGTCACCGCTGCCTGATAGCGGTCCCCGAAGCTTTCGAGAATCGCGATCAGCGGCTCGGCTTCGCTCACCAGCCGCAGCGACACCGCAAGCTGCATCGCATCCCAGTGGATCGCCTCGGGCTGACGCCCGAACGCATAGAGCCCGGCATGATCGAAATAGGCGGCTGTGAATCCCGGTTCCCAGTTCGGGTTGAACCGCCAAGGGCCATAATCGAAGCTTTCGCCGGTAACGTTGATATTGTCGCTGTTGAGCACGCCATGGACGAAACCGGCGGCCATATAGCTGGCGGCAAGCTCGGCGGTTCGCCACACCACCTGATCGAGCAGCCGTGCTGCGCCGTCCTTGCCCGCCGATTCGCCGTAGAGATTTTCAAGGACATAGGCGATCAGCCGCTGCATGGCCTCTTCCTCGCGGAAATAGGCGAGCCGCTGAAACGCGCCGATTCGGATATGGCTGTGGCTCAGCCGCACCAGCACTGCCGATCGGGTGGGGGAGGGTTCGTCGTTGCGGTCGAGCGCTTCGCCGGTTTCGATCAACGAAAAGCTTTTGGACGTGTTGACGCCTAATGCTTCGAGCATCTCGGTTGCCAGCACTTCGCGAACGCCGCCTTTCAGCGTGAGCCGACCGTCACCGAAGCGGCTCCATGGCGTCTGTCCGGATCCCTTGGTCCCCAGATCGAGCAACCGGTCGTCGCCATCCCGTAGCTGAGCGAACAGAAAACCGCGCCCGTCGCCGATTTCCGGGTTGTACACGCGGAACTGATGACCGTGATAGCGCAGCGCGAGTGGCGTGGGCAGATTGTTCGGCAGCGGCGTGAACCGCCCGAAATGATCGCGCCATGCCGTATCGTCGAGATCACCGAGCCCCACCGCCTCCGCCCAGCGCTGATTGCGGAAGCGCAAGATGGTCTTGGGGAAGTGGGCAGGCGCGACTTCGTCGTAAAACGGCTCCCTCAATGTCAGGATCGTCCTTTCGGGACGATATGGGGAGGGACGCGGAGACGCTTGCGGGCGGAACATCATATGGCGATATGGGGACCAATGTCCGATCGACGCAACCCGACGCCGTGGGAAGACGGCTATTGGTGGTCCAGGGATGGCGTGCGCCTCCACTACCGCGACTATGCCGGCGATGCCGCGCGCCCGCCGCTGCTGTGCATTCCGGGCCTTACCCGCAACGCGCGCGATTATGAGGATTTTGCCGATCGCTTCGCCGGCGACTGGCGGGTGATCGTGGTCGAACTGCGCGGACGCGGCGACAGCGGCTATGCCAAGGACCCGATGAGCTATGTCCCGCTAACCTATTTGCAGGATATCGAAGCGCTGATCACGGAGTTGCAACTCGATCGGTTCGTGGTGATCGGCACGTCGCTGGGCGGGATATTGGGCATGCTGCTCGCGGTCACCGGCGCGCAGCGGATTGCAGGGGCGCTGCTCAACGATGTCGGGCCGGAGCTCAATGCGGCGGGGCTGGCGCGAATCCGCGATTATGTCGGCAAGCCGATGTGGCACGACACCTGGGTCCATGCCGCGCGAGCGGTCGCCGATGCCAATGCCGATGTCTATCCCGATTACGATATCCAGGACTGGCTGGCGATGGCGAAGCGGCTGTACAAGCTGACGCCGGGCGGGCGGATCGTGCTCGATTACGACATGCGCATCGCCGAACCGTTCCGCGTGCCGGGCAACGAAGCCGCGCCCGACATGTGGCGTGCGTTCGATGCGCTTGCCGGCGGACCGATGGCGATCGTGCGCGGCGAACGATCGGATATCCTGTCGGCCGAAGTCGCGGAAAAGATGGCGGCGCGACATCCCGGTTTCGAACTGACGACCGTGCCGCGAGTCGGCCATGCCCCGACGCTCGACGAACCCGAAGCCGTCGCCGCGACCGAACGGCTGCTGGCGCGCGTTTCGGCTTCGGTGCCCGCCTGAGCGTGCGTTGTCGTTTCGGTGGCGGGATAAGGACTGACGCGCAGCGCAATTCCGGCTAAGCGGCTCTTCCCATGGCGACGATCCACATATTGCATCTCCATTCGACCTTCGCGCCCGGCGGCAAGGAGCTGCGCGCGGTCCAGCTGATGAACGCTTTCGGCGGACAGGCGCGGCATAGCATCGCATCCGCCATGCCCGATCAGCTTGGCGCGCGCGAACGGATCGCGCCCGGCATCAAATATGAGATTGCCCAGAATCCACCTCCGCTGACCGGAAAACCGTCGATCGGCCGCTATGAGGCTATCGCCAATTATATCCGCCGGTTCGATCTCGTCCTGACCTATAATTGGGGAGCGATCGACGGCGTGATGGCGGCGCGCGTGTTCGGCAAGGGGCTGCCTCCGGTCGTGCATCATGAAGACGGATTCAACGCGGACGAGGCGGTTCGCCTCAATCCCATGCGCAACATGTATCGCCGCATTGCCTTGCCTGCCGCCAACGCGCTGGTCGTGCCATCGCAGCGGCTGGAGGCGATTGCGCAGAAGGCGTGGAAGCAACCTGCCGAACGCATTGTGCGCATCCCCAACGGGATCGACACATCGCGTTACGGCAGTGCGGGCGATCCCAAAGCGCTGCCGGGGTTTGTCAAAAAGCCCGGCGAGACGGTGATCGGTACGGTTGCGGGCCTGCGCGAAGTCAAGGATTTGCCGATGCTCGTTCGCGCGGTCGGCGGGCTATCGCAGCGCGTTCGGCTGGTGATCGTGGGCGAGGGGCCGGAGCGCCAGGCGATCGTCGACGCTGCCGAGGCGATGGGCCTTGAATCCAAGCTGCTCCTGCCGGGCTTCGTCGCCGATCCGTGGAAATATATGGGCCTGTTCGACATTTTCGCGCTGTCGTCGCAAAGCGAGCAATTCCCCATTTCGGTGGTCGAGGCGATGGCGGCGGGATTGCCGGTCGTCGCGCCGCCTGTGGGCGATGTGGCCGCGATGGTCGCGCCGGAAAACGCCAATTATATCGGCCCCAACTGGTCGGAAGTCGAATTGCGCAACCGGCTGGAAATCCTGATCCAGCATCCGCACGAACGCGAACGGGTCGGCACGGCCAATCAGGCGAAGGCGCGCAGCGAATATAGCGACAAGGCGATGATCGCGGCCTATGCCAGTCTTTATTCAGAGGCGATGGGCCGGCCGGGCGCACTGACGCCCTGAAGATAGGATGCCCGGGCGCAAGCGGGCGGAGACAGGAGAGAGGCGTGACCGAACATCTAGTGGCGAGCGTGGAAGAGGGCGTGCTGACGCTGGTCCTGAACCGGCCGGACAAAAAGAACGCGCTTACCGATGCCATGTATGCGGCGCTCGCCGACAATCTTGTTTCGGCGGAGAAGGACCCGGCGATCCGCGCAGTCGTTTTTCGGGGCGAAGGCGACATGTTCTGTGCCGGCAACGACATCGCCGATTTCGTGGCCGCATCCAATGACGGGATCGCCGAGCGCAGTGTGGGGCGGTTCCTCCGCGCGCTTGCCGAATCGACCAAGCCGCTGATCGCCGCAGTGCATGGCAAATCGGTGGGGATCGGGCTGACGATGCTGCTCCATTGCGATCAGGTGATTCTGGCCGAAGGCGCGCAGCTGATCGCGCCGTTCGTCAATCTGGCGCTGGTTCCGGAAGCGGCGTCGAGCATGCTGCTCCTCGCCCGGGTCGGGCATGTCCGCGCCTATCGCATCTTTGCGCTGGGAGAGCCGGTGAACGCCGCCGATGCGCTTGCATGGGGGCTGGCGAATGAAGTGGTGCCGCACGCCGATCTGAACGCTACGGCCGATGCGCTTGCACGCCGTCTCGCCAAACAGCCGATGGGTGCATTGATCGCGACCAAGCAACTGATGCGCGATCCGGCGGCGATCCGCGAACGGCTGGACGTCGAGAACAAGGTGTTCGCCGAACGGCTGAAAAGCCCCGAAGCGCAGGAGGCGTTCGCCGCATTTGCCCAGCGGCGGGCACCGGACTTCACCAAGTTCGGCTGAGCGGGCGATGGGCGCAGTTCTGGCCAAACGGTCCCTGATCCTGTTCGCAGGGCAGGCCGTGCCCGACATCCAGCTTGGCGTGAAGCTCTCGCGCGTCGGCAGCGACGCCCTGGAAATCGAATATGTCGTGACCGGCGACGTTGCCGCGGTCCGCGTCGCCGATCTTGCCGTTCCCGAGCGGCGCGACGAATTGTGGCGAACCACCTGTTTCGAAGCGTTCGTCAGGCCGCGCGGCGGAAAAGCCTATCGCGAATATAATCTGGCGCCGAGCCGCGACTATGCGATCTACGATTTCGATAATTATCGTGAAGGCATGCGGAATGCGCTCGATGCGCCGCAACCGCGCATCTTCGTGGAAAATGACCGTCAAAGCCGGTTGGCAGTGACGGCGGTGATCGACCCGCAGCATTGGTGGACGACCGGAAGTCGCTGGGGAATCACTGCCGTGATCGAGGATCGTGCCGGCGGCGTATCGCATTGGGCGCTGGCGCATCCCGATGCTCAGGCAGATTTCCACGATCCGAGTTGCTTTACGCTCGAACTCCCGGCACCCAAGCGCGCATGAAATTCGGTATCGACCGGCTGCTCGCCGACCCGGAATTGCGCAAGCCGCTTGAAGGCAGGGGCGTCGCGCTGCTCGACCATCCGGCGTCCGTGACGCAGGATCTGACGCACAGCCTGGATGCGCTGGTTGCCAGCGGCCTGAACGTCTCTGCCGTCTTCGGTCCCCAGCATGGGGTCCGCGGCGACCTGCAGGACAATATGATGGAGTCGCCGGATTTCACCGATCCCACCTATGGGATGCCGGTGTTCAGCCTCTATGGCGAAGTCCGGCGCCCCACGGGCCAGTCGATGCAGACATTCGACGTGATCCTGATCGACCTTCAGGATCTGGGATGCCGCATCTACACCTATGTCACGACTTTGCTCTACATGCTCGAAGCGGCGGCAGCACACGGCAAGGAAGTGTGGGTACTTGATCGCCCCAATCCGGCGGGTCGCCCGGTCGAGGGACTGACGCTGCTCCCCGGATGGGAAAGCTTCGTCGGCGCTGGGCCGATGCCGATGCGGCACGGGATGACGCTGGGCGAAATGGGCGCTTGGTTCATCGAACGCTTCGGCCTGGACGTTGCCTATCGCGTGATCGAGATGGACGGGTGGGAGCCCGAGACGGGGCCCGGCTTCGGCTGGCCGGAAACACGGATATGGATCAACCCCAGCCCCAATGCCGCGAACCTCAACATGGCGCGTGCCTATGCCGGCACGGTGATGCTGGAGGGCAGTATGCTGTCCGAAGGGCGGGGGACGACACGTCCGCTCGAACTGTTCGGCGCACCGGATATCGACGCGCGTGCGTTGATCGCGGAGATGCAGCGGATCGCGCCCGAATGGCTGGCTGGGTGCCGCCTGCGCGACATGTGGTTTCAGCCGACGTTCCACAAGCATGAGGGGCAGCTGTGCAGCGGCGTGTTCATCCACGCCGAAGGGCCGGATTATGACCATGCGGCCTTCCATCCGTGGCGATTGCAAGCCGCCGGGTTCCGGGCGGTGCGGACACTCTATCCGGAGTTCGAACTGTGGCGCGATTTTCCGTATGAATATGTCTTCGACAAGCTGGCGATCGACGTGATCAATGGCGGTCCGGGGCTGCGCGAATGGGTCGATGATCCCACTGCGGCGCCGGGCGATCTCGATGCGCTCGCAAGCGCGGACGAAGAAGCATGGTATCAGGAACGCCTGCCGTTCCTGCGCTATTGAGCGGCGGAAGGGCGCAGCGGATTGCACGGCGCGCCCGAACCGCCTAGACGCCGGACATGTTGGCGGGCCTGATTTTCGCCACCGAGGATGCAGAGGACCGGCCGGGCACGCTCGCCGCGACACTGCCGTTCGGCGGCATGACGCTTCTCGAATATCAAGTGCGGCTTCTGATCGGCGCCGGCGCCGGCCAGATCATGATCGCTGTCGCCCGCGTGACACCGGCATTGCTTGGCGCCGTCGCGCGTGCGGGCAAACGGGGCGTGCCGGTGGATATCGTCCGCTCGGCGGAAGAGGCTGCAGTGAAGGCGCATCCGCTTTCGCGCATATTGGTGATCGCGGATAGCCTGGTCACGACCGATCCGGTGATGGACCGGATGGCCGCCGATGGCCCCGAAGCATTGCTGGTTACGGCCGATCCCAACTCGCCTGCTGCGATCGAGCGGCTCGACATGCGTGATTGCTGGGCAGGGATAGCGCGCGTTCCGGCGCATCATCTGGGCGCGATTGCGCGGATGCCGGACGATTGGGACTTTCAATCGGCGCTGCTGCGTGCCGCGGTCGAGGCACGCGCCGAGCATGTGCAACTCACTCAGGCATGGGAACGCGGGGGCCATATGGTCGATCGCAGCGCCGAGCGGCTGGCGTCGCGAAGCAATGCGGTGCTTGCCGCGCTGACCGAGCGGCGTACCACCTGGGCCGATCGGTGGGTGTTTACGCGGATTGCGCGCCTGATCCTGCCGAAACTGGTCGAGCGCAATGTTCCCGCCGTCGCGCTGGCGGGGCTGGGCGGGGTGTTCGGGCTTGGCGGGCTTGCCGCGATGTCGTTCGACTGGGCCGGATGGGGTCTGCTTGCCGCCATTGTCGGCACAGCGATGTTCGCCACCGGCGGTGCGATGGCTGCGCTACGCGGTGAGGACAAGCGCGCCGACCTGTTCGAAGCATTGATCGGCTTTCTGGTGGCGGCAGCCGTGCTGATCGCTGGATGGCGCGAATCGGTGGCGGAATGGACCGCCACCGGCGCGGTGCTGGCGCTCGCAACGATCATCCTCCACGCGCTGTCCGAACGCAGCGGCGCGCGGCATCGCCGTTGGTGGGGCAGCCCGGCAGCCTATTTGCTGATTCTCACCCCCTTTGCGTTCGTAAACTGGCTTGCGACAGGGCTGGGCGTCCTTGCGATCTATTCATGCTTAACGCTGGCAAGCGCGGTTGAGACGATTCGAGAAAAGCCTTAGTCTCCTTTTAAGGACACTTCCGCTATCCGAGGATCATGTCGGAGAACCCCGTCGACATGCGCGATGGCGCCACCATCGGCGCCAAAAAGCTGCTTGCGCATGCGGCGGCTGAGGAATCGCGCGCTTTTCACACGCTGATGATCGCGATCGAAGATTTTTTTCTGCCTGAGGAATCGCGGCTCGACGAGCGGACGCGATCGGCGCTGACAACCCTGCTCCGCGGCATGATCGAAACCGTCGAAGCCGAAGTGCGCGCGCACGCGATTCGGCTGCTTTCCGCGCGAAACGAGCCCGATCTGGCGGCGGCGCTGAAGGCCGACGCGCATCCGATAATGGCGCGGCTGATGCGGTCGGGAATCCTGCGCGATACCGAATTGATGACCGAGCTGATGGCGCGCGTGCGTCAGGAACTGCTTGGCGCGGCCTTGCCGATGCAGGCACCCGACGATCCCGAGCGGCCCAGCCTGATCAACCGATATGTCCAGCATCCCGATCGCGTGCTTGCGGCCGGGGCGATGGCTGTGATGATCGCGGAGAGTCGCCGGCACGGCAGTCCCGATACGGGACAATTGTCGCAGACCGATCTGCCCGCCGAACTGCACCACAAGCTCGTCTGGTGGGTCGCGGCGGCGTTGCGCGAACGCGCGGCTGCGGTCGCCGGAAATGCAATCGATGCACTCGATCAGGCGCTAACCGAGGCGGCGCAGCGCAGTCTGGCCGCATATGACGAAGGCGACCGGTTGGAAGCCGCGGCGTTGCGTTTTGCCTCTGCCGTCGATGCGCAGCCGTCCGAACTGGCGCAATTGCTGGTGGAATCGCTCGGCGACCGACGGATCGTGCTGTTCACTTCGTTGCTCGCCCACGCGCTCGGCGTCGGATATCCGATGGCGCGCGACATGGTGCTCGATCCGCGCGGCGACCGTCTATGGGTGGCACTGCGCGCGCTTGAATGCCCGCGCGAGGCGATTGCGCAGATCGGCTATGCGCTGAGCGAAAGCGATCCGCGCCGTGATCTGGAGAGCTTTGCCGACCGGCTCGACGAAATCGCGGCTATCGCGACCGATGACGCGCGTGCGGCGCTTGCACCGCTGCGTCTCCATCCCGATTATCGGGCGGCGCTATTGGCTCTGGATCGTTCGGGAGGGGAGGGGTGAACGCTATCGATCCGTCGCTTCCCACTGCAATCGGTCGCGTCGATGCCGATGGGCGTCTGATCGACGCCGAGCGCCGCCTGGCCGAACTCAACGAACGTGCGGGCGGCAAGCCGGGCGCGGCACTCGCTGTTCCGCAGATCGCGACGATCGCCCGGCTGGCGCAACGCCTGGGCATCGCCATCTCGCGCAATGTGATCGCCGCCGATGGCGAGGACGATCTGGAGCTATGGGTCCGTGCCGAGCCCGAAGAAGGCGGCGTGCGGCTGGAGGTCAGCGGCTGGCGTCCACGTGCGGCATGGCGGGCTCCCGCGCCCGAGCCCGAACGCGCGCGCGATTTCTTTCGCTCTGCCGCCGACTGGTTGTGGGAGACCGATGCATCGCTGCGCATCACCTATCTCTCGATCGAAGCCGGTGCACGATACGGATTTGATTCGAGCGCGATGCTGGGGCAGCCGATCACGCGGCTCTTCGCGCTCGAGCAGGACGATCATGGCGAGCTGCCGATCCTGGGCGCGGTCGCGGCACAGCGCCGTTTCGATGGGCAGAAGGCGGAACTGCGCGGTACTGGGCGGATGGTCCGGCTCGATGCCACGCCGCGCACCGATCCGACCGGCCGCTTTGCCGGATTCGTCGGGGCAGCGCATATGCTCGAATCGCCGCCGGTCGCGCCGAAAGTCGATGCGCCCGTGCCCGTGGCGCCGTTCGGTGGTTTCCCCGACAGCTTCAGCCAGCGGCTCGACCGCGCGCTGCGCAGCCCGCTGGGCAAGATCATCGCCAACGCCGATTCGATCAGCGCGCGCACCGAAGGGCCGCTGAAGGACGATTATGCCGAATATGCGAGCGATATCGCCAATGCCGGTCGGCACCTGCTCGGCCTGATCGACGATCTGGTCGATCTTCAGGCGATCGAGCGCGAGGATTTCACGACCGAAGCGGAACCGATCGACCTGGCCGACGCCGCCCGCCGTGCCGCCGGGCTTCTGGCCGTGCGCGCGTCGCAGGCCGATGTGCGGATCGACAAGCCTGCGACCGATGAACAGGTGCCGGTAACCGGTGAGTTCCGTCGCGCGCTGCAGGTGCTCGTCAATCTGATCGGCAATGCGGTCCGCTATTCGCCGCCGGGCGGCATGGTGTGGATACGCATGGAACGCGAAGGCGATATGGGCTGCGTGATCGTCGCCGATCAGGGCAAGGGGATTGCCGAAGAGGATCAGGCGAAGATTTTCGAAAAGTTCGGTCGCGTCGATCCGAGCGAGCCGGGCGGCAGCGGGCTGGGCCTCTATATCGCGCGACGGCTTGCGCGGGCGATGGGCGGAGATTTGACGGTGGACAGCGCGCCGGGAATGGGCGCGCGTTTCGTATTCACGCTGCCCTGGCGGTCGAACTAGGAAAGCAGCGTCAGAGAGCCTCTTCGTCGGCCCGACGTGCTTCCTTTTCCGCTTTTTTCCGCGCTTTTTCCTCGGCTCGGGTCGGTACTAGCCGCACACCCGCGATCAGAATCGCGCTCAGAACCGCAATGATCGCGCCGTTCCGGATCCATTGGGAATCGTCGATCATGAAGCTGTCGGCGGGCATGCGGACGATGCCCGCGCCCTGAAGCATGAATAAAATGCCCGCCAGAACGCCGAGGATACCGGCGAAGATCAGAATATTCTGTCGCATGACAACTCCCTGCTTCGCCGGTGTTTACTATCGGATCAGCGCTGCTCCACCGGAACATAATCGCGCTGGGTCGGGCCGGTGTAAAGCTGGCGCGGACGACCGATCTTCTGCGCCGGGTCCGAGATCATTTCGTTCCACTGCGCCACCCAGCCGACGGTGCGGGCAAGGGCGAAGAGCACGGTGAACATTTCGGTCGGGAAGCCAATCGCCGAGAGGATGACGCCCGAATAGAAGTCGACGTTCGGGAACAGCTTCTTCTCGATGAAATATTCGTCGTTGAGCGCGATTTCCTCGAGCTTCAGCGCGGTTTCGAACACCGGATCGGAAACCTTGAGCGATTCGAACACTTCGCGCACGGTCGCCTGCATCACCGTCGCGCGGGGGTCGTAATTTTTGTACACCCGGTGGCCGAAGCCCATCAGGCGGAACGGATCGTCCTTGTTCTTCGCACGGGCGATATATTCGGGAATCCGCTCCGGACGGCCGATTTCGCGCAGCATGTTGAGCGCGGCTTCATTGGCGCCGCCATGCGCCGGGCCCCACAGGCAGGCGATGCCCGCCGCGATGCACGCGAACGGATTGGCCCCCGACGAACCGGCGAGACGCACGGTCGAAGTAGAGGCATTCTGCTCATGGTCGGCGTGGAGGATGAAGATCCGGTCCATCGCCTTTTCGACCTCCGGGTTCACTTCATACGGCTCTGCCGGCACGCCGAAGGTCATGCGCAGGAAATTGCCGGTATAGCTCAGCGAATTGTCCGGATAGAGGAACGGCTGACCCATCGAATATTTATACGCCATCGCCGCAATCGTCGGCATCTTCGCGATCAGGCGATAGCTGGCGATCATCCGCTGATGCGGATCGGTGATGTCGGTCGAATCGTGATAAAAGGCCGAAAGCGCGCCGACGACGCCGCACATGATCGCCATCGGATGCGCATCGCGGCGGAACCCGCGATAGAAAGTCGCGAGCTGTTCGTGCAGCATCGTGTGCCGGCTGATCGTCCAGCTGAACTTCTCCAGCTCGTCCTTCGACGGAAGTTCGCCGTTGAGGAGGAGGTAGGATACTTCCATGAAGCTCGACTGTTCGGCGAGCTGGCCGATCGGATAGCCGCGATGCAGCAGAACGCCTTCATCGCCATCGATATAGGTCAGGCCGCTTTCGCAGCTCGCCGTCGACGTGAATCCGGGGTCATAGGTGAACATGCCCGTGTTCGCGTAGAGCTTTCGGATGTCGACCACATCGGGGCCGACACTGCCCGCGAGCACCGGATATTCGGTTTCACCCCCACCCGCCGTCAGCTTCGCGGTATCGGTCATGCATGCATCCTTTCGTTCACCCTTGCGCCGGGTCGGCCATCTGATCAGCGATCCGCCCCAGGCTTTCGTCACGGCCCAGCAGCAGCAGGACATCGAAGATTCCGGGCGACGTGCGACGACCGGTCAATGCGGCGCGCAACGGCTGAGCGACGGCGCCCAGCTTTACCCCTGAATCCTCGGCGACCTTGCGTACCGCGGTTTCGAGTTCTTCCGTATCCCAGGAACCGGTGGCGTCAAGCGCCCCGTGCAACCGGGTCAGCAAAGCTCTCGCGTCGCCCCCTAGCAGAGCAGTTGCCGCTTCGTCCAATTCCAGTGGGCGCTTGCGAAAGAGGAACATCGCACCTTCGGCAAGTTCGAGCAGATTGGCGGCTCTGACTTTAAGAACCGCCATGCCGCGGCGCAGCAATTCCCTGTCTTCTGGTAGGAGTTCGAAGGGCAGGCGATCGGCCACCAGACCGGCGAGCCGATCGTCGTCGGCTTCGCGAATATAATGGCCGTTCAGGTTCTCCAGCTTCTTCAAATCGAACCGTGCTGGTGATTTTCCTACGCCGTCGAGCGAGAACCATTCGATTGCCTGTTCGCGGCTGATGATCTCCGCGTCGCCATGGCCCCAGCCGAGGCGCAGGAGATAATTGGATACCGCTTCGGGCAGCAAGCCCATCTCGTCGCGATAGGCATCCACGCCCAGCGCACCGTGTCGCTTCGACAATTTTGCGCCGTCCGCGCCGTGGATCAGCGGGACATGGGCATAGGTCGGCTCCGCCCATCCGCCCTCGATCGTCTGCATGGCGCGATAGATCGGCAACTGGCGGAACGCATTGTTCAGGTGATCGTCGCCGCGAATGACATGGGTGACGCCCATATCGTTATCGTCGACCACAACAGCGAGCATATAGGTCGGCGTTCCGTCCGAACGGAGCAGAACGAAATCGTCGATTTCGCTGTTCTGGACGGTGACATTGCCCTGAACCTGATCGGCGATCGTGACGGCGCCTTCGCGCGGCGCCTTCAGCCGCACGACGAACGGCTTGTCGCCGCCTTCGGCCGGATCGCGGTCGCGCCAGCGGCCGTCATAGCGGATCGGCTTGCCGGCCGCGCGCTGGCTCTCACGCAGTTCGGTGAGCTCTTCAGGTGTCGCAAAGCATTTATAGGCATGGCCGGCGGCCAGCAGCTTGTGCGCGACTTCCGCATGGCGGGCCTGGCGCGCGAACTGGAACCCCGGTTCCTCATCGCCTTCCAGCCCCAGCCAGCCGAGGCCGTCGAAAATCGCTTCGATCGCCGCATCGGTCGACCGCGCACGATCGGTATCCTCGATCCGCAACAGGAACTTGCCGCCATGATGGCGGGCAAAGAGATAGTTGAACAGCGCAGTGCGTGCGCCGCCGATATGCAGATAGCCAGTCGGCGAGGGGGCGAACCGCGTCACCACGCCCCCGCCCGGCGTACCGCCGGTTTCAGTTCTTGCGCTCAACCGCGCTTGCTCCCAGACAGAAAATTGATGGCCAGTTCAGCCGGGCTTGCCCCTAGCACGGGCTTTGCGTCGCTTCAAATCGCGGCGCGATCAGCATTGTCAAATGCACGGGATGCGCTGGAACGCTGGCTGGAGGCAGAGCGCGACCAGCTTATCTTGTGGCTGCCGGTGCTGCTGGGGGCAGGTATCGCGGGCTGGTTTGCATTGGCGCGGCCCGAACAATGGTGGGCGCTGATTCTGGGCGCCTGTGCCGTATCGCTCTTTGCGATTGCGCTTTCCGGACCGGGACGCGCCGGGCGCAGTCTGGCTGTGGGTGCGGCTACGATCGCGATCGGATGCGGCCTGATCTGGTGGCGGGCGGAGCGTGTCGCTGCGCCGGTGCTGGCGCGACCCGGTGTCTTCACCGTGACCGGGAAGGTGGTGGATGTGGAGCCGCTGCCCGCCCGCGAGCTGGTGCGCGCGACACTTCGCACCGATCCGCAACCGCGCCTGCCGCCCCGGATTCGCGTCAATATTGCCGAGAAGGACTTGCCCGAGGGAGTGGTGCGGGGCGCGACGCTCAAGCTGCGCATTTGGCTGATGCCGCCAGCATCGGCATCGGTACCGGGCGCTTATGATTTTGCGCGTGTTGCCTGGTTTCAGGGGCTGGGGGCGAGTGGCAGGGCGTTCCGCGGCGTCGAAGTGATTGCGCCGGGGCCGGGCGGCGGCGAACTGCGGCATCGGCTTGCCGATCATGTTCGAGACCGAATCGATGGCGGGGCGGGAGCGATCGCGGCGACGCTGGCCACTGGCGATCGGGGTGGCATTTCCGATGACGATGCCGAGGCGATGCGACGATCGGGGCTGGCGCATCTCCTGTCGATCAGCGGGCTGCATGTGACGGCAGTGACAGGTGCGGCGATGCTGATCGTGTTGCGGCTGTTGGCGCTCAGCCCATGGCTGGCGCTGCGGGTGCGATTGCCGCTGGTAGCAGCAGGCGCCGGGGCGTTGGCGGCGATCGGCTATACGCTGCTCACCGGGGCCGAAGTGCCGACGGTCCGATCCTGTGCTGCGGCATTGCTGGTGCTGCTGGCGATGGCGCTGGGGCGGGAGGCGATCACGCTGCGGCTGATCGCGGCGGGGGCGTTGCTGGTGCTGCTGCTTTGGCCCGAAACGCTTGCCGGGCCGAGTTTTCAGCTGAGCTTTGCTGCGGTGACTGCGATCGTCGCGTTGCACGAAAGCCCGCTGATGCGGCGCTGGTTCGCCCGGCGGGAAGAGCGGTGGTGGCGGCGCGGCGGGCGCATCCTCGGATCGTTGCTGCTCACCGGGCTGGTTGTCGAAGTCGCGCTGATGCCGATCGCGCTGTTCCATTTTCACAAGGCCGGGATTTACGGCGCGCTGGCCAATGTCGTGGCGATTCCGCTGACGACTTTCATCGTTATGCCGCTCGAGGCGCTGGCATTGTTGTTCGATACCGTGGGGCTGGGCGCGCCTTTCTGGTGGCTGACGGGCGTTGCGCTCAAGGCATTGCTGGCGCTGGCGCATGCCACGGCGGATGCGCCGGGATCGGTGGCGTCATTGCCGACCATGCCGAAGGCGGCATTCGCGCTGATGGTTGCGGGCGGGCTGTGGCTTGCGTTGTGGCGGACGCGGGTGCGCTTTGCCGGGGGGATCGCCATTGCGATCGGCGTGGTCTGGGCCGTGGCGACGCCCGCACCGGACCTGATCGTCAGCGGTGACGGCAGGCATCTGGCGCTGCGGCTTCCCGATGGCCGGTTCGCGCTGCTGCGGGGCAGGGCGGGGGACTATACGCGGGCGATGTTCGGCGAAACCGCCGGGTCGCAGGCCGAACTGGCGACGCTGGCGGAACAGCCGGGTGCGAAATGCAGCAAGGATGTCTGCGTCACCGATATCACCAGCGGCGGGCGGCAATGGCGCATCGCCGCGACGCGGACCGACAATTTCCTGCCCTATCCCGAACTTATCAGCCTGTGCGGAGCGGTCGATATCTTCGTTTCGGACCGCCGGATGCCCGAAGCGTGCCAGCCGCGCTGGCTGCTCGCCGATCCGGGAACATTGACGCGCAGCGGAGGGCTTGCCCTGACATTGCGCGACCCGCCGACCATGCGGACGGTCTTGCTGCCCGGCGACCGGCATCCCTGGGTGGTTGCCGGGCGGCCTGCGCCGCGCCGGTCATCCCTGCGCGCGGCGCAGACCTCCAAGCCTCAATAGCGGCGGAGAAGTCCCGCCAGACGGCCCTGCACCTGCACCTGATCGGGGCGATAGCGCTGGGGATCATAGCTGCGGTTGGCAGGGTCGAGGCGGATCATTCCGCCTTCGCGCCGGAAATATTTGAGCGTCGCTTCCGCGTCATCGATCAGCGCAACGACGATTTCGCCGTCGCGCGCCTCGGCGGCGCGGCGGATGAGCGCGTAATCGCCGTCGAAAATACCCGCTTCGACCATCGAATCGCCGGCCACTTCGAGCGCATAATGTTCGCCCGGACCGAGCAGGGCGGCGGGGACGGGAAGGATCTCGGTTCCTTCGAGCGCTTCGATCGGCGTACCTGCCGCGATCCGGCCGTGCAGCGGCACTTCGATCACGTCATTGGCAGGCTCGGGCAGCGATTTGGCAGGCGATGCCGATGCGCCGCCGATGGTCGGCACGACCGGCTTCTTCTTCGTTTCGCCGCGTTCGGGCATGCGCAGCACTTCCAGAGCGCGGGCGCGATTGGGCAGGCGCCGCAGGAAGCCGCGTTCCTCCAAAGCGGAAATCAGCCGGTGGACGCCCGATTTCGACTTGAGGTCGAGAGCGTCCTTCATTTCCTCGAACGATGGCGAAACACCGGTATCGTCGAGGCGATCGGCAATGAAACAGATGAGTTCGTGCTGCTTCTTGGTAAGCATTTCCGCGACACCCTTCCTCGGAACAGACGTGGAACGTTTATGCAATGTTCCACACCCTGTCAAGCAAGGTCGAGGATATCCACCATGTCGCCAGCCGCGGCTTCGGGCGCATGCGGCGCGCGGATGACGAGGCAATTGGCGCGGGCGAGCGTGCGCAGCATCGAACTGTCCTGAATCGCCGCGACCAGAACCCGGTCGTCGCGCAATTCGCCGCGCATATAATCGGTGCGCGGCCCGTTGGCGGGAAGCGCCTCGCCGAGCATCGCGCTGCGCGACCGGGGCCGGGGATCGGCGTCACCCGCCAGCGCGGCGACCAGCGGGCGGACGAACAGCAACGTAGTGACAAATGCCGATACCGGATTGCCGGGCAGGCCGATGACCACTGCATTGCCCAGCCGCCCGGCCATCATCGGCTTGCCGGGTCGCAATGCGATCCGCCAGAAATCCATCTGCGCGCCGACCGCCTTCAGCGCCGGTTGCACGAGATCATGGTCGCCCACCGACGCGCCGCCCGACGTGACCAGCAGATCGGCGTCGAGCGCGGCGAATGCGGTTTCGAGCGCCGCCCGATCGTCGGGGAGGATACCGAGATCGATAATCTCGACCGGCATTCCGGCGAGTTGCGAGGCAATCATGAGCCGGTTGGTTTCGGGCAATTGCGCCGGGCCGACCGGCGTTCCGGCGGGCACCAGTTCGTCGCCGGTGGCGGCAATCGCAACGCGCACCCGGCGTCGCACCGGCAAGCGCCCATGCCCGGCGACACCCGCCAGCGCCACACGGGCGGGCGTCAGCCGCTCCCCAGCCGCGATCAGCGTGTCGCCTTCGCAAAAATCGAGCCCGCGCCGCCGGACATTCCGCCCCACATGGCCCGGCCCTTCGCCATCGAGGTGGAGGGTCGCGCCGTCCCGCCGTGCCTCCTCCTGAACCAGCACGCAATCGGCGCCTGCAGGCATGACGGCGCCGGTGAAGATCCGTACCGCCTGACCCGCTTTCACTTCGCCTGAAAAGCTACGACCCGCCGCGCTTTCGCCGATTACTTCCCAGGGGCCGGGCAGGTCGCCATGGCGGATCGCATAGCCGTCCATCGCCGAAAGATCGCTGACCGGCTGCGTGCGCAGCGCGGCAATATCGGCGGCAGCCCAGCGTCCCGCCGCTTCGGCCAGCGGCAGATGTTCGACCGGCAGCGCGGGAGCGAGGGCGAGCAGGCGATCGAAGGCCTGATCGACGGGCAGCAGGGGCGTCGTGCTCATCGGCCGGAAACCGCAGAAATGCGTGCGAAGTTCGCACCGGTTCGCACCAACACGCGCATATGCGCGTTCGCGTGCGTATGCGCGCATGAGAGGCGGCGGATGGGAAGGGAGTATCGCAGGGCCATTGCGCGGTCCTGCCATAGGCGCGCCGGTGTAGGACAGCGGAAATTGCGCTGCGGGGTGATTGCAATTGCTCTAATTGTTCCCCATATGTTCCTGAAACGTTGGGTGGGAAAGGCGGCATGATGGCGAGCGTGAAGCGATGCAACTGGGCACAGGGCGATCCGGTGATGGAGGCCTATCACGACAGCGAATGGGGCGTGCCGGTGCGCGATTCACGCATGTTGTGGGAAATGCTGATGCTCGAGGGGTTTCAGGCTGGGTTGAGCTGGCGGACGATCCTGCATCGCCGCGAGGGATTTCGCCGCGCCTTTGCCGGGTTCGATCCGGTGAAGGTCGCGGCGTTCGGGCCGGACGATGTCGAACGGCTGATGGCGGACGAAGGAATCATCCGCGCCCGCGCCAAGATCGAAGCGACGATCGCCGCCGCGCGCATCTGGTGCGACATGGCGGCAGGTGGCGAGGATTTCGGCGAATGGGTGTGGGAATTGGCGGGTGGCGTGCCGGTGGAGAATGACGGCGTAAACCTGCCGGCAAAAACCGAGACTTCCGAGGCGATTTCCAAGGCGTTGAAGGCGCGCGGATTCAAATTTGTCGGGCCGGTGATCGTCTATGCCTGGATGCAGGCAGTTGGCATGGTCAACGATCACGCGCCCGATTGCTTTCGCCGCCATGCCGTCGGCGACGCTTCGGCCTGATGCTCAGTCGAGCGGGCAGTCGATTTCCTTTTCGGTGCACGCGACCGTGCCAGCGCCAGCGGCGCCTGCGACCAGTGCGACGCAGCCCGAGGACGTGAAAGCTGCGATCAACGTGAAGGACGCCAGCAGGATTTTCTTCATGGACGCGATCCCTTTTTTCGAAATTCTGCCCTGCAACGCACATCGGGCCGAAAGGCTGCAGCAGATTGATATCGCGCGCTAGCCGATATCGGGGGCCTGCCAATCGCCAGATTTGCCGCCGGTTTTTTCCAGCAGGCGAATATCGCTGATTATCATCGACTTATCGACGGCCTTTGCCATATCGTAAATGGTCAACAGCGCGGTCGTCACTGCTGTGAGGGCTTCCATTTCCACGCCGGTCTTGCCGTCGGTGCGCGCCGTGGCAGTAGCAGCGACGCCGCGATCGTCGGCGGCGAGGTCGATCGCGACTTTGGTAAGCGGCAGAGGGTGGCAGAGCGGAATGAGCTCCGCCGTCTTCTTTGCCGCCATGATGCCGGCGACGCGCGCGACGGCGAGGACGTCGCCTTTCTTGACGCTGCCTTCCCGGATCGCGGTGGCGGCCTCTGCAGTCATGGTGATGCGTCCGGTGGCGATAGCCTGACGCGACGTCACGGCCTTGTCCGACACATCGACCATCTGCGCCGCGCCGGTGGCATCGATATGGGTGAGATTGGTCATGCGTGTTGTTTCCTGCCCCGTTGATGCCCGTTTCGTGCATTCGGCGCGGTGTTGCTCGGACGGAGACGCAAGAAGAACAGCCCTTCGACAAGCTCAGGGCAAACGGAAGCGTGACGGGCGGTCACCCGAGCAGCGCCCGTGTCGCGGCCTCGACATCGCTTTGCCGCATCAGCGATTCGCCGATCAGGAAGCAATGGACTCCGTGGCTTGCCATCGCATCGAGGTCGGCGCGGCCGCCAAGCCCGCTTTCGGCGACGAAGGTACAACCCGACGGCGCCTTGCCCACCAGTTCATAGGTGCGCTCAAAAGATACCGAGAAGTCCTTGAGATTACGGTTATTTACACCGATCAGGCGTGACTGGAGCGACAGCGCGCGTTCGAGTTCGGCTTCGTCATGGACTTCGACCAGCACGTCCATGCCCTGTTCGATCGCGGCAGCTTCGATCTCCGCCATCTGGCCGTCATCGAGCGCGGCGACGATGATCAGGATCGCGTCGGCGCCGATCGCGCGGGCTTCGGTCACTTGCCAAGGATCGATATTGAAATCCTTGCGGAGCACCGGCAAGTCGCAGGCGGCGCGCGCAGCGATCAGAAACTGGTCATGCCCCTGAAACCAGCGTTCGTCGGTCAACACAGAAAGGCACGCCGCGCCGCCGGCAGCATAGGCGCGGGCATGTTCAGGCGGGTTGAAATCTTCGCGAATCAACCCCTTGGAAGGGCTGGCCTTTTTGACTTCGGCGATCAGCCCATAGCCGCCCGCCGCAACCTTTGCATCGAGCGCGGCGCGAAAACCGCGCGGCGCAGACTGCACGGCGATGCGGTCCGCCAGTTCGGTAGGCGTGGTAGCAACCTTGCGCGCGGCGACTTCGTCGCGCTTGGCTTCGAGAATCCGGTCGAGCATCGTACTCATACCGCAGCGATCCAGCAGTTGAGCAGCGCGTTGGCAAGCCCGTTGTCGATCGTTTCGCCCGCTTGTTCGACGCCGTCGATCAGCGCGGCGGCATGCCCCGCGACGACAAGCGCGGCACCGGCATTGAGCAGTACTGCGTCGCGATAAGCGCCTGCTTCGCCCAGCAGCAGGCGGCGGAGCGCGGCGGCATTTTCCTCAGGACCGCCGCCGCGGATCGCGCTGAGCGGATGGCGCGGGAGCCCGACATCCTCGGGCGCCACGCGTTTCGGCAGGCTGACATCGCCGGTGGCGATCACCAGGCTGTGCCCCGCGCAGGAAAGCTCGTCGAGTTCCTCTTCGCCTGCGACCACGGCGGCGCCGTCGAGCGCGAGTTGATCGATCGCTTCGGCATAGACCGGCGCGAAGCTGGGGCTGGCGATGCCGATCAACTGACGGCGGACGCGCGCGGGATTGGCGAGTGGGCCGAGCAGGTTGAAGATCGTTCGGCGTCCGATCGCCTTGCGGATCGGCGCGATGCGCGCGAGCGCGGGATGGTGTTTCTGCGCGAAGAGGAAGGCGATGCCGATATCGGCCAGCGTCTCCTCTGCCTTCGCGCTGGCGCGATCAAGGTTGAGGCCGAGCGCTTCGAGCGTGTCGGCCGCGCCCGATTTGGAGGAGGCGGCGCGATTGCCATGCTTGGCGACCGGCACGCCGCATGCCGCGACGACCAGCGCGACCGCAGTCGATACGTTGAGCGTGTGGTGCCCGTCACCACCGGTGCCGCACACGTCGATCGCGCCCGGGGGGACTTCAACCGGGATCAGGCGATCGCGCATCGCGCGCGCGGCTTCGGCGATTTCGATGCTGGTTTCGCCGCGCAACGTGAGCGCGAGCAGGAAGTCGGCAATCGCCACGTCCGGGGCCTTGCCGTCGAGGATGTCGGCAAAGGCCTGCGCCGCGCTTTCGCGCGACAGCGGCGTGGCGGGATCGGGCAGGGGCGTCATGGTCGTCACCGCGCCTCTATTCCGGGCGCACGCGCATGTGTCGAGCAATTCCTGTTTGGGGCGGGGCAAGCATCCGTCGGGGGAATGCGGCGCCCGCGCCGTTCAGG
>PAOI01000068.1 GCA_002707985.1 Sphingomonas sp. | reverse complement strand
TGAGCTGGCACGCGCTGTTCGCCGGTTACGGCACCTTCCCGCCCGAAGCGAAAATGGTGCCAACTCCCACCGGGCTGGTAACGGTAGAGGTCGATCATACGCGTAGAATGCTCTCCGCGTGTGCGACCAATTTTTTGAGGTATGCTCCCCTGTCAGACTAACCAGCCGACCAAGGCTGAAGCCGCTTTTTGATCCGCTAGATATGCGAAACGCCAATTCTGTATGACTGCTTGCGGGACTCTTTGATAGCCCCTAAAATGTCCGAAATGAGGGCGCAAAGCTGATCTTTCGGTCCGACCGTTCACCCATTCCCCATCCCAGCGGCCCCGCAACCCCTTTGCGCCCGCCTTGTAAACCCGCGCGATCCTCCCCATCTTGGGCTCAGCTACCAGTCGTGATCGACGGTCCCGAGGGCCAGTTGCCCTCCCTTCTTTCCGTTTCGCCTCCTAGCCCCGCGCACAAGCGGTCGCTGATGGGCGCCTGCGCGAAACCGAAGGACCATTCGCATGACCAGTTTCGGCAAGATCAACAGCTACGATGCCAACAAGGGCAGCGGCACCATCACCCCCGAAGAGGGCGGCGACGCGCTCGATTTCGGCAAGAACGACCTGCAGCAGCAGGCCTCTGAACCCAAGCAGGGCCAGCGGTTCGGCTACGACACCAAACAGGCCGATGGCGGCAAGACCCACGCGACCAACCTGCACCAGCAGGAGCAGGGCGAAAAGCAGGGCAAGAACGACAACGACCGCCATCGCGAGCAGGCCGAGCAGCAACAGGGCTGATCCTGCACCCGTCCGGATGCGCCGCAGGGCGCGTCCGGCCACACCTTTGCCTGCGCACTTCTCCCGCCAACCGCGAAAGGGAACCGTCATGGATCTCAACGAACTGCTCCACGAACACCAGGTCGCCGTGATGCGCGCCAGCGCGGCCGGCGACGACCGGAGCCGCGACGGGCATTTTGCCAGGGTGACGGAATATGCGGAACGGGTGCGGCAGATGCGCGAAGGCTATGCGGCGCGCGACCGCCCGGCGCAGATCGCGGGGCAGACCATCGAGGGCGAGACGATCATCTACGGCACCTACACCGCCCCGGAAGAACAGCCGCCCGCCGCGACCCCGACGGTCGATTCCTTGGAAGACGAGGGCGGGGCGCTCGACACGCCCGAACCGGCGCTGCCGGCTGGCGTCACGACGTCGCTCGTGCGCAACTATCACGTGGGCCCGCATGTCTATCAGGATCTGAACCTTGCGGTGGCCGAACATATGCGGCAACTGTCGCAGCAGGCGGCAGACGGCGCGGGCGACCCGCCGGTTGATGATTACGGCGCGGGCGATCCGCCGGTTGATGATCCTGCGCGCGATTGACGGAACTTGACCCTGTGCGCCCGTTTCACTATGTGCGCGCCCATCCGGTGTAGGAACCGCCTTGCGATTCCCATCGGGCAGATAGAGCTGAACATTGCCGGTCATGTCCCGGGGCTCCCATTTGGCGGGCCCTTTTCTATTGCAGCGAAAGCTGGGGGCAGCCGTCAAAGTAACCCGGTGGCCGTGTGGGCCGATGGGTGGAGCGTTTCAGGCTCGTGCGATCATGCCGCCCCGGTGCTTACCCGCGCCGCGCGCGCTGCAGGCACGAACCCGGCGTACCGCCCCATCGACCCTCTAGTCGCCGCCAACCAACGGTGAAGTGAGTAATCATGCCGACAATCAACCAGCTGGTCCGCAAGGGCCGCGTCCCGCAGAAGGCCAAGAGCAAGGTCCCTGCGATGGAGCAGAACCCGCAGAAGCGCGGCGTCTGCACCCGCGTCTATACGACGACTCCGAAGAAGCCGAACTCGGCTCTGCGCAAGGTGGCCAAGGTTCGCCTGACCAACCAGCGCGAAGTCATCAGCTATATCCCGGGCGAAGGTCACAACCTTCAGGAACACTCGGTGGTGCTGATCCGCGGCGGCCGTGTGCGCGACCTTCCGGGCGTGCGCTATCACGTGCTGCGCGGCGTGCTCGACACGCAGGGCGTCAAGGACCGCAAGCAGAGCCGTTCGAAGTACGGCGCAAAGCGTCCGAAGTAAGCAAGCCAAAGTAAGCCCCGGACAGGGCTCCCATCAAAGTTGTACTTTGACGGGTTCCCAGAGGTTCCGGACAGGCTGAATTAGTCAAGGAAACAGAAATGGCTCGTCGTCGTCGTCCCGAAAAGCGGGAAATCCTGCCTGATCCCAAGTTCGGAGATCAGATCCTTTCGAAGTTCATGAACAGCGTGATGCTGGACGGCAAGAAGGCCGTCGCCGAAGGCATCGTCTACAGCGCGCTGGACACGATCGAAGCGCGTGCGAAGAAGGACCCGCTGGGCGTCTTTCACGAAGCGCTCAACAATGTTGCGCCGGGCATCGAGGTCCGCAGCCGCCGCGTCGGTGGTGCGACCTATCAGGTGCCGGTTGAAGTCCGTCCCGAGCGCGCCCAGGCGCTGGCCATTCGCTGGCTGATCGGTGCGGCCCGCAATCGCAGCGAGAACACCATGTCGGCCCGCCTTTCGGGTGAGCTGATGGATGCGGCGAACAATCGCGGCAACGCCGTGAAGAAGCGCGAAGACACGCACCGCATGGCGGAAGCGAACCGCGCCTTCTCGCATTATCGCTGGTAATACCTATATGGGCGGGACCGGTCGCCAAGACTGGTCCCGCACCGATCATTGCCGTCTGCCAAGGGCATTTGCGGCCCCGGATTTATTCCGGGGTCCAAGGCTATTCAGGGCAGGCGGAAATGGCTAAGGGCCTCCGCGCCCACCCCGTACTGGAACCGCAGATCGCCGCACCCGGCGCTGGAGTTTGATAACATGGCCCGCAAAGATCCGCTCAACACGTATCGCAACATCGGCATCATGGCGCATATCGATGCCGGTAAGACGACGACCACCGAGCGCATCCTCTATTACACCGGCAAGTCCTACAAGATCGGCGAAGTGCACGAAGGCACTGCGACGATGGACTGGATGGAGCAGGAACAGGAGCGCGGCATCACGATCACGTCCGCCGCGACGACCTGCTTCTGGAACGACCACCGCATCAACATCATCGACACCCCCGGGCACGTCGACTTCACGATTGAAGTCGAGCGTTCGCTGCGCGTGCTCGACGGTGCGGTTGCGTGCTTCGACGGCGTTGCCGGCGTGGAGCCGCAGTCGGAAACCGTATGGCGTCAGGCCGACAAGTACGGCGTGCCGCGGATGTGCTTCATCAACAAGCTCGACCGCACCGGCGCCAATTTCGAATATTGCGTCCAGTCGATCATCGATCGCCTGGGTGCGAAGCCGGCCGTGCTGTACATTCCGATCGGCATCGAAAGCGATCTGATCGGCCTGGTCGATCTGGTCGAAAACCGTGGCATCGTGTGGAAGAATGACGGCCTGGGCGCCGAATTCGAATATGTCGCGATCCCCGACGATCTGGCCGACAAGGCCGCCGAATATCGTCAGAACCTGATCGAACTGATCGTCGAGCAGGACGATGACGCGATGGAAGCGTATCTGGAAGGCAATGAGCCCGACGTCGCGACGATGAAGGCGCTGATCCGCAAGGGCACGCTCAATCAGTCGTTCGTGCCCGTGCTGTGCGGTTCGGCGTTCAAGAACAAGGGCGTTCAGCCGCTGCTCGACGCAGTGGTCGATTATCTGCCCAGCCCGCTCGACGTTCCGGCGATCAAGGGCGTGCTGCCCGACAGCGACGAGGAAGACACGCGTCCGTCGTCGGACGACGCGCCGTTCGCCGCGCTGGCGTTCAAGATCATGAACGATCCGTTCGTCGGTTCGCTCACCTTCACCCGTATCTATTCGGGCAAGCTCACCAAGGGTTCGTATCTGAACTCGGTGAAGGACAAGAAGGAAAAGGTCGGCCGTATGCTTCTGATGCACGCGAATTCGCGTGAGGACATCGACGAAGCCTATGCCGGCGACATCGTCGCCATCGCGGGCCTGAAGGAAACGACGACCGGCGACACGCTGTGCGATCCGAACAAGCCGATCATCCTGGAACGCATGGAGTTCCCGGAACCCGTGATCGAACTGTCGGTGGAACCGAAGACCAAGGCCGACCAGGAAAAGATGGGCATCGCGCTCAATCGCCTCGCCGCCGAGGATCCCAGCTTCCGCGTTTCGACCGATCACGAATCGGGCCAGACGATCATCAAGGGCATGGGCGAGCTTCACCTCGACATCCTGGTCGATCGCATGAAGCGCGAATTCAAGGTGGAAGCGAATGTCGGTGCGCCGCAGGTGGCGTATCGCGAATATCTCGCCAAGCCGATCGAGCTGACCTACACCCACAAGAAGCAGTCGGGTGGTTCGGGCCAGTTCGGTGAAGTGAAGGTGCAGGTCAAGCCGGGCGAACGCGGTTCGGGCTTCCAGTTCTTCGACGAGATCAAGGGCGGCAACATTCCGCGCGAATATATCCCGTCGGTGGAAAAGGGCTTCCGCGAGACCGCCGAGACCGGATCGCTGATCGGCTTCCCGATCATCGACTTCGAAGTGCATCTGGTCGACGGTAAGTATCACGACGTCGACTCTTCTGCGCTGGCGTTCGAAATCTGTGCCCGCGGCGCGATGCGCGAAGCGGCTCAGAAGGCCGGCATCAAGCTGCTCGAGCCGATCATGAAGGTCGAAGTGATCACTCCGGAAGATTATCTGGGCGACGTGATCGGCGACATGAACTCGCGTCGTGGTCAGATTCAGGGCACCGAAACGCGCGGCAACGCCCAGGCGGTGATCGCGAATGTGCCGCTGGCCAACATGTTCGGTTATGTGAACGAACTGCGTTCGTTCACGCAGGGCCGTGCGCAGTACACGATGCAGTTCAGCCACTATGACGAAGTGCCGCAGAACGTGGCCGACGAAGTGAAGGCGAAACTGGCCTGAGCGCATCGACGCTCAGGGCTGGCATAAACGTAAATAGCTCGCTATGGGCGCGCCTTCCACGCGAGCCCATGCGATTCGGACAAGCGTAGACACAAAGGTAGGAAACAATGGCGAAGGCAAAGTTTGAGCGGTCCAAGCCGCACCTGAACATCGGCACCATCGGTCACGTCGACCACGGCAAGACGTCGCTGACGGCGGCGATCACCAAGGTGCTGGCAGAGACCGGCGGCGGTACGGCCGTCGACTTTGCGAACATCGACAAGGCTCCGGAAGAGCGCGAGCGCGGCATCACCATTTCGACCGCGCACGTCGAATATGAAACCGACAAGCGTCACTATGCGCACGTCGATTGCCCGGGCCACGCCGACTATGTGAAGAACATGATCACCGGTGCCGCCCAGATGGACGGCGCGATCCTGGTGGTTTCGGCTGCCGACGGCCCCATGCCGCAGACCCGCGAGCACATCCTGCTCGCCCGTCAGGTCGGCGTGCCGGCGATGGTCGTGTTCCTGAACAAGGTCGATCAGGTCGACGACGAAGAGCTGCTCGAGCTCGTCGAACTCGAAGTTCGCGAACTTCTGAGCTCGTACGAATTCCCGGGCGACGATATTCCGATCGTCAAGGGTTCGGCGCTCGCCGTTCTGGAAGACAGCAACGACGAAATCGGCAAGAAGGCCGTTCTCGAGCTGATGAACCAGGTCGACAGCTACATCCCTGAGCCGGAGCGCCCGCTCGACAAGCCGT
This sequence comes from Sphingomonas sp., assembly GCA_002707985.1. GTDB lineage: Bacteria > Pseudomonadota > Alphaproteobacteria > Sphingomonadales > Sphingomonadaceae > Sphingomonas. Next base: position 34,735 of record PAOI01000068.1, on the reverse strand, counting down.
TCATGATGCCGATCGAAGACGTGTTCTCGATCTCGGGTCGCGGTACGGTGGTCACCGGCCGTGTCGAAACCGGCATCATCAAGGTTGGCGAAGAAGTCGAAATCGTCGGCATCAACGACACCAAGAAGACCACGGTCACCGGCGTCGAAATGTTCCGCAAGCTGCTCGATCAGGGCCAGGCCGGCGACAATGTCGGTGCGCTGCTCCGCGGCGTTGCCCGTGACGAAGTCGAGCGTGGTCAGGTTCTGGCCAAGCCGGGTTCGATCACGCCGCACACCGAGTTCAAGTCGGAAGTGTACGTGCTGTCGAAGGATGAAGGCGGCCGTCACACGCCGTTCTTCGCGAACTATCGTCCGCAGTTCTACTTCCGTACCACGGACGTGACCGGCACCGTCGAACTGCCGGAAGGCACCGAGATGGTGATGCCGGGCGACAACGTCGCTCTGGGCGTCAAGCTGATCGCGCCGATCGCCATGGACGTCGGCCAGCGCTTCACGATCCGCGAAGGCGGCCGCACCGTCGGCGCCGGCGTGGTGAGCGAAATCTCGAAGTAATCTTCGCCCTTCGGGGCTGAAGTGACCGCAAAGAGCCCGGTCTCCCCATGGGAGGCCGGGTTTTTTGCGTGCGTTGGGCGCCGGGGCCGGTCGGAAGCCCGTCAGTCCTCCATCAGCAGCATCTGAACCTGGTCGGGATCGGTCAGTGACGTGTTGAGGTGGACGGTAAAGTTGTCCGGTTGGGGATCTATGCTTGCCACTACCGCCTCCAATGCAGGCAGGGACGGAATGCGGGGAGAGAAGGCGAAGGAGATCGCCGGGGCACCGCGTGCTTTGGCGGCAGCCGAAACCTGGTCGCTTCGCCCTTCCCAGAAGCTGCCGATGCGGCCTCGCAACAGGCTGAGCGTATCCGTGATGTCGAGACCGATCAGGCCGGTGACGCTGACGAGATGCGACAGCGGCGCGAGCAGGTGATCGGCGGCGGGGCAGAGGATCATACCGCTCAGCGCCTTTGCATATTGCTTCAGGTCCGGGACGAGCTTTTCGCCGACCGCGACGACGATCGCCGGTATCCCGGGATGGGTGGCGACCTGAGCCAGCGCCGCGTCGACGGTTTCGGGGCTCTGATCGGTCAGCGCAATATATAGAAGGCGTCCACTGACGTCGGCATCGCGATCCACGCGGAAGCCATCGCTGATCGGCGGCAGCGGCAGATCGGCACTTGCTTCAGCCCCGAATATCCGCAGGGCGATACCATATTGGTCTTCCATCGCGGCGGTCGGCATCGGACTATTCCCTTCGCTTACAGGGGCTGACATGGCAGAGTGCGAATATCCGGGTGGCGTTCCGACATGGCAAGATGCGCTCACGGGGGACGAGGCGGGGAGAGGATATGCGCAATTCCAATGTCGCGCTGAGTCTGCTCCTGCTGCCGCTCGCCGCCTGTGCCCCGGATGCTCCGCCGCCGGCCAATCGCGCCTATGCCGGGTTGCCGATTACCGGTGATCTGGCATTTGCCCGGCATATGGGGTTTTCGAACTGCGTCGATACGTCGAACGCGCTGCGCTGTCGCAAATCGGGTGTGATGGTCGCCGGGCAGGGGCCGTTTGAGGCTGCTGTCGATATGCGGGGATCGCGCGGGGATGCGGGATTCCATCAGCTTACGATGTGGAATGAAAGAGATCAGCGCGCGCCATTCCGCATCGAGCCGGTTCTGGAAGCACAAGGATGGCAGCTCTGCCGTACCGGAACGGAGGATCGCGGCGACCAGAATATCTGGACAAAGCCCGGATCGCCGGTTCGCTATTCGATCGACATGAGCTATTGGGGCAAGCGAAGGCTGCGCATTCTGATCGACAACGGAACGCCACCGGGCCCGTGCCTGTAGCCGGTAACATGGTGGGTCACGAAATTTCCTTGCGCGCCCCCTTGATCCGAATCGCTTAGCTCTGTAGAGGCGCGCCTTCGGTTTTTTTGAGTTGAACAGCAAGAGCGCCGGTCACGGCGCCCGCTCTTTCGCATCGGTAGGGAACATGGACAACAATATCCGCATTCGCCTGAAGGCGTTCGATCATCGCGTGCTCGATCAGGCTGCCGGCGATATCGCCGACACCGCGCGCCGCACCGGCGCCATGATCCGTGGTCCGATTCCCCTGCCGACGCACATCGACAAGTTCACCGTCAACCGCGGTCCGCACATCGACAAGAAGTCGCGCGAGCAGTTCGAGACGCGCACCTATAAGCGCCTTCTGGACATCGTGCAGCCGACTCCGCAGACGGTCGATGCGCTGATGAAGCTCGATCTGGCCGCCGGCGTCGACGTCGAAATCAAGCTGGCCTGATCGACTGACGAAAATCCCCGGTTTCCGGGGTGGACAGGAGCGCGCGACTAACGTAAGTGCGCGCCTCCACAAGATTCGCGATCCTCGTTTGAGAGTCGCAAGCTGGCTTCTCCACCGTGCCGATCCGGCCAGAGCAAGAAGCCGCCGAGGGTAATTCCCTCACACGATTTTGGGATACCGCCGGGGTTCTTCGGAATTTCCGGGTCTGCGTCCCCCGTCGTCTCCGCCGTAGGGCGGGGTCAGCCCGGACGGGGGCTCGCATCGCATATTTGGGCTGAGGCACGCACCTGAGGGAATTGTCCCGAGGGTGCCTCTGTATAGGAGCAACAGGTCGATGCGCACAGGCGTTATCGCGAAGAAGATGGGGATGACCCGCCTGTTCCAGGACGACGGCCGGCACGTGCCGGTTACCGTTCTGGCGCTGGAGGGCGTTCAGGTTGTGGCACAGCGCAAGCAGGATGTGGACGGTTACGTCGCAGTCCAGATCGGCGCTGGTTCGGCCAAGACCAAGAACGTCGCCAAGCCGCAGCGCGGCCACTTCGGCAAGGCCGAAGTCGAGCCCAAGGCAATCCTCTGCGAATTCCGCGTTGAAGAAGATGGTCTGGTTGATGTGGGCGCCGAAATTTCGGCCGACCACTTCATCGCCGGCCAGTATGTCGACGTTTCGGGCCGTACCCAGGGTAAGGGTTTCGCCGGCGCCATGAAGCGCTGGGGCTTCGGCGGTCTGCGCGCCACGCACGGCGTGTCGGTGTCGCACCGTTCGCACGGTTCGACCGGTAACCGCCAGGATCCGGGTCGCGTCTTCAAGAACAAGAAGATGGCCGGCCACATGGGCGACCGTAACCGCACCCAGCAGAACCTTGAGATCGTGCAGACCGACGCCGAGCGCGGCCTGATCTTCGTCAAAGGTTCGGTGCCCGGTCACAAGGGTGCATGGCTGATCGTCAAGGACGCAGTGAAGATTCCGGCTCCGGAAGGCCTGCCGTTCCCGGCGGCGATCAAGTCCGCTCAGAACAACAACGACGCTCCCGCCGATACGCCCGCTGAAGAAGCGGCGGCGCCGGAAGCCACCGAAGGCCAGGAGGGCTGAACGTGAAGGTCAAGGTAAAGACCCTCGACGCCAAGGCTGGCGGCGACATCGAGCTCAACGACGCGATTTTCGCCGTCGAGCCGCGCGAGGACATTCTCCATCGCGTCGTGCTGTGGCAGCTCGAAAAGCGTCGCGCCCCGGCGCGTGCCACCCGCGAACGTTCCGACGTTGCGCGTACCGGCAAGAAGTGGGGCCGTCAGAAGGGTGGCGGCACCGCCCGTCACGGCGATCGCCGCGCTCCGGTGTTCATCGGCGGTGGTAAGGCGCACGGCGCTCGCGCCCGCACCTTCGGTCACTCGCTGAACAAGAAGGTTCGCGCGATGGGCCTGAAGATGGCGCTTTCCACGCACGCCAAGGCCGGTTCGCTGATCGTGCTCGACAGCATCGCGGTCGATGCGAAGACGCAGGCGCTCAAGGGTCAGTTCGAAAAGCTGGGCCTGGGCAAGTCGGCGCTGTTCATCGACGGCGATACCGTCGAAACGAACTTCGCGCTGGCCGCCCGCAACCTGCCGCACGTGGACGTGCTGCCGGCCGGCGGCGCCAACGTCTACGACATTCTGAAGCACGACACGCTGGTGCTGACCAAGGCGGCGGTCGAGAAGCTGGAGGCGCGCTTCAATGGCTAAGAAGGACAAGGCAGCGATCGACAACCGTCATTATGACGTGATCGTCGCGCCGCACATCACCGAAAAGGCGACGATGGCGAGCGAGCACAACGCGGTTGTGTTCAAGGTCGCTAACGATGCGTCCAAGCCCGAGATCAAGGCTGCGGTCGAAGCGCTGTTCGACGTCAAGGTCGTCGGCGTGAACACCATCGTCCAGAAGGGCAAGGCCAAGCGGTGGAAGGGTTCGCCCTATCGCCGTTCCGACATGAAGAAGGCGATCGTGACTCTCGCTGACGGCGACATGATCGACGTGACCCAGGGGGTTAAGGCGTAATGGCACTCAAGCATTACAACCCGACCAGCCCGGCACGCCGTGGCCTGATCCTGGTGGACCGTTCGGGTCTGCACAAGGGCGGCCCGGTGAAGGCGCTTACCGAAGGCAAGCGCAAGACCGGCGGTCGTAACAACAAGGGTCACGTGACCTCGCGCGGCATCGCCGGCGGTCACAAGCAGCGTTATCGCCTGGTCGATTTCAAGCGTCGCAAGTGGGACGTCGAAGGCACCGTCGAGCGTCTGGAATATGACCCCAATCGCACCGCGTTCATCGCGCTCGTCAAATATGACGATGGCGAGCTCGCCTACATCATCGCGCCGCAGCGTCTTGCCGCCGGCGACAAGGTGATCGCAGGCAAGAAGACCGACGTGAAGCCGGGCAATGCGATGGAACTGGGCCAGATGCCGGTCGGCACCATCGTCCACAATGTGGAGATGAAGCCGGGCAAGGGCGGTCAGATCGCGCGTTCGGCAGGCACCTATGTGCAGGTCGTCGGCCGCGACAAGGGCATGGTGATCGTTCGCCTGAACTCGGGCGAGCAGCGCTATATCCGTGCGGAATGCATGGGCACCGTCGGTGCGGTTTCGAACCCGGACAACGGCAACCAGAACTTCGCCAAGGCCGGCCGCACCCGCTGGAAGGGCAAGCGCCCGCTGACCCGTGGTGTCGCGAAGAACCCGGTCGACCACCCGCACGGTGGTGGTGAAGGCCGTACTTCGGGCGGTCGCCACCCGGTTACGCCGTGGGGCAAGCCGACCAAGGGCGCCCGTACCCGTAAGAACAAGTCGACCGATCGGATGATCATCCGTTCGCGTCACGCGAAGAAGAAGGGCTAAGTCGAGATGGCTCGTTCGGTTTGGAAGGGTCCCTTCGTGGACCTGCATCTGCTCAAGAAGGCGGAAGCCGCACAGGAAGCCGGCACGCGCGCTGGTCCGATCAAGACCTGGTCGCGTCGTTCGACGATCCTGCCGCAGTTCGTTGGGCTTACGTTCAACGTCTACAACGGCCGCAAGTTCGTGCCGGTGTCGGTCAATGAAGACATGGTCGGCATGAAGCTGGGTGAATTTGCGCCGACGCGCTTCTTCCCCGGTCACGCCGCCGACAAGAAGGGTAAGCGCTGATGTCGAAGCAGGCAGCACCGCGCCGCGTGGCGGATAACGAGGCTCTGGCCGTTGGCACGCAGATTCGCGGGTCGGCGCAGAAGCTGAACCTCGTTGCCGGTCTCATTCGCGGCAAGAAGGCCGAGGATGCCCGCAACATCCTCACCTTCTCGAAGAAGGCGATGGCCGTGGACGTGAAGAAGGTCCTCGACAGCGCAATCGCCAATGCCGAGAACAACCACAACCTCGACGTCGATGCACTGGTCATCGCGGAGGCTTCGGTTGGCAAGTCGATCACGATGAAGCGGTTCGCCACGCGCGGCCGCGGCAAGTCGACGCGCATCCTGAAGCCGTTCAGCCGTATCCGGATCGTCGTCCGCGAGGTGGAGGAAGCATAATGGGTCAGAAATCAAATCCGATCGGTCTGCGCCTCCAGATCAACCGCACCTGGGACAGCCGCTGGTTCGCCGAAGGCCATGACTATGGCCGGCTGCTCATGGAGGATCTGAAGATCCGCAAGTACATCCTCGAAACGGTGCCGCAGGCTGCCATTTCGAAGGTGGTGATCGAGCGTCCGGCGAAGCTGTGCCGCATTTCGATCTACGCTGCCCGTCCCGGTGTCATCATCGGCAAGAAGGGCGCGGACATCGAAAAGCTGCGTCTGAAGCTGAAGAGCATGACGTCGAGCGACGTGAGCCTGAACATCGTCGAAATCCGCAAGCCGGAAGTCGACGCCAAGCTCGTCGCGCAGGGCGTTGCCGACCAGCTCGAACGCCGTATCGCATTCCGTCGCGCGATGAAGCGCGCGGTGCAGTCGGCTCTGCGTCTGGGTGCCGAAGGCATCCGGATCAACTGCGGCGGCCGTCTGGGCGGCGCGGAAATCGCGCGTACCGAATGGTATCGCGAAGGCCGCGTTCCGCTGCACACGCTGCGCGCGAATGTCGACTATGCAGAAGCCACCGCCCACACGGCGTACGGCGTCTGCGGCGTGAAGGTCTGGATCTTCAAGGGTGAGATCCTGGGCCACGATCCGATGGCAACCGACCGGCTGATGCAGGAGGCTCAGACCTCCGGCGTGCGCCCGGCGCGCTGAATTTGAGGAACTAGAGCAATGCTGCAACCAAAGCGCACCAAGTTCCGCAAGGCGTTCAAGGGCCGCATCCACGGCGACGCCAAGGGCGGTACGTCGCTGAACTTCGGGTCGTACGGCCTGAAGGCGATGGAGCCCGAGCGGATCACCGCGCGCCAGATCGAAGCGGCCCGCCGCGCGATCACGCGTCACATCAAGCGTCAGGGTCGTTTGTGGATCCGCGTATTCCCGGATCTGCCCGTTTCGAGCAAGCCGGCCGAAGTCCGCATGGGCTCGGGCAAGGGTTCGCCCGAATATTGGGTCGCCCGCGTCAAGCCGGGTCGTATCCTGTTCGAACTGGACGGCGTTCCGGGTCCGCTCGCTGCCGAAGCGTTCGAGCGTGCCGCGATGAAGCTGCCGATCAAGGTCAAGGTCGTGGCGCGTCTCGGCGACACGTCGCACCTGGAGGGTTGAGTAAAATGACCAAGGCAACCGACCTTCGTCAGAAGACTGACGACCAGCTCACCGAAGAGCTGGGCAATCTGAAGCGCGAGGCGTTCAACCTGCGGTTCCAGGCCGCGACGCAGCAGCTGGAAAAAGCCAGCCGCGTCCGGGAAGTCCGCCGCGACATCGCGCGCATCAAGACGCTGCAGAACGAGCGCTCGCGCTCGGCTGCGAAGTAAGGAGTTCGAGACCATGCCGAAGCGCGTGCTGACCGGGAACATTGTCTCGGACAAGGGCGACAAGACGGTGGTCGTGCTGGTGGAGCGCAAGGTGAAGCACCCGCTCTATGGCAAGATCATCCGCCGCTCGAAAAAGTATCACGCCCATGACGAGGCGAATGAATACAAGGCGGGCGAAACGGTTCGTATCGAAGAGACGAAGCCGATTTCGAAGCTGAAGACCTGGAAGGTGATCGAACGGGTGAACACCCATGCGACGCCGGAAGTGAAGTCGGAAGCGTCCGCCTGAAGCGAGTAGTTCCGGGGCAACCCGGGAAGCGAAGTTGGAACCACCGGGCATGTTCCGGCAGGCCATTTGAGAAGGAACCGGATCTATGATCCAGATGCAGTCGAATCTCGACGTCGCGGACAACAGCGGCGCGAAGCGTGTGCAGTGCATCAAGGTGCTGGGCGGATCGAAGCGTCGTTTCGCCGGCGTGGGCGACGTGATCGTCGTCTCCGTCAAGGAAGCAGCGCCGCGCGGCCGCGTGAAGAAGGGCGACGTTCACCGCGCGGTGATCGTGCGTACCGCCAAGGACATTCGTCGCAACGACGGATCGGTGATCCGTTTCGACGGCAACGCCGCGGTGCTCGTCAACAAGAACGAAGAGCCGATCGGCACGCGTATCTTCGGCCCGGTCGTGCGTGAACTGCGCGGCAAGGGCTTCATGAAGATCATCTCGCTTGCGCCGGAGGTGCTGTGATGTCTGCTGCGAAGATCAAGAAGGGCGATCAGGTCATCGTCCTGTCCGGCAAGGACAAGGGTCGCACCGGCGAAGTCGTCAAGGCGATGCCGCGTGAAGGCAAGCTGATCGTCGACGGCATCAATGTGCATGCCCGTCACGTGAAGCCCAGCCAGGGCGATCCGCAGGGCGGCATCAAGCGCGAAGCCGCACCGCTGCACGCGTCGAAGGTCGCGCTCGTCACGAAGGACGGCAAGGCGACCCGCGTGCGTTTCGAAGTGCGCGACGGCAAGAAGGTTCGCGTCGCCGTCAAGACCGGGGAGGTCATCAATGGCTGACAAATACACCCCCCGCATGCGGGAGCTGTACGATTCCAAGATCGCCAAGGCGATGACGGAAAAGTTCGGCTACAAGAACGCGCTCGAAGTTCCGAAGATCGAAAAGATCGTTCTGAACATGGGCGTGGGCGAAGCGACCCAGGACAAGAAGAAGGTCGAACAGGCCGCTTCGGAAATGGAACTGATCGCAGGCCAGAAGCCCGTCGTCACCAAGGCCAAGAAGTCGATCGCGCAGTTCAAGCTGCGTGAAGGCATGGCGATCGGCTGCAAGGTAACCTTGCGCCGTGAACGGATGTACGAATTCCTCGATCGCCTCATCACGATCGCATTGCCGCGCACGCGCGACTTCCGGGGGCTGAACCCCAAGTCGTTCGATGGTCGTGGCAATTACGCGATGGGCGTGAAGGAACAGATCATTTTCCCCGAGATCAACTATGACCGCATCGACAAGGTGCGCGGCATGGACATCATCGTGACCACCACCGCGAAGACCGACGAAGAGGCTCGCGAACTCCTCCGTCTCTTCGGCTTCCCGTTCCCGCAGGATGCGGACGGCGAAGCGAAGCAGGCGGCGTAAGGAAGGAAGAACTTAAGTCATGGCGAAACTGAGTTCGATCAACAAGAACGAGCGGCGCAAGAAGCTGGTAAAGCAATATGCCGGCAAATATGCGAAGCTGAAGGCGATCGCGAACGACAAGAGCCTGGATGAGACCGAGCGTCTCATCGCCCGGCTGAAGATGGCTGAGATTCCGCGCAATGCGAATCCCACCCGCGTTCGCAATCGTTGCGAGCTGACCGGCCGCCCGCGCGGTTATTACCGCAAGTTCCGTCTCGCGCGCGTCATGCTCCGTGATCTGGCCAACAAGGGCCTCATCCCGGGCGTCACCAAGTCGAGCTGGTAAGGATCACGAATATGGCAGTGACCGATCCCCTGGGTGACATGCTCACCCGCATCCGCAATGGCCAGCGCGCCCGCAAGGACAGCGTGCTGACTCCGGCTTCGAAGCTGCGCGCGCGCGTTCTCGACGTGCTGCAGCGCGAAGGCTATATTCGCGGATATTCCGAAGAGCAGATGGGCCCGGCAGCGGGCATCCGCATCGAGCTCAAATATTTCGAAGGCCAGCCGGCGATCAAGCACGTCGCGCGCGTCTCGAAGCCTGGCCGCCGCGTCTATTCGGGTTCGCAGGAACTTCCGAAGGTTCGCAACGGCCTGGGCATCACCATCGTGTCGACGCCCCGCGGCGTGCTTTCGGATGCCGAAGCGCGCGAGCAGAATGTCGGCGGCGAAGTGCTGGCGGAGGTGTTCTGATGAGCCGCATCGGCAAAAAGCCGGTTGCCATTCCGGCTGGCGTTACCGCCAATATCGACGGTGCCGAGGTTTCGGTGAAGGGCCCCAAGGGCACGCTCACCATGCCGAAGGATCCGCTGGTCACCTATGAAATGACCGACAACGGCATTTCGGTGCAGCCGATCAACCAGACCAAGCGCGCGCGCTCGTTCTGGGGCATGCAGCGCACCATGGTGCAGAACCTGGTGACGGGTGTGACCGACGGCTTTTCGAAGAAGCTGCTGATCAGCGGCGTCGGCTATCGCGCCAGCGCCTCGGGTCGCAAGCTCAAGCTGCAACTCGGCTACAGCCACGATGTCGATATCGACGTGCCGGAAGGCATCGAGGTCAAGACGCCCGATCAGACCACGGTCGAGATCAGCGGCATCGACAAGCAGAAGGTTGGCCAGTTGGCCGCGGAAATCCGCCGTTGGCGCAAGCCGGAGCCCTATAAGGGCAAGGGCATCAAATATGACGGCGAGTATATCTTCCGCAAGGAAGGGAAGAAGAAGTGATGACCAAGGGAATGTCGCTCTTCGAGAAGCGCCGCCGGCGCAATCGTACCGCGCTTCGTGCGCGTTCGGGCAACCGTCCGCGGCTGTCCGTGCATCGTTCGGGCAAGCACATCTATGCCCAGGTGATCGACGACGCGGCGGGCAGGACGCTCGCGGCTGCATCGACGCTGGACAAGGACGTGCGCGGCAAGTCGGGCGCCAATGCGGAAGCCGCTGCCGAAGTCGGCAAGCGCGTCGCCGAGGCCGCCAAGAAGGCCGGCGTCACGCAGGTCGTGTTCGATCGTGGCGGGTTCCTCTTCCACGGACGCGTCAAGGCGCTGGCGGATGCCGCGCGTGAAGGCGGATTGGAGTTTTAAGAATGGCTGACGAAAACACGACCGGCCAGGGCAACCAGCCCGAAGCGACGCTTGCGCCCGAAACGACGGTGCAGGACGTCACCAACCAGCATCCGCCGCGCGGCGGCCGTGGCGGCCGTGGCCGTGGCGGCGGTGATCGCGGTGGCCGTGACGGCGGCCGCGGCCGTGGTCGTCGCGACGATCGTCGCGGTGGCGGCCAGGATGATGGCGGTGAGGAGCTGATCGAAAAGCTCGTCCACATCAACCGCGTCTCCAAGACGGTGAAGGGCGGCAAGCGGTTCGGTTTCGCTGCGCTCGTCGTTGTCGGCGACGGCAAGGGCCGCGTCGGCTTCGGTCATGGCAAGGCGCGCGAAGTGCCGGAAGCCATTTCCAAGGCGACTGCTTCGGCGAAGAAGAAGATGGTTCGCGTGCCGCTGAAGGAAGGCCGCACGCTGCACCATGACGGCCGCGGTCACTTCGGTGCCGGTCGCGTTTATGTCCGCTCGGCTCCGGCCGGTACGGGCATCATCGCCGGCGGTCCGATGCGCGCCGTGTTCGAATCGCTGGGCGTCGCCGACGTGGTGACCAAGTCGATCGGCACGTCGAACCCCTACAACATGATCCGCGCCACGTTCGAAGCGCTTGGCGAGCAGACCTCGCCCAAGTCGGTGGCGCAGCGTCGTGGCAAGAAGATCGCCGACCTGCTCGGCCGCGGTGGTTCGCAGACCGCCGAGGCGGATGCGGCGGCCGTGACGGAGTAAGGCTCCCATGGCGAAGAAAGACGAAGCAAAGACGGTGAAGGTGACCCAGACCGGGTCGCCGATCCGTCGCGAAAAGAGCCAGCGCGCGACCTTGGTCGGCCTGGGCCTCAACAAGATGCACAAGACGGTCGAGCTGAAGGACACCCCCGAGGTGCGCGGCATGATCCGCAAGGTGCAGCATATGGTGACGGTCGAAGGCTGAACCCCTTCGATTTACCCGTGACAAATCAGGGGCAGGGGGCTAACGGCCCCCTTCCTCATTTTTCAGCGCGAACAAAGCGAAAGCGAGTGCACAGACATGAAACTCAACGATCTCCGCGATAACGAAGGCTCCCGCAAGGAACGCATGCGCGTCGGCCGTGGCATCGGCTCGGGCAAGGGCAAGACCTCGGGCCGCGGCCAGAAGGGTCAGAAGAGCCGCGAAGGCGTTTCGATCAAGGGCTTCGAGGGCGGTCAGATGCCGCTCCACATGCGTCTGCCGAAGCGCGGCTTCAACAACATCTTCGCCAAGGATTATGCCGAAGTGAATATCGGCGCGATCCAGAAGGCCGTCGATGCCGGCAAGCTCGACGCCAAGGCGACTGTCGACCACGCCGCGCTTAAGGCTGCGGGCCTGGCGCGTGGCGGCAAGGACGGTGTTCGCCTGCTGGGCAAGGGCGAGATCAGCACGAAGCTGAGCTTCGTCGTCGCCGGCGCGTCAAAGGGCGCGAAGGAAGCGGTCGAAAAGGCCGGCGGATCGATCGAGATCCCGCACGTCGTTCCGGCGTCGGAAAAGGCCGCTGCCAAGAAGGGCAGCGCCAAGGCCGCCAAGAAGGCGGGCTGAAGCATTTCGAAGGGCGGGCTGGTCCCGCCCTTCACTGCGTTCGGAGCCCGCAATCGCAGTGTGCGATCCATCGGTTCCGTTCAGCCGGGCGAGGCGATGTCGATCCACCCTTAGACATCGCGGCCCAAGCGCCTATATGGGCGTGAACATGCGGGGGGCATGAGTCTCCCCGGCAATTTCCGGGACGATCTGACGACATGGCATCGACAGCCGATCAAATGGCAACCAGCCTGAACCTGTCCAAATTCGGCAAGGCTACCGAACTCAAGAAGCGCCTGTGGTTTACGCTCGGCGCGCTGATTGTGTTCCGTATGCTGAGCTATGTGCCGCTGCCGGGGATCGATCCGACCTCGCTCGGCCTGCTCGCGCAGCAGACTCAGGGCGGCGTGCTCGATTTCTTCAACAGCTTTTCGGGCGGCGCGCTGCAGCGCATGAGCGTCGTCGCGCTGGGCGTGATGCCGTACATCACTGCCTCGATCGTCGTGCAGCTGGCCAGCTCGCTGAGCCCGCAGCTCGCCGCGATCAAGAAGGAAGGCGAAAGCGGCCGCAAGCGGCTGAACCAGTACACCCGCTACGGCACCGTCGCGCTGACGGCGGTGCAGGGCTATGTCATCGCCACCGGGCTTGAGGCGCTGGGCGCCAATCAGGGCGTGCAGGCAGTGATCGAGCCGGGGCTGCTGTTCCGCATCGGCGCGGTCATTTCGCTGGTCGGCGGCACCATGTTCCTGATGTGGCTGGGCGAGCAGATCACCAGCCGCGGCGTCGGCAACGGCATTTCGCTGATCATCATGGCCGGCATCGTCGCGACCATGCCGCGCACGCTGTATCAGCTGTTCGAAAGCGGCCGCACCGGTTCGATGAATCCGGTGGCGATCATCGCGATCATCGTCGCGATCGCGCTGCTGGTCCTGTTCATCTGCTTCATGGAGCGCGCGCAGCGCCGCATCCTGATCCAATATCCCAAGCGCCAGACCGCACGCGGCGTTCAGGCCGAGCGCAGCCATTTGCCGCTCAAGCTCAACACCGCGGGCGTCATTCCGCCGATCTTCGCCTCGTCGCTGCTGCTGCTGCCGCTGACGATCACGCAGTTCGCGGGTCAGCCGGGTGCAGGCGAAGGCTGGTGGAGCAATCTGCTGATTTCGCTCAACCAGTATCTGCAGCATGGCAGCCCGATCTATATGCTGCTCTATGGCGCCGGCATCATCTTCTTCAGCTTCTTCTACACTGCGGTCGTCTTCAATCCCGAAGAGACGGCGGACAATCTGAAGCGCTATGGCGGGTTCATTCCGGGCATTCGTCCTGGCAAGAACACCGAGAAATATTTCGATTATGTGCTGACGCGCATCACCGTCATCGGTGCGGCTTATCTGGCACTGATCTGTCTCGTGCCCGAATATCTGATCGCGCAGATGGGGATTCCCTTCCTGCTCGGCGGCACCAGCTTGCTGATCGTCGTCAACGTGACGATGGACACGGTGACGCAGATTCAGTCGCACCTGCTTGCGCATCAATATGGCGACCTTATCAAGAAGGCGAAGCTGAAGGGCGGCCGCGCGCGCTAAATGCGCGGCGAAACAGGGGAGCTAGCCATGAACATCATCCTTCTTGGACCGCCGGGTGCGGGCAAGGGCACCCAGGCGAAACGTCTGGAGCATGAACGCGGCATGGTGCAGTTGTCGACCGGCGACATGCTGCGCGCGGCGGTCAAATCGGGCACGCCGATCGGCCTGAAGGCTAAGGAAGTGATGGACGCGGGCAAGCTGGTTTCCGACGAGATCGTATCGGGCATCATCGGCGAGCGGCTCGACATGCCCGATACCGAGAAGGGCGTGATCTTCGACGGCTATCCGCGCACCGCGGCGCAGGCCGCGACGCTCGAGGAGCTGCTTGCGCGGCGCGGGCGGCAGCTCGACTGTGTGATCGAACTGGTGGTCGATGAAGAGGCGCTGGTCGAGCGCGTCGAAGGTCGCTTCACCTGCGCCAAATGCGGCGAGGGCTATCACGACAAATTCAAGCAGCCCAAGGTCGAAGGCACCTGCGACATCTGCGGCAGCCACGAATTCAAGCGCCGTCCCGACGACAATGCCGAAACGGTGCGCACGCGCATGGCCGAATATCGTGCCCAGACCGCGCCGATCCTTCCCTTTTATGAGGAAAAGGGGATCGTCCGCAAAGTCGATGGCATGGCCGATATCGACGAAGTCGGGCGCCAGATCGACGCCATCCTGAACGCCTGACCGGCCTCCTCGCGCGCCGGCAACCTTGCCGGGAGCGAGAGACGCGCTATCTTTTCCGTATCAGGCGGGAGGGAATGCCGTGACTGCAGCTTTGCTGGCGCTTTTGTTGCTTACGATGAAATTGTTTCCGGACGTACCGGTGGTGCGTGCGATTCATGACGTGCTGGTCGTGAAGCCGGTGGCGTGGCTCGACGCGCTCGAGCGTCGCCACATGATCTTTGCGCTGGTGTTCATCGGTATCGCGCTGGGCGGGTTCGAGATGATCGCCGTGCTCGGATCGACCGACGTCGCGGCGCTGCTCGCCTGGGACATTTCGCTGTATCTGGATACCGTGATCGCGGTGTGGACGATGGCGACCATCGGCAAGGTGCGGGGCGCGGCAGCATATCTGCGCGGTCGCATCGCCGGCGCGCTGGGGCGCCGGCCATCGGCGCGCACGCGCAAGCGTCGTGCGCGGGTGGCCGCCACGCGCAAGCCCGCCAATGACAGCGACGCCGACGGGGGGCTGGCATGGGCGGCGTGATCCCGCGCGCCGGCGTGGCGCTTGCGGTTGCCATGGCGACGCTGGCGCCATCGGCTCGTGCCGAAGTGGTTTCGGCTTCGGCGAACGGATTCATGGTTCGCCATAGCGTCGAAGTGGCGACGTCTCCGGAACAGGTGTGGGAGACGTTGGTGCAGCCCGCGCAATGGTGGCAGTCGAGCCATACCCTGTCGGGATCGAGCGCGAACCTGACGCTCGATCTTCGCCCGGGCGGTTGCTGGTGCGAGGCGCTCACCGGCGGTGGCGGAATCGAGCATCTGCGCGTGCTGGCGGTGGTTCCGAACCAGCTGCTGCGGTTCGCCGGGGCGCTGGGCCCGCTGCAACAATATCCGGTGCGGGGCGTGCTTGATTTCGTGCTGACTCCGATCCCGGGCGCAGGCCGCACGCGCATCACGCTGACCTATTCGGTTAGCGACGGCGGCACGGGCAGCGTCGAAGGGATGGCGGGGCCGGTTGATTCGGTCCTTGGAACGCAACTCGACAGCCTGAAATCGGCGGCGGAAGCTGCTGTCGGCACAGGATAACGGGAACCTTGTGCCGATCGTCGCATTGAATCGGCACGGGTTTCGGTGCACACCGAAAACGGACCAAAAAATGCGCCTTGACTTCGTGCGCATCGCTTGACAGCCTCTTGCTTCATCCCTAGGTGAAGCTCCTTCCGAAATACCGGCAGCTCCGGCGGCGCCTTTTGTGCGTGCGTCGGCTAATCGTATTTCGGGGAAACGCTACGAGATAGGGATCCAGCTGCCATGCGGTTCCCTGTGGAGCCGGGAGAAAGAATTACATGGCACGTATTGCGGGTGTTAACATCCCGACCAACAAGCGCGTAGTGATCGCGCTCCAGTATATCCACGGCATTGGTCAGGCCAAAGCCAAGGAAATCACCGAGAAGCTGAACATCGCGCCGGAACGCCGCGTTCAGGACCTGACGGACCAGGAAGTCCTGCAGATCCGCGAAACGATCGACGCCGGCTATACGGTGGAGGGCGACCTTCGCCGCGAGACCGCGATGAACATCAAGCGTCTGATGGACCTCGCCTGCTATCGGGGCCTGCGTCACCGCAAGGGCCTGCCGGTCCGCGGTCAGCGCACGCACACCAATGCGCGCACCCGAAAGGGCAAGGCGAAGCCGATCGCGGGCAAGAAGAAGTAAGCTTCGCTTACGTCTTTGCCGGGGCGGGCTATTTGCCATTCGCTCCGGCCCCAGCCGTAAAACGCTTCTCGTTACAGAGATTTCAGGTCAGGAACTGATCCAATGGCACAAGCACCGCAGCGCCTTCGCCGTCGCGAGCGCAAGAACATCACCGCAGGCGTCGCCCATGTGAACGCCAGCTTCAACAACACCATGATCACGATCACCGATGCCCAGGGCAACGCGATTTCGTGGTCGTCGGCCGGCATGATGGGCTTCAAGGGTTCGCGCAAGTCGACCCCCTACGCCGCTCAGGTCGCTGCCGAAGACGCAGGCCGCAAGGCCGCCGAACATGGCGTCCGCACGCTGGAAGTCGAAGTCAAGGGCCCGGGTTCGGGCCGTGAATCGGCACTCCGCGCGCTGCAGGCGGTCGGATTTCAGATCACGTCGATCCGCGACGTGACGCCGATCCCGCACAATGGCGTTCGTCCGTCCAAGCGCCGCCGCGTCTGATCTCGCTTGCATCGGCGCCCGGCCCGGACGCGGGCAGGGGCCGGTGCGACATTTTATTGGCGGGAATGCCCCATCCCGCCCAACCAGAGGGAACGCCCAGTGTCCGTCAACGCTAAGAACTGGCAAGAACTCAAGAAGCCCCACGGCCTCGAGAAGAAGCCCGGCGGTGATCCCAAGCGCAAGTCGACGTTTGTCGCCGAACCGCTCGAGCGCGGCTTCGGCCTGACGCTCGGCAATGCGCTGCGCCGCGTGCTGCTGTCGAGCCTTCAGGGCGCCGCTGTCACGTCGATCAAGATCGAGAACGTCCTGCACGAATTCTCGTCGCTGGCCGGCGTGCGCGAAGACGTCACCGACATCGTCCTGAACGTCAAGCAGATCGCACTCAAGATGCAGGGCGAAGGCCCCAAGCGTCTTCAGCTGTCCGCAACCGGCCCTGCCGAAGTCAAGGCCGGCGACATCGCCGTTTCGGGCGACATCGAAGTGATGAACCCCGATCTCGTTATCTGTCACCTCGACGATGGCGCGACGCTGAACATGGAACTGACCGCCGACACCGGCAAGGGTTATGTCCCCGCCGCGGCGAACCGCCCGGCCGATGCGCCGATCGGCCTGATCCCGGTCGACGCGCTGTACAGCCCGGTTCGTCAGGTGTCGTACAAGGTCGACCCGACCCGCGTCGGTCAGGACCTCGATTATGACAAGCTGGCGCTGACGATCGAAACCGACGGCACGGTGACTCCGGAAGACGCGCTCGCCTATGCCGCGCGCATCCTTCAGGACCAGCTGGCGCTGTTCGTCCATTTCGACGATTCGACGATGGTGCAGCAGGCCCCGGCCGCGCAGCCCGGCATTGCCGGTGCGGCTCCGGAAGGCGGCAGCGACACCGCGCAGATCAACCGTTACCTTCTCAAGAAGGTCGACGAGCTGGAACTGTCGGTCCGTTCGGCTAACTGCCTCAAGAACGACAACATCATCTATATCGGCGATCTGGTGCAGAAGACCGAAGCCGAGATGCTGCGCACGCCGAATTTCGGCCGCAAGTCGCTCAACGAAATCAAGGAAGTCCTTTCCAGCATGGGCCTGCGCCTGGGTATGGAAATCCCGGGCTGGCCGCCTGAGAACATCGAAGAGATGGCCAAGAAGCTCGAACAGGAAATCCTGGGCTGATCATCCGATCGGTTTGAAACAGAAAAGGGCTCCGCAGCGATGCGGGGCCCTTTTTGCATGTTCGCGTTCACCGCAGCCGGTTCTGCCGGATCGTTAGTCACCGATCAAAATGAGCTTGACACGATTAGATGATTAGCTAATCATCACATTATGAGCAAGGTGTTCAAGGCCCTTTCCGATCCGACTCGGCGCCGCGTCCTGCAATTGCTGCGCAAGGGGCCTATGAGCGCCGGCGACATCAGCGATCAGTTCGACGTTTCCAAGCCGACCATGTCGGCGCACTTCGCCGTGCTGAAGGAGGCGGATCTGGTGCACGCCGAAAAGGCCGGAAAGTCTATCATCTATCATTTGAAGCTGTCGGTTCTCGAAGAGGCGCTGCTGGGCTTCGTTCATTCGTTCGGCGGCGATGCTCCGGCTTCGACGCGCGGTAAGGAGGTCACGCGATGAATAGGGATCTGATCGGAAGTCTTTGCTGGGCCGTTGCGATTATCGCGACGGCTCTGGGCGGGACCTACGCACGTAGCCTGGGCTATATCGAAGGTGACACGCTCACTCGCATCGTCGTTGGCGCTAACGGGCTGATGATTGCATGGTTCGGCAATAGGATGCCGAAGCTGTTCGTCCCCAGCGCGCGGGCGCGTCAGGCGCGCCGCGCGGTCGGATGGTCGATGGTGCTGAGCGGGCTTGCCTATACAATTCTGTGGGTGTTCGCGCCGATACAGACGGCCGTGTGGATGGGCACCGCTGCGATAATTGCGGGCCTGGCGGCAAGCTTCGGCTATTGTCTGGCGCTGCGGCACCAACAAAGGGCTGCATAGCAATGCGGATGGCCGGAATAGGCCAACGGCCCCGCCGGGGCTTGACGAATCGCCTGATTTCCGCTTTTACGCGCGGCTTCACGACATCGTGATCTTGGGTTTTGGGCGGTGGCCCTGTTTCACCGCCTGGTCGGCAGTACCTCAAACGGCTGCCGGACGAACAAAGGAAGTTACCATGCGTCACCGCGTAGGCGGCCGTAAGCTGCAGCGTACCTCGGCTCATCGCCAGGCCCTGTTCCGCAACATGTCGGCCGCGCTGATCAAGCACGAACAGATCACCACCACCCTCGCCAAGGCGAAGGAGCTTCGTCCCTATGTCGAGAAGCTCGTCACGCTCGCCAAAAAGGGGGGCCTTTCCAACCGCCGTCTCGCGCATGGCCGCCTGCAGGATGATGTCCAGCTGACCAAGCTGTTCGACGTCCTTGCCGAGCGCTATGCCGATCGCAACGGCGGCTATACCCGCATCATCAAGGCCGGCATCCGCGCGTCGGACGCTTCGCCGATCGCGATCATCGAATTCGTCGATCGCGACGTCAGCGCCAAGGGCCAGGATTCGGGCCCGGTGCAGACCGAGGACGATTTCGAAGACGCCTGATCGCGTTTCACGAGAGCTTGAGCAAGAGGCCGGAGCCCCCTAGGTTCCGGCCTCTTTCTTTTTGCCCGGAGATTGCGATGCGACGCGTGCTTCCCCTTGCCGCCCTTCTTTCCATCGCCAGTCCGGCCTTTGCGCAGGAGAATTCCGCCCCCATGTCGTTCCCCGATGCCTATCCCGAAACCCGCCGTGTCGATGTGGTGGACGAACAATTCGGGGGGCCGGTCGCCGATCCCTATCGCTGGCTGGAAAACGATGTCCGCAACGATAGCGAGGTCGCGGACTGGGTCGCGGCGGAAAATGAAGTAACCGACGCCTATCTCGATACGCTGCCCGGGCGCGACGTCTTTGCTGCGCGGATCAGGCAGTTGTTCGATTATGAACGGTTCGGCGTGCCGGTGAAGAAAAGCGGCCGCTATTTCTACACGCATAATAGCGGCCTGCAGCAGCAGAACGTCCTGTTCGTCCGCGACGCGATCGATGGCGAGGGGCGGGTGCTGATCGATCCCAACGGCTGGTCCGCCGATGGCGCGACCGCGCTTGGCGAATGGCTGGCTTCGGAAGACGGCACGCACCTTGTCTATGGCGTGCAGGACGGCGGCACCGACTGGCGCACTGCGCGCATTCTGGATGTCGCAACCGGCGAGTTGCTGCCCGAAACGCTGAAGGGCATGAAATATACGATCGGTGCATCCTGGGCGAAGGATGGCTCGGGCTTTTTCTATTCGCGCTACCCCGATCCGCCGGAGGGCGAGGAATATCAGGCGGTGAGCACCGATCACCGTGTCTATTTCCACCGGCTGGGCACCGATCAGGCCGACGACCGGCTGATCTATGCGACGCCCGACCATCCCACCTACAGCCATTATCCTTATGTGACGCACGACGGGAACTGGCTGATCGTCATCACGACCGAGGGCACCGACAGCCGCTATGAAGTGACGCTGATCGACCTCACCGATCCGCAGGCGCAACCGCGCACGATCATTCCGGGCCTCGAAAACGAATGGTCCTATGCCGGCAATGTCGGCGCCACCTTCTATTGGGCGACCAATCGCGATGCGCCGCGTATGCGGGTGGTGACGATGGACGTCTCCGATCCGCAGGCGGGGCCGGACAATGTGGCGGAGATCGTGCCGGAAAGCGACGCGACGCTGGAAGGCGCGGCGATCATCGGCGGCAAGCTGCTCACCAGCTATCTGGTCGATGCGCGGACCGAGATTCGTCGCTATGCGCTCGACGGCAGCAAGCTCGACACGGTGGCGTTGCCGGGCATCGGCACGGCATCGGGTTTCGGCGGCGAGCCGGACGACAGCGAGACCTTCTACGCCTTCACCAGCTTCAACTATCCGACCACCATCTTCCGCTATGACGTTGCGAGCGGGGAAAGCAGCGTCTGGGCACAGCCGGAGGTCGATTTCGATCCGACGCAATATGTCGTCGAGCAGCGTTTCTATGAATCGAAGGACGGCACCCGCGTTCCGATGTTCATCGTCAAGCGCGCCGATGTCACCGGCCCTGCGCCGACGATCCTCTATGGCTATGGCGGGTTCAACATCTCGCTGACGCCGGGCTTTTCCGCTTCGCGGCTGGCATGGCTGGAGCAGGGCGGGGTGTTCGCAGTCGCGAACCTTCGCGGCGGCGGCGAATATGGCAAGGCGTGGCATGATGGCGGGCGGCTGCAGAACAAGCAGAATGTGTTCGATGACTTCATCGCCGCCGGCGAATATCTGATCGCGGAAGGCATCACCGGCAAGGATCAGCTGGCGATTCAGGGCGGATCGAACGGCGGCCTGCTGGTCGGTGCGGTCGTCAATCAGCGGCCCGATCTGTTCGCCGCGGCGCTGCCTGCGGTGGGCGTGATGGACATGCTGCGCTTCGATCGCTGGACGGCTGGGCGCTATTGGGTCGATGATTATGGCTATCCCTCGAAGGAAGCCGATTTCCGCGTCTTGATGACTTATTCGCCTTATCACAATGTCCAGAGCGGCAAGGACTATCCCGCCATTCTGGTGACGACCGCCGATACCGACGATCGCGTGGTGCCGGGACACAGCTTCAAATATACCGCGATGCTCCAATCGGCCGATATCGGCGACAAGCCGCACCTGATCCGTATCGAAACGCGTGCGGGCCATGGTTCGGGCAAGCCGACCGACAAGGTGATCGAGGAGACGTCGGACCTGTGGGCGTTCGCGGCGAAATGGACCGGGCTGGAGATCACGCCGCACGACTGAGCGGCGTGGGGTGGGGCGGTCGGAACGTCGTGCGGCGCGCGGCGTTGGGCCGGGATGCGTGATTTTATCCTGTTCAGTGCGAGCGCGCTGATCCTCGCCGGATGTTCCCCCGCGGCGCAGTCGCTCGGCGACGGCGCCAACGAGGCGGTGTCCGCACCGGTCGCGAAGGATGCGCCGATCGAGGCGGACGCCAACAGGGTGGCCGAACTTGCCACGCGCGGCGGCGATGGCCGGCCGGTCGCGCTGGCGCCGATTAGGTCGGCGGATGCGTCGGCCGTTCCCGGCGAATTGGCGTGCGGCTTTACCGTTTCCGATGACGATGCGGCGATCCTGTTGGGCAAGGGATTCGTGGCGAGCAGCGCGCAGCCGATGGCTGTGGTGCGGGCCGAAGATGGCGTGCACAGGCTGACACTGAGCAACGGCCAGGGCTTTGCCTCGCTGCGGCGCGGCGGCGATTTCGTCGGACCGGGATTTACGATCACACTGTCACCGGGCGAAAGCGTCGCAGATTCAGGCGAGTCCCCGGCGCAGCGGGCCGAACTTCTGGTCCAGCGCGAGGATGGCGCGAAGCGCACCTATCAGGGGATGTGGCGCTGCGGCCCCTAGCACTATTTTGGCAGATGTTCGTCGGGATGGAGCAACGCCCCGGTCGCGAAGAGCCCGTAAAAGCGTTCGTGCGGACCATATTGGCCTCCTGCCATCAGCAGGAAGTCTGAATCACCAATCCGCCCCATAGGGAGCCCCTGCCGGGACAGTTCGTGCGGAAACCGGTCTAAATCTCACGCGTGACGCGGTTCATAAGCTCCCGCAAATGCAGGGCTTTAGGTAAAGCGGCGAGCGTCAGGCACGCCACTATCACCACGGAGATCGCCAGCCGCTCGACGATACCCATCGCTCCGACGCCCAGCATCGACGGTTCGGCGACCACCAGCCCGAGCAGCCCCAGCGTGAGCCCGATCTGCAGCTTCAGCGGCACGACAACCGGCGGCGCATAGAAGCGGGTTATCACGCAGCCGCCGATCCACAGGATCGAGAAGGTCGTTGCATTCATCCATGCCGCCGCCATCACACCGAAGCGCGGTACCGCGAAAAAGGTGATCGCGATGCACGACAGGCTGACGGTGATCGAAAACAGGGTGATCGGTCGCGCCCGGCGCGCATAGAACAGGCTGCGCGTTCCCGCGAGATAATGGCCGTAGATGAAGTGGGACACGATCAGCAGCGGTGCGACATCGGCAGCCAGCGCACGCTCCGGCCCCAGCACTGCCAGCAGCACCGGGCGAGCGAGCATCACCCCAATTACCGCGAACGACGCCGTCAGCAGCGTGAGCAGCGTCGACGACAGGCGGTGGAGCATATCCGCTTCAGCCAGCGAGCGCTTCCACCGATAGTAGAGCGGGGCATAGGCAAGATCGATCGAGACGACCAGCAGCCCCATGACCATGCCGCTGACATAGCCGAGCTGATACACGCCGACCGTTGCCAGCCCCACGAAGCGGATGAGGATGAACGGATCGGCCTGGGTCCGTAGCCAGAAGGCAAGATCGTAGAACAGGAGCGGCGCGCCATAGGAGAAATTGGCGCGAAACATCCCCCAGCCGCGCAGGCTGCGATCGCTTTCCTCCTTGGGGATCAGCCGCAGATAATAGACCACCGTCGCCGCGAGAAACGACACCGCGCTGCCCAGCGCGATGCCGAGCGCTGCGCCCTGTGCGCCCCAACCGGTCAACGTCACGATACCGATGCCGAACGCGAACTGGGCGCACGCCTGACCCAGCTTCAGCAGGATGAAGCCAAGCGCATCGTTGCGCATGCGATGGATCAGAACCACGATCAGCAGGAAGGAATCCATCGCCGCGATCGTCAGCAGAAGCGGCAGATAGGGCCACCAGGTCAACCCGCCCGCAGTGACGAAATTCCACAGCGGAATGGCAAGCAGCCCGAGGATCGCGCCGACAGCGAGCGTCAGCCCGGCGCGCTGAATCGCCAGATGCTCGAGGAAGCGGCGCAGGCGGCGCGGGTCCTCCTCATAATCGACATAGTTGCGGCTTGCCGCCTTGCTGAGCCCCATGTCGAAGATCAGGTTGATGATCGCCATGGCCGAAACGAACAGCGCATAGCGGCCATATTCGTCCGGCGAGAGGATCAGCGCGAAGATCGGCAGCAGCAGATACGCGATCGCGCGCTGCAGCGTGTTCCCGACGACATAGATGCCCGCGCGCGCGAAAAAGGATTTCTGCAAGTTCGTTTCGACCCTGGTTTCCGGTGTCTTTGGTGCCGGCTGCGTTCTTCAGGCTGCCTTGTCGCGCACGATGATCCCGGCGTCGGTCAGTTGCGATCGCAGGTCGTTCGCCAGCTCATATTTCTGCTCGCCCGATTGGCGCAACTGACGCTCGATGGTCAGGTCGACATGCTCGCGCGTGCGCTCGTTGGGCAGGCCATAGGTGAAGAATACCGACATCTTCTCCGGCGCTCCCTGCATCGATCGCATGCCCTGCAGGATGCGCGTGGTCAGCGCACGGCTCGGCGAGATGCGCTTGAGAATCTTGCCGAACAGCGAGTTTTCCTCGCCCTTGTGCTTGATGCGGATATCGAACAGCACGACGTCGCCGATCGCGGGGCGCAGCTCTGCGACGGGCGCGCCGGTATCGGCATTGGTGCGGTGCGATCCCGGTACGACATACAGCGCCGTCGGGCCGCGCGAATGATCCTGCAGATAGGCGGCCATCTTATAGACGGCGAAGGGCTGTCCGTCAGCGCCGGGCGCCCAGTCATTCTTGCCGTGATTGTCGCGGTGCCATCCGGTGAACTTGTTCATGTGGATGTCGGAATGGTGGCAATATTCAAGCTGGTCGCCGCAAAAATAATGGAATGCCTCCAGCACCTTCGGGTGCGTGGGCAGCCACCGCACCTCGGGCACATGGTTGAACGCGTCCATCTGCGTCGTGCCGCCGTCGACGAACACTGCATGGGCGTGGAGATGCGCCTTGGACGCCTCGCGAAGCCGTGTGATTTCTTCGGCCGTCAGCAGGCCGGGAAGAACGATATAGCCATCAGTTTCGAACTGCGCTTTCTGACTTTCGGTATAGGCCATCATACGCTCCCGATAATATGGTCAAAGTTTCGACAGGGGTGGCTGCCCTCTGGCGCGTCGCCCCTGTCTGGTGGGCTGATCGCTCTTCCGTCCATGCTCATTCCGCACATCGCGGGCGCGGATTGGCACCTGTCCTGCGTATCGTGGTCGATCCGATCTCAGCGGTAGGTGGCGACACCAATGGCTCGCTTCCGCACCCGGTAAGTTCGAATGAAAAATCATTGTCGACATTGGGGACTGCGCCCGGAAGTGAGGGAATACGCCCGGCGCGCAGGCCATGACGCATCGGATCCCATAGGGCGTATATCCGGGGATAGCTGCACCGTAGCTGCGCCCGACTGTTGCTGACGCGGCCGCGCATCAGCGTCATGGGTTGCGTGCGGCTCGTACTGAGCGTTGCCTCAAGGTCGAGGTTCTGCGCTCGATCGAATAGAATCGCCGCCCAGCCATCCGGAACCGCGCGCATTGCCTGGCTCGCTACGCCGGCACTGGGGCGATATCGCTGGTTGCCGGCATGGTCGCGAGTGAAGCGCATCGGGCCATTACCCGCACCGCGTGCATAGACCGGGCTGCGTTCCATCGCCCGGCCAGACTGGTCGACAAATCGAACGGTATCGCCCGCGAGAAAATGGCCGCGTTCGACCTCGAGTGTGTCGGCATATGGGTTGAGGGGTATTGTGCCATCAGCCTCCCACGTCCCGCAGTCGTGGAGCGAGGCGCGGATCGTTGCGGACATCACCGTGGCGCTGTCGCTATACGCCCTTTGCACACCCTGCATGAGCAGCAAGCCGGCGTAGCGGCAATCAGTCGCGCGTACACCCAGCGTGATGCCGCGAACAAAGGAACGCTCATCGACCGCGCTGGATTCGAGCGTTGCCCCGAAATCGCAATTCCTTACCTCAATCTGAAACGAGCAATTCTCGACGCCGCGCTGCAGGCTGAAGCCCTTGCCGCCGAGATATTCGACTGAAGCACGACAATTGACCAGCGTGATACCATGGACATGGACATCACTGGTTGCGCGCTGTCCGGTGCTGAGAAGTCCCGACATCGATAGGCCGTTATTCCCGAAGGGGCGGGTGCGTGGCACGGGGTCACCACCATCCAACGTGCCACCCTCCCATTCGATCTTGCGGCTGTTGCGGATGAGTACAGTGGTGCCCCACCGACCCTTCGCAGTCATGCGGAGCGTACCGTAGCAACGGATGCGAATCGTGGCGGGCGGGTCGACGTTCTCAAAGCTGGGGTGGTTCGAACAGAGGTAAACGCCTTCCGGAATATCGCCGCGGCCGCCGGTTTCGGCAAGCGTATCGAAAAACCGTTGCAGCGCCGGGTAATCGTCGTTGCGCCCGTCCCCCTTTGCACCGAAGTCGCGCGCGTTGAGAACGCGTGGCGCGACAGCATTCGCGCTGCCGGCCAGCCCCAGAGCTAGTGGGGCTCCGATCACTGTGCGTCGGCTAAAGCGTTGTGGGACAGGATCAAAGCGCATGGCGTCCCCCGCGTTGTGGCGCATTTTGTGCGAAGATCGAGCGAAGCGCATTTGCGCCCAACAGGAAGAACACAAAGAGCCAAAGTTTGATGTCGAGCAGCGGTTCGAGCGTCCCCGAGCCATAGATTGAATGCACCCACAGCATCACATAGCTGGCGACCATCGTAGAAAACAGGCGCCCCTTGGCCATGCTGCGCCACAGCGCGAACATGGCTGCTCCATAGGCAAGGCCGTAGAGGAAGCAGACTAGCGCTACCATGAGTGGGTCTGCCACCAGCACAACCGCACTCGGCAAAGCCAGAGCCAGATTGACGCCTCCGTCGGCATAGGCCTCGATGATCGAGGTATTGCCGACAGCGACCGTAAGAAAGCTGCGATCGAACAGATCGGAGAGAGTGCCGATCGGACCGTTCGAAGCAATCTCGGTCGCCTGCCACACTGGTCCGCCCTGCAGCACGAGGATGCGATAGAAAAATGCGCTTATGCCGCCCATGGAATCGGCGATTCCGCGATGCGAGATCGCGAATAGCCCAAATAGGAGCAATAGGGCAGTGTAGAGAGTGGCGGTGGCAACCGTCTTGGGACTAATATTGGGCTTCCCTTCCGACGTTCGCTTGAACATCACGAAACCAAGCATCAGGAGCAACGGAATGATGAGGCCGTGGAAACGCTGTCCATAGGCGAGCAAGAAGAGGAAATACGCGCCAATTGCCCAAACGATGTAGCGGTACATCTTTTTGTCCCGCCATTTCGGATAGCGCGACAGCAGCACAAGCGACATCAGTGGCACGAACAGTGCAAGTTCACCGAACACCACATTCAACGGTAGCTTTGCGTATTTGGTCCAATAGGTCGCGCGGTCCACGCCATTGCCCGGTAGCGCGATTGCACCTGATGCGATGATGTTTAGCCATTCGAGCGCCATGACGCCGAACACAATGAGCAGTCCGATCTGGGCATATTTCTTCGAAGGTGCTGTGATCTGATAGATGTTGCGTTGAGAGGTCGTTGCTTTCTGAAGGCCGATGACCGCCAGAATTGTTCCAGTCAACATCACCATGTTGTAAATCAGGAACGTGATTGAGCTGTTGTTGTAAGTAGTTATCGCGCCGGTTTCGAAATTATATGACTTAACCAGCGATTGGTAGAGCGCTGACATCCATTTCGAATACCACGAATACATGAGTACGCCCGCGAACCCGAAGGCGGGATAGCGCGAGGACACCGCAAAAAAAACATAAAGCGTACCGAACAGCACCAGCGTGGCCAGCAAAAGAAAGGTACCGGGAAGAACTACTTGCATGGCTCATCGCCCTATCGTGCAATTCGCTTAGGTGTCGGCAAACTCAATCTCGCCAAGCCGTGTCACTTCAGGTGCGCGCTGATCAGTTTCGCATTCTCGCGGGTTGTCGTCCATAGCTTCTCCTGCGCTGCGTTGGTCTGCTGCGCGCGGGCGTGGGGATCGTTCCAAAAGGTTTCGATCGCGCCGACCAACTGGTCGCGCAGATCTTCGCTTGCCATTTCGATGCCCCATTCGGGATGGCCGATATCGTCGAGGAAAAAGCCGAGCTTGTCGTGCGAGATCAGCGAGATGATCGCATTGCCTACGCCGAACGGGATCATCTGCGCATGGCCGCGCATACCGATGGTGAGCGGCATATTGGCGTAGAAATCGACGATCTGCCGCCAATCGAGCAGGTTAAGGCGGACCGGTTCGAAGGGAACATCGAATTTGCGCAGATAGGGTATCGCGGGATCGTCCTCGAACCCGTGCAGCGCCAGCTTGATCTTCCATCCTGAATCCGCTGCCCAGCGCAGCGCTTCGGCAACGCGACCCAGCCGCGTCTCGGCCATGCCGTCAAACCGCTTTTCCTGCCGATCGAAGGCCAGGTTCACCGCGAGTTCCTTGCGCGGTTCACAATATTGGTCCGGCTTCATGCCCGCATGGAATTTGCGCAGCACGGTGGTAGGGCAGGGCTGGAAACGGACACGGTCGTGCAGCGCCTCGGGCAGATGCGCCTGCAGTCGCTGCTGGCTGCCGGTGTTGCGCAGGCCCAGAAACGCGCTCTTGGCGACCAGCGCTTCGACATGGTCATTGAACCCGTCGCGAAACGGCGCGCTGCCGCGAAACTGGTTGTAGCCGACGGCATAGACGATGATCGGGATGTCGATCTGTTCCAGATCCTCCTGCGAAATGTCCCATTGCCAGCCCGAGCGGGTCGGCCGCGACGTCTCGCTCATCATCAGCCCTCCGCCGCCGATGACCAGCGCCTTTGCTGTTTCGTTCATCCGCCGCACGTCATCAATCGTGGTCGTCCGGCGCAACTGGCGACGGACCCAGTTCTGGGGCCCCGCCGCCGAATCGAGAACTTCGCGGACCGCGCGATAGAGTACGGTGTCGCCGGCATTGCCGCGCGGATCATGGACGCAGAAATGCAGAAGATGGTCCTGTTCCTTGGCCTTCGCACGGTTCGACAACTCGTCGAGACCGCGTCGCACGGCATAGCGGGTAAACCGCGCCGCAGCAGGAACCAGATCCTCGGGCTGGGTGCGCAGGCGTGCGGCAGGACGCGCGCTCAAATTTCCCTTCGGAGTGTCGAAGGCTTTGCTTCCAGTCGGCATGGTTACTCCAGATTCTGCAGGGTTGGCCCAAGGTGCCGGGCGATCATGATCGTTTGATCCATTCGACGGTCTGCGCCACGCCCTGTTCGAGCGAATAGGGAAGCGTTCCCGCCACGCGTTCGATCGGGGCGGTGTCGTGCACCATCTCTGCGACCAGATTGTTCAGGCGGAAGCTGGTGAGCGGCGGCGTGGGGAGAGGCAGCGGCACGCTGGCCATCACGTCGCCCGCGACTGCAACCGTTTTGAGCAGCCCGAACGGCACGCGGCGCAGCGGCGGCGCATCCATCGCGTCGCGGATCATATGCGCCCATTGCTCCAGCTCGAGCGGAGGATAGTCGCACAGATACAGAGTCGTGCCGTCGATCGTGGAATCGGCGGTGCTCAGACAGTCGAGCTCGTGCACGCTGTTCCCGACGAAGCCGAACGACTTGAGCACCTTGCGCCGGCCGGGAAGCACGAACATGCCGCGCCCGATCAGCCGGAAGAAAAGGTCATAGGGCACGCCGAACCACGGTCCCCAGATCGACGTGGGGCGCACGATCGTCCACGGCACCTCGAGCCCGAAGGCGCGCACGATCTGCTCGGTGCGGATCTTGCTGCGGCCATAGACGGTGGTGGGCTGATAATCGGTGTCGCTGCTGGGCTGATAGCCGATGCGGCAGACCAGCCGCGAAGAGGCCACGATCAGCCGCTGTACCGTTTTGCAGCCGCGCACTGCCCCCAGGACGTTGGTCACGCCCTCGATATTGGCGGAATAATCCTCAAGCGTTCTGCCGTCGAGGTCCGTCCGCGCGGCGAGATGGAAGATGATGTCGGGTGCGAAGGTATCGACTGCCTCACGCAACGCAGCAGCGTCGAGGATATCGACCTGTTTATGAAAATCGGCATGTTCCGGATTGCGCACGGGCGCGACGTCGACGTTGCAGACGGGATTGCCGCGCAAGCGATAGAATTCGACCAGATTCGTGCCAATGAAACCAGAACCGCCGGTAATCAGAATTCGCTTCATTATTTCGGCTATCCAAAGTTGATTCTAAAACGCCTGTTCAACGTTTGCCTAGATAGGAAACGATTATTCTCTCCTGCGCCTTCTGTTATTTCCGGGGTTTTTTACCCTCGCTCCGGTACGATAATCAAAACATCGCCTTGAAGTTCATTCTCAGCCCCGTGACCCATGAAGCTGCCCCATGGATAGGGGGTCAAGATCATGAATCTCCGTCGTTCAAGCCACCTCTAAGAGCCAGCGCAGAGCCCGATGTCGTGGCGAGCCACGAGCCCCGGCAGCGATAGCAGTTTTCATCGGTTGCAGGGCCGTACCCCGTGATACTTTGGATGCCAAGCCCTCGCATCTTTACGGCGCGCTATCAAGGCTGACGAAGCGGTTTGAGCGGAAAGAGCCTTGCTGCTCAGCGAACAAAAAACAGCGCTTGGGACGTCAGTCTGAACCCTTCTGCACGACCGCCAGGTCGCTGATCCACAAATCGGCATTGCGCGCCGGTGGCGTCCCGAGAGCGAATTGCTGAGCCACGCAGCCGGCCGGCACGGAAATCTCCCGCGAGAAGGAGCCCGGTTTGGGATCGACGGAAATATCGATCCGCTGGCGCCACGAACCCGTCGGATCGGTGCAGCTCACCAGAATTCGCAGGATTTGCGCGCCATCCTGCAGCCCGCCTGCCGTCGCCTTCACCACATATGTGCCGGGGGCAAGCACGGTGTTCTGGCTTGCCAATGTCCCACCACGTTCCCCGCGTTCGACCAGATGGAGGCGATAGGTCCCGCCGCCGGCAGATTCACGCCGTGCAAAGGCCGATGCCCCGTTCCGCAATCGCCAGTCGAAGATCGATCCGTCGGGAATCCTCGAAAAATCGCCATTTGTCAGAAGACTGCCGGATGCATTGCGATCACGAAGAAACAGTTGCTGATAGGCGGCATAGGCTGCGCCCGAGCCTTCAATCTCGTCCAGGCGGGCGACTATTTTCTTCGCAAGAATCGGATTTGCGCTGGTGTCGAAGTCCAGCTTGCGCACCATTTCCATCAGCACCGACGCTTTTTCCACTTTGGGAATTGCGAAGCTGAGGAAGCGGTCGCTCCAGAGCGGCTTGGCCTGGAGCAGGGCAATGACCTGGTCAGAGACGTTCTCGTCATCCAGTGCGGATGCGAGAATCGGAAACAGGGTCGAGGCAATAGGCTTCGAGGTCCGCAATGCCTTGTCATAATGACGCAGCGCGGTTTCCACGTCGTCGCGCGACACCGCATCTTCCAACAGCCATAGCTGGGCGGTCAGATCGCGACGGGACAAAACCTCCGATTGCTGGAAATATTTGCGGGCCAGCGCCGCATTGTTCTCCAGCGCGTAGGAAAGGCCCATAAGTTTTGCGGCCGAGGCATTCACGGGCTCGCGCATCAAAGCGGCCGTGGCAATCCCGCGGATTTGTGTGGCGGGAATGTCATCCGGATTGGCGGCGACGATGACGCTGGCTTCGGTGATCTGAGGCTTCGCGCCCCATGGCCAGAGCGACAACGCTATCCGGTTTTGCTCCGGAGAACGGGAAAGGGTTCCGCTCACTCCTATCGAAATCCAGAGCAGCGGCGCAGCTGCCGCCACTATGGCAACTGTGCGGATGGCTCCGGAAAGGCGCGTCATTGAAATACCTCATCCCCCTCTACGGCGAGATTGTCCGGGGTTCCTATGCCCTCGCCGTTTCTTCGTCATCGCCATAGCCGTAGCCATAGCCATAGCCGTACCCATAGCCATATTGCGACCGGCGCACGTTGAATTTGGTTACGGCGATGCCCAGAACCGCCGCTCCGGCCTCCTGCAGTCGGGCAAGCGATGTCCGCGCCATGCGAAGCCCGGTCTTGTTCGCTTCAAGCACGAACATGACGCCATCCACGCGGCTGCCGATAAGCGGCGCGTCGGCAAGGCCCATGACGGGCGGAGCGTCGATGATGATGTGGTCGAAATGCCGCTTCAGCTGCTCAATGACCTGCGGGAAGCGTTCGCTGGCGAGCAGTTCGGCAGGGCTGGGCGGCTTGGGCCCCGCCGGCATGACCGACAGGTTGCCCCAGTGGGTCGGCCGGATCAGCGCCTGAAGATCCTCCGCCCCGGCGAGCGCATTGCTGAGGCCGACGCTGCCGTCGATCTTCAGAAGAAACTCGATGCTGGGCGAACGCATATCGCCATCGATCAACAGCACGCGACGTTCCGATCGCGTCAGTGCCACGGCAAGCGCATAGGCGGAGACCGATTTGCCTTCGGCGGGCTGCGAACTCGTGACCGTTAGCACGGAAGGGAAGCCGGAATCCGTGGCGAAGGACAATGTCGTTCGCAGCGAGAAATAGCCTTCGCTGAACGCGCTCTTGGGATCGTTCAACGTGTCGATCGGGACTTCTTCGCCGCGAATTAACGGGATCACGCCCAGCAGCGGATAGCCGAGTTGCGCCTGCAATTGCGCCGGATCGCGCACCCCGTCATCGAACTGTTCGAGCGCGAACGCCGAACCTGCGCCGAGCGCAAGACCCAACAACAGGGAAATAGCGAGGTTCACGGGCAGATTGGGGCTCGAAGGCTTGTCGGGCAGTTCCGCCGGATCGACGACGGAGATGTTGTTTACGCCGACACCGCCAGCGATCCCGATTTCCTTGTAGCGCTGGAGCAGCGCGTCATAAAGCTGCCGGCTGGTATCCGCTTCGCGCTGATAGATCGCATATTGCGTGCTGCGCCGCCGAAGATCGAACAACTGCGTCTTGAGGTCATCGACCTGTTGCTGCAACTGCTGTTCGCGCTCCACACTGGCGGTATAGCTCTGCTGCAGCGTCTGCTGGACGCGACGGGTTTCGGTCGCGATCGCTGCATCGATCGCGTTGATCTGCGACTTGAGCGCCACCGCCGGCGGGTAATCCGGCTGAAAATTCTGCATCATCTGGGCATATTGCGCCGCAAGATCGGCCCGGCGCGACCGCATGTTCTGGATGCCGACATTGCTCAGCGCTTCCGGAACGGCGTCGCCAGCAGACCGAAGGCGACTCTGTGCTTCGATACGCGCGGCGCGTGCCGCGGCCAGTTCGCGGGAGAATACCGCCAGATTGTCAGAAACCAGCGAACGTTCGCCTGCGCTGCTCTGCGCATCGCCCGAGTTGCCGACCGGTACGGTAACGATGCCTTCCTTCGCGGCATAATCGACGACCTGGCGCTCGGCCTCGTCGATGCGCGCCCGCAACTGAGTGAGGCGCTGCTCAAGAAATTGCCGGGCGTAGGACGTTGTCTCGTAACGCCGTTCAAGGGCCTGCTGGACGAAATTCTTGCTCCAGCTGTCGACAACGCGCTTGGAGAATTCCGGGCTCGGACTCGTGAAACTGATCTCGACCAGCCGAGATCTGATTTCAGGATGAATCTTCAGATGCTCCAGCAAAATCTCACCCGCGGCGCGAACGCGCGTGTCGGTATCGGGTGCACTCGTCAGCAATGTATCGCCATCGAACCATTCGTCGGCAAAGGGGCTGCCGAACAATTCGTAAAAGCTCTTGTTGTTCTGAAGCTTCAGATCGCTGACGACGCGGTCCGCGAGCGAGCGCGCCTGCAACAGGCCGAACTGCGTCTGATAGAACTCAGGATCGAGCGCGACAGGTTCCTGCCCCTCGGCCCCCTGGACGCTGGTGAAATTCTCTCCTTCACGGCGGATTTCGACCGAAGAAGAGGCCGTGTACATCGGCGTCGACAACAATGTGACGACGACGCCGAGCAACATGCACCCGACGACACATGAAATGATCAGCCACCTGCGACGCATGATGATGTCGTACGTGGCCATGAAAAACGATTGGAAGTCGGGCTCAGCCCCCGAATCAGCCTGATCCTTCACGTATGCGACACGCGAACCGGTACGCTCATCGAGCATCTGAATTCCCACCAACTGAAATAGCCAAGTCTATCTTCTCAGTACGGCGATAATCGGCGCCGTGATCAAGCCGGATGCAGACAGGACATCTTTGAATACTCGGCGAGCCCGCGATTCCCCGACGTAAATGACATCGTTCGAATAGATTTCGGGATCTTCATACATCCCGGCACGGATCGCCCGCAGGTCGTAAAGAGCGGCATATTGTTGGCCGCCCGACGTGCGATACACGACAACAAAATCTTCTTTTGCGAACTCGGTAGTGCTCTCTGCGCGCGCAATGGCACGCATCAGAGACATGCGTCCGACGATCGGATATATTCCCGGCGCAGCAACCTGGCCATCGACCGAGAAGGTCTGGCTGGCGGCATCGAGAAGGTTGATCGTCACACGGGGGTCGCGCACATAGCTGCCCAGACGCGTGGTGATTTCTCGGGTTAATTCTTCGACGCTCATTCCCGACGCGTGGATCGATCCGGCGATCGGCAATGCGATCGTGCCAGTGGTATCGACTTGAACCGACTGGCTCAGTTCCGGGATCCCGAACACATTGATCGACAATTTGTCGGAAGGCCCGATAACATAGGGGCGATCGGGGATCAGCAAATCCTCGCGGGTGGGAGCAGGCATTGTCTGCTGACCTACGAATTGCAGGTCCGGGCGCCCGACAAATTCGGGCCCGCTGCCGCATGCGCTCAGCAGCATGCAAGCGCCACCGATCAGAGCGAAGGCACTTCTCCGCATATCGTCCCACCTCGCTGAAATCCTACGGCAAGGTTGTTAGAGTGTCGCTTTCGCAGGTGCAACTGAAGATTGCCGAGTTGTTGGGACGCGTAGCCGAATGGCTTCACGCAGTAACTTGTCGACACGATGCCGCACTTGCGAACACCTGTGATCGGCAGTTTTTTGGCAGAGTTTTCCCTGCCAACCGCGCGCTCGGATCCCGCTGGACGTGTCCGTCCGCGCGTCCGGATGTTGCGGCCGCTATATGCTACTGCGATATCCGGGGCTTCGCGTCAGGCGGAATGCCCATGTCTGTGGTGGAATGACCCACTGCGATCGGCCAACCAGGCACAGAAGAGCGCGAATACACCGCTCATCAGAGGCGTGCGCAGCGGATAGTCGGTCATGCTCGCCAGAAACAGAATCGCAATCCCGAACACCGCCGCGCGCCGAAGCGCTGTATCGGCAGAAAATTGGGACGCCCTGAAGAACGCGAGAAAGCTCGCGCGGGCCCACCAGATCACAAGGGACAGCAACACCAGGAGGGCGAGAATCCCGCCAGTGATCGTCAATTCGATCAGGTCGTTATGCGCATTGTTCAGGTAGCTGAAGTCGAGCAGGCTGTCCGGTTCATA
>PAOI01000067.1 GCA_002707985.1 Sphingomonas sp. | reverse complement strand
GTCCGACTTCACGGTGAGGATTTCCTGCAGCGTGTACGCCGCACCATAGGCCTGGAGGGCCCAGACCTCCATCTCACCGAAGCGCTGGCCGCCGAACTGCGCCTTACCGCCCAGCGGCTGCTGGGTGACGAGGCTGTACGGCCCGATCGAACGCGCGTGGATCTTGTCGTCGACCAGATGGTGCAGCTTGAGCACATATTTGTACCCGACCGTCACCTTGCGGTCGAAACAATCGCCGGTACGGCCGTCGAACAGGTCCACCTGACCCGACTTGTCGAGACCCGCCAGGGTCAGCATGTCGGCAACGTCCTTTTCGACCGCGCCGTCGAACACCGGAGTGCCCATCGGAACGCCCGAGCGGACATTCTGTGCGAGGTCGAGCAGTTCGTCGGTCGAACGGGCGTCGATCTGCTCGACATAGCTGTCGCCATAGACCGTCTTGAGCATTTCCTTCACCGCTTCGGGGGGCTGGCCCGCCTCGGGGTTCGGATTGGCTTCGCGCCATGCGTCGAGAGCATCGCCGATCTTGCGACCCAGACCGCGTGCGGCCCAGCCCAGATGGGTTTCGAAGATCTGACCGACGTTCATGCGCGAAGGCACGCCCAGCGGGTTCAGCACGAAGTCCACCGGAGTACCGTCCTCAAGGAATGGCATGTCTTCCTGCGGCAGGATGCGGCTGATGATGCCCTTGTTGCCGTGACGGCCGGCCATCTTGTCGCCCGGCTGCAGCTTGCGCTTCACCGCGACGAAGACCTTGACCATCTTGAGCACGCCCGGCGGCAGCTCGTCACCACGTTCCAGCTTCTCGCGGCGATCCTCGAACTTGTCGCGGATCTTCTTCACTGCCTCGTCATACTGGCCCTTCACGGCTTCGAGGTTCGCCTGCATCGCATCGTCTGCGACGGCGAACTTCCACCATTCGTGGCGATCGACGCTTTCGAGCAGATCCTCGTCGATTTCCGCGCCCTTCTTCAGGCCCTTGGGAACCGCCGTCGCCGTCTGGCCGAGCAGCATTTCCTTGAGGCGCGACCAGGTGGCGCGGTTGAGGATCGTGCGTTCGTCGTCCGAGTCCTTCTTCAGGCGCTCGATTTCCTCGCGCTCAATCGCCATCGCGCGCTCGTCCTTGTCGATGCCGTGGCGATTGAAGACGCGCACGTCGACGATCGTACCGGCAACGCCCGGGGGCAAGCGCAGCGAAGTGTCGCGCACGTCGCTGGCCTTTTCACCGAAGATGGCGCGGAGGAGCTTTTCTTCCGGCGTCATCGGGCTTTCGCCCTTCGGCGTGATCTTGCCGACCAGAATGTCGCCCGGCTCAACCTCTGCACCGATATAGACGATGCCCGCTTCGTCGAGGTTGCGCAGCGCTTCCTCGCCGACATTGGGAATGTCGCGGGTGATGTCTTCCGGCCCGAGCTTGGTGTCACGCGCCATCACTTCGAATTCATCGATGTGGATCGACGTGAACACGTCGTCCTTCACGATGCGTTCGTTGATCAGGATCGAGTCCTCGTAGTTATAGCCGTTCCAGGGCATGAACGCGACGAGCACGTTGCGGCCCAGCGCCAGCTCGCCGAACTCGGTCGAAGGACCGTCGGCGATCACGTCACCGGCCTCGACGATTTCGCCGACCTTCACCAGCGGACGCTGGTTGATGCAGGTCGACTGGTTCGAGCGCTGGAACTTCATCAGCGTATAGATGTCGACGCCGCTTTCGCTGGCATCCACTTCGCCGGTGGCGCGGACCACGATACGCGTCGCGTCGACCTGATCGACTACGCCGGCACGCTTTGCCGCGATTGCCGCGCCCGAATCGCGCGCGACGGTTTCTTCCATGCCGGTGCCGACGAAAGGCGCTTCCGCCTTCACCAGCGGCACGGCCTGACGCTGCATGTTCGATCCCATCAGCGCTCGGTTGGCGTCGTCCTTTTCCAGGAACGGGATCAGCGATGCGGCGACCGAAACCAGCTGCTTGGGCGAAACGTCCATCAGCGTGATCTGATCGCGCAGCGCCATCAGGAATTCGCCGCCCTGACGCGCCGAAACCAGTTCCTCGACGAAGCTGCCGTCTTCACTGAGCTCGGCCGACGCCTGAGCAACGGTGTGCTTCTGCTCTTCCATCGCCGACAGATAGACGACCTCATTGGTTACCTTGCCGTCGATGATCTTGCGGTACGGCGTTTCGATGAAGCCATATTTGTTGACCCGGCTGAACGTCGCGAGCGAATTGATCAGACCGATGTTCGGGCCTTCCGGCGTTTCGATCGGGCAGATACGGCCATAGTGCGTCGGATGGACGTCGCGGACTTCGAAGCCAGCGCGTTCACGCGTCAGACCGCCCGGCCCAAGTGCCGAAACGCGGCGCTTGTGCGTGACTTCCGACAGCGGGTTGGTCTGGTCCATGAACTGCGACAGCTGCGAGGAGCCGAAGAATTCGCGGACCGCGGCAACCGCAGGCTTGGCGTTGATCAGGTCGTTCGGCATGACGGTCGAGACATCGACCGACGACATGCGTTCCTTGACCGCGCGTTCCATGCGCAGCAGGCCGACGCGATACTGGTTTTCCAGCAGTTCGCCGACCGAACGGACACGGCGGTTGCCGAGATTGTCGATATCGTCGACTTCGCCCTTGCCGTCCTTCAGATCGACCAGCGTTTTGACAACCGCGAGGATATCCTCGGTGCGCAGCGTGGTGACCGTATCCTCGGCATCGAGGTCGAGGCGCATGTTGAGCTTGACGCGGCCGACCGCCGAGAGGTCATAGCGTTCCGGATCGAAGAACAGGCCGCCGAACAGCGCTTCTGCGGTTTCGAGCGTCGGCGGTTCGCCGGGGCGCATGACGCGATAGATGTCGCTGAGCGCCTGCTCGCGATCCTCGGCCTTGTCGACCTTGAGCGTGT
Source organism: Sphingomonas sp. (assembly GCA_002707985.1). Lineage (GTDB taxonomy): Bacteria > Pseudomonadota > Alphaproteobacteria > Sphingomonadales > Sphingomonadaceae > Sphingomonas. The sequence continues at coordinate 17,799 of PAOI01000067.1, read as the reverse complement.
TGCGGATCCACGGACCGGTGGTGACGTGATCGATATCGAGCAGTTCGATCCGATCGATGCCCGCCTTGTCGAGCTTTTCGAGGTTTTCGGGCGACACTTCGTCGCCGGCCTCGATATAGATCTCGCCGGTCTTCTCGTTGATCAGGTCATAGGCGCTGTAACGGCCGAAGATTTCCTCGGTCGGGATCAGCAGATCGGTCAGGCCGTCCTTGCCGGCCTTGTTCGCGGCGCGCGGGCTGATCTTCTGACCCGCAGCGAACACGACTTCGCCCGACTTGGCGTCGACGATGTCAAACGCCGGCTTCACGCCGCGCCAGTTTTCCGGCGCGAACGGGATCTGCCAGCCGCCTTCGCCACGGACGAAGGTTACGCGGTTGTAGAAATAATTGAGGATTTCTTCCGAATTCAGGCCGAGCGCATAGAGCAAAGTCGTCACCGGCAGCTTGCGCTTGCGGTCGATACGGACGTTGACGATGTCCTTGGCGTCGAATTCGAAATCCAGCCACGAACCGCGATACGGGATCACGCGCGCGGCAAAGAGATATTTGCCCGAAGCGTGCGTCTTGCCGCGGTCATGGTCGAACAGCACACCCGGCGAGCGGTGCATCTGCGACACGATGACGCGTTCGGTGCCGTTGATGAAGAAGGTGCCGTTCCCGGTCATGAGCGGCATGTCGCCCATGTACACGTCCTGCTCCTTGATATCGAGGACCGAGCGGGCTTCGGTATCGGGATCGACCTCGAACACGATGAGGCGCAGCGTAACGCGCATCGGCGCGGCATAGGTGATGCCACGCTGGCGGCATTCGTCGGTGTCGAACTTCGGCGGTTCGAGTTCGTAATTGACGAAATCGAGCTCGGCGGTGCCGGCGAAATCGCGGATCGGGAAAACGCTGCGCAGCGTCTTTTCCAGGCCCGAGACATAGCCGATCGACGGATCGGAGCGCAGGAACTGCTCATAGGATTCGCGCTGAACCTCGATCAGGTTCGGCATTTCGACGACTTCGTGAATGTCGCCGAAAATCTTGCGGATGCGGCGCTTGATCGTGCCGCTCGAGCCTGCGCGCATTACCGCGCCGTTTTCGATCGCCTTGGATGCCATGGAGTGTGTTCGCCTCGCTCGGTCAAAATTTCGTGCCCGTTTGCTGTCGGGGGCAGGGCGCTATGTCGTTCCAACGCGAAAAAGCCGCAATTCTCCCGGTTTTCAGGAAAACAGCAGCTTCATGCGACTTGTTGGAACCCCCAGCCGACAATTCCTATGATCCGCTGCGCAACGGCGGCTCATTTCCCGTCAGATGGAGTTGGAAAAGGCCATATAGGGAGAATGTTGGATTTCGTAAAGGGGCGATAGCGCATCAGGCGCGCATCGATCCGGTCTCGATGAACCGCTGGTGCCAGGACAGCGCTTCGCCGCACAGCATCGGCGTCTGCTGCCCGAACGATCCCTTGCGCGCGCGATCATAATAGTCGCGCAGCATCGGGCGGTAATCGGGATGCGCGCAATTTTCGATCACGAGCTGCGCGCGCTCGCGCGGGGCCAGGCCGCGCATATCCGCCAGCCCCTGTTCGGTGACCAGCAACTGCACGTCCTGATTGATATGATCGACATGGCTGACATGCGGCACGATTGCCGAAATCGCCCCATTTTTCGCAGTCGAGGGGGTCAGGAAGACCGAAATAAACGCATTGCGCGCGAAATCGCCCGATCCGCCGATGCCGTTCTGGATGCGAGAGCCCATGATGTGCGTCGAATTGACGTTGCCGTAGATATCGGCCTCGATCATCCCGTTCATCGCGATGCAGCCGAGGCGGCGGATCACTTCGGGATGGTTGCTGATTTCCTGCGGACGCAGAATCACCTTGTCGCGAAACCGGGCCAGATCGGCGTTGAGGCCCAGCTGCGCGTCCGGACTGAGCGAGAAAGCGGTGGTCGATGCGACGCGCAGCTTCCCCGACGCCAGCAGCTCGAGCATCCCGTCCTGCAGCACTTCGGTATAGGCCGTCATGTCGTCGAACGGCGAGTCGATCAGGCCGGTCAGCACTGCATTGGCGATGTTGCCGACGCCCGATTGCAGCGGCAGCAGGCTGTGCGGCAACCGCCCGCGCGACACTTCGTGCCGCAGAAACTCGATCAGATGCCCGGCGATCGCCCGCGCGCATTCGTCGGGCGGGGTGAACGGCGCATTGCGATCGGGGGTATCGGTTTCGACGATCGCGACAATCTTGTCCGGATCGCAGCGAAAGCGCGGCTCGCCGATCCGCTGATCGGCGCGGACGATCGGGATCGGCACGCGATCGGGGGGCAGGGCAGTGCCGTAATAAATGTCGTGCATCCCCTCCAGCGCCAGATTCTGCCAGCTGTTGACCTCCAGGATCACTTTCTGCGCGCAATCGATCCAGGTCTTGTTGTTGCCGACCGAAGTGGAGGGGATCAGCGAGCCGTCTTCGCAGATGCCGGCGACTTCGATCACTGCCGTGTCGAGCGGGCCGAGGAATCCCTCCCATGCCATCGGCGCGACCTGGCTCAGATGCATGTCGAAATAGTTCATTTCGCCGCGATTGATCTTTTCGCGGGCGATCGGGTCCGAATTATAGGGCAGGCGAAACTCGATCCCGTCGCATTTCGCCAGTGCGCCGTCGAGTTCCGGGCCAGTCGATGCGCCGCTCCAGATGCGCACGGCAAAGGGATCGCCGGCGGCATGCACGGCTTCGATCCGCGCGGCCAGGGCGAGCGGAATTTCCTTGGGATAGCCCGAGCCGGTGAAGCCGCTCATGCCGATCGTCGATCCCGGCGTGATGAGCGCGGCGGCGTCGGACGCCGACATCACCCGGGAACGGAGGGACGGGGCGGCAATACGGCTTGCGCTCACGGGCTATCCTTCTCTGTGACTTGCGCATCTCTTAAAGACGGCGGGGCGGGGGTGGAATGCGCATTTGCCCATGACAGATGCAAAAAGGTAAATCGCAAGATACACTATATCACGCGTTGCGCTTTGCCGCGGATCGGGCGTAGCATCGCGTTCGATGCCGGCAGTCGGCTGCAAAAGGGGAGCCCTTCCGATGAAATCACGCGTCTTGGTAATCGCGAGCCTGTTGGCGATGACGACCGCGCCCCTATCGGCGCAGACGGTCGATTCGTCGATCTGGCCGCAGGGCGGGGACATTCCGGCGCAATTCAACGTGCCGACCGACCGCTATGATTATGAGCGGCGCGAAGTGATGATCCCGATGCGTGACGGCGTGAAGCTCTACACCGTCATCATGATCCCCAAGGGCGCGCATGATGCGCCGATCCTGCTGACGCGTACGCCCTATAACGCGGCGGGTCGCACGTCGCGGATGGACAGCCCGAACATGCTGTCGATGCTGCCGCAGGGCGACGAAGTGTTCGTGCGCGACGGCTATATCCGCGTGTTTCAGGATATTCGCGGCAAATACGGGTCGGAGGGCGAATATGTCGTGACACGTCCGCCGGTCGGGCCGCTCAATCCGACCGAGACCGATCACACGACCGATGCCTGGGATACGATCGACTGGCTGGTCAAGAACCTCCCCGAAAGCAACGGGCGGGTGGGGATGCTCGGTTCGTCCTATGAAGGCTTTACGGTGGCGATGGCGCTGCTGAATCCCCATCCGGCGCTGAAGGTGGCGGCGCCGGAAAGCCCGATGATCGACGGCTGGATGGGCGACGACTGGTTCCATTACGGCGCCTTCCGCCTCGCCAATATCGGCTGGATCGGCGGTCAGACCGGATATAAGGGCCGCGGCTCCGAACCGCCCCAGGGGATATGGGAGGATTACGACCAGTTCCGCCGTGTCGGATCGGCTGGCGACTGGGCCAAGCGCTCGGGCTTCGACCAGTTGCCTTTCTGGAACCGGATGAGCGAACATCCCGCCTATGACGCCTATTGGCAGGGTCAGGCGCTCGACAAATTGCTCGCCAAAAATCCCTCGCACGTTCCGACCATGTGGATCCAGGGGCTGTGGGATCAGGAGGATATGTACGGCGCGATCCACAGTTTCGAGGAACTGCAAAAGGCAGGGGCGACCGACAATAATTATATCGTCATGGGGCCCTGGCGGCACAGCCAGGTCAATTATGACGGATCGTCGCTGGGGCCGTTCCAATGGAATGGCGATACCGCGACCGAATTTCGCCAGGACGTGCTGCTGCCCTTCTTCAATCGCTATCTGAAAGACGGAGCGCCTGCCTATCAGCCGCCGCGCGCGCTGATTTATAACACCGGCGAAAATCATTGGGATTCGCTCCGGCAATGGCCGCTCGCCTGTCAGCAGGGCTGCGAGAGCCAGCTGACGCCGATCTACCTACAGGGCAATTGGAGCCTGTCCTTCACCAAGCCGGGCGGTTCGGGCGAGGACAGCTACGTCAGCGATCCGCACAATCCGGTGCCCTATATCTCGCGCCCGCTCAATTTCGGCGATCGTTCACGCTGGACGACATGGCTGGTCAGCGATCAGCGCCATGTCGACGGGCGCCCCGACGTGCTCGTCTATACCTCGCCGGTGCTCGACAGCCCGGTTCGGGTGTCCGGAGCGCCGATCGCCGATATCCTGGCCAAGACGACAGGCACCGACATGGACGTGGTAGTGAAGGTCATCGACGTCTATCCCGACGAAGTGCCGTCGAACATGGAAATGAGCGGGTATGAGCTGCCGATCGCGCTCGACATTTTCCGGGGCCGCTATCGCAACAGCTTCGCCGATCCCGAACCGATTCCGGCGGGGCAGGTGCAGCGCTATCGCTTCCGCCTGCCGACGGTGAACCATGTGTTCCAGCCGGGGCACCGGATCCAGATCCAGATCCAGTCGAGCCTCTTCCCGCTCTATGACCGCAATCCGCAGAAATATGTCGACAACATCTTCTTCGCCCAGCCGGAGGATTATCAGAAGGCGACGATCAGCATCGAACGCGGCGCGGCGAACGCCAGTGCGGTGTGGCTGCCCGTCGTTCCGGTCGATCAGTCGGCAGAAGTGGCGCCGGGTCCGAACTAAAAATCGGATATTTATTGCGTGAACGGCAGATGAACGTGGTATTTCGTCGCTTCCTGCCGTTCACTTCATCGCGGTTTTGAGTACTCACGGGAACTGTAGCAGGGGGATCGGATTGTCTCCTCGCTATGAACAAGACGCGATATTATGCACAAACGGCTGCGGTGGCGTTTATTGCTGCCCTGGCCGTTTCCGCCCCCTCGGCTCAGGCCCAGGATGCTTCGTCCACGCCGACGCAGAGCCCGCCCGCGACGCAGTCTGTGCCGGTGCCGGCGGTTTCGCCGCTGCCGCAGATTCCTGTGCAGCCGGTGAACCAGCCGACGCAGCGCACGACGACGCTTTCCGCGCCGGCCGTGCCGCAGAGCGCGCCGAGCCCCTCGACCGTATCGTCGCAGGCGCTGCCGAACGGCGTCGGCGATCCGGAATCCGCTACCCCGGTCAATCAGGCTGCGATTGCGCAAATCGAGGAAGAGCGCGCTGCAGCGGCTGAGGCTGCTGCCGAGCGTCGAGCGGCGGCTCGCGAAGCATCGCGGGCATCGGCGGCCACCAGCACCAGCACCGCCGCTGCCGCGCCGGCAACGCCGGTTGAGAGCGAAACTGTCGCCACGAGCGGGCCTGACCTTGCCAGTGGCGCGCTGACGCTCGATGCGAGTGCTGACCCGGTCGCGCCGCTCAACCAGAGCATTCAGCAGCAGGTTGGCCTGGAACAGGCAGAGCCTGCTCCCGCGCCGGCGCCCTTAACCGATCAGGCTTCGGCTGGGAGTGATGGTATTGGCGACGACGTTGCCCTGTGGGGCGGTCTTGCGCTGATCCTCGGCCTGGGTGGCGTCGGTGCCGCCGCGGCGATGCGCCGCCGTTCGGACAGCCCGGAAACGACCCCGGTGGTTGCCAGGACCGAGCCCGTGCGCGAACCGATGCCGGTCCGCGAGCGCGAGCCTGTCGTTGCCGAACCTGCAATGGCGCGCACGACGCCAGAGCCGATCGTTCGTGAGCCTGCCCGCGTGGCGCCCGCCGCTGCCGTGGCGACGGGTTCGTCCGCTGGCATGGGCCGTCATCAGATCGCCGCGATGCGGGGTCCGACGCCGGACAATCCGTTCCTCACGCTGCGCAACCGCATGAAGCGCGCGCGCTTTTACGATCAGCGTGAACGTGAAGAGGGCATCGCCCACATTGAGCAGCATACTCGGGAACAGGCAACCGCCCCGGCTGCTGCCAAGTCTCCGGCGACTGCTCGTAAGCCGATGGCGGACCATGTTGCCCGGGCAAAGGAAAAGATCGGTTCGATCACCGATGCTGCCGCGTGGCAGATCGGCGGGAAGCCGTCCTATTCGAGCTAAGTTACACGCTTGTGCTACCAGTTGCGTATCGTAGCGCAGGGGAAGGGGCGATCCGGTCAGGGGTCGCCCCTTTTCTGTGCTCGGCCAGCAAAAAGGGCGGCCCGTTTCCGGACCGCCCTTCTTTTGCGTAGCTCGTAGCGAGCCGTGCGAGCTTACTTGAGCTCGACGGTGCCGCCAGCTGCTTCGATCTGAGCCTTGATCTTTTCGGCTTCGTCCTTCGACACGCCTTCCTTGACGGCCTTCGGAGCGCCTTCGACCAGCGCCTTGGCTTCGGTGAGGCCGAGACCGGTGATCGCGCGGACTTCCTTGATGACGTTGATCTTCTTGCCACCGTCGCCGGTGAGAACCACGTCGAATTCGTCCTTCACTTCTTCAGCAGCCGCAGCAGCGCCGCCGCCGGCCGGGCCGGCAACCGCAACCGCAGCAGCGGCCGAGACGCCCCACTTTTCTTCAAGCATCTTCGAGAGCTCAGCAGCTTCGAGAACGGTCAGCTCGGAGAGCTGGTCAACAAGAGCATTCAGGTCAGCCATTTTGATTTCCTTCGAAAAATCAGATTAATTCAGGGTAATTGGTCGCAAGCCGCTTATGCGGCGTCCTTCGCGCCATAGGCGCCGAACACACGCGCAAGCTGACCCGCCGGTGCCTGCGTGACAGAAGCCAGCTTCTGCGCCGGAGCCTGGATAAGGCCGACGATCTTGCCGCGCAGTTCATCCAGCGACGGCAGCGAAGCGAGCGCTTTCACGCCTTCCACGTCGAGCATGGTGCTGCCCATCGCGCCGCCGACGATTTCGAGCTTGTCGTTCGTCTTGGCGAATTCGTTGACCACCTTGGCTGCAGCCACGGGATCGACGGACGTGGACAGCGCCGTCGGACCGGTCAGCAGGTCGGAAAGACCTGCGTAATCGGTGCCCTCGAGCGCGATCTTGGCAAGGCGGTTCTTGCTGACCTTGTAGCTCGCACCGGCTTCACGCATCTTGTTGCGCAGTTCCGTCGACTGGGCGACGGTCATGCCAAGGTTGCGGGTGACAACCACCACGCCGACCTCGTTAAAGGTGCGATTCAGCTCGGCAACGGCTTCGGTCTTCTGGGAACGATCCATGCCGGTCTCCTCAATATGGGCCCCGAAAGGCCCGGTTGCGTCGAGCGACGGGCGACATGCCCGCAGCCCTCGTCCGAGGGGCATGATCGTCAGCGCCAGGGTTTCCCCGGGGCAGACCCGAACGCGACCATCGCTGGCAGCGGCCGGAAAAATCCTTCCCCGTCTCGGCGAGAAATCAAGACCGGCAGATTCCGGTCACTCGCTGTCTCGGACGGATGCCGACGGAGCAAGCCCCATCGGCGAAGCGCGCCAATTAACGGCGCGCCCGCGAAAGTCAAGCGAAACGCGTGGGAACGGTCTCTAGTGGGCCGGGGCCTCGCTCCGGTCGACGCGCGACGTCATGCCGGTCGCGGCTGCGTCGTCGAGCATCATTTCATCTTCGCGCAGACCTGTCGTGGTGTTGCCGACCGGTGCCGCGGATGGAGTCGCAGTCGCGGTCGGCTCCGCCACCGGTTCTTCTTCCGGCTCGACGAAATTCGCCATCGGCGTGTCATAGTTGATCGTTTCGACCACTTCGCCGGTATTGTTGTCCGGTTCGACGACATCTTCGGTCTTCACCGAGCAGCCAGCAAGCGAAAGCGCGGCGACGAGCGCGAGCGGAGCAGTCCTGAGCATCAGTTTCGTCATCACCCTTCTCCTCAGCGGTTGGCGATCTGTTGGGCCTGGGCGCGGCTTTCGATCTTGTCGGCAAGCTGTGCGTCCCAGCCATAGGGATCGTCGAGAAAATACATCGTCCCGTCAGAGCCGACATAGGACGTCCAGTAAAGCAGAAATACCGAGACCGGAGTCTTCAGCGGCGCGCGCACCGTCTCACCCGATGCAATGGTTTCGTCGATCTTTTCGACCTGCCAGTCCGGATTGTCGGCGAGCAGCAGCCGCGCCAGCGCCGCCGGACGCGACAGGCGGACGCAGCCATGGCTCGCCAGGCGGTCGGTGCGGTCGAACGCCGCCTGTGCCGGCGTATCGTGCAGATAAACGGCATAGGGATTGTCGAAATCGAACTTGTAGCGCCCAAGCGCGCTCTTCGGTCCCGCGCGCTGCTGCAGCCGCGTCTGGCCGTTGCCCAGTTCGATCACGCGGAAATCATTGGCGGCGAGATATCCGGGGCGTGCGCGTTCCTTCGGCCAAAGTTCGTTGGCAGCGATCGAGGAGGGCACGTTCCATGGCGGATTGAGGACCACGCTGGTGATCGTCGAGGAAAGCATCGGGGTTTCATGCCCCGGCGATCCGGTGACCACCGTCATCGAGCCGACCGGATCGTCGCCCTTGAACAGAGTCAGCACTGCCGCGGCGATATTCACCTGAATGCGGTTCACCGGCAATTCGCGCGGGATCCAGCGCCAACGCTCCATATTCGCCATGATCTGGCGAATGCGGTCGCCCACCGGCACGTTGATCGCGCGCAGGGTGGCGGGGCCGACGACGCCGTCGACGGCAAGGCCGTACCGCGCCTGAGCCCGCTTCACCGCTTCGGTCAGGTCCGCGTCGAACAATTTGGGATCGGCAGGGTCTTCCGCCGTCAGCGTGGCGACGGTGATCACCTGGCTGTCCTCGATCGCCAGCCGCTTGCGCAGCGCTTCGACGCGCGGATCGCTGTCGCCCTCGCGCAGCGAAGGGCCGGTTGCCACGGCCTGCCATCCGCCCGCCGCCTCGATGGAACGATAGCGGGCAAGCCCGTCGCGCAGCGCGTCATATCCGGCATAGGGCGGGGGCAGCGAACGGATCCATTGCGCCAGCCGATCCTCGCGGACCGCCGCGACGAAGCCGGGAAGCGGATCATATTCGGCAGGGCGCAGGCCCCAGTCGGATTCGAAATCCTCCGGCGCCAGGCGCCCGCTATGCACGGCCTTGGCGTAATCGAGTGCGGCACGAACCAGCGGCTCGCCTGCTGTCGGGAGGGGCGGAGGCTCGCTGTAGCGAAGCCCCTGCGTCAGATAGCGTTCGGCCAGCAGTCCGGCGAGTTCGGTCTGTTGCCGGGCACTGAGCGTCGGCAGCGCGATCGGCGCGCGGACGGCCTGTTGCCCCGGCAGCGGCTGGACGATCGGGCTGGGTGCGGCAGTCGGCACGGGAGAGGGGGTAGGGGACGGCGTGCCCGAAACCTGCGCCGACGCAGGTACGGCGCCAAGTGCCAGTGCAGCCGTGGCCGCGATCCAGCGAATCCGCGAGGATCGGGTCGTTCCAGTCTTCAATGTTATACTCCCTCGATCGGCCGTTAAGGCGGCTGCCCGGCCGTGCCCTGCCGAACTTATGCAATATCCAGGCTGAACACACCAGCGAAGGCGTTGCATTTCCGTTTCGGTTTCCAAGGAAGTTTGGCCCCGGCTGGTAACAAAAATTGTTGTTTTCTAACGTGATGGGAGCGCATCCGGTTCCGGAGCGGCGCTTGCGAAGAGCGCATGCGGACATGAAAAAAGGGCCGGGGTTGCCCCCGGCCCTTCGTTCGTTGCTTTCAGTTCCTCCCCGAAAGCTCGTTTCAGGCAGCGCCGACTTCCGCGACGTCCACCTTTACGCCCGGGCCCATCGAAGACGACAGAGCGACCTTGCGCAGATACTTGCCCTTGGCCCCCGAGGGCTTGGCCTTGACCACGGCATCGACCAGCGCGTCGAAATTCTTGCGCAGATCGTCGTTCGAGAAGCTGGCCTTGCCGATTCCCGAATGGATGATGCCTGCCTTTTCGACGCGATATTCGACCTGACCGCCCTTGGCTGCCTTCACGGCTTCGCCGACGTTCATGGTCACGGTGCCCAGCTTCGGGTTCGGCATCAGGCCCTTGGGGCCCAGAACCTTACCCAGACGGCCGACGACGCCCATCATGTCCGGGGTCGCGATGCAGCGATCGAAATCGATGGTGCCGCCCTGAATGGTTTCCATCAGGTCTTCGGCGCCGACGACGTCCGCACCGGCTTCCCTGGCTTCATCGGCCTTGGCGCCCTTGGCGAACACGGCGACGCGAACGGTCTTGCCGGTGCCCGCGGGCAGGGTGACGACGCCGCGGACCATCTGGTCGGCGTGACGCGGATCGACGCCCAGGTTCAGCGCGACTTCGATCGTCTCGTCGAACTTGGCGGTGGCGTTGTCCTTGACCAGCTTGATGGCTTCATCAACGCCGTGCAGCTTGTCGGCGTCGATCGTCCAGGCCTTCTGCTTCTTGCTTACCTTAGCCATGGAATCAGCCCTCCACCACTTCGAGGCCCATTGCGCGGGCGCTGCCTTCGATGATGCGGGTCGCCGCTTCGATATCGTTGGCGTTCAGGTCCTTCATCTTCAGCTCGGCGATTTCGCTGAGTTTCGAGCGCGCGATCTTGCCTGCAGAAACCTTGCCCGGCTCCTTCGAGCCCGACTTCAGGTTCGCTGCCTTCTTGATGAGGAAGGTGGCCGGCGGCGTCTTCGTGATGAACGAGAACGAACGGTCGGCATAAACGGTGATGATCGTGGGGATCGGCATCGCCTTTTCCATGTCGCCGGTGGCGGCATTGAAGGCCTTGCAGAATTCCATGATGTTCACGCCGCGCTGACCCAGTGCAGGGCCGATCGGCGGCGAGGGGTTTGCGGCGCCCGCGGGCACCTGCAGCTTGATATAGCCGGTAATTTTCTTGGCCATGTCTACTCACTCTGTTGCTGGCGCTGACGTCGCGGAAATCCGCGCCACAGGGCCGGTTCAAGTTTAGCGGTCCTTACGGCCGTCCCGTCGGGGGGCGGCCTCCCGCAAAAATCCATCGCAATGCCATGGAAGCGCGCGCCTGTAGCGCAAGGCGTTGCCGAGTGCAACTGCCGGGCGATGCTTGCAGATAAGCCAATAGGCGCCTAAGGACGTCCCGTCATCTGGGGAGTAGCCAGTCGTCCGGTAAGGACGGGCTCCGTCGTCAACATACTCGGTCGAGAGGCCGTGGCGCGGAGAGGGCGGAATTATCCGTTCAGGCGAGACCAAATGGCATTGCACCTTCGCCCCGGCCGGGCGGAAGGCGCGATGCCGTTTGTTCGCCTGTCGCCCGGCCCGGAGATTTTTGCATGGAAGCCTTTCTTACATCGACGGCGGTCGTCGCACTTGCCGAGATCGGCGACAAGACGCAGTTGCTGGCGATCCTGCTCGCGACGCGGTTCCGCAAGCCGGTGCCGATCATCCTCGGCATTCTTTTCGCAACGCTCGCCAATCATTTTCTCGCCGCGCTGGTGGGCCATAGCGTTGCGTCGATCCTGGAGGGCGCGTGGTTCCGCTATCTTATCGCGGCATCGTTCATCGCGATGGGGCTGTGGACGCTGATCCCGGACAAGATGGACGAAGACGACGCGCCAAAGGCATCGCGCTTCGGCGCCTTTGCGACGACGCTGATTGCGTTTTTTCTGGTCGAGATGGGGGACAAGACTCAGGTCGCGACGGTGGCGCTGGGCGCCCAGTTCGACAATCTGATCTTCGTCACTGCCGGTACGACTTTGGGTATGATGATCGCCAACGTGCCTGCGGTGTTCCTGGGCGAAGCGTTGCTGAAGCGCGTGCCGATGCGCGCGGTGCATCTGGCCGCGGCGGCATTGTTCATCGTCATCGGCCTTTGGGTTCTCGCCGAAACTGCCGGGCTGATCTGAATTGGACGGGCAGGGGGTCAGTCGATCCCCGCCGCCTTTGCTTCCTCGCGCATTTCGGCCAGCGCCCGGATCACGCGATGGCGGTTGCTCGCCGCCTTCATCCAGCGCGGCAGCCGCGCCATCATCGTGAGGCCTGAACGGCTGCCGCGTTCTCGCAATCCCGCTGCGAGCCAGTTCTCCAGCGCGTCCAGATGGGCAAGGTTCAAAACCCACAAGCTGTGCCCGCCTATTCGCCGCGAGAGATAGGGGCGGCGCGGCTCGACATTGCCCAGTTTGAAATGTGCTGCAGAGCGGAAGGCATGCGCGCGATAAATGCCGCGATGGCCGCAGGAAAGGCATCGGACCCGCGCACGGGTGCCAGCGTGCGTGCCGCCGCGAAGGGCGTGGCCGCGATTGGGAATGGGCGCGCGACAGCGTTCGCACGGCGTATCCCATTTAATGAGCTGAACCATCTGCCCGGCTCGGGCGACCCAGTCCTTGGCGCCGTGATTATATCCGCACTTTATGCAGACCAGGCGGGACTGGGTTTCGCGGGCGGGGCCGCGACATTCCGGGCAGTGGACCCAGACGACGTTGCCCCAGTCCGCGCGATATTCAAAAAGCCGTGTGCCCGGATCGCTGGAGCGCTTTGCCGGGCACATCGCCTGTTACTTGCTGAGTTCGACCTGCTCGAAATCGAGCTCGACCGGAGTCGCGCGGCCGAAGATCGAAACCGACACCTTGACCTTTGCCTTGTCGAAATCGAGTTCCTCGACAATGCCGTTGAAGCTGGCGAAGGGGCCGTCGAGCACCTTGACGCTGTCGCCGATCTCGTAATCGACATTGATCTGCTGCTTGGGCGCCGCGGCGGCTTCGTCACGGGTGTTGAGCATCCGCGCGGCTTCCGAATCGGGAATCGGCTGCGGTTTGCCCGACGAGCCCAGGAAACCCGTCACCTTCGGCGTGTTCTTCACCAGGTGATAGATGTCGTCGTTCATCGACAGCTTGGCGAGGACATAGCCGGGCATGTGCTTGCGCTCGGACTGGACCTTCTTGCCGCGACGCACCTCGGTCACGGTTTCGGTCGGGACTTCGATATCCTCGACGAGCTGTTCGAGGCCCATACGCGACGCTTCCGACATGATCGCGTCGCGAACCTTGTTCTCGAATCCCGAATAAGCTTGGATGATGTACCAGCGGGCCATGATATTACTCCGCGAGGCTCAAAAGGCCGCGCACGATCGCATCGAAAATCGTATCGACGCCAAAAAAGAAAATCGCGAGCAGCGACGTCATGATCATCACCATCACCCCGGTCATGATCGTTTCGCGCCGGGTCGGCCATACGACCTTCGCGGTTTCGGCGCGTACCTGACGCATGAATTCGACGGGAGAGGTTTTCGCCACTTGTGTCACTCGCTCGTTAGTTTCTCCGGCGCGGGACACAGGACCGCTGCCCGTCCCTTCGATCAAGGGAACCGGTGCGGCCCATCCACGCTGTCGGATTGGGACCGGTATCTAGCGAGTTGCAGTGCCGCCTGCAAGCGGGGATGGGGTTTCGTTCCGCAGCAGTCGATCCTGTCCCGGCGGCGCGGTGCGATTGCCATCCGGGACCGCGCATATCCGACAACGAAAAAGCGCGCCGACAGGGTCGACGCGCTTTTGTATCTGTCAGAGTCGCCTGAAATCCCTAGGGGCTTTCGGGTTCGTCATCACCGAAGATGTTGATCGCGCCGGTGACTTCGAGAATTGCCACCGTGGCGACAATGCCGCCGAGGACGTATAACGGCGAAAACTCGGCGAACTGCTTGTTCGATTTTCCGGCAGTCGTCGATGCCCGCGACAGCGACAGGCTGCTGGCGTTAACCGCCTGCGCAACCGGTGCCGCCGCTATCATTGATGTTGCAGCGGCCAACGCTGCGATCTTTCCAAGTTTCATGGCCACGTCCTTCCCTTTAAAATGGTGGATTGGTCGAAACGAATCCATCGTTACAGGAAATATCCTGCCATATCCAGTGAAGTTGTTGCGATGCAACATCGAAATACTGTCACCAGAGTGCTGCCTGCGACGGGCCGAGTGAGGCGGATTTGGCCCAGCCAATCGAGCTGGTGTTCGAGCCGCTGCCAAACTGATTCGCCGATTGGTCGCGCAATATGGGACAGGAAAGAAATCGAATCGGCCGGTAACAATCGCCGGAAGCGCCTAGAGCGGGAAATGGAATGCGAAGGCCGATCGCGAATCTTGGATACGCTGGCCGACAGTGGCCCGCATGCGGACCAGCCCGCACGAATCGCAATCCCCCGATCTCCCGAAGGAACCCGACACAAAAAGAAAGCGCGCCGGAATCACCGACGCGCTTTCCGAAATCTGAATTCGCCAGATACTAGGGGCTGGAAGGCGTCGGCCCAAGATCCGTTTCATTGTTGTCATCATTGATCACCGTCTCATAGAGGGTGTAGCCGACAACAACGCCGCCAACGAGGATCGGGATGAGGATCGCCGAAACCTGATCATTCTTCTTGCCCTTCGCGCTGGTCGAAGCGCGCGACAGGCTGAGCGAGCCCGCGTCGACGGCCTGAGCGACCGGAGCCGCAACCACCATCGCCGACGCCGCTGCAAGCGCCAGTTTCTTTCCAAATGTCATAACCGCGATCTCCCTTTTTCGTCGCAGAATCAAGTCGCAGACAAGCTGAGTTGTCTTTCGTTAATGTAAGCGGGCGCCGTAATCAACTCGTTTGTTGCAATGCGAAAATTAAAATAACGTAACCAGTGCAAAACCAGCGACGAGCAGTGCCAGGAAGCCCCATGCGAACAAATCGAGCCGCTTCTCGATGAACGCCTGAACCGGCTCGCCATAGCGTTTCAACAGCGCCGCTATCAGAAAGAAACGCGCGGCACGCGTAACGGTTGCAGTCAAAATGAACAAAGGGAAGCTGAAGCCGGCGATACCGCTTGCGATGGTCACGATCTTGAACGGAATCGGAGTGAGCCCCTTCAGCAGGATCACCGCAGCGCCATATTCCTGGTACCAGTGGCGAAAGCTCTCGATCTTGTCGGTCATGCCATACACGCCGATCAGCCACTGGCCGACGCTGTCATACAGCGCATATCCGATGAAATAGCCCAGAATGCCGCCCAGAATCGATGCGATCGTGCATATGGTGGCGATGAAATATGCCTTGTCGCGCCGGGCGAGGATCATCGGCACCAGCATCACGTCCGGCGGGATCGGGAAGAACGAGCTTTCGGCGAAGGAGACCGCCGCCATCGATGCCGTCGCGTGCCGATGATGCGCGAGACGCAGCACCCAATTGTACATTCCCCGGAACATGAACTTCCCTTTTGCGGTCGCGCCTTCATCCCATACAGGACGCGTGGCGCGGTTCAATCTCGGAAACGGCGATGCGGAAGATGGCAGGGGCGCTCGGATTCGAACCGAGGGCCTTCGGTTTTGGAGACCGACGCTCTAACCAGCTGAGCTACGCCCCTGTGCGGAGCGCGCATGTAGCGTCCTGCCCGGCGCTCGGCAAGCGTGCATGCACGTCGATCGGCAGCAGGGGGGATAATCGCTTGCCCGGCCATGGCGGCCTGCCTAATCCCCGGGGCGTCGGGCCGATGGCGGCATTCTGCCGTTTCGCTCCATGACCTGTTGCGTTTCGTCGCCGAATCAACCGATTTCGGTCAATCGATCAGGGTGTCGCCGATGTCTCCACAAGATATGCGAAACAGGCGAGGACCGACGAACGGGCAGGTCCGAAGGAGCCGGTTGTGACCAAGGCAGTGATATTGGCGGGCGGCCTTGGCAGCCGAATCGGAGAGGAAACCTCGATTCGCCCCAAGCCGATGGTGGAAATCGGCGGGATGCCGATCATCTGGCACATCATGAAGATATATTCGACGCACGGAATCCGCGATTTCGTCGTCTGCCTTGGGTATAAGGGCTATATCCTCAAGGAATATTTCGCGAATTATTTCCTCCACACCGCCGATGTCACGATCGACCTGGAGAAGAACTCCATGGAGGTGCATCGCAACTGGAACGAAGGCTGGCGGATCACGCTGGTCGAAACCGGCGCCGACACGATGACGGGCGGGCGGCTGAAGGCAGTGCGCAACTATCTCGATCCCGCGGAGCCGTTCTGCCTCACCTATGGCGACGGCCTCGCCGATATCGACATCACGGCCGAACTGGCTTTCCACAAATCGCATGGCGGGATGGCGACGGTGACGGCAGTGGCGCCGCCCGGGCGTTTCGGCTCGCTCGAAATCGACGGCGACCGCGTTACCGAATGCAAGGAAAAGCCGCCGGGCGACGGCGGGCTGATCAATGGCGGCTTCTTCGTGCTCGATCCCGGCGTGATCGACTATATCGACGGCCCCGACACGATCTGGGAACGCGGCCCGATGGAGCGGCTCGCGGCCGATGGGCAACTCTATCGCTATCGTCACGAAGGATTCTGGCAGCCGATGGATACGCTGCGCGACAAGCTGTACCTTGAGGAACTGTGGAAGACGGAAGCGCCGTGGAAATCCTGGTAGACAGCGAATTCTGGCGTGGCCGCCGGGTGTTCCTGACCGGCCATACCGGGTTCAAAGGCAGCTGGCTGGCGCTGTGGCTGGCGCGAATGGGCGCGCAGGTAACCGGCTTCGCGCTTCCTGCGGAAACTCCCAGCCTGTTCGATCAGGCGGGGGTCGGCGAGCTGGTGACGCATGTCGAGGGGGATATCCGTGATCTGGCGGTGCTCGAAGCGGCGATGCGGGCAAGCGATCCGCAAATCGTGTTTCACCTTGCCGCGCAGCCGCTGGTCCGCAAATCCTATGAGGATCCGGTCGGCACCTATGCAGTGAATGTGCAGGGCACGGTCCATCTACTCGATGTCTGCCGGCGGTTGCGCGGGCTCGAATCGGTGGTCTGCGTCACCAGCGACAAATGCTATGAAAACCGCGAATGGGTATGGCCGTATCGCGAGAGCGATCCGATGGGCGGGCACGATCCCTACAGCTCCAGCAAGGGCGCGGCCGAACTGGTGATCGCGGCCTATCGCCGTTCCTATTTCGAGGCCGCGGGCAGCGCGGGAATTGCTTCGGTACGTGCCGGCAATGTGATCGGCGGCGGCGACTGGGCGGAGGACCGGCTGGTGCCCGACATCATCCGCGCGCTGATCGCCGGCAAGCCCGTGCATATCCGCTCGCCCCAGGCAGTGCGCCCGTGGCAGCATGTGCTGGAGGCGCTGGGCGGCTATCTCGCGATCGCGCAACGGCTGGCACAGGGCGAACGGCAATTTGCCGATGCGTGGAATTTCGGCCCTTCGGACAAGGATGTCCGCACCGTCGGCTGGATGGTCGAGCGGCTGGTGCGCAACTGGGGCAAGGGCAGTTTCGTCCTCGACGAGAATCCCGGCCCGCATGAGGCGCAGTTGCTGCGCCTCGACAGTTCGAAAATCCGCGCCGCGCTGGACTGGCGCCCGGCGATGAACGTGAAGACGGCGCTCGACTGGGTGGTGCGGTGGCACCAGTGGGTGCGCGACGGCGCGCGGCCCCGCGACATCTGTCACGAACAGATCGATGAATATCGCGCGCTGATCGCGCCGAACGAGAAAGAACCTGTCCGATGACCGATCTCGCTGCGCTTCGCGATGCTGCGAACGGCCTTTCCGAAGCCGAATTGCGCAAGCTGATCGTCGATCTGACAGGGCAATATGCGCGCAACTTTCATGGGACGAAGGAATTCGTGCCCGGCGAAAGCCCGGTGCCGGTGGCGGGCAAGGTCTATGGCGACACCGACATGCAG
>PAOI01000066.1 GCA_002707985.1 Sphingomonas sp. | reverse complement strand
AGGCCCGCTCCGGCATCCCGGAGCGGGCCTTTTCCGTTTCGATATCGGCTAAACCGATGTCAGGCGCGGACCCCCGTCAGCGGGAAGCTGCCGAAGGCGCCGGCAGTGACGGTGCCGTTGATCGAATCGCCGTCGACCGTCGCTTCGCAATCAAGCGTCAGCGGCATCGGGACCGTGATGTCCATCTTCCAGGTCAGCGTGTCACCATTGACCTTGCCATCCTTGACTTCGGCCGAACCCATCGCGCCGTTGAAGTTGCCGGTGAAGGTGTCGCCCGAGCTGACCACGGTCAGCGTCGCCTTCTGGTCGCCCATCGGGGTCTTGGCGACCGTATCCCAGCTTCCGTCCACATTCGCCATTGCTGTTACTCCAGTTGGGGGTGTTACTCTGCCGCGGGTTTCTGGCCCGCGACCTCTTCTGCAGAGATCACCTCGACAGGCAGCCCCAGACTGTCAAGCTGCGGCCGGACGGTTTCGGCGTCGCCGACCACCACCCAGACGAAGTTATCGGGGTCGAGAGCCTCGCGTGCCGCAGCGTCGAGCTCCTCACGCGAGAGCGCGCGATATTTTTGCGCGATCGTGTCGTAATAATCGTCCGGACGCCCGAACAGGTCGTTGCTCTGCATCGCACCGAGCACCGAGTCGCTGGTTTCGAACGCACCCGAAAGCTCGCGGATATTGCCCTTGATGGTGAGGTCGAACTCCTCGGGCGTGATCCCCTTGGTCGACAGGAAGCTGGTGACGTCTTCCTGAAGCGACGCGATCGATTCCCCCGTCTTGTCCGCCTGAACCGGCGCGACGATCATATAGGGCACGCTGTTTTCGTACCGGCGGAAAATGCCATAGGCACCATAGGACCAGTGCTTTGCCTCGCGCAGGTCCATGTTGATGCGGCTGAGGAAATCGCCGCCCAGCACATCGTTCGCGGTCAGCACCGGCAGAAGCTCGCCCTGCGCCGAAAGCGAGGTGAGCTGGCCGCCCAGAATCACCGACTGCGGCGAATCAGGGCGGTTCACCAGCAGGATGTGCGGCGTAGCCTGCACGGCTTCAGCGCTGAAATCCTTGACCCCGGCATCGCCCGTCGCGGTCCAGTTGCCGAAGCCGGTTTCGAGCGCCGACACGATTTCGGAAAGCGGACGATCCGATACGACGAAGACCTTCGCCTTGTCCGGACGCATCCAGGCGTCGTGGAAGGCGACAAGATCATCGCGCGACAGCGCGGCCACAGCCGCGGGATCGCCACGCCCTGCGCCCAGCTTCGCATAGGGCGAGGCCGAACCGTAAACGAGCGGCGGCAATGCCCGCATCGCAATACCCTGCGGATTGGTGAGCTCCTGCGAAATCGACGCAAGCAGTTGATTGCGCAGCCGCTCGACTTCCTCCGGCGCGAACGACGGGTTGCGAACGATGTCGGAGAAAAGCTCGACCGAAGCGGTCAGGTTCGGGCTGGGCGTCGTCAGCGTCGCGGTGGTGCGATCGGCCGAAGCGCCTAGACCGATGCTCGCGCCAAGCCGCTCCTTGGCTTCGGCAAGCTCGATCGAATCCATGTCGTCGGTGCCTTCGTCCATGACGCTGAGCATCAGCGACTGGGTGCCGAGCGCATTGGCGGGGTCCGCCACCATGCCCGCATCGAAGCTGAGGGCGATCTGCGTCACCGGCACGGCGTCGCGATGCGCGTAGATCACTTCGACGCCGTTCGACAGCGTCGTGCGCGTCACATCCGGGAAGTCGAGATCCGAAAGCTGACCGACATCGGGCATCGGATCGCGCTTGACCGTCGCTTCCTGCTCGGCGGCAGGGGCTTCGTTGGCAGCGGGTTCCGCCGAAGGATCGGCCTGTTCGGACTCGGCATAGGCTTCGCGGTCGCCCGGCGAAATGACCAGCTGATAATAGGGCTGGCCGAGCCATTTCTGCGCGGCGGCCTGCGCCATTGCCGGGGTCGTCGCGGCCAGCGCCTGAAGCTGCTTGGCATAGAAGCCCGGATCGTTCGAATAGAGCGCGCCTTCGGCGAGCGTCACTGCCTTGCCGCCGAAGCCGCCGACCGATTCGAGGCTGCCGAGCTGCCCCGCGATTGTGCTGGTCGCATAGCGCTGCACTTCATCGGCGGTGGGGCCGTTGGCGAGATAATCGGCGATGATTTCATCCAGTCGCTGTTCGACGAGTGCCGGATCGACGCCGGGACGAACGTTGATGATGATGTCGAACGTGCCCGCCTGAGCCATCGAATCGGCGCCCGCCTGGACGCTGACCGCCAGCTTTTCCTGACGAACGAGAATATTGTCGAGGCGCGAGGACGAAAGCCCGCCCAGCACGCCGCCTGCTACCTGAAGCGGCACCGCATCGGGATCGTTGACGCCGGGAATCTGCCAGATGCGATAGATGCGCGTCGCGGCGACGTGATCGGTCATCGTTTCCTTGACCGTCTGCGTCATCGGGCGCGCCGTCACTTCGGGCAGCTCGCTTTTCGGTCCGCTGGGAATCGCGCCGAAATATTTCTCGACCAGCGGCCGGGCTTCAGCGGCATCGATATCGCCGGCGAGCACCAGCACCGCATTGTTCGGACCATAATGCGAGCGGAACCAGTTCTTCACCGTTTCCAGGCTGGCGGCATCAAGATCGGCCATCGAGCCGATGACATTGTGGCCATAGGGATTGTCGGGACCGAACACGCCTTCCATGATCTTGTACCAGGCAAGGCCATAGGGGTTGTTGTCACCCTGACGCTTTTCGTTCTGGACGACGCCGCGCTGCTCATCGAGCACTTCCTGCGTCACTGCGCCGAGCAGATAGCCCATGCGGTCGCTTTCCAGATACAGCGCCTTTTCCAGCGCCGGACGCGGGACCGTTTCGAAATAATTGGTGCGATCGAACGACGTCGTGCCGTTCAGATCCGTCGCGCCCACTTCGCGCAGCGGCGCGAAGAAATCGCCCGGTGCATTTTCCGATCCGTTGAACATCAGATGTTCGAACAGATGCGCGAAACCCGTTTCGCCCTCTGGCTCATGCTTCGAACCGACGTCGTACCAGACCGACAGCGCGACGATCGGGGCCTTGCGATCGGTATGCACAATGACGCGCAGGCCGTTGTCGAGGGTGAATTCCTGATAGGGAATGTCGATCGCCGAAACGAGTTCGGCCACCGACGCCGGTTCGGGAGCGTCAGCCTGCTGGGCGACAGCCACCGGCGCGGCAAACGGCACAGCCGCAGCGACGAGCGCGCAGGCGGCGACACGGCAAAGAAGGTGCGAAGTTTTCATTGAAGCGAGTCCCCGGTACTTGGAATGGCCGGGAACATACTCCGCACGTCGATTGCCGCAAGCGCCGAGCGTATTATTTCCGCAAATCACCCTTGCAGCCGCGCGATTCAGCATTAGGGTCGCGCGCAACGATCAATATCCGGGGGTCCCGATGCGATTTTCCTTATTCCTGACAGCCATGTCGCTGGCGCTCGCGCCGGCGGTGGCGGTCGCCCAGACAGCCGACGAGCCGACCTTCTCGGCCGAGCGGGTGAAGGCCGACATCACCTTCCTCGCCAGCGATGAACTGGAAGGCCGCAATGCCGGCGACCGTGGCTATGACGTCGCGGCGCGCTTCGTCGCGACGCGCTTCGAATCGATGGGCCTCGTCCCCGGCGGCCCCGACGGCAGCTGGTATCAGATGGTCCCCTTCGCCGAAGTCGGTCTGGAAGGCACGCCGGTCATGACGGTGGACGGCAAGCCGCTGGAACAGGGCAAGGACATGCTGATCGGCGCGGGCAGCGCGCTGGAAGGCGGCGAACAGTCGATCGTCGGCAACGCGGTCTTCGTCGGCCATGGCATGGTTTCGGAAGAGCTGGGCATCGACGATTATGCCGGCGTCGATGCTACCGGCAAGATCGTCGTCTATTTCGTCGGCCCGCCCGCCGATCTGACCCCGGAACAGGCCGGCGCGCTGCGTTCGGTCAACCGCGTTAAGGTCGCCGCCGATCACGGCGCGGTCGGCGTGCTGATGGTGCTGCGTCCCGAGGATGTACGCATCCCGTGGGAAGAGCTGGGCCATTATGTCACCGGTTCGAGCACGCAGCTGCTCAATGCCGACGGCACGTCGCGTCAGGAAGCGGCGCCGGGCGGCATCAAGATGTCGGCCTATATCCGCCCCGAAACGCTGGCGCCGCTGTTGGAAGGCACCGATCTGACCGTCGAAGGCGCGCTGGAAGCAGCCAAGGGCATCGAAACGACTGCAGTCGAATTGCCGCATCAGGTAATGCTGTCGCGCAAGGTGTCGGTGCGCCGGTTCCAGTCGCCGAATGTGATCGGCCTGCTGCCGGGTTCGGATCCGGAACTGAAAAACGAATATGTGCTGCTCACCGCGCATCTCGATCACAACGGCATCGATCCGGAGCTGGAAGGCGACCAGATTTATAACGGCGCGATGGACAATGCGTCGGGCACCGCCACGATGCTGGAGGCCGCCCGCGCCTTCACATCGACCGGAACCGCGCCGCGTCGTTCGATCATGTTCGTTTCGCTGACTGCGGAGGAGGACGGCCTGCTCGGCTCGACCTTCCTCGCCAACAACTGGTTTGTCGAAGGCGGCAAGATGGTTGCCGACGTCAATCTCGACATGCCGGTGCTGACCTATGACTTCAAGGACGTGGTTGCGTTCGGCGCGGACCATTCGACGCTGGGTCCGATCGTCGCGGCCGCCACGGCCAAGGCGGGTGTCAGCCTGTCGCCCGATCCGATGCCGGAGGAAAATCTGTTCGTCCGTTCGGATCACTACAGCTTCGTGAAGGCTGGCGTCCCGTCGGTGTTCCTGGTCACGGGTTTCCAGAATGGCGGCGAGGAAGCGTTCCGCCACTTCCTGGCGACCGATTATCACAAGGTGAGCGATCAGGTGGACCTGCCGTTCAACTGGGAAGCCGCCGCCAAGTTCGCGCGCATCAACTTCCTGATCGCCCGCGAAATCGCCAACGGCGACACCGCACCGATGTGGTTTGAAGGCGACGAATATGGCGATCGCTATGCGCCCGATGCTCCCAAGGCACCGGCGCCTGCACCCGTCGAGGAACCAGCCGCCGAAGCTGCTCAATAAGGCGCTTTAGCGGAAGTGACAGAAGCGGCGCTCGTCCCCCGTGACGGGCGCCGTTTTCGTTTCAGGGGTTGGCGGCGGGCCTCATGACCAGCCCGACCCGCGCAATCAGGTCGTGACTGCGAAGCACATCGAGCACCTGGGAAAGGCAGGCGTAGGATGCGTCGCGATCGGCGCGCAACTGCACTTTCACCCGGCCAGCTTGCGCAGCCGCTGCGAGCGCAGGCAGGTCCTCCAACGCCAGCGCCGCGTCGTTCAGCGTCAGCCGACAAGGCTCGCCTGCCATAACAGCGATCCTCAGAGGTTCGGGCTCGCGAACCTGTTCAATCCTTTCGATTCCCGCCTGCTGCAAAGCAAATACCGTCGCCGTAACACAGGCTTCCGGCGCGTCGTCGCTGTCCACAATATGAACGTCTCGATGATCGGCAGCCCAACTCGAGGCGCGCTCTATCACTTTGTCGACCACGAACTGCTCGCCATCCGAAACGACCGTGCACTGCGCGCCATCAAACCCTATCTGCAGCGACACGGGTACCGGTGCATCCTGAGGCAGCGCAGATCCGAGCAGCAGGGCAAAAAACATCGCGTCTCCCCTTGTGTTGCATAATTACAACACCATCTTGGCGACAGACGATAGCAGGGACGACTTATGAATCTCGAAAAATTCACCGACCGCGCCAAGGGTTTTCTGCAGTCGGCGCAGACCGTGGCGATCCGCATGAACCATCAGCGGATCACGCCCGACCATCTGCTGAAGGCGCTGCTCGAAGACAATGAAGGCATGGCCGCCGGGTTGATCCAGAAGGCCGGCGGCAACCCCGCACGCGCGGTACAGGAAACCGACGCGGCGCTTGCCCGCATCCCCGCAGTATCGGGATCGGGCGCGCAACAGACGCCGGGGCTCGACAACGATGCGGTTCGCGTTCTCGATCAGGCCGAGCAAGTCGCCCAGAAGGCCGGCGATTCCTATGTCACGGTCGAACGGCTGCTGCTCGCGCTGGTGCTCGCTTCGACCACCAATGCCGGCAAGGCGCTGGCTGCGGCGGGCGTGAAGGCCGAAGCGCTTAATACCGCGATCAACGATCTGCGCGGTGGCCGGACTGCCGACACCGCGTCGGCCGAGGATCGCTATGACGCGCTCAAGAAATTCGCGCGCGACCTGACTCAGGCGGCACGCGACGGCAAACTCGATCCGGTGATCGGTCGCGACGAGGAAATCCGCCGCACCGTCCAGATCCTTGCCCGCCGCACCAAGAACAATCCGGTGCTGATCGGCGAACCGGGCGTGGGCAAGACCGCCATCGCCGAGGGCCTTGCCCTGCGCATCGCCAATGGCGACGTGCCCGACAATCTGAAGGACCGGCAGCTGATGGCGCTCGACATGGGCAGCCTGATCGCGGGCGCCAAATATCGCGGCGAATTCGAAGAGCGGCTGAAGGGCGTGCTCGACGAAGTGAAGGGTGCCGAAGGCCAGATCATCCTTTTCATCGACGAGATGCACACGCTGATCGGCGCGGGCAAGACCGAAGGCGCGATGGACGCAGGCAACCTTCTGAAGCCCGCACTCGCGCGCGGCGAGCTGCATTGCATCGGCGCGACCACGCTCGAGGAATATCGCAAATATGTGGAGAAGGACGCGGCGCTCCAGCGGCGCTTCCAGCCCGTATTCGTGGGCGAGCCGACCGTGGAGGATACGATTTCGATCCTGCGCGGGCTGAAGGAGAAATATGAGCTGCACCATGGCGTGCGGATCACCGATGGTGCGCTGGTTTCGGCGGCGACACTTTCCAATCGCTACATCACCGACCGGTTCCTTCCCGACAAGGCGATCGACCTGATGGACGAGGCCGCGAGCCGCATCCGCATGGAAGTGGAGAGTAAGCCCGAAGAAATCGAGGCGCTCGACCGGCGGATCATCCAGCTCAAGATCGAGCGGGAGGCGTTGAAGAAGGAAACCGATGCGGCGTCGCGCGACCGGCTGGAAAAGCTCGAAGCCGAGCTGGACGGGCTGGAAAGCGAATCCGCGCAGCTGACCGAGCGTTGGCAGGCCGAAAAGGTGAAGATCCAGTCGGAAGCGAAGCTGAAGGAACAGCTCGATGCCGCGCGGCTGGAGCTGGAACAGGCGCAGCGTTCGGGCGACCTCGCCCGCGCAGGCGAGCTTTCCTATGGCACGATCCCGGCGCTCGAAAAGCAGGTCGCCGAAGCGCAGGGCGCCACCGAAGGCGCGATGCTGCGCGAGGAAGTGACCAGCGACGATATCGCCGCCGTCGTCAGCCGCTGGACCGGCATTCCGGTCGACCGGATGCTCGAGGGCGAGCGCGAGAAGCTGCTCAACATGGAAAGCGCGCTCGGCGCGCGGGTGATCGGTCAGGCGGATGCGGTGAAGGCCGTTTCCACTGCCGTTCGCCGCAGCCGGGCGGGGCTTCAGGACCCGAACCGCCCGCTGGGCAGCTTCCTGTTCCTCGGCCCGACGGGCGTCGGCAAGACCGAGCTGACCAAGGCGCTTGCCGAATTCCTGTTCGACGATGCCAACGCGATGGTGCGGATCGACATGAGCGAATTCATGGAGAAACACGCGGTTGCGCGACTGATCGGCGCCCCTCCCGGCTATGTCGGCTATGAGGAAGGCGGCGTGCTGACCGAAGCGGTGCGGCGGCGCCCCTATCAGGTTGTGCTGTTCGACGAAGTCGAGAAGGCGCATGGCGACGTGTTCAACGTGCTGTTGCAGGTGCTCGACGATGGGCGGCTGACCGACGGTCAGGGCCGCACGGTCGATTTTTCGAACACGATCATCATCATGACGTCGAACCTGGGGTCGAACTTCCTAACCAATCTGAGCGAGGGCCAGTCGGTCGACAGTGTCGAACCGCAGGTGATGGAAGTCGTCCGGGCGCATTTCCGGCCCGAATTCCTCAACCGGCTGGACGAGATCATCCTGTTCCACCGGCTGGGCCAGGAGCATATGGGCCCAATCGTCGATATTCAGGTCGCGCGGGTGCAGAAGCTGCTCAAGGACCGCAAGATCGCGATCGAACTGTCAGACGCCGCGCGCGACTGGCTGGGCCGCGTCGGATATGATCCGGTCTATGGCGCACGTCCGCTGAAACGCGCTGTGCAGCGATACCTGCAGGACCCGCTCGCGGATTTGATCCTGAAGGGTGAGGTCAAGGACGGCGCAACTGTCCAGGTGGGCGAAGGCGACGGGCAACTGGTACTGCGTGTCACCTAGCGCCAATACGGGGCGATCGGTCACGCGGTTGCGATTCCCTTTCGCGCCGCTTGCTTCTAGGGTCGTGCCATGAACACGAGCGCCCAAAAGCCCCGCATCCTGCAAGCGATCGAAGCGCTGCACCGCGCCGATCCCGAACAGGCTGTTGCAATCCTGAACGACGAACTGCGGCTGGGCGACGCGACCGGAGCCCGGTGGATGAGCGCGTCCAAACTGGCCGCCAATATCGGCGAAATCGATATCGCGATCGAAAGCGCGCGCCGATATTCGCGCACGCCACCGGTCTCACTCGAACGGCTGCTTTATTATTGGGGCGAACTGGCAACGCACGGCCGCGTCGATGCCGCGCAGGCCGAAGTCGCAAGAATGCCCGCCGATGTGCGCGACCATCCCGCCGTGCTCCATTTCCAAGGAACGATCACGGGACAGGAAGGCGATTTCGAACGCGCGATTGACTTTTACCGCCGCGCGCTCGCCAAGTCGCCGTTGCTGCCGCAAAGCTGGTTTGCGCTGGCGATGATCAAGAAATTCACGCCCGGCGACGCCGATTTGGATGCAATGGACCAGCATCGGGCGGCGATCGCGGCGGGCGGCGCACCGGCGATATATGCCCGCTTCCTCTATGGACTGGGCAAGGCATGGCAGGATTGCGGTGAAATCGACAAGGCCTTTGCCTGTTATTCCGAAGGCGCAGCGCTGCGCCAAGCCGAAGAGAAATTTGACCTGGGCGCGGTAGCCGGGCTCGTCGACCGGCTGATCACCGATTTCACGCCCGAACGCATGCGCCAGCTGAAGCCGCCGCGCCATACATCGGACCGTGCGATTTTCGTCAATGGATTGCCGCGTTCGGGCACAACCCTGGTAGAACAGATCATCGCCAGCCATTCGCAGGTCAGCGATGGCGGAGAGATCGGATTGCTGCGCCCCGCGCTGCTCCCGACCGGCGACTTCAGCTTCGCCGGGGCATTACGCTATCAGGAACGCGATGGCTCCGACGATCCCTGGGGCGACATCGGCAGACGCTATGAACGGATGCTGGACATGCGCTTCGGTTCTGGCGGGCGCATCATCGACAAGACTCTGGTACATTCGCATTTCATGGGGTTGCTTCTGCACGCGCTACCGGGATCGAATGTGATCTGGATGCGCCGCAATCCGGAGGATGTCGCGCTTTCGTGCTTCCGCAACTTCTTCACCGATTCGCTGCCCTGGTCGTGGTCGCTGACCGACATTGCCGAATTCTTTCGAATAGAGGACCGACTGTTCGCGCATTGGAGCACACAATTCCCGGATCGAATCTTGGTTGTCCCCTATGAAGAAATGGCCGCCGATCCGGGCGCGTGGATCCCCCGCATCCTGAACCATGTCGGGTTGCCGCCCGAACCGCAGGTGTTCGAATCGCACAAGACGCAGCGCCGCGTGCGGACCGCCAGTCTTCAGCAGGTGCGCGCGCCGATTTCGACGGCGCGGATTGGCCTTTCGAAGCAATTCGACAAGCAGATGCAGGCGTTCCGCGACGTTTATTACCGCTGAGCCGCAGGCGCTGCCGGTCCTAGCGGGCCCCCGAAGCGCGCGGAGTGCCTTCCCTCATTTCAGCATCGCTTGCGCGGCATCGACGGTCGGGGCGCGCCGATCCGGCAGGAGCGCATCCCCCGGTCGCGGCATAATACTCCCGATCACCGCCCCAATCGGCACGAAAAAAGGAGGCGGGCACAAGGCCCGCCTCCCTCTTTTCCTTGTCTCGGAAGAGAGACTTAGAAGGCGATGTCGAAACCGAGACGCACGTAGCGCGGCGTCTGGTACGAGCTCGGGTTGCCGTAGTTGAGGTCGGCAACACCGACACCCAGTTCACCCGTTTCGTCGCGTTCCTGGATACCCTGCGAGTTGAACAGGTTGAACACGTCAGCACGAAGCGTGACGGTCTGACCGGTCGGGACCTCGATGTTGTAGCGCAGCGCGATGTCGAACTGCGTGATCCAATCGGTTTCGTAGCCCTCTCCGCGCGGAGCCGGCTGACCCCCGCAATAGTGCGACGCGGCGCCATAGGCGTTCGCGAACGGATCAGTCGGGTGATAGCCGAGGCAGCTCAGCTTACGCGGCGACTGCAGGCTCAGGTTGGTACCGATGGTGAAGGCGTCGCTGAGATCCACCGAACCCCACAGCTTGAAGCGGTGGCGACGGTGGTTCGGCAGGTAGCCGTACGCATATTCGGTGAAGCCCGGCTGGTCGAAGTCCTGGGTGATACCCGCGTCGTCCTGACCGAAGTCCGACTGGACGAAGCCTTCCGAGTTACCCTTGCTTTCCGACCAGGTGTAGCTGCCGCCGACGGTCCAGCCGTCCTGATAGGCGCGGCGGAAGGTGAATTCGACCGCGTCATAGGTACGGGTAGCTTTCGGATAGCCAAGGTCTTCCGCCGAGAAGGTGACTTCGCGGCCATCGAGACCGTCGAGATTAACCACGACGTCCTTGCCCGGATTGATGATCACATACTGGTGGAAGCCGGTCCACGTGCTGGAGCAGCCCGTGATGCCATTCGCAGTACAATAGGCCAGAACAGCCGCGTCGATCGCCGAGTCTTCTGCGGTGTTATCGAGCGAGCGGTGGGTATAGTTCAGGCCAACGGTCCACGGACCGAAGCTGTGCTCATACCCCAGGATCCATTCGGATTCCTTGGTCGCCTCGAGGTTATGCGCCAGCAGCGCGCTGGTGTCCGCAACCGTGCCGTCGCCGGTGACGCTGCAGTTGGCGCCGCTCGAGGACGGGGTCAGCGCAAACGGGCAGGCCGACTGATACGAACTCAGGTTGGTGACCTGCGAACCCAGGATCGGAACACCGTTCGAGTCGAAGCCGGTAACGGTCCACGCTTCACGCAAATAGTATTCGTTGCCGGTCATACGGAACGCGGTGTTGCTCGCGAACGGCAGGAAATACTCGCTGTACGAACCGTAGAACTTGCCTTCCTTGCCGCCCCACAGATCGTAGGTGAAGCCGAGACGCGGCGCATAGTTCTCGGAAAGCGTTACGAGCGTCGAACCGTCGGCCTTGTTCACGCCGAAATCGTCACGACGCAGGCCGAGGTTGACGGTCAGGCGATCGGTCACGTTCCACTCGTCCTGGATGTAGAACGCCTTGTTCTCGGCGTCGAAGCCGCCGCCCGAGTTGAAGTAGTTCAGTTCGGCGTAGATGCCGCTCGCGACACCGTTGGTGGTGCCCGAAGTGGTCGACGGACGGATAAGGTAATAGATACCCGCGCCGCCCGAACCGGCGTTGTACGCCGCCGACGACATGTAGCCCGAACCGAACAGATACTCGCCACCGGTACGGATCGACGATTCGACCAGCGTGTTGTTCTCGACGTCGAAGCCCGCACGGATGTGGTGGCTGCCGAACGCTTCGAAGAACAGGTCGACGTCAGCGCGATAGAATTCACGCTCGGTGTCATACGGAAAGCTGGTGCTGATGGTGCGCTGGCCGTTGTAATAGCCGAGATACGGAACACCGGCGTAGGTTGCGCCGGTCGCGTTGCGAACCACCGGCAGACCCGCAGCGCCCGCGACGCCGACGTTGTCGAAGCGGTCACGCATACGGCCATAGGCGCCCGACACGGTGAGAAAGTCGGTCAGGTTGCCGGTGTACTTGGCAACATAGTTCACGCCACCCGAACGGGTTTCCTGAACCGAATTGGCCAGACCGTAGACCGGGTTCGAGCCGTCCGCATCCTGCGAATAGGCGACGTCGCTACGCGTCGTGGTGTTACGCGTGTCGAAAATCGTGAATTCGAGGTGGTGACCGTCGATCGGATAGGCGTCGACCTTGGCACCCCAGAAGGGATCGTCGTTCAAATACCGATAGGCGGTGCCAGAAACCGGCGCAACCGTCTGGCTTTCCGAACGACGGAATTCGGCGAGACCGTAGACGAACAGGCGATCCTTAATGATCGGGCCGCCGGCTTCGACGATCGCAGAATAGCTGTCGTTGGTGTCATACGCACGCTGCGTGGTGCGGGTGACCGAACCGTCGCTGTTGATGAGCGTCAGGTCCTTGCCCTGTTCCTGCAGGAAGTTCGGCGTCCAGTTGACGTGAACCGCGGCCATGAAGTCGTTCGAACCCGACTTGGTGGTCGAGTTGATGATGCCGCCAGTCGCGCGACCGAATTCGGCCGGATAGCCGCCCGACTTGACTTCGACCGAACGATAGAACTCGAACGGCACATTGACCGAGCCGAGGTAGTTGTCGAAATTCGTGATGTTCAGGCCGTTGATGTAGTAGGCGTTTTCCGCCACCGACGAACCGCCGATCGAGGCGAGGTTGCCGAAGGCGCTGTCGCCGCCCGACGTGCCCGGCGCGAGCAGCACGACCGAGGTGAGGTCACGACCGATCGGCGTGGTCTTCACCAGTTCCGCGACGTCGACGTTGAGACCCGTGGTGGTGCCGCCGAAGTCGGCAACCGCCTGACCCTGAACGACGATCTCTTCGCCACCGACGAGCAAGACTTCGAGGTTCGCGGTCTGCGACGCGAGCAGCGGAACCGCGTTCGCGGTGTAGGTCGGCAGACCCGGAGCTTCGACGACGACATTGTAGCTGCCGGCCGGAAGCGCGTTAAAGCGGAAGCTGCCCGAGCTACCGGTGGTGGCGGTGCGGGTGAAGCCCTGGCCGGCCGAGGTCACCGTCACAGTCGCACCAGCGACCGGCGAGCCGGCTTCGTCGGCCACGGTGCCGGCGATTGTGCCCGAAGTGTAGTCCTGCGCAGCTGCCGGCGCCGCAAATGCGACTGCCGCGCCAGCGCTTGCGCCGATGAGCGCCAGCGCACGAAGCGCCGTCCCCGCGCGCAACGACTTGCGTGTGTTATGAAGAGTGTTCTTCACGATGTTTTCCCTCGTCTATTCCGGTCGACCCGCAAAGGAGCGCCCCTGACCGGAGTTTGCCCGTTCCTCAAAAAAAGCGCGTGAAAGCGCATTGAGAAACATGGTGCAGAGGGATGAAGGTCCGCTTTGGCGCTGTAAAGGTGACATTCAGGTTCGGACACCGCCTTTTGGGCCGGGTGTAGCCAAAATGCCACATGTTCGTCGCGGCACTGTCTCGCAGGACGATTAGAGCCGCCAGTTTTTTGTGCACCCGCGAAATAAACTGCCGCGTTATTGCGCAGCAGGCATCGGCCCGGCGATCAGCAACGGGTCGATCCGCGCGTCGCGCCACTTCATGCTCCAGTGAAGATGCGGCCCTGTCGCCGATCCGGTCATCCCGATCGCACCGACGGGCTGGCCACGGCGGACATGCTCACCCACCTTCACATCGATTCGCGACAGATGGAGAAACGCGCTGTTGAGCCCCATGCCATGGTCGAACATCAGCAGATGCCCTTCCAGTGAGAAGGGCGTTTCGGCCGCGAGGATCACTACGCCGTCCGCGGGGGCCAGCACGGTCGTTCCGGTGGGCCGGGCGATATCGACCCCGGAATGATAGGAAGCCGGTTCGCCGCCATAGATGCGCTGCGAACCGAACAGGCCCGAAATCCTGCCGGTTGCGGGCCAGAGGAAATCCTGACGCCAGCCCTCCGCACCCGTCTGCATCGCACGAGCGGCAACGATCTGTTCGATCTCGCCGGCGCGGCGGCGACGCCACGCATCGGACACCTGCGAACGCGGCGGGAGCCGGTCGATTCGCTCGATATGCCAGGCGCGCGGGCTGACGGTCAGATCGTCGCGAACTTCGCTCCCGTCGCGCAGCCGCGCGACCAGCGTCGCGCTGCTTCCCGCATCCCGATCGAATGCGATCAGGAATTCGCCATCCGCAGCGACCGGAATCGAATCGCCATTGAATGTGAGGAACGTCGTTCCCTCGGGCGCCGTGCCGCGCACTACGCCACCCTGAGTCATCGGGCCGTGCAGCGTGAAATGCGGAGCGGCCTGTTGCGGCGCGACAGGCGCAGGCGCGGCCGGCGCGACGACGGGCACCGACAGTGGCGCAGCCGCCACAGGTTCCCCCGCCGGCATTTTCATGCAGGTGGTCAGTGCGACAAGCGCAACGGCTCCGCCAATCAGCTTTCCCCCCGGCATTGTCAGCCCCGCATCGCCTTTCCGGCGATTTCGGCGGAGGCATAGGCCTCCTGCCTTTCCACGCTCCAATAGCGCAGCTCGTCGAGCGCGATATGTTCGCCCGAAACGGCGCAAACCACATGGTCGCCGGGAGTCAGCACCCGGAAGCCGTTAGCCATATAATGAAGCCGCGCGGCACGGCTGGACTTGGACATCAGCATCGCTGGCGACCTCCTGAATAGACTTCGGATCATGCGCATCAGAGCAGCGTCGGCTGCTCGGGTTTGGTCTCAGGATAGGATCTGCCGCCCGATCGCTCAACCCGCGCGTCGACACTTCCGTCGATGAAGCGCAGCGTCAGCGCCCCGGCGGCGCGCGCCGCGTCGGCATTGGGCAGAACCTTGCCGGTCCCGCGCCCCTCGACCCAGGCATAGCCTTTTTCGAGCGGCCGGTTGGGGTGGACGAGGTCGAGATGCCGCCCCACGCCGTCAAGCCGCTGGCGCGCGGCGGCAAGCCGCTGGACCAGCATCGCCGGGCGCAGCGCGCCCGAAGCGCGATCAAGGTCGCGGCGCCCGCGCGTCAGCCGGTTTTCGAGGCCGCGGTCGAGCCGCGCCCCGATATCGTCCAGCTTCTGCCGCTGCGGACCAAGCAGCGCGTCGCGTTTCGGAAGCACCCGCACCAGCGATGCCAGCCGCTCACCCGCACGTTCGTGATAGCGCCGCGCACAGCGTTCGCTGCGCAGGCCCAGCGTCGCCAGAGTGTTCCTGAGATCGGCCAGTACGGGCACTGCGATCTCCGCCGCGGCTGTCGGTGTCGGTGCACGCAGATCGGCGGCATAGTCGGACAGGCTGGTGTCGGTTTCATGCCCGACCGCCGAAATGATCGGGATGCGGCAATCGGCGATGGCGCGCACCACCGGCTCTTCGTTGAACGCCCAGAGATCCTCGATCGAACCGCCGCCCCGTGCGACGATCAGCAGATCGGGCTTTGCCACCGGGCCATCGCCGGGCATCGCATCAAAGCCGCGGATCGCGGCGGAAATTTCGGCCGCCGCGCCTTCCCCCTGCACCTTTACCGGCCAGAGCAGCACATGGCTGGGGCAGCGATCCTCGAGCCGGTGGAGGATGTCGCGGATCACTGCGCCGGTCGGCGACGTGATGACGCCGATCGTGCGCGGCATGAACGGCAGCGGCTGTTTGCGGCTTTCGTCGAACAGGCCTTCGCTCGCCAGCTGGGCCTTCAGCTTTTCGAACAGCGCCATCAGCGCGCCTTCGCCCGCCAACTCCATCCGCTCGACGACCATCTGATATTTGGATCGGCCGGGATAGGTGGTCAGCTTGCCGGTGACGACGACTTCGATCCCGTCCTGCGGATTGAACGCGAGCCGCTGCGCCGTGCCACGCCACATCACTGCGTCGATCACGGCATCGGCATCCTTCAGCGCCAGATAGCAATGGCCCGAAGCTGCTCTTTTCCATCCCGAAATTTCGCCGCGCACGCGAACATGGCCGAACTCGCCCTCGACCAAGCGCTTGAGTCGCGAAGAGATTTCGCCGACGCTCCACGGCGCGGCGTTGTCCCCGGGCGCCTGCTCGGCTACCAGCCGTTGCGAATCTGAATCGAATGGGGAATCGGCCATGAACGTCCTGCTGATCGGGTCGGGAGGGCGCGAACATGCGCTGGCATGGAAGCTGGCGCAATCGCCGCTGCTCGACAAACTTTATGCCACGCCGGGCAATCCCGGCATCGGCAACCATGCCCAACTGGCCGATATCGCCGCCGAAGACCAGCGGTCGATCATCGATTTCTGCCTGCGCAATTCGATCGATTTCGTCGTGATCGGTCCCGAAGCGCCGCTCGTCGCCGGGCTTGCCGACAATCTGCGCACGATGAAGATCGGCGTGTTCGGCCCCGGCCGCGATGCCGCGCAACTGGAAGGATCGAAGGGATTCACCAAGGATCTGTGCCGCCGCGAGAAGATCCCGACCGCCGCCTACAGCTTCGTGACGTCGAAAGATGGCGCCCGCGCCGCGCTCGACGAATTCGGTATTCCGGTGGTGGTCAAGGCCGACGGCCTTGCCGCGGGCAAGGGCGTCACGGTCGCCCGCACGCGCGAAGAAGCAGAGGAAGCCATCGCCGCGATCTTCACCGGCCATGGTGCGACGGCGGTGATCGAGGAATTTCTGGAAGGCGAAGAAGCGAGCCTCTTCGTCCTTACCGACGGCAAGACAATCATGCCGATCGGTTCGGCACAGGATCACAAATGCGTCGGCGAAGGCGATACCGGCCCCAATACCGGCGGCATGGGCGCATACAGCCCCGCCCCGGTGCTGACGCCCGCGCTGGAACAGCAGGCGCTCGATACGATCGTCCGCCCCACCGTCGAAGCGCTGGCGCGCGCAGGGTCGCCCTATTCGGGTGTGCTCTATGCCGGGCTGATGCTGACTGCCGATGGTCCCAAGCTGATCGAATATAATGTCCGCTTCGGCGATCCCGAATGCCAGGTGCTGATGCCGCGCCTCAAAAACGATCTGCTGGCGATCATGGTCGCGATCGAGGAAGGGCGGCTCGCCGATCAGCCCGCGCCTGAATTTGTCGACGATACTGCGCTCGGCGTCGTGCTGGCGGCGCGCGGCTATCCCGGCACACCCGAAAAAGGCGGCGTCATCTCGGGTATCGACGCAGCGGAAGCGACCGGCGCGCTCGTTTTTCATGCAGGGACCGTTGCAGAGGACAACGCGCTCAAGGCGAATGGCGGTCGCGTGCTGACCGTGGTCGGCATGGGCGAGGATGTCCGCGCGGCGCAACAGGCCGCCTATCGCGGCGTTGATGCGATCGATTTCCCGACCGGCTTCTGCCGCCGCGATATCGGCTGGCGCGAAGTGGAACGGGCGGACGCCTAGCCCGACCAGTTCGCGCCGATGCGCGCCCGGTCGGAGCGACGCCAAAGCGAAAATGCCGCCAGGGCGAACCAGCCGAGCATCAGCAGCGCCAGTGCGCGTTCGTAAAGGCCGTCCCATCCGGTGGGCATGAGATAGAGCGGCGGCGCGGCGACCGCCCAGATTGCTGCGAACAGGCGCAATGCCCATTTCGCGCGCGGGTCCGCCGTCAGTCCGCGCGACGTCAGCCATACCGCCAGCGGAAAGCAGACGGCGAGCAGGCCGACGAAATAGAGATGCAGATCGGGTCCGCCGCCGGGCCGGTTATAGGCTTCATAGGCGGCGATCGCGACCACGGCTCCGGCAAGCACGGCCAGCAATATTCGGCCGATCGCCCAGTCCCATCCCGCGACCTTCCAGAGCGAAATCCCGCCCGCGACCGCGAGCACCGCGACCACGAAGCTGTAAAGGCCGGCGTCTTCGAGCCAGTCATAGCGGCCACCCGCCGCGACATTGCTGATCGTCTCGGCAACCGGTCCGATATTATGCGCCAGCGTGACTCCGAGCAGGTCGGCACCGGCCACAATCACACAGCCGATCAGCGCCACCACGCCGCATGCCTGCGCCAGTCTCTTCCGGTTCGTCATCGCGGCCCTTCGGGTTGGTTTCCGACTGGCAGAGCGATCGAGCGCGGCAAGTCGTTCCTCCGGCGACATGGTTGCGGCATTGCGGGCGGCGCCTTGTCGCGGCGGCACTGCGCTGTCATGATCGCAGCAATTCCCAATTTCGCTGAGGTATTTGCATGCGCCCGTTGATTGCTGCCCTGATGCTGTTGCCGCTCGCGGCCTGCACCACCGGCGACAAGCCCGAGACCGTCACGGCACCCGAAATCTCGCTGCAGACGCTGAAGGACGTCACCAAAACACTCTCCTCGGACGCATTCGAAGGGCGCGCTCCGGGCAGCGCGGGCGAGGAAAAGTCGCTCGCCTATATCGTCGAGCAGTTCCAGGCGGCCGGGCTGCAGCCGGGCAACAACGGCAGCTGGTTTCAGGACGTGCCGCTGGTCGAGATCAGCGCGAAGAATGTCTCGCCGCTGACCTTTACCGGCGGCAGCGAAAATCTCTCGCTTGCCTATGGCCCCGACATGGTTGTCAGCACCTATCGCGTCACGCCGCATATCGAAGTGAAGGACAGCCCCGTCGTCTTCGTCGGATACGGCATCAACGCGCCCGAGCGCGGCTGGAACGATTATGAAGGCGTCGACGTCAAGGGCAAGACGGTCATCATCCTGGTCAACGATCCCGATTGGGAGACGCAAGGGCTGGAAGGCACCTTCGGCGGGCGCGCCATGACCTATTATGGCCGCTGGACGTATAAATATGAGGAAGCCGCGCGTCAGGGCGCAGCCGCCGCGATCATCGTCCATCAGACCGAACCCGCCGCCTATGGCTGGAACGTCGTCCAGTCGAGCTGGACCGGCGCGCAGCAGGTCGCCGACGCCGAAAACGGCCATATGGATCAATCCGCCGCCGATGGCTGGATCCAGCTGGAATATGCCAAGAAACTGTTCGCCAGCGCGGGTCAGAATTTCGATGAACTGGCGCAGGCCGCCAAGCAGCCCGGGTTCAGGGCCGTACCGCTGACCGGCGTGCAGGCGTCGGTGTCATTCGACAATGACATCCGCAAGCACAGCTCGAAAAACGTCATCGGCATTCTGCCCGGCACCGAGCGACCCGACGAATATGTGCTGTACACCGCGCACTGGGATCATCTGGGCCATTGCGAAGCGGCGCCCGACGGCGATGACATCTGCAACGGCGCGGTGGACAATGCGACCGGCGTCGCATCGCTCGTCGCGCTGGCAAAGGCGAACAGCGAAGCCGGGGCCGCGCCGCGCAGCCAGGTGTTCCTTGCAGTCACCGCCGAGGAATCGGGTCTGCTCGGTTCAGCCTATTATGGCGACCATCCGGTCTTTCCGCTGGCACAGACGGTTGGCGGCGTGAATATCGATGCGCTGCAGCCGGTCGGCCCGTCGCGCAACGTGGTCGTGGTCGGCAAGGGCAAGTCCGAACTCGACGGTTTCCTGGAGCGCGCGCTTACCACCCAGGGCCGTGTCGCATCGGACGAGCCGACGCCCGAAAAGGGTTTCTACTACCGGTCGGATCATTTCAGCTTCGCCAAACATGGCGTGCCGATGATCTATTTCGAAAGCGGCGAGGATCTGGTCGATGGCGGCGTCGCCGCCGGCAAGGCCGCAGCCGACGATTATACCGAAAACCGCTATCACGGCCCGAAGGACGAATATTCGGACGATTGGGACTGGTCGGGCATCCTGCAGAACGAGCAGCTCTATTATATCGTCGGACGCTCGCTGGCCGAATCGGACGCGTGGCCCAACTGGGTCGAAGGCGACGAATTCCGCGCCATCCGCGACCGGAGCCGCGCCGGGGCGCAGTAAGGCACACCCATCCGCGTCGCCCCTGCGCAGGCAGGGGCCTATCGCTACAGAGTACACAGATATGGCTGACACGGGATCGCGTTCCTTGTGTTAGCCTATTTCCCTGAGGCGACAGACATGGGCCGCTGCCTACGCGGGGGCGGCGGCCGATACGGCAAGCTATCGGTCCCCATGAAGATCGCCCGTTTCCCTTCGCGCGCGGCGATACTAAATAGCGGTCCATGACGACCCCGCCTCCCCCCGAATGGGCGCCGCACGACGCCGTATGGATCGGCTTTCCGAGCCATCCCGAGCTCTGGCTGGAAGATCTGGAACCGGCACGCGCCGAAGTGACGGCCTTTGCCAGCGCAGTGCATGCCGGCGGCAAGGGCGAGCGCGTGATCCTGGTCGCCGCCGACGAAGAATCAGCGCAGGCTGCACGCGATCATGCGGGCGACGCCGCCGAAGTGGTGATCGCGCCGTTCGGCGACATCTGGCTGCGCGATACCGGCTGCATCCTCGATGGCGATGGCGTTGCGCATGATTTTCAATTCAACGGCTGGGGGGGCAAATATGACCTGCCCGGCGACGATGATGTCGGCGCACGGCTGGCGACAGCGCGCGGGCTGGAAACGATCGAGCATGGCTGGATATTGGAAGGCGGTGCGATCGATGGCGACGGCACCGGGCTGGTGGTGACGACCGAGCAATGCCTGCTCAATCGCAATCGCAACGCGACGCTTTCGCAGGCCGATGTCGAGGCGAAGCTGCTGAGCGATCTGGGCTATGATCGCGTCCTGTGGTTGGGCAACGGCCTCGCCAATGATCACACCGACGGCCATGTCGACAATCTGGCCCGCTTCGTCGGCCCCAATCGGCTGCTGATCCCGGAACCGGCCGAAAACGACCCCAACTGGCGCGTCTATCAGGACGCGGTTTCGCGCGCGCAGGCGTTCGGTGTCGAGGTCGCCCGCATGCCCTCCCCCGGTCGCGTGCTGAACGAGGATGGCGAGGTGATTCCGGCGAGCTACATGAATTTCTACATCGGCAATGCCGCCGTCGTTGTCCCGCTATACGGTCAGACCAATGATACGGCTGCCGTGGGAACGCTGGAAGCGATCTTCCCCGACCGCCGGATCGTCGGGATGGAAGCCGGGCATATCCTGACCGGCGGCGGCAGCTTCCACTGCATCAGCCAGCAGATTCCGGGGCGCTGATGGCTGGTTCCAAATCCCTATCTCCCGTTGGGGCTGAGCTTGTCGAAGCCCCGTGCTGCCTTTCAACGGCGAGCGAAGAAAAAAGACTGCCCTTCGACAAGCTCAGGGCCAACGGATATTGCGAAAGCCCATGACCGAAATCACCGTAGCCGCGCTCCAGCTCGCATTCTCGAACGATATCGACACCAATATCGCCGCCGTTTCCGAAATGGTTCGCGAAGCGGCCAGCAAGGGTGCGCAGGTGGTGCTGCCGCCCGAATTGTTCGAAGGCGAATATTTCTGCCGCGTGGAAGACGAAGGCCTGTTCGCGACCGCCAAGCCGACGGGCGAGCATAAGGCGGTGCTGGCGATGCAGAAGCTGGCGAGCGAGCTCGGCATCTGGATCCCCACCAGCTTTTTCGAAGCCGATGGGCCGCATCATTACAACAGCCTCGCCATGGTGAACCCCGACGGCAAGGTCGCGGGCGTCTATCGCAAGAGTCACATCCCCGACGGGCCGGGATATGAGGAGAAATTCTATTTCCGCCCCGGCAATACCGGCTTCAAGATCTGGGACGGGCCGGAAGCGAAACTCGGCGTCGGCATCTGCTGGGACCAATGGTATCCCGAGACCGCCCGCGCGATGATGCTGATGGGCGCGGAAATCCTGTTCTACCCCACTGCGATCGGCAGCGAGCCGCATGATGAGGGCCTCGACACCGCGCGGCTGTGGCGCCGCGCGATGGTCGGCCACGCCGTTTCCAATGTCGTGCCGGTAGTCGCCGCCAATCGCGTCGGCACCGAACACGGCCAGACATTCTATGGCACCAGCTTCATCACCGATGAGCGCGGCGACATCCTTGCCGAACTGGGTCGCGAAGAAACCGGCGTGATCACTGCGACGCTGGACCTCGACAGGGTCAAGCGCCACCGCGCCGCCTT
Source organism: Sphingomonas sp. (assembly GCA_002707985.1). Lineage (GTDB taxonomy): Bacteria > Pseudomonadota > Alphaproteobacteria > Sphingomonadales > Sphingomonadaceae > Sphingomonas. The sequence continues at coordinate 10,739 of PAOI01000066.1, read as the reverse complement.
CGGCTTTTTCCGCGACCGCCGCCCCGAGCTTTACGGCCGGCTGGTGCAGGATATCTGACGAGTGTCGCGGGGGCCTAAATTTCCGGCACATAATGAGGCGCATCTGGTTCATCGCATCGGCTGGCTGCGCGCCGCGGTGCTCGGCGCCAATGACGGGATCGTTTCGACCGCCAGCCTGATCGTCGGTGTCGCCGCCGCGTCGCCCGATCGCCAATCGGTACTGATCGCAGGGGTTTCGGCGCTGCTCGCCGGGGCATTATCAATGGCGGCGGGTGAATATGTTTCGGTCAGTTCGCAGTCGGACACCGAAACTGCCGATCTGGAGCGGGAGAGGCGCGAGCTGCGCGACGATCCGGAATTTGAGCATGAGGAACTGTCGCAAATCTATCGTGCGCGCGGGCTCGACGCCGATCTGGCGGATCAGGTGGCAACGCAGCTGATGGCGAAGGATGCGCTCCACGCGCATGCCCGCGACGAGCTGGGGATCAACGACGCGACCGTCGCCCGGCCCGTGCAGGCGGCACTGACATCCGCCGCGACCTTTACGGTGGGCGCCGCCGCACCGCTGCTCGTCGCGCTGATCGCCCCGGTATCGGCCATCGTCCCGGCAGTGTTCGTCGCCGCGCTGATCTACCTCGGCATATTGGGCGCGATCGGCGCGCGTACCGGCGGCGCGCCGATCCCTCGCGCGGTGCTGCGCGTCACTTTCTGGGGCGCACTGGCGATGGCAGTGACCGCCGGGATCGGCAGCCTGTTCGGCACCACGCCGGGCTGAACCAAAGTACAGGTGCGCGGTAGCCATCAAGCGGCTAAGGTGCGGCCAGCAGATCAGCCGACGGAGCCGGTCGATGGATGACCTTCCCGAAGACAGCAAACTGACGCGATCCAAGCGCGGATGGGCCAAGCAGGGCAAGTTCCTGACCGGTCGCCATGCGCGACCCGAAGAGGAACGCCTGCCGCCCGGCCAGCATCTGGTGCGCGACTGGCCGGTGCTCGATCTCGGGCGTCAGCCCGACATCGCCACCGATCGCTGGCGGCTGGAGGTGCGCGGACGTGTCGAACATCCTGTCACGCTGGACTGGGCGGCACTGATGGCGCTGCCGCAGAGCGACGTCACCAGCGACATCCACTGCGTCACCACCTGGTCGCGTTACGACAATCGCTGGCAGGGCGTGGCGACACGCGATCTGATCGCGGCGGTGCATCCGCGCGACGAGGCCATCGCGGTGATGCTGCACGGCTATGACGGCTATACAACCAATGTGCCGCTCGCCGATTTCGCTGCTCCCGACGCGCTGATCGCGCATCATTGGGAAGGCAGGCCGCTGGCCCGGGAACATGGCGGCCCGGCGCGACTGGTGATTCCGCACCTCTATTTCTGGAAAAGCGCCAAATGGATTTCGGCAATCGAATTCATCGGCGCGGACAAGCCCGGATTCTGGGAAGTCAACGGATACCATATACGCGGCGACCCGTGGGCCGAGGAGCGCTATAGCTGATCGCAGGTCATTTGCGGTTGCTGCGCGCCTTGATCAGCGAATGAAATATGACGGCGGGAACCGCACTCCCCAGCAGCGCGCCGATAATCGCTCCCCACAAGGCGCCAGTGCCGTTGGCCACAAACCCGCCAACCACCAGCCCGGCGATCAGCAGGAATAGCGGAACAAGGCATCCAAGCGCTGCCATGGCTCAGCCGACTGCCCCGCGAAGCTCCAGCGCGCGGGCGAATACCGCTTCGAACATTTCGGGGGTCAGTCGCCCGGTGTTCTGATTGTAGCGGCTGCAATGATAGCTATCGATCAGGATGCGCCCGTCGGGCATGCGATGTTCGGCCAGATGGCCGAACCGGCATTTGGGCAGTTTGCCGCCCATCACTTTCACTGCCGACTGATGCGCGATCTGGCCCAGCGCGACGAAGATGCGCGCGTTGGGCAATCCCCCCGCCTGTCCTTCCAGAAACGGGCGGCAGGTGCGGATTTCCTCAGGCGTAGGCTTGTTCTGCGGCGGCAGGCATTTGACCGCGTTGATGATGATCGCGCCGGTGAGCGCGAGATCGTCGCCCGGTGTGCCTTCATCCCTGCCGGTCGCCAGCCCGTATTTACCCAGCGTATCGAACAACAGGTCGCCCGAATAATCGCCGGTAAAGGGCCGCCCGGTGCGGTTCGCGCCATGCTTCCCCGGCGCCAGCCCGACGATCGCCAGCCAGGCGTCCGGATCGCCGAACGCATTGACCGGCGCATTCCACCAATCGGGATATTCGGCACGCAATTCCTGCCGGAGCGCGACCAGACGCGGGCAGCGCGGACAATCGCGGGGCGGTTCGGTTTCGGGGATCGGGCTTGGCGCGAACATCGCGGCGGGATAGGCGCTCGATCATGGTCGTATCAACCTATCTGATCGCGCTGGGATCGAATCGCCCGGGAAAGGCGGGGTCGCCGCGCGCACAGCTTGCCGCCGCGCTGGCACGGATCGACGAGGTGGTTGCGGCCTCGCGCATTCGCGATACACCGCCGCTCGGGCCATCGATCCGGCGCTTCGCCAATATGGCGGCAATCGTCGAAAGCCGGGCCACGCCACCCGAACTGCTGCGCAGCCTGAAAGCGATCGAACGCGATTTCGGGCGGCGGCGCGGACAGCGCTGGGGCGCGCGGTCGCTGGACCTCGACATCATCCTCTGGTCGGGCGGCACCTGGGCGTCGGCCGGCCTGATCGTGCCGCATCCTGCCTTTCGCGAACGCGATTTCGTGCTGGCACCCGCCTGCGAAATTGCAGCGGACTGGCGCGACCCGGTCAGCACGCTCACGCTGCGTCAGCTTCACGCCCGGTTGACCAGACCGCGCCCGGCCCCTAGGTGCGTCCCGCTTGGTGCGGGTCCGTAGCTCAGTCGGTAGAGCAAGCGACTTTTAATCGAGAGGTCCCGGGTTCGAGCCCCGGCGGACCCACCAACGCCTTCCCGACAAATCGAAGCGCAAATGCGATAAGTTGCATCGGCAGCTCACGCATCGGTATTGATACTTTATATCATCACGTCTATTGCGGCGCAACAAACACCATAAAGGGGTCTCCATGTTCCGTTTCGCGCTGCTCGCTTCCGCCTGTCTGATCGCCTTCCCAGCTGCCGCGCAACAGGCGCGCGATTCGGACCAGACCGATCCCCATCAGGAAGCATCGCCCGAAATCATCGTCACGGCCCCGTTCGCGCGCGCGCAGTCCGATGTGCTGTCGGGCACGTCCGTCGTTTCCGGCGTCGACCTTACCCGCGCACTGAAACCGACCATCGGCGAAACGCTGGCGTCTCAGCCGGGCGTTTCCGCATCGAGCTTCGGCCCCAATGCCTCGCGTCCCGTGCTGCGCGGCTTTCAGGGCGGTCGCGTTGCAGTGATGACCGACGGGATCGGCAGCATCGACGCATCGACGGCATCGGCGGACCATGCCGTCGTCATCAATCCGCTGACTGCCGAGCGTATCGAAGTGCTTCGCGGGCCCGCCGCGCTGCTGTACGGCAGCTCGGCGATCGGCGGCGTCGTCAATGTGATCGACAATCGCATCCCGCGCCGCGCGGCCGAAGCGCCGCTGCACCTCGACGCGATCGGTACGCTGGGCTCGGCAGCAAAGGAACGGTCGATCGGCGGCGTCGCTGATGTGCCGGTGGTAGGCCCGCTCCAGCTCCATCTCGACGGCAGCTTTTCCGAAACCGACGATTTGCGCACCGGCGGCTATATCCTGACGCCCGCACTGCGCGCGCAGGCCGCCGCCAGTGCCGATCCGGAGATTCAGGAACTCGCCGATCTGAAGGGTGATCTGCCCAACAGCGCGGCGCGCACCTGGGACGTGGGTGGCGGTCTGGCGATCGTCGATGGCGAGAATAATCTCGGCTTCGTCGTCAGCCATTATGACAGCCTGTACGGCGTGCCGATCCGCTATTCGCTCGATCCGTCGATCGAGGCCGAAGCGGTGCAGCTTCAGGTCCGCCAGACCCGGTTCGACATGCGCGGCGAGGTTGCCACGGGCGGCGGCGTGCTCGACAAGATCCGCGTGCGCGTCGGTGCTGCCGATTATCAGCACAGCGAGATCGAGGACACGGGCGAGGTCGGCACAACCTTCTACAATCAGGGCTATGAAGGCCGTCTGGAGCTTGTTCAGGCGCAGCATGGCGTTTGGGAAGGCGCTGTCGGCGGCCAGTTTGTGATCCGCGACTTCAATGTGATCGGCGAAGAGAAATTCCTGCCGCGCAACCGTACCCAGCAATATGGCATCTTCACGCTTCAGTCGTTCGACTGGGGCGCGTTCAAGGCCGAAGCGGGCGCTCGATACGAAACCGCCAGCCTGCACGCCTTTGCCGATGAGGATCTGGGCAATCCGCAGATGCAGCGCGATTTCGACAGCGTGTCGGTGTCCGCGGGTGCGAGCTATGCCGTTGCACAGGGCCTGCGGCTGGGCGTCAACCTGTCGCACAGCGAGCGCGCACCTTCGGCTGAAGAGTTGTTCGCCGATGGCCCGCATGCGGGCACGCAGGCCTATGAAGTAGGCAATCCCGATTTCACCACCGAAAAAAGCTGGGGCGCCGAGGCGACGCTGAAAGGCAGCGGCGATGGCTGGTCGTTCGCGACGTCGCTCTATGCCGACTGGTTCCACGATTATATCTATGACGCCCCGACCGGTGCGACCGAGGACGATCTGCCCGTCTTCGCCTATTTCCAGTCGGATGCGACCTATTACGGTTTCGAGGCGGAAGCATCGGTGCGCGTCGCCAGCGTGGGCAGCTATGCGATCAATGTCGACGGCCTGGCCGATTATGTGCACGCCGAACTGGACGACGGCAGTGCGGTGCCGCGCATTCCGCCGCTCCGCCTGCTCGGCGGGATCGAAGCCCAATCCGATCTGTTCAACGCCCGGGTCGAAGTCGAGCATGATTTCGAACAGACTCGCATCACCGCGTTCGAGACACCGACCAACGGTTTCACGCTGGTCAACGCATCGGTTTCGTGGAAACCGTGGGGAAGCAACGGTACAAGCCTGACCTTGTCCGCGAACAATATTTTCGACGTTGTCGCACGTCGCCACGCGAGCATACTTAAGGACTATGCTCCGCTCGCGGGGCGCGACATCCGGCTTACGGCGCGCATCCAGCTCTAAAAGCTGGGCTGCGCCAGCATTACTCCGTGTTCCCGCGCGATGGCGGGAACCCAGGGCCTCCTCCCCCCAATTCGGGTCCTGGGCTCCTGCCATAGTGCAGGAGCACGGGGGCTAATGTAACCGGTTTCAAGGCGCTTTCCCGCGAAACCGGAACCTGCCGGTGTCCCGCGCCGAGATGCAGCAATCAGCCGTCGCGTTCGGAAAGCTTGCGTTCCCACGCCAGCGCATCGGAGACGATCAGGTCGAGATCGTCGCGCTGCGGACGCCAGGGCAGCGTTGCCAGGATACGGCGGTTATCGGCCACCAGCTCGCCGGGATCGCCTGCACGCCGCGGGCCCATGCGACGGTCGAGCTTTCTGTTGGTAACGCGATCGACCGCATCGAGCACTTCGAGCACCGAATAGCCGCGGCCATAGCCGCAATTCATCCTGTGGCTTTCGGTCGGTCTCGCCATCAGCAGGTCGAGCGCGTGGACATGCGCGGCGGCCAGATCGCTGACATGGATATAATCGCGCACCCCGGTGCCGTCGCGCGTATCGTAATCGGTACCGAACACGCTGACATGATCGCGCTTGCCGGTCGCAGCCTCGACTGCGATCTTGATGAGGTGCGTCGCACCCGCAGTCGACTGGCCGCTGCGCCCCTGCGGATCGGCGCCCGCGACATTGAAATAACGCAGAGCGCAATAGTTGAACGGATGCGCCGCCGCGACGTCGCGCAGCATCGTCTCCGTCATCAGTTTCGACGTGCCATAGGGATTGATCGGCAGTTGCGGCGAATCCTCGGCCACGGGCACGATTTCTGGCGTGCCATAAGTGGCTGCGGTGGAAGAAAAGATGAAATGCTTCACGCCGCACACCACCGCGCTTTCGATCAGCGATCGGCTCGCGGCAGTGTTGTTGCGATAATATTTTAGCGGATCGGAAACCGATTCCGGCACGACCACCGATCCGGCGAAGTGCATCACCGCGCGGACATCATGATCGCGCATCGTCGCGCGAACCAGCGCGTCGTCCTCGATCGCACCTTTTACCAGCGTGGCGCGGGGGTCCACCGCCCAGTCGAACCCGGTCACCAGATTGTCGATCACCACGACGCGCCATCCCGCGTCGAGCAGCGCAAGCACCGCGTGACTGCCGATATACCCGGCCCCGCCGGTGACGAGTATCGATCCCTCGCGCATCATGTTCCCCTGCCTGCGATTGCGCCTCGCCTAGCCGATCCTATGTTACAAGGCCAAGGAGACAATAATGGCAAGCGAACAGGCAATTCTCGCCGGAGGCTGTTTCTGGTGCACCGAAGCGGTGTTCAACGACGTTATCGGCGTCGAGAAAGTGGAAAGCGGCTATATCGGCGGAAGCGTCGACAATCCTACTTACAAGCAAGTGTGCGGCGGCGATACCGGCCATGCCGAGGCGATCCGCGTCACCTATGATCCGGAACAAATCGGTTTCGACGAACTGCTCGACATTTTCTTTGCGACGCACGACCCGACACAGCTCAACCGTCAGGGCAACGATGTCGGCACGCAATATCGCAGCGCGATCTTCCCGCTTTCCACGCAGCAGGCGCAAAAGGCGATGATGGGGATCGAACGCAACCAGCGCGAATGGCCTCAGCCGATCGTCACCGGCATCGAACAGCCGGGCACCTGGTGGCCCGCCGAGGACTATCATCAGGAATATTGGGAAGGCGAAGGCCAGCGAAATCCCTATTGCCTGGCAGTGATTCCGCCCAAGCTCAAGAAGCTCCGCAAGAGCTTCGCCAATCGCGTGAAGGAAGAGGGCACCGCCACCGCATAACGGCGCCCCAATATCCTTATTCGGCGGGCAGTGCTTCCCCTTCGATCGGGGGACGCGTGCCCGCTTCGGCACCCAGCGCCTTATAGGCCAGCCCGCCGAGCAAACCGCCGACGATCGGCGCGATCCAGAACCAGACAAGCTGGCTGAGGGCGATTCCGCCCTCGATCAGCGCCGGTCCGGTGCTGCGCGCCGGATTGACCGATGTGTTGGTCACCGGGATCGAAATCAGGTGGATCAGCGTGAGCCCCAGCCCGATGGCGATCGGCGCGAAACCGGCAGGCGCGCGCGTGTCGGTCGACCCCATGATCACCAGCAGGAACATGAAGGTCAGCACGACTTCGATCGTCATGCCGGCGGCAAAGCTGAAATTGCCGGGCGAATGCTCGCCAAACCCGTTGGAGGCGAGCCCGCCGGCATATTCGGAAGCTCCCGAGGCGATAAAATAGAGGAGCAGCGCCGCAATCACTGCGCCGACGACCTGGGCGGCGACATAGAGCGCGATGTCCTTCGCCGGAAAGCGTCCGCCCGCCCAAAGTCCGATCGTCACCGCCGGATTGAGGTGACAGCCCGAAATATGGCCGATCGAATAGGCCATGGTGAGCACGGTGAGGCCGAAGGCGAGCGAAACGCCGAGGAGGCCGATCCCGACATCCGGAAAAGCCGCGGCGAGCACGGCACTGCCGCATCCGCCGAACACCAGCCAGAAAGTTCCGATCAGTTCCGCAAGTCCGCGCTGCATCGACGACATAGCTTTTCCCCCGCCAGCGTATCTCAAACCCGGCAAGGGTGAGCTTCGCTGTCAATTCCGAAAATATGCGTCGTTTCGCAGGTGTAAAGAATTTAATTCAGATCAGCCGCGATGTGCAGCCCTTCGCAGACGATCGTTGATGGCTGCGCCGATGCCGGTTTCGGAGATGGGCGCCACGGCGATCCTCGTCGCCTGCCCCGCATCGGCACGATGCAGCGCATCGAACAGATTGGCGGCGGCCTCAACCGGATCTCCACCGGCCGACAGCGTATCGTCGCCAGTCACGTCGCCAAATCCGATCAGCCATTCGCCCTGCTGCGCAGCCGTGGCGTTCAATCGCACCGGCTTGCCCGGCGCATAATGGCTCGACAACTGGCCGGGGGCTTCGATCCCCGCCCCTGCCCCTCCGACCGGTTGGCCCAGCAGGATGGCGATTTCCTCGGCCGTGATCGGGCCGGGGCGAAGCAGGCGCGGCGCTGGCGATGGTGCAACTATGGTCGATTCGATTCCGCCCGGCGTGGGTCCGTCGTCGAGGATCAACGGGATGCGCCCGTTCAGGCTTTTCGCGACATGGTCGGCGCGCGTCGGGCTGATCGAGCCGCTGGCATTGGCAGAGGGCGCAGCCAGCGGCACGCCGCTCGCGCGCAACAGCGCCTGCATCGCGCGATGATCGGGCATGCGGATCGCCACGGTCGCAAGACCGGCAGTGACAAGGCTGGCAATCGCCGCATCGCTGCGCAGCGGCAGCACCATCGTCAGCGGTCCGGGCCAGAAACGCGCCGCGAGCGCGCGGGCGGTATCGTCGAAAACCGCGATCGCTTCGGCCGCCGCCAGATCGGGGACATGCACGATCAGCGGGTTGAACGACGGACGCCCCTTGGCGGCATAGATACCCGCCACGGCCTGCGAATCAGTCGCGTCGGCGGCGAGCCCATAAACCGTTTCGGTCGGCACGGCGGCGCATCCGCCGGCGCGGATCACGTCGGCAGCTTCCGCCACAGCGGCGGCGCCGTAACGTAAGGTGCGAGTCGAAAAAGGCGGATTTGTGCCGGTCACAAAGGCGGCGCTATAGACCGACGCGATTGCCGACAAGAGAGGACATCATGACTTTTACGCCCGCCGTCACCGAACAACGGTTCGTGCTCGACCATGTCGCCGGTATCGCCGAGCTGACGGAGAACGAGAAGTTCGCCGATGCGACGCCCGACCTGATCGACGCAGTGCTCGAAGGCGTCGGCGCCTTCGCTGCCGGCGAATGGGCGCCGCTTGATCGCATCGGCGATACCGTGGGCGCGAAATGGACGCCCGAAGGCGTGGTGATGCCTGAGGGATTCGGCGCCGCCTATCGCGCCTATGTCGAGGGCGGCTGGGGCACGATCGGCTCGCCGCCCAAATATGGCGGGCAGGGCCTGCCTGCGGTGCTTTCCGCTGCGGTGCTCGAAACGCTCGGGACAGCCAATGCCAGCTTCGCGCTCGCCCCGACGCTGACCGTCGGCGCGATCGAGGCGCTGATGCATCACGGCACGCCCGAGCAGCAGGCGGCGTATCTGCCCAAACTCGCGACCGGTGAATGGACGGGCACAATGAACCTGACCGAACCGTCGGCGGGCAGCGATGTCGGCGCGCTCAAGACCCGCGCCGAACCGGTCGGCGACGGCACGTTCGAAATTACGGGCACCAAGATTTTCATCAGCTTCGGCGACCATGACATGGTGGACAATATCGTCCACCTCGTCCTCGCTCGCACGCCCGATGCGCCGGCAGGGACCAAAGGACTGTCGCTGTTCCTCGTGCCCAAATACCGGCTCGATGCCGACGGCAATCCGGGCGAATGGAACGACGTCACCGTCGCGTCGATCGAGCACAAGATGGGGCTGCACGGTTCGCCGACCTGCGTGCTCAATTTCGGCGACAAGGGCGATTGCATCGGCACGCTGATCGGACCCGAGCTGGGCGGCATCGCGGCGATGTTCACGATGATGAACAATGCGCGCCTGAATGTCGGCCTTGAAGGCGTGCAGGTCGCCGAACGTGCGACCCAGCGCGCGGTCGCCTTTGCCCGCGAACGTATCCAGTCGGCGCGCGCAGGCAGCCCCAGCCGCGAGAGCGTGGCGATTATCGAGCATCCCGACGTCCGCCGCATGCTGATGCGGATGAAGGCACAGACGATGGCAGCGCGTGCGCTGGTCTATCGCGCCTTCGCGATGCTCGACCGCGCGCATCTGGGTGACAAGGCAGCGAAGAAGATGCTCGACCTGCTGACACCGATGGCCAAGGCACATGCCACCGATCTGGGAAGCGAAATCACCGATCTGGGTATTCAGGTGCATGGCGGCATGGGTTTTGTCGAGGAAACCGGCGCCGCGCAGCAATATCGCGACTGCCGCGTCTTCCGCATTTACGAAGGCACCAACGGCATTCAGGCGGCGGACCTTGTCGGCCGCAAGCTGAGCATGGATGGCGGCGAAACCGCTTTGGGCCTGATCGCGGCGATCCGGACTGCGGCGCAATCGCCCAACCTTGCCGCGCTTGCCGACGCGCTCGAGGAGATCACCAAGGGCCTGCTCGCAGCCGAAGTCGATGACCGGCTGGCGGCAAGCTATCCCTATCTCACCATGTTCTCGGTCGCGGTGTGCGGCTGGCTGCTCGAAAAACAGGCGGCGGCAGCGATCGGCGACAGCGAATTCGAAGCGATGAAGCGCGCGGCGACGGCTTTTTATGTCGATCAGATCGTGCCCGAAGCGCTGGGACTGAAGGCCGCGGCAACCGCCAGGGCCGACGTTCTTTATTCGGTAAGCGCGGAGACCTTCGCGGCCTAGAACCGGATTCGCCCTCACACACGCTTCGTCATGCTGAAACGAGTTCAGCATGACGACGAATTTGAGCGCGTGTCAGCGACAGCCGCTAGTCCGGATAGGTCGCGTCCATATGCGCGAGCGAGGCACCGATCAGTTCCTCGAGCACGGCCCCGTCCACATCGGCCAGCTTGCTGATGAAGAGGCAACCGCCGCCACGTTTATGCTTGCCGAGCCGCGACAGGATCTCGTCCTTTT
>PAOI01000065.1 GCA_002707985.1 Sphingomonas sp. | reverse complement strand
CTTGTTGATCGTTTCGATCATGTGCACCGGAATACGGATGGTGCGCGCCTGATCGGCGATCGAGCGGGTGATCGCCTGACGGATCCACCAGGTGGCATAGGTCGAGAATTTGTACCCGCGGCGATATTCGAACTTATCCACCGCCTTCATCAGGCCGATATTGCCCTCCTGAATCAGGTCCAGGAACTGCAGCCCGCGATTGGTGTATTTCTTGGCGATCGAGATAACGAGGCGGAGATTGGCCTCGACCATTTCCTTCTTGGCGATACGTGCTTCGCGCTCGCCCTTCTGCACCATGTTGACGATGCGTCGGAATTCGTCGAGCGCCATGCCGGTCTGCTGCGAAATCTCGGCGATTTCGTTGCGGATACGATCGACGGCATCGACTTCATTGTCGGCAAAGGCCGCCCATTTCTTGTCGATCGCCTTGACCGTGTCGAGCCAGCTCTCATCGAGCTCATGGCCCATATACTGGTCGAGGAAATCCTTGCGCTTGACCTTGTGGCGCTCGGCAAGGCGCAGCATCTGGCCGCCCAGCGCAGTGAGGCGCCGGTTGAAGCTGTAGAGCTGGTCGACGAGATATTCGATCTTCGCCTGATGGAACTGAACGCTTTCGACTTCGGCGGTCAGGTCTTCGCGCAGCTTCTGATATTTGCGCTCTTCGGCAGCCGAAAGCTCGCCGCCCGCCGCCATCGCGTCGAGCCGCTGCTGCTGCATCTTCGAGAATTTCTTGTAGATCGACGTGATGTTGGCGAACTTCTCGAGCGCCTGCGGCTTGAGCGTTTCCTCCATCTGAGCCAGGCTCAGCGTGTTGTCCTCGTCATCGTCGTCCGACTGCCGCTGGGTGCGGCGCTCGGTCATCGAATCCTCTTCGTCGTCGGCCGATTCCTCTTCGGGCTCTTCCTCTTCCTTGAAGGAGGGGCCGGCGTTCTTTTCGCTGATCTCGCCGTCGTCATCCTCATCCTCGTCGGTGAGGTTTTCGGGCGCCGGATCCTTGGTCAGCATCGCGTCGAGATCGAGGATCTCACGCAGCTGCATCTCGCCGTCGTTGAGCGCCGTTGACCAGTCGATGATCGCGTTGAAGGTGATCGGCGATTCGCACAGGCCCAGGATCATCGTGTCGCGGCCGGCCTCGATGCGCTTGGCGATTGCGATTTCGCCTTCGCGGCTGAGCAGCTCGACCGCGCCCATTTCGCGCAGATACATGCGCACCGGATCGTCGGTGCGGTCGACCGTTTCCTTTTTCTTCGTCTCGACCGGCGGCGCAGAGCCGTCATTGCCCGAATCGACTTCCTCGGGGGTGTCGTCCTCGGGCTCGGCATCCTCGCCGGCATCTTCATTCTCGACGACATTGATGCCCATGTCGTTGAGCGTCGCCATCACATCCTCGATCTGCTCGCTGGACATCTGGTCCTGCGGGAGCATCTCGTTCAGCTGGTCGACGGGGATGTAGCCGCGCTTCTTGGCGCGCGCGATGAGCTTCTTGATCGAACCTTCGTTGAGATCGATCAGCGGCGCGTCGCCCGATTCATTCGTTTCCGACGCTTCCGCCATATTCGCCTTCGCCATCAATAACCCTCAGAATGGAGACGGCGCTTATTTTACACCGCCCTAATCGTCAAAATCGTCCTCGTCCGCAAGTATCAGATTCGCGAGACGCGCCTGAAGTTCCTGTCGCTGCCGCGAAAGGGCCACTTGCCGGGCGAATGCTTCCTCCGATCCGTCGCGGTCCAGCATCGCTGTCGCTTCGGCAATTGCAGCCTCTACCGCCGGCTGCGCCACCATCACCGCGATGGCTTCATTCAGGTCCGCACGGGCCCTTGCTTCATCCGTTTTCTTGCGGGTGAAGGAGAAGGGCAATGTGTCGGCTCTCAGAAGCTCAGCTGCGACCGTATCGAACCCGGACTGCGCCAATATGGTGAGGATTCGGTCGCTATCAAGCTGTCGGGCTTCGACTGCGACATCGATTACGGCAGCGAACAGCCGTTCGAGCGCGCCGTTGCCGATGCGGAGCGATCCCAGCACTTCCATATGCCGCGCGATTTCCGCCGGGTGCCGGATCAGCCCGGCCAGAACCGCGCGGGCGAGCATGGGATCGAGGCCCGAGGCGTGCACCCCGCGTGCGATCGTTCCCACCGGCGGTGGCGGCGGCTTCCAGCTACCGCCGCGCCTGCCGCCACGCGGACCGTCATAGCTGCGCTGCTGATATTGGCGGGCGGGGCGTGCGAACAGATCGTCGAACCGGCGGCGAAATTCCGAGATATATTCGTCGCGAACCATCGGGTCGCCGATCGTCTGCGCCAGTTCGATCGCGCGCCGCCTCAGCCCCGCGCGCCGCTCGGGCGTATCGAGCGGCTCGGCGGCGACCTCATGGTTCCACAGCCGCTGTGCGAGCGGTTCGGCCTTTCCCAGCAATGTTTCGAACGCGCCGGGCCCCGATCCGCGGACCAGATCATCCGGGTCCTGGCCGTCGGGGAGCGTGATGAAGGCAAGGCTGCGCCCCGGCTGCAGCATCGGCAGCGCGCGGTGCGCGGCGCGGATTGCGGCCTTCTGGCCCGCCGAGTCGCCGTCGAAGCAGAGCAGGGGAACGTCGCTCATCCGCCACAACCGGTCGAGCTGATGCTCGGTCATTGCGGTGCCGAGCGGCGCGACGGCTTCGTCGAACCCCGCCTGCGCCAGCGCGATCACGTCCATATAGCCTTCAACCGCGATCACGCGATCGGCCTTGCGCGCGGCGGCCTGAGCCCGGTCGAGGTTGAAGAGATTGCGCCCCTTGTCGAACAAAGGTGTTTCGGGGGAATTGAGATATTTAGGCTCGCCATCGCCGATGATGCGCCCGCCAAATGCGATCACCCGGCCGCGCACGTCACGGATCGGGATCATCAGCCGCCCGCGGAACCGGTCATAAGGCTCCTTGCCATCGACCGCGATCAGCAGCCCCGCCTCGACCAGCATCGCGTCGCCATATTCGGACAATGCCTGCCGCAGCTTTCCGCGCGAATCGGGCGCATAGCCCATGCCGAATGCGCGCGCGGTTTCCGGCCCGATCCCGCGCCGTTCGAGCATGGCGCGCGCTTCGGCGCCTTCCAGCCCGTGCAACTGCTCGACAAACCATTTCTGCGCGTCCTCCATCGCCTCGCGCAGCCCTTTGGCGCGGCGATCGCGCTCGGCCTGGCGGCGATCCTGCTCGGGCATGTCGAGCCCGGCGGCGGCCGCAAGCTCCTTTACCGCGTCAATAAAGGGCAGGCCGCGCTGATCGGTCATCCACCGGATCGCATCGCCATGCGCGCCGCATCCGAAGCAATGGTAAAAGCCCTTGTCGTCATTGACGTAGAAGCTGGGCGATTTTTCGTTGTGGAACGGGCAGCAGGCACGGAATTCCTTGCCCGCGCGCTGAAGCTTCACCGATTTGCCGATGAGCGCCGACAACGTCGTGCGATTGCGCAGCTCGTCAAGAAATTGCGGGGAGAGAGTCATTGGCCTTCTGGTACCGAGAGCGGGCAGGGAGGCGATGCCTGCACTGTTTTCCCCAAATTATCCCCGTTCGTCCCGAGCGAAGTCGAGGGACGTGCTGCAGGCGGTTTCGCCCAATGGGACAGCGCCTGCCAATCACCCGCGATCAGCGCCTCTTTCTTGGCGCGCGACCCGGGTTTGATCCGTCGTTCGGCCTCAAGCGCCTCAATCCGGGTCTGAAAGCTTTCCTGCCAGATCAGTGCAACGGGCTGGCGCCGGGCTGTGAAATCGCAAAAACCGCCGGCTTGGTGCTCCGCGATTCGACGGTCGAGATCATCGGTTTGCCCGGTGTAATAGCGACCGTCTGCGCAACGAAGGATATAGACCCAGAACGCCATTCCAAATTGCTATCACAGAGTTTGCGGCACGTCCCTCGACTTCGCTCGGGACGAACGGGATGCTGGTGCCCCCGCCCCCTCCCGCCAGCGGGAGGGGGAGATCAGGAGGCGCTTCGTTGCTCACCCCGCCAGCGCAGCCTTCACCAGACCACTCGCCTTGCTCATGTCCAGCTCGGCGCCGTGGCGGCTTTTCAGTTCGGCCATCACGCGCCCCATGTCCTTCATGCCGTTGGCGCCGGTTTCGATCTTGATCACTTCGATCGCGTTGCGGGTTTCCTCCTCGCTCATCTGGGCGGGGAGGAAGCGTTCGATCACGGCGACTTCGGCTTCCTCGGCTGCGGCGAGTTCCTCGCGGTTGCCCTTGCGGTACATGTCGATCGATTCGCGGCGCTGCTTCACCATTTTCTGCAGCACTTCGATCACCAGCGCATTGTCATCGTCGGGCGCGCCGCCGGTGCGCGCTTCGATGTCGCGATTCTTGATCGCGGCCTGAATCAGGCCGATCGTGGCGCGGGATTCCTTGTCGCCTGCCTTCATCGCGGCAATCTGGGCGGCTTTGATATCGTCTCGGATCATTTTCTCTCTCGGGTGAGTCGGGTTTGCGATGCTGATAGCGAGCCCAAACGCGGTTGACGAGCCGGGGGCAGGGGTCTAGCGGACGCCACTTAGCGACATCGCGAACAACCCCTAAGGAGTGCCCGCCCAGATGGCCGACGCCAAACGCATGCCCATGCCCGAAGGAGCCACGGGCGTTTTGGTATTGGCGTCAGGGGATGTGATCTGGGGGCGAGGCTTTGGTGCCGAGGGGCAGGCAGTCGGCGAAGTCTGTTTCAACACAGCGATGACCGGGTATCAGGAAGTGATGACCGACCCCAGCTATGCGGGCCAGATCATCACCTTCACCTTCCCCCATATCGGCAATGTCGGCACCAACGCCGAAGACATTGAGGCGGACGATCCTCATGCGCTGGGCATGATCGTGCGGCAGGACGTGACCGATCCGAGCAATTTCCGTTCGGTCGAGCGACTCGATGCATGGATGGCAAAGCATGCGCGGATCGGCCTGTCGGGCGTTGACACCCGTGCGCTCACCCGCCGCATCCGCGAAGGTGGCGCGCCCAATGGCGTGATTGCGCATAGCAAGGACGGCAGGTTTGACCTCGACCTGCTGCTCAAGATGGCGCGCGACTGGCCGGGGCTGGAGGGCATGGACCTCGCCAAGGTGGTTTCGTGTGACCTGCATTATGGCTGGCAGGGCGGCATGTGGCAGCTGGGCGCGGGGTATGATGACAGCGATTCGCCCGATCAACGTGTCTCGACTGCGCTCGACACGAACGGGGAAGGGACGCGTGCTACAAACACTCCGCTGGTCCCGAGCGAAGTCGAGGGACGTGCCAAGAGCGAGAGGCCTCACGTCGTAGCCATCGACTATGGCTCAAAGCGCAACATCTTCCGCAATCTCGTCGCTGCCGGCGCGCGCGTAACCGTGCTGCCCGCCACCGCGAGCTTCGAAGAAGTGATGGCGCAGGAACCCGACGGCTTCTTCCTGTCGAACGGCCCGGGCGATCCCGCCGCGACCGGCGAATATGCCGTGCCGGTGATCCAAAAGATGCTCGAAACCGGCAAGCCGCTGTTCGGCATCTGCCTCGGCCACCAGCTGCTCGGGCTGGCTGTCGGCGCGCAGACGACCAAGATGTTCCAGGGCCATCGCGGCGCCAACCATCCGGTCAAGCGGCTGAGCGATGGCGCGGTCGAGATCACCAGCATGAACCACGGCTTTGCGGTCGAGCGAGAAACGCTGCCCGCGAACGCACGCGAGACGCATGTGTCGCTGTTCGACGGATCGAACGCCGGCATCGAACTGACCGACCGTCAGGCGTTCAGCGTGCAATATCACCCCGAGGCCAGCCCGGGCCCGCAGGACAGCTTCTACCTGTTCGAGCGGTTCGTGGGGATGATGGGATGAATTCTGGGGCGAAGTCTCTTTCGGACTTTTGTCCCGCAATGATTCTGGCTTGCGCGCGAAAGCGGACGCCGGGGCGCTCGCGTTGGAAGGTCGGAACGGAAGAGTTGGCCCTCGCGCTTCAACAGGATTTTGGCGACTTGGCTATTTCGGAGGGTTTTGTCAGCAAGGCGCTGGCAACGCTCTCTGATGCAGGTCTTTGTCGAATTGACCGCACTGGTGATGCGTATTCCTACGAGGTAAATGCAGACCTTCAAGGCTTAGTGCAAAGGGCATACTCTGAAAGAGAGAAGTTCAGTCAAGCCACTGTATTAGATGACATATCGGCACTTTATGAACGTCTCCGTTCATTTCGGTTGATATCAGATTACCCTGCGATTGAGAATTACTATTATTATGGAGATGGTTGGCTTCAGCGAAGGGTGAGAGAACTGATTTCTCCGCGAAATGAAAAAAATAAGAGAAAGCCTCAACGGAAAAAGTTGCCATCTGGTCGATCGGATAAGCCTAAAGCTATACCAGTCGGAAGTTATAGTGATGAAGTGATCATATCTGCCGTTGATCCTGAGAGAATTTTAGAAATCCTGCAGGATATAGAAGTAAAAATGGCATCAATGACCATTTCCAATTCAGAAATGGTGGCTGCGCATTCATATATCTTGGCTATACGAGCTCTCGCAAATAGCCCTGATCCGGATTTTAATTTGATTTGGATTATTGTTGAGCGAGCGGCGGCTGTGGCCGGTATCGCTTCGTTGTTTCTCTCTCTAGTGGCCCTGTTCAAATAATGCCCAAACGCACTGACATCTCCTCCATCCTCGTCATTGGTGCTGGTCCGATCATCATCGGTCAGGCGTGCGAGTTCGATTATTCGGGCACGCAGGCGATCAAGGCGCTCAAGGAAGAGGGCTATCGCATCGTCCTGGTCAATTCGAACCCGGCGACGATCATGACCGATCCCGAGCTGGCCGACGCGACCTATGTCGAGCCGATCACGCCCGCGGTGGTTGCCAAGATCATCGAGAAGGAGCGGCCCGACGCGATCCTGCCGACGATGGGCGGGCAGACCGCGCTGAACACCGCGCTGGCGCTCTTCCGCGACGGCACGCTGGAAAAGTTCGGCGTCACCATGATCGGCGCCGACGCAGATGCGATCGACAAGGCCGAGGATCGCCGCCGTTTCCGCGAAGCGATGGACAAGATCGGTCTCGAAAGCGCGCGTTCCGCCGTAGCGCACACGATCGAGGAAGCGCTCGCCGCGCTGGAACATACTGGGCTGCCCGCGATCATCCGCCCCAGCTTCACCATGGGCGGCACCGGTGGCGGTGTGGCGTATAACAAGGACGAGTTCCTCAAGATTGTCGCCAGCGGCCTCGACGCGTCGCCGACCACCGAAGTGCTGATCGAGGAATCGCTGCTCGGCTGGAAGGAATATGAGATGGAAGTCGTCCGCGATCGCGCGGACAATGCCATCATCGTCTGTTCGATCGAGAATATCGATCCGATGGGCGTCCACACCGGCGATTCGATCACCGTCGCGCCCGCGCTGACGCTGACCGACAAGGAATATCAGGTGATGCGCAATGCCAGCATCGCCTGTCTGCGTGAAATCGGCGTCGAAACCGGTGGTTCGAACGTGCAGTTCGCGGTCAATCCCAAGGATGGCCGCCTGATCGTCATCGAAATGAACCCGCGCGTCAGCCGCTCCTCGGCGCTGGCGTCGAAGGCGACGGGTTTCCCGATCGCCAAGGTCGCGGCCAAGCTGGCGGTAGGCTATACGCTCGACGAGATCGAGAACGACATTACCGGCGTGACGCCGGCATCGTTTGAACCGACGATCGATTATGTGGTGACCAAGATCCCGCGCTTCGCCTTTGAAAAGTTCAAGGGCGCCGAGCCCAACCTTGGCACCGCGATGAAGTCGGTCGGCGAAGTGATGGCGATCGGCCGCTCGATCCATGAGAGCCTGCAAAAGGCGCTGCGTGGCCTCGAAACCGGGCTGTCGGGGTTCAATCAGGTCGACCGGCTGGTCGGCGCGCCGCGCGATGCGATCATCGCTGCGCTCGGCACGGCGACGCCCGACCGGCTGCTGATCGCGGCGCAGGCGATGCGCGAGGGCTTCAGCCTCGAGGAAATCCAGTCGATCACCCATTTCGACCCGTGGTTCCTCCAGCGTATCCGCGAAATCATCGACGCCGAAGAGGAAGTGATGGCCAACGGCCTGCCGCGCGACGCGGCGGGGATGCGTCGCCTGAAATCGATGGGCTTTTCGGACAAGCGCCTCGCCTGGCTGGCGCTCAAGTCCGCGAATATCCGCGAAGGGCTGGAACGCGGCGCAGCGCGCGGCGGGGGGCTTGTCCACGAAGCGGTCAAGGCGATGACCGGCGGCGTTACCGAAGCCGAAGTGCGCGCGCTGCGCCACAAGCTGGGCGTGCGCCCCGTCTTCAAGCGGATCGACACCTGCGCTGCCGAGTTCGAGGCGAAAACGCCCTACATGTATTCGAGCTACGAAGCGCCGAGCTTTGGCGAGCCTGAAAACGAGGCGATGCCATCCGATCGCAAGAAGATCGTGATCCTGGGCGGTGGTCCTAACCGGATCGGGCAGGGGATCGAGTTCGATTATTGCTGCTGCCACGCCTGTTTCGCGCTGGCGGATGCGGGCTATGAAACGATCATGGTCAACTGCAACCCGGAAACGGTGAGCACCGATTATGACACGTCCGACCGCCTCTATTTCGAGCCGCTGACGGTGGAAGACGTGCTGGAAATCCTGCACGTCGAACAGTCGAAGGGCGAATTGCTGGGCGTGATCGTCCAGTTTGGCGGCCAGACGCCGCTCAGCCTTGCCGCGGGTATCGAAGCGGCCGGCATCCCGATCCTTGGCACCTCGCCCGACGCAATCGATCTGGCGGAGGACCGTGAGCGGTTCGCCAAGCTGGTGTCGAAGCTGGACCTCAAACAGCCGTCGAATGGCATCGCCCGCAGCCGCGAAGAGGCAATCGCGGTGGCCGAACGCATCGGCTATCCGGTGCTGATGCGGCCCAGCTTCGTGCTGGGTGGCCGCGCGATGGAAATCGTCGATGGCCGCGCGCAACTTGAGGAATATATCGAAACCGCAGTTCAGGTGTCGGGCGATGCGCCGGTGCTGATCGACCAGTATCTGCGCGATGCGGTCGAAGTGGATGTGGACGCGCTGGCGGATGGCAGCAGCGTGGTGGTCTCGGGCGTGCTTCAGCATATCGAGGAAGCCGGCGTCCATTCGGGCGACAGCGCCTGCTCGATCCCGCCATACAGCCTGCCCGATGATATCATCGCCGAAATCGAGCGCCAGACCGAAGCGCTGGCGCGCGCGCTGAGCGTCAAGGGACTGATGAACATCCAGTTCGCGGTGAAGGATGGCGAGGTGTACCTGATCGAGGTAAATCCGCGCGCCAGCCGCACCGTGCCGTTCGTCGCCAAGGCGATCGGCGCGCCCATCGCCAAGATCGCCGCGCGGGTGATGGCGGGCGAAAAGCTGGCCGACATGCCGGCGATCGACCGCAGCATGGATTATGTCGCGGTGAAGGAAGCGGTGTTCCCCTGGGGCCGCTTCCCCGGCGTCGATCCGGTGCTTTCGCCCGAAATGAAATCGACCGGCGAAGTGATGGGCCTCGACCGCGATTTCGGCACAGCCTTTGCCAAGGCGCAGATGGGGGCAGGGGTGACTCTGCCCACTGGCGGCACTGTGTTCGTATCGGTGAAGGACAGCGACAAACCGGTGATCGTGAAGGGCGTGCGTACGCTGATCGACGCGGGGTTCACGTTCGTCGCGACCGGCGGCACCGCCGATTACCTTGCCGAACAGGGTCTGGCGGTCGAGAAAGTGAACAAGGTGGCGCAGGGGCGTCCGCATATCGTCGATCGGATCATGGACGGCGACATCGCGCTGATCTTCAATACGACCGAAGGCTGGCAGTCGTTGAAGGACTCTGCGTCGATCCGGGCTTCGGCGCTGGCGCAGAAGATACCCTATTTCACCACCGCTCCCGCCAGCAACGCAGCCGCGGAGGCAATTGTGGCGCTCGCGCGGCAAAGTCTTGAAGTACGCCCTCTGCAGGCCTATTATTCGCGTTCGCACAATTAATCCCCACAACCGGCGTTGATGTGCGGGCGGCCCCATCAGGGGTCGGCTGGTGGAGGGGACGTCTCCAGACGAAGGACGAATTTATGGCGACTGTCGACAAGATGCCGATGCTGGCCGAGGGCTATGAAAAGCTCACGGCGGAGCTGAAACGGCTGAAGGCGGAACGCCCGTTGATTGTCGATGCGATCGAAGAAGCGCGCGCGCATGGCGATCTTTCGGAAAATGCCGAATATCACGCCGCCAAAGAGCGTCAGGGCCAGGTAGAGGCGACCATCGCCGATATCGAGGACAAGCTGTCGCGCGCGCAGGTGATCGACCCCACCGAGCTTTCGGGCGACAAGGTGATTTTCGGCGCGACCGTGACTCTGCTCGACGAGGACGACAAGCCGGTTCGCTATCAGATCGTCGGCCAGACCGAAGCCGACGCCAAGACCGGGCGGATCAGCTATAATTCCCCGCTCGGCCGGGCGCTGATCGGGCGCAAGGTGGATGACGATGTCGAAGTGACGGTGCCGTCGGGCGACCGTTATTATCTGGTTTCGAAAATCGAATTCATCTGATCCGATGAATCTCCGCTCCGCAACGGCGTGGATTGCGATTGTGACGGGTGTCGTATCCGGGCTGGTTCTGATCGGCCCGTGGAGGGTGCTCGCCATATTCGGCGGCGGTTTCGTGCCGGCGCGGTTTCTGGGCGATGTCGCTTATGACCCTGGAATCTGGGCGTTGCCCGCGTGGCTCACGCCATTTTCGTCGGTACTGATCTCCGGCGGCTTTCTGGAGCTTTTCTTCGAGATTGCGATGCTCGCATTTCTGGGCTCACAAGTGGAAAAGGTGATCGGCGCGCGCTCGACCATTCTTCTCTATGTGGGTGCAGCCGCGAGCGTCGCACTCGCCCGGCTCATATTGGCGCCGGATTCGGTTTTTCCCTTCATCGGCGCATTGGGGCCTAGTGCCGCGATGCTGGGAGCCTATTCGATGCTTTTCGGGGAACCGAAGGCCTCTCCGGTCGGCCCGTTCGGCGCGCGTACGGTTCAGGCGATCTGGCTGTCGCTCGTGTGGGCGGTGATAAGCCTTGGGCTCAGCATCGGACATCCCGCTGGCGTGTTCGTTCAGGCTGCCGGGCCAATGGCCGGATTTGTGACCGGCCTGATTTTCGCCCGCCCGCTGCTTTCCTGGCGCTGGCGGCGCGCCTGAGCGGCGCGCCGGGTCGCAGCTTCAGGCCGACGGATCCAGATCGGGTTCGAGCAGCCGGTGCAGATGGACAATGACATATTTCATTTCGGCATCGTCCACCGTGCGCTGTGCCGCGCCGCGCCATGCCTTTTCGGCGCTGGCATAATCGGGAAAGATGCCGACGACGTCGAGCGACTTGTCGTCAAAATCAAGTCCGGTCGGATCGTTCACACGTCCGCCGAACACCAGATGCAATTTGCTCATGTACAACCTCCGGGAGATGGTCGGGCGCAGCCCTGTTTGCCGAAGCGTCTAGCCGCTGCGGTGCAGCATGCAATCCCGGAAGCGCCCTTAACGGCTTAATCCGTCTTGGCTGCGGCCTTTTTTGCGGCACTGGCTGCGGATTCGAGGATATGCGTCACGGTTTCGCGTGCCGTGTCCTTGGCCGGAAGCAGCTGGTTGAGCTCGGCCTTGCCCGCGTCGCGTGCGGTTTCGACCGCAGCTTTTGCACCATCGGCCAGCCGCTTGCCGACCGGCGCGAGCAGCTCCTTTTCCTTGCTGTGGCGCGGGATCAGCACGCCGATCAGGACGCCCAGCGCAACGCCGCCGGCCAGCAGCGCCAGCGGATTCTCTCCGGCGGTCTCGGCGGTCTTGCGGGCACGCTCGCGCGCGTTGCCGATCACGTTCTTGCTGTTGGTCGCATCGCTCATCGCAGCATTCCTTTCATTCGATAGCTTCTAACGCGACGATGTGTCGTCGGTTGCATGTTCTATTTTGCGCCGTGCCAGCCGGCGTCCGATCAGGCGTCGTGAAAGCAGCAACCCGATCGCGCTCGCTACGCCCACGACGGCAAGCGGATGCTTGCGCACCACGGATTTCGCACTGTCCTTTGCGTTCTCCATCGCGTCCTGAGCGATCATGGCGGGGGACAGCCGCGTCTTGGCGGTTCCCAGCGTTGCCAGAAATCGCTGCCGGGCAATGCGTGAGCGCTGCTCCGCCAGCGCGATATCGCGTGGATCCCCACTCACGGCAGTTTCTCGTCTTTGGGGCGAAGTGCCGCCATGATCCGGTTCCGCGCGAAGATCGCGAGTCCATAAATGACGGCGCCGCAAAGCCCGATCACCAGCAATGTCGCGAAACCCGGGGGCATGATGAACGACAGGCTAAAGATCGCGCCGACGATCAGCCCGATCAGCGTCGCAAAGCCCAGCAGGGCCGCAACGACGCCCGCGATGATGCCGTTGCGGGCCAGCGCAAGACGTTTCGACGCGAGCATCCGGTAATAGTCGAATTCCGCACGCCCATAGGCTTTACCGTCTTCGACCAGCCGCGCGATCAGGGCGCCGATGCTCTCGTCGTCGGGATCAACAGATGCCACGCTTTCCCCCCGGGAGCCGGATCAGGCTTCGTCAGCGTCGGAAACGGCGTCGATCCCGGACTTGAGCAGTCGTGCGACGACGAAGCCGAGCGCTGCGGCGGTGCCGACTGCGATCGCCGGGCTCTTCTTCACGAACGCACTGGCATCGGCGATCAGATCGTCGATTTCCTTGCCGCGCAACTGATCGGAGAAGCCCGAAATGCCTTCGGCGGCCGAGCGGGCATATTTGCCATATTGCGGGCCGAGCTTTTCGTCGACATCGCCTGCCGCGCTGGTCATCAACCGGGCGAATTCGTCAAGCGCACCAGTCGCGCGCTGCTTGCCTTCGTCGGCGAAGCCGCGGGCGCGGTCGGCGGCCTGATTGCCGATCTTGCTGGCTTCTTCCTTGATGCTGTCCTTCGCGCTGCGCTTGCCGGCGCCGTCCTTGAGCGGCGCTTCCGCCGTCAGCGTGTCGGCATCTGCAGGAGTTTTGGGCGCCTTGGCACCCGTTTTTGCCGTACGCGAGGTGGCTCCGGCCTTGATCGGCTCCGCCGGAATTGCCTCGGGGGTTTTGTCGTCCGCCATTGCTCAGCCCTTTCCAGTGTTTCGATCAACAACCATGGCGCGGGTAACGAGTTCCCGCCCGCCTGCAATTGCCGATTGCGGTCGAAGCCGATAAGGCGCCTCTCGTTTCGACCGACGATCCGCCTTCTCTACGTAGGGAGACCATTTCGTGACCGCAATCATCGACCTGCACGCACGCCAGATTCTCGACAGCCGGGGCAATCCCACGGTGGAGGTGGACGTGCTGCTCGAAGACGGCAGCTTCGGCCGCGCTGCGGTCCCTTCCGGCGCATCGACCGGCGCGCATGAGGCAGTCGAAAAGCGCGACGGCGACAAGGCACGCTGGTTGGGCAAGGGCGTGACGCAAGCCGTCGAAGCGGTGAACAGCGAGATTGCCGAAACGGTGATCGGTATGAACGCCGAGGATCAGGTCGATCTCGACATGGCGATGTGCGATCTGGACGGCACGGATAACAAAGGCCGTCTGGGCGCCAACGCGATTCTGGGCGTCAGCCTGGCCGCGGCAAAGGCGGCGGCGGATGCGCGCGGCTTGCCGCTCTATCGCTATGTCGGCGGCGTTTCGGCGATGACGCTGCCGGTGCCGATGATGAACATCATCAACGGCGGCGAACATGCCGACAATCCGATCGATTTCCAGGAATTCATGGTGATGCCGGTCGGCGCGGAAAATATCGTCGAGGCGGTCCGTTGCGGATCGGAGATTTTCCATACCCTGAAAAAGAAGCTGTCCGAGCGCGGTCTTTCGACCTCGGTTGGCGATGAAGGCGGTTTTGCGCCTGCGCTCAATTCGACCACCGATGCGATCGACGTCATCCTCACCTCGATCGAGGCTGCTGGCTATAAGCCGGGCGACGACGTGATGCTCGCGCTCGATTGCGCATCGACCGAATTCTTCAAGAACGGCAAATATGAGATGGTGGGTGAGGGCAAGTCGCTCACCCCGGCGGAAATGGCCGATTACCTCGCCGATCTGGCCGGCAAATATCCGATCCTGTCGATCGAGGACGGGATGGCCGAGGATGATTTCGAAGGCTGGAAGATCCTGACCGACAAGATCGGCGGCAAGGTGCAACTGGTCGGCGACGATCTGTTCGTCACCAATCCCAAGCGGCTGGGGCAGGGCATCAAGGACGGTCTCGCCAACTCGCTGCTGGTGAAGGTCAATCAGATCGGGACGCTCAGCGAAACGCTCGAAGCAGTGACCATGGCGCAGCGCGCATCCTACACTGCCGTCATGTCGCACCGTTCGGGCGAGACCGAGGACGCGACGATCGCCGATCTCGCGGTCGCCACCAATTGCGGTCAGATCAAGACCGGCAGCCTGGCGCGGTCGGACCGGCTCGCCAAATACAACCAGCTGATCCGTATCGAGGAAGAGCTGGGGGATGCCGCGATCTATGCCGGGCGGAGCATCCTGCGCTGATCTTTCGCGTTCAGCGCCGGTTCCGTATCACTACTGCTTGATTTAAAGTGATAGTTAAGCAAGAATCAGGATATGTCGCGTAGCTCGCCGTTCCGTTCGGTCCTTCGTCGCGCCGGGTTTCCCGCCGTGGCGCTGATTTCGATGGCCTTTTTCGGCTATTATGCCGTGCTGGGCCCGAACGGCGCGCTTACGCATCCTGAAGTGCGGCAACAACTGGAGACGCGTCAGGCGGAATATGCCAAGCTCGATCGCCAGCGCGCCGAACTCAAGAACCGGGTCGATCTGCTCGACCCGAAGGGTGCGGATCCCGATCTTGTCGACGAACTGGCGCGCAAGAAGCTGAACGTTGCGCGACCGGATGAAATCATCGTCCCGCTGGATTGAGCGGGCGGCCGCCCGGCAACTGTCATCCCGTCAATATCCGAGTATTTTCGTCAGGCTGGTGAGGCCAGCTGCAACAGGGCGATTGCGATTCTTGCAATCGCCTGTGTTTTGAACGCACGCACCGTATATGCGTTGACGTTGCGTCGCGCGTAGCGAAACGCATATACGCACCAATTCTTCCCAACAGGGACGCGAGGATATCTGTGGCAAAAACCCCGGCGACACGCCGCAAAAGTGAACCAGCCAAACCCAACCGCGAACGGCCGAACGAACCGCAGCGGTACAAGGCCGACAAGGACGAGCTGCTCGAGCTGTACAAGCGCATGCTGCTTATCCGCCGTTTCGAGGAAAAGGCGGGGCAGCTTTACGGCCTCGGCCTGATCGGCGGCTTCTGCCACCTCTATATCGGTCAGGAAGCAGTGGCGGTCGGCCTGCAATCGGCGCTGGATCACGAAAAGGATTCGGTGATCACCGGTTATCGCGATCACGGCCACATGCTCGCCTACGGCATCGACCCCAAGGTCATCATGGCCGAGCTTACCGGTCGCGAGGCTGGTATCTCGAAGGGCAAGGGCGGGTCGATGCACATGTTCTCGACCGAGCATAAATTCTATGGCGGTCACGGCATCGTCGGCGCGCAGGTCGCGCTCGGCACGGGCCTGGCCTTCGCGCACAAGTACAATGAAGATGGCGGGATCACGCTCGCCTATTTCGGCGACGGCGCGGCCAATCAGGGTCAGGTGTACGAAAGCTTCAACATGGCCGAGCTGTGGAAGCTGCCGATCGTTTATGTGATCGAAAACAACCAGTACGCCATGGGCACCAGCGTCAATCGCTCTTCGGCGGAAGATCAGCTGTATCGCCGGGGCGAAAGCTTCCGCATTCCGGGCATTCAGGTCGATGGCATGGACGTGCTGGCGGCGCGCGGCGCGGCCGAGGAAGCGCTTGCCTGGGTCCGCGCGGGCAAGGGGCCGATCATCCTCGAGATGAAAACCTATCGCTATCGCGGCCACTCGATGTCCGACCCGGCCAAATATCGCAGCCGTGAGGAAGTGCAGTCGGTGCGCGAGAAATCCGATCCGATCGAACATGCCAAGCGCGAGCTGGAGGCTGCCGGCGTCCAGGAAGAGGAACTCAAGGCGCTGGAAAAGGAAATCCGCAAGATCGTGAACGAATCGGCCGATTTCGCCGAAACGACGCCCGAACCCGATCCGAGCGAACTTTATACCGACGTGCTGGTGGAGAGCTATTGAGATGGCAGTCGAAATCAAAATGCCGGCGCTGTCGCCCACCATGGAGGAAGGCACGCTGGCCAAATGGCTGGTGAAGGAAGGCGACACGGTTTCTTCGGGCGACATCATGGCCGAGATCGAAACCGATAAGGCGACGATGGAATTCGAAGCCGTCGATGAAGGCACGATCGCGAAGATCCTGGTCGAGGCCGGCACCGACAATGTGAAGGTCGGCACCGTCATCGCGCTGATCGCCGAAGAAGGCGAGGATGCCGCCAGCGTCGAAGCACCCAAGGCAGAGGAAAAGCCCGAAGCCGCTGCCGAGGAACCCGCGCCCAAGGACGCGGCAGGCAAGCCCGAGCCGAAGGAAACCGGCACGTCGCAGCTGGCCGACGTAAAGCCGCAGGCGCGCGATCCCGAAGTGCCCGAAGGCACCGAGATGGTGAAGGTCACGGTCCGCGAAGCGCTTCGCGACGCAATGGCCGAGGAAATGCGTGCCGATCCGCGCGTGTTCGTGATGGGTGAGGAAGTCGCCGAATATCAGGGCGCGTACAAGGTGACGCAGGGCCTGCTCGAAGAATTCGGCGCCAAGCGCGTGATCGATACGCCGATCACCGAATATGGCTTTGCCGGGGTCGGTACGGGCGCCGCCATGGGCGGGCTGAAGCCGATCGTCGAGTTCATGACCTTCAATTTCGCGATGCAAGCGATTGACCACATCATCAATTCGGCGGCGAAGACCAATTACATGTCGGGCGGCCAGATGCGCTGCCCCATCGTGTTCCGCGGGCCCAATGGTGCAGCGAGCCGCGTCGCGGCGCAGCACAGCCAGAATTACGGTCCCTGGTACGCCAGCGTGCCGGGCCTGATCGTGATCGCGCCCTATGACGCAGCCGATGCCAAGGGGCTGCTCAAGGCGGCAATCCGCAGCGAGGATCCGGTCGTGTTCCTCGAGAACGAGCTGATGTACGGGCGCAGCTTCGAAATTCCGAAGCTCGACGACTTTGTCCTGCCGATCGGCAAGGCGCGGATCGTGCGGCCGGGCAGCGACGTAACGATCGTATCCTATTCGATCGGCGTCGGCGTTGCGCTGGAAGCGGCGGAAACGCTGGCGGGTGAGGGGATTGAGTCGGAAGTCATCGATCTGCGCACGCTGCGCCCGCTCGACAAGGCGACGGTGCTCGAAAGCCTGAAGAAGACCAACCGCATGGTGGTGGTCGAGGAAGGCTGGCCGGTCTGTTCGATCGCCAGCGAGATCAGCACGATCGCGATGGAAGAGGGGTTCGACGACCTCGACGCGCCGGTGCTGCGCGTCACCAATGTCGACGTACCGCTTCCCTATGCCGCCAATCTCGAAAAAATCGCCATCGTCGATGCGACGCGCGTGGTCGAGGCCGTGAAGAAGGTCACCTACACGGCGTAAGGCCCGGGCGACCGCATTTCGTATACGCTGATATTGTCGAAGCGCCGTTCTTCCTTCTGCATTCGCAGGAAAGAAGGCGGCGCTTTGACATGATCAGCGCAAATGCTGTCTCCGGGCTACGCCAGTCCCAGATCCGCAGGCCCAAAGGCGTGCGGTAGCAGCTCCGACAGTCGGTAGCTCGCAATCGCGCCACCCTCCGCCGCCGTACAATGGATCGGAAGGTCAAGCCCGGCCATCTGCGCCACTTCATTGAGGATCTGGCGACACCGTCCGCACGGGCTGACGATCGCGTCGCCGCGCATCGTGCCGTCGGCATCCATCGCACCACCGGTCACTGCGACGGCGACGATTTCGCGCATCCGGCCCTGTGCATTGGCAGCGGCCACCGCCACCGTTTCGGCGCATAGCGAGAGGCCATAGCTGGCATTTTCGAAATTCGTACCGGTCAGGATATCGCCGTCCCGCATCAGCAGGGCAGCACCCACCGCAAAGCGCGAATAGGGCGCGTGGGCATGGGCGGCGGCATTTCGCGCGGCGGCGACAAGTGCTGCGATTTCGGGAGTCGTTGTCATGGCGCTGAGGCGATCACATTGCAGTTGAGAGTGCAGGGGCAAG
>PAOI01000064.1 GCA_002707985.1 Sphingomonas sp. | reverse complement strand
GGGGCGAGGAGATGCGCCATGGGCGCAATGTTGCACGAATGTTCCGCTGTAGGACAGAGGGTGCGGGGGATTTTTGTACCTGCGCTTCGCCGTCACCCCGGACTTGATCCGGGGCCCGGCTGCCTTTTCGCGACGGTTGGAAGAGAAGAAGAAGCTGGATCCCGGGTCAAGCCCGGGATGACGAGGGAGCGCGGTGATCTAATCGGTCCCCGACATGGCAGTTCCGACGATCATCAGCCCGAGATGTTCGACGAACGGATCGAAATCGCGATCATTGTGAAGCAGTTCCAACCCGTCAGCGATGCAGCGCGTGGCGATCAGCGTATCGATCGTTTTCCGGATGGTGACCCCCAGCATTCGGAGCATGCGAAAATTGCGCGCGGCCTGAATGGCGATCGTACGCCCACCGATCTCGACCACATCCAACGCTGCGAGCATTCGTTCGGCGCGGAGAAAGTCGCGCTCGCTGGTGAAGCCTTGCAAAACCTCCGCCAGCATCAGGTCGCCGATCGCGACGGGAGTGCTGCCTAGCAGCCGGTCGAGCGTTTCGACATGCGGACCGGGGTCGCCGCGAAAATAATCGATCCACACGCTCGAATCGACGAGGATCACCCGTCTGTCCGCATTGTTTCGAGATCGCCCTGCCAGTCGATCTTTCCGCGAAGGCTCTTGAGATCGGCCTGGCGGCGCAATTTCACGAGCGTGCGCAAGGCGAGCTCCACAGTCTCGCGCTTGGTCCGCAGCCCCGTTGCGCGGATTGCTTCGGCCATCAGCCGGTCGTCAATTTCGATATTGGTGCGCATGATGTGTATCCTTCGCAAATATTATACACATAAGGCGGTTTGCGTTCAACGGTGTGGCTGCCCGCTTCACAGCCAAGCATTGCGATTTTTGCCTGTACGCGCCAGATGCGCGGCACGATGACAGACACTATCGATCTCCGCTCCGCAGGACTGACGTCCAAGGCATGGCCGTTTGAAGAAGCGCGCAAGCTGCTCAAACGCTATGAAAAGGGCGCGCCGGAGAAAGGCTATGTGCTGTTCGAAACCGGCTATGGCCCGTCGGGCCTGCCGCATATCGGCACGTTCAACGAAGTGCTGCGCACGACGATGGTGCGCCGTGCGTTCGAGGCTATCTCGGACATTCCGACGCGCCTGATTGCGTTCAGCGACGATATGGACGGGCTGCGCAAGGTGCCGGACAATGTGCCCAATCAGGAGCTGCTTGCCGCCAATCTGGGCAAGCCGCTGACGCAGGTGCCCGATCCGTTCGGCCAATTCGAAAGCTTTGCGCATCACAATAATGCGAAGCTGCGCGAGTTTCTCGACCGGTTCGGGTTCGACTATGAGTTCATCAGCTCGACCGACATGTATGGATCGGGCAAGTTCGACGATGCGCTGCGCCAGGTGCTGCGCAAATATCAGGGCATCATGGACGTGATGCTGCCGACGCTGCGCGCCGAGCGGCAGGCGACCTATTCGCCGGTGCTGCCGGTCAGCCCCAAGTCGGGTGTCGTGCTGCAGGTGCCGGTCGAAGTGCTCGACCCCGAGACGGGCATGATCGCGTTCGACGATGAAGGGGAACGCGTCGAACAGACCGTGTTCGGCGGCAAGGCCAAGCTGCAATGGAAAGTCGACTGGGCGATGCGCTGGTATGCGCTGGGCGTCGATTATGAAATGGCGGGCAAGGATCTGATCGATTCGGTGATCCAGTCGTCCAAGATCTGTCGCGTGCTCGGCGGACGGCCGCCCGAGGGCTTCAACTATGAAATGTTCCTCGACGAAAAGGGCGAGAAGATTTCAAAGTCGAAGGGCAATGGCCTGAGCCTCGACCAGTGGCTGACCTATGGTTCGGACGAGAGCCTGGCTTTCTACATCTTCCGCGAGCCGAAAAAGGCCAAGGCGCTGCACATGGGCGTGATCCCGCGCGCAGTGGACGAATATTGGCAGTTTCGCGAGCGCTATGCCGATCAGCCGATCGAGCAGCAGCTCGGCAACCCGGTGCACCATATCCATAATGGCCCGCCGCCCGCCGAAAAGCTGCCGGTCACCTTCGGCCTGCTGCTCAACCTGGTCGGGGTGATGGGCGATGCGTCGAAGGAACAGGTGTGGGGCTATCTCTCCAACTATGTGCCCGATGCAGATCCGGCGACTTATCCCGCGCTCGATTCGCTGATCGACAAGGCGCTGGCCTATGCCCGCGATTTTGTCGTGCCGACGCTTTCGCGCCGTGCGCCCGAGGGGGTGGAAGTGACGGCGCTCAGGGAACTGGACGATCAGCTGGCGGCGATGCCGGCGGATGCTTCGGCCGAGGATATCCAGAACGCGGTCTATGAAATCGGCAAGGCGCAGTTCGGCAAGGAAGCGCTGCGCGACTGGTTCAAGGCGCTGTACGAGACGCTGCTTGGGTCGAGCCAGGGCCCCCGTATGGGCAGCTTCATCGCGCTGTACGGCATCGAAAACAGCCGCAAGCTGATTGGCGAGGCGCTGGGCAAAGCCGCCTGAGCTGAAAGGCGGGGCGGCGTTACTGCGCCGTCTCGCCCGCTTCGCTCGGTGCCAGCCATTCGAGGCGGACGCCGTTTTCGCTGCCGGTGCGTCCGTCGCGCGCCACTGCGTTCACCCCTGCCTTGCGCAGCGCGTCGACGACCAGCGCAACGCGCTCCGCATTGCCCGACACGCCGATCGGCACGTTCAGGCGCCGTGCGCCCCATGCGGCGATGTCGAGCGCGCGCTTTCCCTCGGCATCGGGCGCGGCGGGAACGGTTTCGCCGTCGTCATTGGTGGTGGCGTCGCCGAAACTGACCTGCGGCAGCGGCGCGGCGGGCGGGATCAGCGTGATCGTCCAGTCCTTTGCCGCCGCCGCCACGCGCTTTTCGAGCGCATAATAAGAGGCGAGCGTCGCGCCCGGCAGCGTTGCCGCAGTCACCACGGCACGCTGATGATCGCGATCGAGCAGCACGGCGCTCTGATCGACGCCGGCGACGAGCGCGAGCTGTTCGACGGTGCGCGTCGCGATGCGATCGGCGGCCTGCGCGCGCGCGCTGGCCTGGGCCGAGGCGATTTGCTGCGCTTCGGCCTGCGCGCTGGTGTTGACGCGATATTGTTCGAGCGTGACGTCGACCGGCTGGCCGAGCAGGCGGCCAAGCGTGGCCTCCGAATCCTTTTCGGCGTCGGACTGGAATTCCGGAGTCAGGATCGTCGCGGTCGCGCTGATCGGATCGGTGCGGTAATCGACTTCGACCTGATCGACGCGGGCGTCGTTTTCGAACTGGCTGGTGATGACGTCGCGAATCTGGCGCGAGGCATTGGTCTCCCAGACGATCTGGAGCAGCGACAGCGTCAGCGGAATGACGAAGGCGATCAGGATGCCGAGCACGACCACCGTCTGCAGCACCGTATGCTGCGGCGAGAGATGCGTGCCGAAACCATAGAAGCGCGCAACGACCGCGGCGGTGACCGCGATCGTCATCAGGTTGGTGACGAACAGCAGAGTCGCGCCGCCCAGCACCGTGCCGTTGAGCGTGGCGAGACCGAAGCCCATCACCGCAAGCGGCGGCATCAGCGCCGTGGCGATGGCGACGCCGACGATCGTCCCTTCGCGCCCGCGCACCATCGCATAGGCACCGGCAAGCGCGGAGAACAGCGCGACGCCCAGATCGAACAGATTGGGACGGGTGCGCGCCGCGATTTCGGGCGTCACATTCTGCAGCGGCGAAAACAGCACGATCGTCGCAGTAAACAGCACCGCGATCAGCGATCCGAGCGCCAGCGCGAAGGTGGAGGTGCGGATTTCCGACCAGTCGAACGTCGCCAGCCCAAATCCCAGCCCCATGATCGGGCCCATCAGCGGCGAAAGCAGCATCGCCCCGATCACCACCGGCGCCGAACTTTGCAGCAATCCCAGCACCGCGATGCCCGCAGACATCAGCACCATGAACGCATAGCGCGCGTTCCACCGGCTCTCTGCGCTCACTTTTTCGACCACGCGAACATGCTCGATCGTGGCGACGATATGCCCGCGCCACCAGTCCAGCAGGGGGTTGTGACGAAGGCCGATCCCGGGGTGCGCTTCCATCCGCGGGGGATTAAGCGCTGTTTCGCGCCGCGGCAATGCCCCGGGGCTTTGCGACTGGCGCCGAAGCGGATAGGTGAGACGCGGAGCATATAGAGGAGACCCATGGCCCATTCGACCAAGCGGCATCGCCAATCGGCTCTGCGCGATTTTCTGGCGAGCGAGGCAGCAGGCGGCATCATCCTGATCGCCGCTGCCGCGCTGGCGATGGTGGTCGCCAACATTGCGGGAGTTTCGGAAGCCTATTTCGATGCGTTGCATTGGAAAATCGGGCCGACGATCTCTGAGCATCACGGGCCGATGACGCTGCACCTGTGGATCAATGACGGGCTGATGGCGATTTTCTTCCTGCTCGTCGGGCTGGAAATCAAACGCGAGTTCGTCGACGGGCGGCTGAACAGCTGGACGCGGCGGCGGCTGCCCGTGGTTGCGGCAGCGGCGGGCATGGTCGTCCCGGCGGCGATCTATCTCGCCATCACCGCAAGCAGCCCGGTCGATGTCCATGCCGGATGGGCCGTGCCCGCCGCGACCGACATTGCCTTTGCGATCGGCGTGCTGGCGATTCTGGGCCGTCGCGCACCGACCTCGCTCAAACTGTTCCTGACCACGGTCGCGATCGTCGACGATATGGGCGCAGTGGCGATCATCGCGCTGGCCTATACCGCGCATATCAATACGCTGGCGCTGCTGGGTGCGGCGTTCGTTCTGGCGGTGATGTATGTCCTCAACCGCAGCGGCGTGCGCCATCTCTGGCTCTATCTGCTGCTTGCGGCGCTGCTCTGGTATTTCGTCTTCCTGTCGGGGGTGCATGCGACGATCGCGGGCGTGCTGGCGGCGATGATGATCCCGATCACCAAATCGCCCGGCCATCCCGACGATGAGGAATCGCCGCTGCACAAGCTGGAGCACGGCATTGCGCCCTGGTCCAACTATCTGATCGTGCCGTTGTTCGGATTTGCCAATGCCGGCGTTTCGCTGGCGGGGCTGGGCCCCGATGTGCTGCTGTTGCCGTTGCCGCTGGGCATTGCGGCGGGCCTGTTCCTGGGCAAGCAGATCGGCATTTTCGGCAGCATCTGGATCGCGCACAAGACGCGCTTCGCGCCCCGCCCGGGGGGCTCCACCTGGGCGCAGATCTATGGCGTGTCGCTGTTGGCCGGCATCGGCTTCACGATGAGCCTGTTCATCGGCGGCCTGGCTTTCCCCGGCAACGAATTGCTGGTCGATGAAGTGAAGATCGGCGTGCTGTGCGGTTCGATCCTGTCGGCCGTGGTGGGCTTCCTGGTGCTGCGTTTCGCGCCGACGCCGCGGAAAGTGGCCAAGGTGCGCAAGGCAAAGCGCGGCGGCCGCACCCCGGCGGAGTATAAAGCGCTGTTCAACAAGT
Source organism: Sphingomonas sp. (assembly GCA_002707985.1). Lineage (GTDB taxonomy): Bacteria > Pseudomonadota > Alphaproteobacteria > Sphingomonadales > Sphingomonadaceae > Sphingomonas. The sequence continues at coordinate 45,237 of PAOI01000064.1, read as the reverse complement.
GATGCGGGGCTTTTTCGACCGGCGCGAGTTGCTCCACGCGCCGGAACGCGAACTGCATAACGGCGGCTATATGGCCTATGCCGAAAGCCCGGCGCGTGCGGAGGCAGTTGCCGCCGCGCTGCCGGGGCTGGACGCGCCGGAGGATCGCGGCGAGGGCCCGATCCTGGCGGTGCACGATGCAGCCTATATCGACTTTCTGAAGCGGGTTCCGCAGCTATGGGCCGATGCGGGGCGGAGCGGCGACGCCACCGGCTATGTCTGGCCGGTGGTCGGGCGGCGGCCGCTGAACCTCACGCGTGTCGATGCGCTGATCGGCCAATATAGTTTCGATGCGTCGACCCCGATCACGCTCGACAGCTGGACCAGCGCCTATTGGGCGAGCCAGTGCGCGCTGGCGGCGACGCATGCGGTGCTAGACGGCGAGCGCGTTGCCTTTGCGCTGTGCCGACCGCCCGGCCATCATGCGGGGGCGGATTATTGCGGCGGCTATTGCTACCTCAACCACGCCGCGATCGCAGCGCAGGCGGCGCGCGATGCGGGGCGGGCGCGAGTCGCGATCCTCGACATCGACTATCATCACGGCAACGGCACACAGGACATATTCCTCGAACGTGATGACGTGTTCTACGCGTCGATCCATGCCGATCCGGCGACCGATTATCCCTTCTTCTGGGGCCATGCCGATGAGTGTGGCACGGGGGTGGGCGCGGGAGCGACGCGCAACCTGCCGCTGCCGCGCGGGACCGATCTGGCGCCCTATCGCGATGCGCTGACCCACGCGCTCGATGCGATTGCGGCGTTCGGGCCGGAGCTGCTGATCGTCAGTCTGGGCGTCGACACCTTTGCCGGCGACAAAATCTCCTTTTTCGGGATCGAAACGGAAGATTATGCCGTTCTGGCGCGCGATATATCGGCGCGCCAATGGCCGACCGCGATCCTGATGGAAGGCGGCTATACGATCGAAGCAATCGGGGCGAACGTCAGGACGTTTCTCGACGCCTTTTAGCAGGCAGGGGCGACAATGGCCCCTTTGCCGCTGCGGCGGTCCATGGCGATCGCTACCAGCCAGACGAGGAAGCCGCCAAAGGCGAGCCCGGCACCGACCAGACCGGTCGACGGAAAGCCCCAGCCCGCAGCGATCGCCATCCCGCCGAGCAGCGGGCCGATCGCATTGGCGATGTTGAACGCCGAATGATTGAGCGCTGCAGCGAGCCCCTGACCGTCCTTTGCAACGTCCATCAGCCGGGTTTGCAAAATCGCGCCGAGCGCGCCGCCCCAGCCGATCGCGAAGACCGTGATCGTCAGCGTCCAGACATTGCCCGCCGCGACGCTGTACAGTGCCAGCATCGCCGTGCTCCACAGCAGCAGCGCGCCCGCCGTGGGCATCAGCGCACGATCGGCAAAGCGCGGAACGATGATGTTGCCCGCCGTCATGCCAAGGCCGAAAATCGCGAGGACGAGCGGAATCCAGCCGTCGGACACCTGCGCCACTTCGAGCAGGGTGGACGCGACATAGGTATAGACGCAGAACATGCCGCCAAAGCCGATCGCGCCGATGCCGAGCGTCAGCCAGACCTGCCCCTGTTTGAGCGCGGCGAGTTCCTTTGCCGGGCTGGCATCGGGATCGGCGGGCACGCGCGGCGCCACGGCGAACACCGTCGCGGCAGTGGCGGCGGCAAGCGCGGCGACCACGGCAAAGCCCCAGCGCCAGCCCGCGACCTGCCCCAGCCAGTTGGCAAGCGGCACGCCGATCACGGTCGCTACGGTGAGGCCGAGCATGACGCGCCCGACCGCCTGTGTCCGCTTTCCGTGCGGAACGAGCGAGGCGGCGACCAGCGCGGCGACGCCGAAATAGGCGCCGTGCGGCAACCCGCTGACAAATCGGAACAACAGCATCCAGTGATAGGTGGGCGCCAGCGCGCTGAGCCCGTTGGCAAGCGCAAATACCGCCATCAGCAGCACGAGCAGGCGGCGTCGCGGCATGCGGGCGCCCAGCACCGCGAGCAGCGGCGCGCCGACGACGACGCCGGCGGCATAGGCGCTGATCACATGGCCCGCGGTCGGTTCGTCAATGCCCAGCCCCGGCGCGAAATAGGGCAGCAGGCTCATCGTCGCGAATTCGGTAGTGCCGATCGCGAACCCGCCCATGGCAAGCGCGAAATGGACGAGGCCGACGGGATAGCGGCGGTGGGTGGAGGCGCTGGACATCGATGGCAAGTGGCTATGTTGCAGCGCAGCGTCAATGGCGCGCGCCGCAACCCGGCGTGCGATTTCGGCAAGCCGACGCGGCGATTGGCCCGATCTTGCCGCCAAAACGACATGTTCGGCGTTAAGGCTGAAGACCGTGTGAGAATGGGAGTAGCTATGCGTAGGATGGTTGCGGCAATTGCGTTGTTGCTGATGTCGATGATGTCGGTGGCCCATGCCCAGGAGGCAGGCGATCCGGAGGGGCATTGGACGATGACGTCGCGCGGACAGGTGTTGATGCGCATCGACGTGACGCGCGATTCGACGGCGGAGGGCGGCTGGCATGTCGTGTGGACCCGGCCCGCCCAGTTTCTGCTCAATCGCGAATCAACCGTGCTGACCAAGGCCGAAGGCGGCAGCGTGACTCAGGTCGCGAAAAGCGCCGAATCGGGTGAGACGGGGCTGCATATCCTGTTCCTATCCCCGCGTAGCACCCGCACCGAAGCGATGGATTTCACCATTCAGACCGATGGATCTGCGACGCTTGGCTGGACCGACACGCCCGGGCCGACGCTGATATTCCAGCGCAGCGACAGGCCGGCACCGCTGGCCACGCTTGATCCGGAGAGCAGCTATCCGATCGATATTCCCGGCGCGGCCGATCCTGTGCGCATCACGGGGGGCGATATCGCCGCGCCGTCACACCCCGCGGCATCGGAGGGCGGGCGGTAAGGCACGAGGCCGAAATTGATCCGGCGTCGAAGGATGTCAGAATGCCACGATCGCGGGGGCGTCTGCCGCACCAGTCGATTTGCCGAATTTCCGGGTCTTGTTCGCGCGGGAATCTGCGCGTCCAAGAGGCTCGATGGATTGCGAATGATCCCGGGCGGCGATGGCCGCAAGGCCGGGTTGGTGACACCGGGACCGGGATTCCCCCTAGACCCCTGACCAAGCCAGTGGGGGAGGCAGATCGTCCGCCGAATAATCGACCTGAAGCACGCGCCGCCGCCGGGTCGGGCTTTCGGAGCGCGCCGAGGCATGGACGATCGGTGTGCGATACATCCAGATGTCGCCACGCTCCGCCAGACAGGCATGGCGGCCGCAGCGCGCCACGGCGGGCGCTATAGCGTCGTCGCGCAGCTTCCCCATCGCGTGCGAGCCCGGGGCAATGAGCAGGGGCGCATTTTCGACGCCCACCGGATCGAGATGGATGCGGAGCGTCACCATCTGCTCGATGATCGCGAAGGGCGGTTCCACGTGGATCATTCCGGCCTTGGTGCTCCAGGGGCCGAAACCGGGCAGGTCGGCGCGCGCCTGTACCGCGATAGTGCGGTCCTGGTGCCAGCCGAGCGCCCAGTTGGTTGCTGCGCTCTTGTCGAACAATATTGCCCGAGCCGGGCGGGCTGCTGCGCCGAGGATGTCGACGGCAAAACGTCCCAAGCGGTTCGGCGCCAATAGGCCGCGCAGGTCGTCCAGAGCTTGGAGGCGAATCCCGGCCCGACCCTCGGGCTGTCCCGCCACCACGGCGTCGAGCGCATCAAGAAATGGGGCGGCTGCACCGGGAAGGTGCGCCGCCCCATGTTGTTCGAGATTCACGGGTGAAGCTCAGAGCTTTTCGGTCATCTCCGGCACGGCCTTGAACAGGTCCGCGACGAGGCCGAGATCGGCGACCTGGAAGATCGGCGCGTCTTCGTCCTTGTTGATCGCGACGATCGTCTTGGAATCCTTCATGCCGGCAAGGTGCTGGATCGCGCCCGAAATGCCGATGGCGATATAGACTTCCGGGGCGACGATCTTGCCGGTCTGGCCGACCTGATAGTCGTTGGGAACATAGCCCGCATCGACCGCGGCGCGCGATGCGCCGACTGCGGCGCCCAGCTTGTCGGCGAGCGGTTCGATGATTTCCTTGAAATTCTCGCCATTCTGCAGCGCGCGGCCGCCCGATACGACGATCTTGGCGCTGGTCAGCTCCGGACGCTCGCTCTTGGCGATTTCGGCGCCGACGAAGCTCGAAAGCCCCTTGTCGCCTTCGCTCGAAACCGCTTCGACGCTGCCCGAACCGCCTTCGGCAGCGGCCTTTTCGAACGCGGTGCCGCGCACGGTGATCACCTTCTTCGCGTCCTTCGACTGGACGGTGGCGATCGCGTTGCCGGCATAGATCGGACGCGTGAACGTGTCGTCGCTTTCGACCGACAGGATGTCGCTGATCTGCATGACATCGAGCAGCGCGGCGACGCGCGGCGCGATATTCTTGCCGGTGGTCGTCGCGGGCGTCACGAACGCGTCGTGATCGGCCATCAGCGATGCGATCAGCGGCGCGACATTTTCGGCGAGCGCGTGTTCATAGACCGTGTCGTCGGCGAGGTGGACCTTGCCCACGCCCGCAATCTTCGCGGCGGCGTCGGCAACGCCCGCGCAGCCCGAACCGGCAACGATCAGGTGCACTTCACCCAGCTTCGAAGCTGCGGTGACGGCGGCGAGCGTCGCGTCCTTGACCGACGCATTGTCGTGTTCGACCCAAACCAGAGTCTTCATAGTTTCAACCTCGGTTTTCTAACCGTTTGCCCTGAGTAGCCATTGAGCTTGTCGAAATGGCGTATCGAAGGGCCCTTCGATACGGGTCTTCGGCTTCGCTCAGCCCCTACTCAGGGCGAACGGAATGTTTCGGATGCGGTTACGCGACGCCCATTTCCTTGAGCTTGGCGACGAGCGTGTCGACATCGGGCACCTTGATGCCGGCCTGGCGCTTGGGCGGCTCGGTGACCTTGAGCGTCGTCAGGCGCGGCGCGACATCGACGCCGTAATCGGCGGGCGTCTTGTTCGCGAGCGGCTTGCTCTTCGCCTTCATGATGTTGGGCAGCGAGGCATAGCGCGGCTCGTTGAGGCGCAGGTCGGTGGTGACGATCGCCGGCAGCTTGAGGCTGACGGTTTCGAGGCCGCCATCGACTTCGCGCGTCACCTTGGCGGCGCCGTCGGCGATTTCGACCTTGCTGGCGAACGTGCCCTGACCCCAGCCGAGCAGTGCGGCGAGCATCTGGCCGGTCTGGTTGTTGTCGTCGTCGATCGCCTGTTTGCCGAGGATCACCATCTCGGGCGATTCCTCTTCGACGATCTTGGCGAGGATCTTGGCAACGCCCAGCGGCTCGACCTTTTCCTCGGCCGTGACCAGGATCGCGCGATCGGCGCCCATGGCTAGCGCGGTGCGCAGCGTTTCCTGCGCCTTGGCTTCGCCGATCGACACCGCGACGATCTCGGTCACCTTGCCCGCTTCCTTCAGGCGAATCGCCTCTTCGACGGCGATTTCGTCGAACGGGTTCATCGACATCTTGACGTTGGCGAGGTCGACGCCGCTGCCGTCCGCCTTCACGCGGGGTTTGACGTTGTAATCAAGCACGCGCTTGACCGGTACGAGTACCTTCATTTGCTTCCTTCCCGTTTTTTCGGTCGCCGGCCGCCGCTGTTCGCGGCGTACCGGGTCAGGCGGCCTTCTTCACTTCGGCGACGATCTTCTGGGCGGCGTCGCCCAGGTCGTTCGCCGGCACGATCGGAAGGCCGGAATTGGCAAGAATGTCCTTGCCCTGCTGAACATTGGTGCCCTCGAGACGAACGACGAGCGGCACCGAAAGGTTCACTTCCTTGGCCGCCGCGACGATGCCTTCGGCAATGACGTCGCACTTCATGATCCCGCCGAAGATGTTGACGAGGATGCCCTTCACCGCCGGATCGCTGAGGATGATCTTGAACGCCGCCGTCACCTTTTCGGTGTTGGCGCCGCCGCCGACATCGAGGAAGTTGGCGGGGAACATGCCGTTGAGCTTGATGATGTCCATCGTCGCCATGGCCAGACCCGCGCCGTTGACCATGCAACCGATGTCGCCGTCGAGCTTGATATAGGCGAGGTCGTATTTCGACGCCTCGATCTCCATCGGGTCTTCTTCGGTCAGGTCGCGCAGTTCGGCCAGATCCTTGTGGCGGAACATCGCGTTCGAATCGAAGCCGACCTTGGCGTCGAGCACCATCAGCTTGTTGTCGCCGGTGACGGCGAGCGGATTGATTTCGATCTGCGCGGCATCGGTGCCCAGGAACGCGGCATAGAGCGTGCTGGCGACCTTGGCCGCCTGCTTGGCGAGATCGCCTTCGAGTTCGAGCGCAGCGGCGACCGAGCGGCCGTGATGCGGCATGAAGCCGGTCGCGGGGTCGACGTCGATCGTGTGGATCTTTTCCGGGCTGTCATGCGCCACGGTTTCGATGTCCATGCCGCCTTCGGTCGAGGCGACGAAGGAAATGCGGCCCGACGCGCGGTTGACCAGCAGCGCGAGGTAGAATTCCTTTTCGATATCGACGCCATCGGTGATGTAGAGGCGCTGAACCTGCTTGCCCGCTTCGCCGGTCTGGACCGTGACGAGCGTGTTGCCCAGCATTTCGTTCGCGGCTTCGCGCACTTCCTGTTCGTTCTTGGCGAGGCGGACACCGCCCTTGGCTTCGGGCGGCAATTCCTTGAACTTGCCCTTGCCGCGGCCGCCGGCGTGGATCTGCGCCTTTACGACGTAGAGCGGCCCGGGCAGCTTGCCCATTGCCTCGACGGCTTCCTCGACGCTCATCGCCGCATAGCCGGCGGGCACGGGGACGCCGAATTTCGCAAGAAGTTCCTTGGCCTGATATTCGTGGATGTTCATGCGCAGCCCGCCTTGCCTGTTAGAGAATTTTTCGAGCGTGCCTTAAGCACAGCACAGAGCGCGAATCCACCCCTTCGCAGACTCGTCAACCACTCGCATCGCGCTGCCGCTACGGCTATGGGCAATCGTCATGGACCTGATTTCCGGAATATTGTTGTTCGTGGCCACCGTGATCGGCATGGAAGCGTTCGCCTATGCGGCGCATCGCTGGGTCATGCACGGGCCGGGTTGGTTCCTGCACGCCAGCCATCACCGCCCGCGCACGGGCAATTGGGAACTCAACGATCTCTATGCGGCGATCTTCGCCGTGCCTTCGTTCGTACTGCTGCTCGGCGGGGTTCAGCTCGGCTGGTGGCCGGGATGCACCTGGATCGGCGCGGGGATCGCTGCTTATGGCGCGATCTATTTCGGCTTTCACGACGTCATCGTGCATCGCCGGGTGGGGCACCGTTATGTCCCGCGTTCGCGCTATATGAAGCGGATCATTCAGGCGCATCGGCTGCATCATGTCGTCGAAACGAAACATGGCACGGTCAGTTTCGGCTTCCTCTGGGCGCCCAGGCCCGAGGCACTGAAGGCGCAGCTCAATGCACGCGGCAATGCCGGCGTGCGCGCGCCGACGGGCGGCGAATCGAGCCTTTGATCGCGTGATCGCCGATCCCGTCTTCTGGGCAGTCGCTGTTCCGGCAGTGATCCTTCTCGGCCTGTCGAAGGGCGGATTCGCGGGCATGGGCGCATTGTCGATGCCGATGGTCGCGCTGGTGCTCGATCCCGTCCGCGCCGCTGCGATCCTGCTTCCGATCTTGATCGTGCAGGACGTGGTCGGCGTCTGGGCGTTCCGGCGGACGGTGGACTGGTATGTCATCGGATGGACCTTGCCGGGCGCGGCGCTGGGTATCGCGCTCGGCTATTATTTCGCGGCATCGGTTTCGCCCGCCACGGTGCTGGCGCTGGTCGGCGCGATTTCGATCCTGTTCGGTGCCTATCGCTTGTGGGCGGAGCGGCGCGGGGCGCTTGCCGAATCGCGCTCGCCGGGATGGGTCGGGACGCTCCACGGCGTGGCGGCGGGCTTTACCAGCCAGGTCGCGCATGCGGGCGGGCCGCCCTTTCAGCTATGGGTGCTGCCGCGCAAGCTGGCGCGCGACGTGCTGGTGGGGACGACGGCGATCTTCTTTGCCGCGACCAACTGGATGAAAGTGCCTGCCTATGCCGCGCTGGGCGAATTCACGCGCGCGAACCTCAGCGTGTCGGCGATGCTGATCCCCATCGCGATCCTGTCGACCATGGCGGGCGTGTGGCTGGTGCGCCGGGTGCCGGCCGAGCGTTTCTATACCGCCATCTATGTGCTGATGATTGCGGTCGGCGTGAAACTGGTCTGGGACGGCGTGGCGTAACGCCGTCGCTTCAGTCGAACAGGCTCGACACGCTCGATTCGTCGGCGATGCGGCGGATCGCTTCGGCGATCAGCGGGGCGATCGTCAGGTGACGGATATGCTGGCTTTCGGCGATCACGGCGTGGTTGCCGATCGAATCGGTGATGATCAGTTCCTTCAGAACCGATGCTTCGACGCGCGCGACGGCGCCGCCCGAAAGCACACCATGGGTACAATAAGCGACGACATCCTCCGCGCCCGCCGCCTTCAGCGCGGCAGCGGCGTTGCAGAGCGTGCCCGCCGAATCGACGATATCGTCGATCAGGATGCAGAAACGGCCCGAAGGGTCGCCGATGATGTTCATCACTTCGGATTCACCGGCGCGCTCGCGCCGTTTGTCGACGATGGCGAGTGGGGCGTTGTCCAGTCGCTTGGCCAGCGCGCGGGCGCGCACCACGCCGCCGACATCGGGCGACACGACCATCCAGTCCTTGCCCATATAGCGTGACTTGACGTCGGCCGACATCACCGGCGCGGCGAACAGGTTATCGGTCGGAATATCGAAAAAGCCCTGGATCTGCCCCGCATGCAGATCGACCGACAGGACGCGATCCGCGCCGGCGGTCGTGACCAGATTGGCGACCAGCTTGGCAGAGATCGGGGTGCGCGGGCCGGGCTTCCGATCCTGACGGGCATAGCCGAAATAGGGGAGCACCGCGGTGATGCGACGGGCCGAGGCGCGTTTCAGCGCATCGACCATGATCAGCAGCTCCATCAGATTGTCGTTCGCCGGATAGCTGGTCGACTGAAGCACGAACACGTCCTCGCCGCGGACATTTTCGAGAATCTCGACGAAGATCTCCTCATCGGCGAAGCGGCGGACATTGGCCTCGGTCAGCGGAATTTCGAGGTAGCTCGAAACAGCCTGAGCCAGCGGAAGGTTCGAATTGCCGGCGATCAGTTTCATGCGCGGGTTCCGTATCGGCCTGGGGCTGCCCGACAATATCGCCGGAAAGCGTGTTGAGCAAAGAGGCATTGCCGCCTCGTTGCGCGCCGCATAGAGCGAGCCGATGACCGTCACAACCCGCTTTGCGCCCAGCCCGACCGGACTTCTGCACGTCGGCAATCTGCGCACCGCGCTGCACAACTGGTTGTTCGCGCGCGCGCAGGGAGGAAAATTCCTGCTGCGTATCGACGATACCGACCGCGAACGATCGCGCGAGGACTATGTCGATGCGGTGCGCGCCGACCTTGCATGGATGGGAATCGTGCCCGATGGCGAGGCGCGCCAGTCCGAGCGGTTCGACCGCTATGAAGCGCGCTTTGCCGATCTGGTCGCGGCGGGACGGGTCTATCCCGCTTATGAAACGCCCGAAGAGCTTGACCTGCGGCGCAAGATCCTGCTCGGGCGCGGATTGCCGCCGGTGTATGATCGTGCGGCGCTGAAGCTGACCGACGCGCAGCGCGCGGCATATGAAGCCGAAGGGCGCACGCCGCACTGGCGGTTCCGGCTGGATCATGACGCGCCGATCGTCTGGGACGATCGCGTGCGCGGGCCGCAGAAATTCGATCCCGCAGCGCTCAGCGATCCGGTGATCCGGCGCGGCGACGGCAGCTGGCTCTATCTGCTCCCCTCAGTGATCGACGATATCGATATGGACATTACCGATGTCGTCCGCGGCGAGGATCATGTGTCGAACACGGCGGCGCAGATCCAGATGTTCGAGGCGCTGGGCGCTGCGCCGCCGCGCTTTGCCCATGCCGCGCTGCTGACGGGGAGCGAAGGCAAGCTTTCGAAGCGGCTGGGGTCGCTGGGCGTCGCGCATTTCCGCGAGGAAGGGATCGAGCCGCAGGCTCTGATCGCGCTGCTCGCGCGGCTGGGGACGTCGGATCCGGTCGAGCCGTTCGCCGATGTCGCGCCGCTGATCGAAAGCTTCGATTTTTCGCGCTTCGGCCGCGCCCCGGCGCGGTTTGACGAAGCGGAGCTTGCTGCGCTCAATGCGCGGATCGTCCACCAGCTCGAGCCCGCGCAGGTCGCCGGGCGCATTCCCGCCGGGATGGACGCTGCGGCATGGGAAGCGGTGCGCCCCAATCTGACGCGCGTTTCCGAAGCACAGGATTGGTGGCAGGTGATCGAAGGACCGGTGTCGCCACCCGATTTCTCCGAGGAGGATCGCGTGTTTCTGGCCGATGCGGCAAGGGTCGCCGAAGGAATCGACTGGAACGATGCGCCCTGGGCGGCGCTGACCGGTGCATTGAAGGCGCAGACCGGGCGCAAGGGCAAGGCGCTGTTCCTGCCGCTGCGCCAGGCGCTGACAGGGCGCGATCACGGGCCCGAAATGGCCGCGCTGCTGCCGCTGATCGGGCGCGAGCGCGCGGTTGCGCGGTTGCGTGGCGGCTGATTGTCCGATCTTTCATCGACTTAGCGAAATGAGATAGAATAACATCACGCTTTACAGCGTTTTGTTATGATGTATCATTGCCTCTTGTCCGGGTAACGGCCCGGTCGTGGAGAAGGAGGCCTGATCATGTATGCTGGTCGTTCCCGAATTTCCCCCGGCTCGCGCGCGGCGAGCTTTTCCGCCGCCCTGCTGATCAACAGCGCGATGATATTGGGGATTATCTATGCGGCGCCCAAATTGGGCATCACCGAACCGATCAAGGACTTCAAGCTGATCGATATTCCGGAGCCGCCGCCGCCGCCGGACCCGATCGCGGAGACCAAGCCGAAGCCGGAAACGGTGACCGAACAGCCGGTACAGCGCGACATCTTTGTACCTGATCCGATCGTACCCACCGAAACGACCAATCCGGTCGAGGGCACGACGATCCTTCCGCCGGACCTTCCGCCGATCGGGCCGATCGACAATATCGGCATTCCTTCGGGCAGCGGGGCGGGCACGGTGGTGCCGACGCCCACGCCCTTGCCGCTGGTCGATGCCGAGGTCGATCCGCGCTATGCCCGCTATCTTCAGCCCGACTATCCCGCAGTCGAGCGCCGTCGCGGCGCCGAAGGCGTGGTCGTGGTGCGCGTGCAGATCGGCACCGACGGCCGCGTGAAGCAGGTGCAGAAGGTGCGCGGCGACAATGACGCATTTTACGAAGCGACCCGGCGGCAGGCGCTGACCCGCTGGCGGTTCAAGCCGGCGACGCGCGGCGATGTGCCGCAGCAAAGCTGGAAGACGATGACGGTGCGCTTCACCATCGAAAGCTGAGCCACCTCCCTTTGGGGGGAGGCGGCTGCGCGCGGGGCTGGCCCTGAGCCCCGCGCGCGCCTATCTAGCGGTGCTGATGAACCTCCTGAAACTCTTTTCGCCGGTGCGGGCGGTGCGCGATCTGCGCGCGTTTCTGGGCGGGCAGCGACGGCACAAGCTGGTGTTCGCCGCGCTGGCGGCCGCGATAACCGGCTATATCCTGTTCGCCTTCTGGATGGATTCGAGCTTCAAGACGCCGTACGAACGCGACATCATTTATGTCGAAAGCTGGCCGCTCAACCGGTCCGACGCCGAAATCATCGCCCAGCAGAAGATCGACGCCGAAAAGCGGCGCGTCGCCGAAGCGGCACTCGAGGCAAAACGCGCCAAACGCCAGGCCGAGTTCCAGCGGCTCGACAATAGCATGAGCGAATGGGGCTTCTGAGCGACGATTCGCGCTGGATGGCGGCGGCCGTCGCGCTGTCGCAGCGCACGCGCGGGCAGACCGCGCCCAACCCCAATGTTGGATGCGTTATCGTGCAGCAGGGCCGGGTGATCGGGCGCGGCTGGACCCGGCCGGGCGGGCGCCCGCATGCCGAAGCGGTTGCGCTCGATCAGGCGGGCACTGCGGCGCGCGGGGCAACGGCCTATGTGACGCTCGAACCCTGTGCGCACCGTTCGGCGCGCGGACCGGCCTGTTCGGACCTGCTGGTCGCGGCGGGGGTGGCACGCGTCGTCTATGCCATCGGCGATCCCGATCCGCGCACCGACGGGCTGGGGGAGGCCCGGTTGCGCGAAGCGGGGATTGTTGTCGAAACCGGCGTGCTCGGCGAAGAGGCGCGGGCGGCGATGGCGGGATTTTTGACACGGCGCGCGAAGGGCCGCCCGTTCGTCACGCTAAAGCTTGCCACGTCGCTCGACGGGAAGATCGCGATGGCGTCGGGCGAGAGCCGGTGGATCACGGGACCGCAGGCGCGTGCGCATGTCCATCTCGAACGCGCGCGGCACGACGCGATTCTGGTCGGGCGAGGGACGCTTGAGACTGATTCGCCACGGCTCGACGTGCGTCTGCCGGGCCTTGAATCCCGCGCGCCGCGTCGGGTGGTGCTGACGCATGGTGCGGCGCCCGAGGGATGGGAGGCGGTGCACGATCCGGCCGATATCGCCGCGCTGGAACAGGTAGATCATCTGTTTGTCGAAGGCGGCGCAGGGGCGGCGGCGGCGTTTCTGGCGGCGGATCTGGTCGACCGGCTGCTCCTCTATCGCGCGCCGATCCTGATCGGTGCGGGGCGGGCGGCGCTCGGCGATATCGGGCTCGATTCGCTGGCCGATGCGCATGGCAAATACCGGCTTGCCGACACGCGCATGCTTGGCATCGACCGGATGGAAGACTACCTGCGCGCCTGAGAGGATTTATGTTCACAGGCATTATCACCGATATCGGCACCGTCGAAACGGTCGAAAACCGGGGCGATCTGCACATTCGCATCGCCACGGCCTATCCGACCGGCGAAATCGCGATGGGCGCCTCGATCGCCTGTTCGGGCGTATGTTTGACCGTGGTCGAGAAAGGCGAAGGCTGGTTCGCCGTCGATGTGTCGGGCGAAAGCGTGGCGCGCACTGCGTCGGGCATGTGGGTCGCCGGGCGCAGGCTCAATCTGGAGCGCGCGATGAAGATCGGCGACGAGCTGGGCGGGCATATCGTCACCGGCCATGTCGACGGGATCGGCGAAGTGGTTGATATCGTTGCCGACGGCGCGTCGCATCGGCTGACCATATCCGCGCCGCGTGAGATTGCGCCGTTTCTGGCGCCCAAGGGGTCGATCACGGTGGACGGCGTGTCGCTGACCGTGAACGAAGTTCGCGATCACGATGAAACGACCGATTTCGACCTCAACATCATTCCGCATACTTTCACTGTAACTACATTGGGTGCGCTCGACGTGGGACAGCTCGTCAATCTGGAGATCGACGTGCTTGCCCGCTATCTGAAGCGCATGGAGACCTATCGTGCCCAAGGCTGAACTCGCGCATCTGCGCCACGGATTTCTTTCGAGCCCCGAAGAGCTGATCGACGAAGCGCGCAACGGGCGCATGTTCATCCTGGTCGATGACGAGGATCGCGAGAATGAAGGCGATCTGGTCATCCCCGCACAGATGGCGACGCCCGATGCGATCAACTTCATGGCGAAATATGGCCGGGGGCTGGTCTGTCTGGCGATGACCAAGTCGCGGGTGGAGACGCTGGGGCTCGATCTGATGACGCGTTCGAACGGAACGCGGCACGAAACCGCCTTCACTGTCTCGATCGAAGCGCGCGAAGGCGTCACCACCGGCATTTCGGCGGCGGATCGGGCGCGCACCATTTCGGTGGCGATCGATGCGAGCAAGGGCGCGCAGGACATTGTGTCGCCCGGCCATGTCTTTCCGCTCGTCGCGCGCGACGGCGGCGTGCTGGTGCGTGCCGGCCATACCGAAGCGGCAGTCGATGTCGCGCGGCTGGCGGGCCTCACCCCGGCGGGCGTGATCTGCGAAATCATGAACGAGGACGGGACGATGTCGCGCCTCGACGATCTGATGCCGTTCGCCCAGCATCACAATCTGAAGATCGGTACGATCCGCGATCTGATCGCCTATCGCCTGCGCCACGATCACCTTGTCGAAAAGCGTGCCGAGGCCCGCTTTACCAGCCAGTGGGGCGGCGACTGGACCGCGATGACCTTCTGGAACAAGGCGACCGGCACCGAACAGCTGGTGCTGGTCAAGGGACGCATCGATCCCGACAAGCCCACGCTGGTGCGGATGCATGCAACCTCGCCCTTCACCGATCTGTTCGGCGAAGCCGGGCCGCGCGGCCATCTGCTCCAGCAATCGATGAAGATGATCGGCAAGGAAGGCGCCGGCGTGATCGTGGTGATCAACAAGCGCCGCGCCGATGCCTTCACCATCGCGCTTCAGGCGCACGCGGGCACGTTGCAGGAAAGCGACATGAACGAGCTGCGCGATTACGGCGTCGGTGCGATGATCCTGGCCGAGCTGGGCGTCGGCGAAATGGAGCTGCTGACCAATTCGCATCACACGCTGGTCGGGCTCGACGGCTATGGCCTGTCGATCGTCGGCGAACGCCCGATCACGGCGGAGTAAGGTCATGGCGCGGATATTGATCGTCGAATCGCGATTCTATGGCCATCTCAACGACCTGCTGCTCAAGGGCGCTCGCGACGCGGTTGCGGCGGCGGGGCACCAGTTCGAAACGATCACGGTTCCGGGCGCGCTGGAAGTGCCCGGCGCGATCGCGATGGCGGCGGAAACCGGCCGCTATGACGCGTTCGTCGCGCTGGGCATCGTCATTCGCGGCGAAACCTATCATTTCGAAATCGTATCGAACGAAAGCGCGCGCGGCCTGATGGCGCTGACGATGGACGGCATTCCGATCGGCAACGGCATTTTGACGGTCGAGAATGAGGAACAGGCGCTGGTCCGTGCCGATCCGGCGCAGAAGGACAAGGGCGGTGAAGCGGTGAAGGCGGCGCTGGCCATGCTGGCGCTGCGGGATCGCTTCGCCGGCTGATGGCGATCGAGGCGCCTCCGTCACGCTATCGCGTGATCGAGCGCAACCGGCGGCTGGAAGTCGTCGATACCTGGAACCACGGGCGACCGCCCGCGACGCCCCGGTCGCCGATTCCCCGTAATCTGGGCGAAGAGCGCCGACCGCGTGACGCCGCGCCAAATCCCGGACGGAACGCGGCGTGGCAGGCGCCGCGCACGCGCAGTTCGCGCGTTTCGCCGATCGGTCAGGATGCCGAGGGGCGCACGCTGATCCGTACCGCCGGATGGTGGGACGCAAAGGGCCCCCGCACCGTGACGCTCCGGCGGAACGCCGTCGAGGAAATGCAGCCGCTCGCGGCGCTGGCGCTGGTCGCGGCAGTGGTGGCGATCATCGTCTGTCTGTTTCAGCCCTGGCTGTTCCTCGTACTCGGATTCGCGCTCGCCAATTCCACGATTCGCGAGCGCATCCGCGCCGGGCTGGCCGGTGTGATCGACGGTGTCGCTCAGGAAGCGACCGACGCCAGCGACGGATAGTCGCTATAGCCCGCCGGTCCCGGCGTGTAGAGGGTGGCGGCATCCAGCGGGTTGAGCTCGGCGCCGATACGCAGCCGTTCGGGAAGGTCCGGATTGGCGATGAACTTGCGCCCGAACGAAATCGCGTCCGCGACGCCCGAATCGAGATCGGCCTGCGCGGTTTCCAGCGAATAATCCTGATTGAGGATCAGCGGCCCGGGGAAAACCTTGCGGATTTCAGGCGACAGCTTGGGCACATCGGTGCTGCCGAACGTGCCATCGGCCGAAACTTCGCGCAGTTCCAGGAATGCGATGCCGAGTTCGGCAAGCGCGGCGGCGGCGGGAACGAACACCGATTCGGGATCGCTATCGTCGCACCCTTGCGATTCGCCATTGGGCGAAAGCCGCACGCCGGTGCGATCGGCCCCGGCTTCGCCGATCAGGCGTTGCGTCACTTCGACGAGCAGGCGGATGCGGTTTTCGGGCGCGCCACCATAATCGTCATCGCGGAAATTGGTGCCGTCGCGCAGGAACTGGTCGATCAGATAGCCATTGGCGCCATGGAGCTGTACGCCATCGAACCCGGCGACCATCGCATTGCGCGTGGCGGCGGAAAAATCATCGAGAATGCGCGCGATATCGTCCTTCGTCGCGGGCCGCGCCTCGACATAGAGGTTGCGGCCGCTGTTCCCCGGACGCGGCGGTGCGAGCGTCGCCGAGGCGGAAACGGGCTGCATCCCGGTGACATCGGGCGGGCAAAGCCGTCCCATATGCCACAGCTGGGCGACGATCCGCCCCCCGGCCTTATGCACGGCATCGAGCACCGGCTTCCAAGCCTCGATCTGATCGTCGGTCCACAGGCCGGGCGCATTGGGCCAGCCCAGCCCCTCGCGGCTGATCCCGGTGCCTTCACTGACGATCAGCCCGGCACCGGCACGTTGGGAGTAATAATCGGCCATGATTGCGGTCGGCACATGATCCTGCGTGCTGCGCCCGCGCGTCAGTGGCGCCATGACGATGCGATTGGGTGCTTCGATCGCGCCGTATCGGATCGGGTCGAACAGGCTGGGCATTCACGTTCCTCACATTGTGGCGACGCGCAACAGATAGGGCGTTATGGGGCGGCATGCACGACCGGTCGGACAGTAGAAATTCTAGCGATGCGCGAAGCGGACGGGTGAGCGCCGCTCCGCTGGCCGCGATCGTTGTCGCCAATGTCGCGCTGGCTTTCGGGCCGTTGCTGGTGCGGATGTCCGATGTCGGGCCGGTGGCGGCGGCATTCTGGCGCGTGGCGATGGCAGTGCCGGTGCTGTTCATGGTCGCGCTGGCGATGCGATCGAACCCGATTCGCGATCTGCGCGGAATCTGGGGGCTGGTCGCGCTGGGCGGATTGGCCTTTGCCGGGGATCTTGCCAGCTGGCACACCGGAATCACGCGCACCACGCTCGCCAATGCGACCTTGTTCGGCAATTCGGCGACGTTCATCTATCCGATCTATGGCTTTCTGATCGCGCGGATGTGGCCGACGCGATGGCAGACAGTGGCACTGCTGCTGGCGACCGGCGGCGCGGCATTGCTGATGGGGCGATCGGCAGAGCTTTCGGCGCGCAACCTGGCGGGCGACCTGTTCTGCCTGTTCGCGGGCATGCTCTATGCGATCTATTTCATCTGCATGGCCCGGGCGCGACAGCGTGTCGCCACGGCGCCGGCGCTGGCGCTCTTCTCGCTGTCGGCATTGCTACCGCTCCTCCTGCTGTCGCTTGTGCTGGGCGAGCGGATCGTGCCGGGCAACTGGGCACCTCTGCTCATCCTGACGCTGTCGAGCCAGCTGCTCGGGCAGGGGTGCATGAGCTATGCGCTCGGCCATCTGCCGCCCATCGTGATCGGTCTTGCCCTGCTGCTCCAGCCGATTGTCGCCGGGATCACCGGCTGGATCGTCTATGACGAGCGGCTGACCACGGCCGACTGGATCGGCGCGCTGCTGGTCGCGGTGGCGCTGGTGCTGGTGCGGCGCGGTCCGCCGCCCGCGGCGCTTGCACGCGAGCGCGATGTCATTAGATCAAATCGCGAAGGAGACTGATCGATGTCCCGTGACCTTTCCGATGCGACGCTCGATGAGCTGCGGCTGGCGCTGGCGGACGACGTCGCGGCCAATGCCGCGTTCGACGGGTGGAACGCGCAGGCCGTGGCGATGGCGGCGGCGGCGAACGGAGTCGATGCCGATGTCGCAACTTTGGTCTATCCCGGCGGCGCGCCCGACATGATCGATGCCTGGTTCGCGAGCATCGACGACGCGATGGCGGCGCGATTCGCGGGCGGCGCGCTCGACAATATGAAGATCCGCCAGCGTATCGCAGCGCTGGTCGAATCGCGGCTGGAGCTGTTGTCCGGCAAGCGCGAGGCATTGCGGCGTGCGCAGGCGATCCTGGCGATGCCGCAGAATCTGCGCCGCGCTGCCCGGCTCGGCTGGAGGACGGCGGACCGGATGTGGCGGCTCGCGGGCGACACCGCGACCGATTACAATCATTATTCCAAACGGGCGCTGCTCGCGGGCATCTACACCGCGACCGCGATCGTGTTCGTCGATGATGACAGCGAGGATTGGGCGGAAACGCGCGCGTTCCTGTCGCGGCGGATCGACAATGTGATGCAGTTCGAAAAGACCAAGGCGAAATGGCTGGGAAGCACGCAATATCGCCCCAGCCTGTCGCGATTCATCGGGCGGCTGCGCTATCCGGCGGTGTGATCGGCGCGCTTTCCCGGTCGCACGCTCAAGAATCACTGGAAATGCTCCGTCGTTATTGATAATCAATCGCGATAATGGCGACCGCACCTGACATCACCGTTCCGCTCCGTCTGCTCGACCTGCCGCGCAATCACGCCGCGCGCGTTGCCGAAGTGGATTGGGCGCTGCTTTCTCCGCCCGAAGCGCGCCGCCTGCGCGAACTGGGTCTCGACGAAGGGGTCGAGGTCGCACTCACCCGGGGGCCGGGCATGCTCGGTGGGCCGGTGGCGTGCCGGATCGGTCGGATGACGGTGGCGCTGCGGCGCCATGTCGCGGGCGCGATCCGCGTGGAACGGGGCGGCTGATACCAAGATGAATCAGACACCGCTGGTGGCCGTCGCCGGCAATCCCAATGCCGGCAAGAGCGCCCTGTTCAATGCGCTGACCGGCGCGCGCCAGAAAGTCGGCAATTATCCGGGCGTTACCGTGGAGCGGCATGCCGGCCGCATGACGCTTGCCGATGGCCGACCGGTCGAGCTGGTCGACTTGCCCGGCGCCTACAGCCTCGATCCCTCGAGCCTCGACGAAAAAGTGACGCGCGACGTCCTGCTCGGCAAGCAGGCGGGCGAGCGGCGCCCCGATGCGATCCTGATCGTGGTCGACGCCGCCAATCTCGACAATCACTTGCGATTCGCGCTGCAGCTGATCGCGTTGAGATTGCCGGTGGTGATCGCGCTCAACATGGTCGATCTGGCCGAACGCGACGGATTGACGCTCGATCCCGCGGTGGTGGAGCGCGAACTGGGCGTCCCGGTCGTGGCAACGGTCGCAGTGCGCCGCCGCGGGCTTGAGGAACTGCGTAGCCGGATCGGCGAGGCCGCATCGCGCGCACCCGAAGCGGCAGCAGAGCCGCATTTCGAACATGACATCATCACGTTGCAGCGTCGCGCCCGCCAGATCGCGACTGCGGCGACGATTTCCGAAACCGCCACGCGGCGCTGGACGCATCGCATCGATTCGGTCGTGCTGCATCCGGTCGCGGGCATGGCGATCTTCACTGCGCTGATGCTGGTGATGTTTCAGGCGGTGTTTACCTGGTCCACCATTCCCGCCGACGCGATCGAAGCGGGAATCGGCGCGCTGGGCCAGCTGGTCGGGGGCATCCTGCCCGACGGGCTGATCCGTTCGGCGATCGTCGACGGCGTGATCGCGGGCGTGGGATCGGTGGTGGTGTTCCTGCCGCAGATCCTGATCCTCTTCACCTTCATCCTGATTCTGGAAGCCACCGGATATATGGTCCGCGCGGCGTTCCTGATGGATCGGCTGATGGCGAGCGTGGGGCTTTCAGGTCGCGCGTTCATTCCGCTGCTTTCCTCCTTCGCCTGCGCGGTGCCGGGCATCATGGCGACGCGCACGATCAGCGATGAGAAGGAACGGCTGGCGACGATCCTGATCGCGCCGCTGATGACCTGTTCGGCGCGCCTGCCGGTTTATACGATCATCATCGCCGCATTCATTCCCAACACCGCCGTGCTTCCCGGACTGGGGCTGCAGGGGCTGGTGATGTTCGGCCTCTATGTCACCGGGATCGTCGGCGCGCTGATCGCGGCGCTGGTGCTGCGGCGGACCGTGGCAAAGGGCGCCT
This sequence comes from Sphingomonas sp., assembly GCA_002707985.1. Lineage (GTDB taxonomy): Bacteria > Pseudomonadota > Alphaproteobacteria > Sphingomonadales > Sphingomonadaceae > Sphingomonas. The sequence goes on along the minus strand of PAOI01000064.1, from coordinate 25,375 downwards.
CTTCCGGCTTCATGATGGAAATGCCCAAATATCAATGGCCGCGGCTGGGCGATGTGGTGCTGGGCCTGTGGCAGCGCGCGATGATCTTTCTGAAGCGCGCCGGCACGATCATCCTGTTCACGACGATCATCCTCTGGGCGCTGCTGACCTTCCCGCGCGCATCGGAAGGACAGAGCCAGATCGAACAGTCGATCGCGGGCCGGATCGGCGCGGGAATCGAAGTGCTGGTCGCGCCGATCGGCTTCAACCGCGACATTTCGCTCGCGCTGCTGCCCGCCATGGCCGCGCGCGAAGTTGCGGTATCGGCGATCGCGACGGTCTATGCGATCGACGACAGCGAAAGCGGCGCGGGCGAAACCGCGCTGCGCGAAAATCTCAGGACCCGCTGGAGCCTGCCCACAGCGCTGGCGTTCCTGATGTGGTTCGTCTTTGCGCCGCAGTGCATTTCGACGATCGCGATCACCCGGCGCGAGACCAATGGCTGGAAATGGCCGGCGTTCATGGTCGGCTATCTGTTCGCGCTCGCCTATATCGCGGCGGGAATCACTTATTGGAGCGCCGTGGCGATCGGGCTTTAGTCCTCGCGCTTGCTGTCGTCGATCCGGCGGTTGATGCGCGCGATTTCGGCGGCATCGGCCTGCTTTTCCGCCTTGGTTCGTCCGAAACGGGCGCGATTGACCTCTGCCTCCGCCTTTTTGGCAGCAGCGGCGCGTTGCTTTCTCGCGCGGTTCAGGTTGATGATTTCGGCCATCGATAGTAGCTCCGATCCATACCGCGCATGATGCGCGGCAAGGCGCGTTTCCGCGTGTCCCTGATATCATCGATTGCAAGGCGGAGTCTTCATGGCGGGCAGTGTCAACAAGGTTATTCTCGTCGGAAATCTCGGCCGCGATCCCGAGGTCCGCAGTTTCCAGAATGGCGGCAAGGTGTGCAACCTGCGCATCGCCACGTCGGAAAGCTGGAAGGATCGCAACACCGGCGAGCGCAAGGAGCGGACCGAGTGGCATAGCGTCGCGATCTTCAACGAAGGTCTGGCGAACGTCGCCGAACGCTATCTGCGCAAGGGCAGCAAAGTCTATATCGAAGGCCAGCTCCAGACGCGGAAATGGCAGGACCAGTCGGGCAACGACCGCTATTCGACCGAAGTCGTGCTGCAGGGCTTCAACAGCGTGCTGACGATGCTCGATTCGCCCGGCGGCGGTCAGGGCGGCGGCGGTGGTGGCAGCCGTGACGATTGGGGCGGTGGCGGCGGCGATTATGCCGGCCAGTCCTCGGGGCGCGGCGGCGGTTTCAACGACGGCGGATCGTCGCGTTCGGGCGGCGGCGGCGGCTTTGGCGGCGGCAGCGATTTCCCCGACGATCTGGACGACGACGTTCCCTTCTGATCGGCGCTCCCGATCGGTCGACCCTGATTGCGCAAGGATCGCCGGCTGGTGCTGAAACGGATATTGCCCGCTCTTCTGCTGACGCTGGCCCTTGCCGGCTGTGCGAATGCGTGGCCCGAGCGGGTGCCGCACAGCGCGTCGGATCAGGCCGACGCGCAAGTGATCCCCGGCGAAGCCATCCGATATTGGGCGGACGCCGACGCCGATGCCTTTGCCGGGTGGCAACAGCGCGCGCTGGCGGCGGCGCAAAGCGGCGTGCCGATCCGGCTGCTCGCCATTTCCGGCGGGTCGGACAAGGGCGCCTATTCGGCGGGCCTGCTGGTGGGGTGGAGCAAGGCCGGAACGCGGCCCGAATTCACGGTCGTTACGGGTGTCAGCACCGGGGCGCTGATCGCGCCCTTCGCCTTTCTGGGCAGCGACTATGACGATGCGCTGCAGAGTCTCTACACCGGCATCACCGCCGACGATATTTACCGCGCGCAATATCTGAGCGGCCTGCTGGGCGGGGCGAGCCTGCTCGACAGCGCACCGCTGGCCGAACTGATCGCCCGCTATGTCACGCCGGAACTTCTCGCGCAGATCGCGCAGGAACATGCAAAGGGCCGGCGCCTGCTGGTGATGACCACCAATCTGGATGCGCAGCGCGGCGTCATCTGGGACATGGGCGCGATCGCCGCGAGCGCATATCCGCGCAAACTGGCGCTGTTTCGCCAGGTGTTGCTCGCTTCGGCGGCCATTCCCGGCGCCTTTCCTCCGGTGCCGATCGCGGTCACCGGCGGGGGCAGGCAATTTGTCGAAATGCATGTCGATGGCGGCGTCACTTCGGGATTTCTGACATTGCCGAGGGCGTTGCTCGACGCCGATGAAGCGGCGGCGGCGCCGCGCGGCGCGCAGATCACGTTGTTGTATAATGGCCGGATCACGCCGCATTTCGAAGTGACCGAACCGACCACGTTCGAGATCATGAGCCGGTCGCTGACCGCTGCGCTGACCGAAGCCGACCGGCGTTCGATCGGCGAGGTGCGGCGTTATGCCGCGCGCAATGGCTATCGTTTCGCGCTGTGCGCGATCGGCGAGGATTTTCCCGAAACCGATCCCGACCTGTTCGATCAGGCATTCATGCGCGATCTGTTCGCCCATGGCCTGAAGGAAGCGGGGGCAGAGCGTTCGTGCCTGACCCGCCCGCTGGATCGCCGTCGCTTGCGTGCTCCCGAGGACTGACCGGCACCGGCGGAACCGGTTGCGCCTGCCAAACGCTCTGACCCGCAACAGGTCGGGAGAGAGTCGCATGGACAATGTCGTCAAAATCGAGACTTTCGCGCGGATCGGCTATCTGGCGCGCGCGCTTGTCTATTTCCTGATCGGTTATCTGACGCTGTCCAGCGGGCATAGCGAAGGAACGGCGAGCGTCCTTGCCGATATCCGCGACATGCCGCTCGGCACGCCGCTATTGTTGCTCACTGCCGCCGGGCTGTTCGGCTATGGCATTTTCCGCAGCTATGGCGCGGCGATCGACATTCGCGACGATGGCGAGGATGCCAAGGGGCTGGCCAAGCGGATCGGCCATGCCGCCAGCGGGATCGCGCATCTGGTGCTGGCCTATCTGGCGACGAAGATCGCGCTGTCGGGCGGCGATGCCGGCAATGGCGGTACGGAAGCTGCAGAGAATATCCTCGACCTGCCGGGCGGAGCGATCCTGTTGGCGGTGGTCGGGCTGGGCATGATCGGCGCTGCAGCCAATCAGGCAGTAAAAGCCGCGACCGGCAAGTTCATGGACCTGCTCGATGCCGATGCGCCGCACTGGACCGAAGTGATCGGACGCGTCGGCTATGCCGCCCGCGCCGCCGTGTTCGCGGCGCTGGCGTGGCAGGGGCTCGATTTCACCTTCGGCGCCAGCCATGAGGAACTCAGCTTTCAGGCCGCGCTCGATTCGCTGCGCGAGACGGCGTGGCTCTATAACGGTGTCGCGCTGGGGCTGTTGACCTTCGGCGTCTTCAGTCTGGTGATGGCGCGCTATCGCCGTATCCGCGCGACCAATGTCGTCGAGCGGCTGCGCAAGGCGAGTTCGGCTTTCTTCTAGGCCTCGACGATCCGGGCGTTGCCGAACAGCCCCGCCTGATAATCGCGATAGGCCTGACGAATCTCGTCGGGCGTGTTCATGACGAAGGGGCCGTGCGCAACGACGGGCTCGTCGATCGGATCGGCATGGCCGAACAGGATCAGCGCAGGCGCGTCGGCACGGATCGTCACGCTGTCGCCCTCGCTCAGTTCGGCGAGCGAGAATTGCGGTATCGCCGCGCCCGCCACTGCAACATCGCCGCGTGCGGCATAGAGGAACAGGTCGCGGCCCGAGAGGCCGTCGAACGTCACCGATCCGCCTGCATCGATCTCGACCCAGCTCATGAACACGCCCGTCAGCGAATCGACCGGACCGGTAGCACCGCCATAGGCACCGGACACGAGATGCACCGTTGCGCCGCTATCGGTCGCGACGGCGGGAATCGCATCGGCCTGCGCGCCGATATAGCGCGGCTCGGTCATTTTGAGGCTGGCCGGGAGATTGACCCAGAGCTGAAGGATTTCCATCGGCCCGCCCTGCGCCTTGAAACTGGCGGGCGAGAGTTCGGCATGGACCACGCCCTTGCCAGCGGTCATCCACTGAATGCCGCCCGCGCGGATCACGCTTTCATGCCCCGCCGAATCGGCATGCGCCAGTTCGCCGTCGAGGATGAAGGTGACCGTTTCGAAACCGCGATGCGGGTGCGGACCGAAGGGCAGGCCGCGATTGTTCGGCGGATAGCGCTGCGGTCCATGGTGATTGAGGAACAGGAACGCGCCGATCCGGTCCAGCCCCGGCCCCGGAACCGGACGCCGCGTCATCAGATCGCCGATATCGTCGCGATAGGCGCCGTGCAGCGCCTTTACCTGTCGTTCTGCCATCATCGCCTCCTATCGCCGGAGCAGGAACACTGCATGCGCGGCCAGCAGGTTCGCCATCGTCGAACCGCGCCGCCGCTCGCCTGCAAGGAACCAGCAACCTTCGACAGTGATCCCGCGCGTCTTCAGGAAATCGCGGAAATCGTCGATCGACAGATGGTGGATATTGGGCGTGTCGTACCAGCGCAGCGGCAGCTGGCGCGTGATCGGCATTCGCCCGTGCGTCAGCAGCGATGCGCGCATCCGCCAATGCGCGAAATTGGGGAAGGACACGAACGCCCGCCGCCCGATCCGCAGCAGATGTTCGAGCACCAGATCGGGATGCCGCGTCGTCTGCAGCGTCTGGCTGAGGATCGCATAGTCGAACGCGGCGTCGGGATAATCGGCAAGATCGGTGTCGGCATCGCCCTGAACCACCGAAAGCCCGCGCGCCATCGCCGCGGCGACATTGCCGCCGTCGATCTCCAGTCCGCGCGCGTCGCATTGCCGCTGATCGCGCAACGCCGCCATCAGCGCGCCGTCGCCGCAGCCGACATCGAGCACGCGGCTGCCCGGTGCAACATTGTCGGCGATGATCGCAAGATCGGGGCGAAGCTGGCTCACCGGCTCTCCCCCGCGCGCAGGAACCCGTCGATCACGCGTGCCAGCTCTGCGTTTTCGAGAAGGAAGGCGTCATGGCCGAAGGGCGAGCTCAGCTCGACGAAACTCGCGGGCGCCGCGGCTGCGTTGAGCGCGCGCACCACGGCACGCGATTCGGAGGTGGGATAGAGCCAGTCGGTATCGAAGCTGACGACGCAGAAGCGCGTGCCGGTGTGACGGAAGGCATTGGCGAGCAGCCCGCCATGTTCTTCGGCGAGGTCGAAATAATCCATCGCGCGAGTGATATAGAGATAGCTATTGGCGTCGAACCGGTCGGTGAAGCTGATCCCCTGATAGCGAAGATAGCTTTCGACCTGGAAATCGGCGTCGAAACCGAAGGTCTTCGCCTCGCGCCCCTGCAGCTTGCGGCCGAATTTCTCGGTCAGCCCCGCTTCGGAAAGATAGGTGATGTGCGCGGCCATGCGCGCGACCGCCAGCCCCGCGCTCGGCCCCTCTCCCGATGCGTAATAATCGCCGTTCGACCAGCGCGGATCGGCCATCACGGCCTGCCGACCGACTTCGTGAAAGGCGATGTTCTGCGCCGAATGGCGCGCGGTCGAGGCGATGATGACGGCGGAGGCGACGCGCTCGGGATAGGTCGCGGTCCAGCTGAGCGCCTGCATGCCGCCCATCGATCCGCCGACCACTGCGAACAGCCGCCCGATGCCGAGATGATCGAGCAGCATCGCCTGGGCGCGCACCATGTCGCGGATGGTGATGACGGGAAAGGCCATCGCATAGGGGGCACCCGTTTCCGGATCGGTGCTGGCCGGGCCGGAGGACCCCATGCAGCTGCCCAGCACATTGGCACAGACGACGAAGAAGCGATTCGTATCGACCGGCTTGTCGGGGCCGACGACGCGCGACCACCATCCCGGCTTGCCGGTGCGCGGATGTTCGGACGCGACGTGCTGATCGCCGGTCAGCGCATGGCAGACCAGGATCGCATTGCCGCCATCGGGCGCCAGCGTGCCATAGGTTTCATACGCGATTTCGACGGGCGCCAGCATGCCGCCACCATCGAGCCTGAGCGGCCCCGGCAGCTTCACGGTGCGGCCGAGGCCAAAACGCGCGTCGTCGGACATGGCGGTGCGTTAGGCCGCGACGCGGCGGCGTTCAAGCGGTGCGTTTCAGGCGGCGGACTTATGCGCCCCGCCGCCGATCAGCGCGTCGGCGGCCATACGCCCGGTCTGCGCCGCGCCGTTCATATATCCGGGGAAGGCGTCCGACAGATGTTCGCCCGCAAACTGGATGCGGCCGCTGTCGAAATGGAGATGCTCGGACCCTTCGATCCAGAGCAGCTTGCCATAGCGCGTCAGCACGCCCGGCGCATAATTGACATAGCCGCCACCGATCAGCGGATTGCGATGCCAGGCCGTGCGGCGGACGATGCGGTTTCCGGGCGTCAGTTCGGGCATTTGCGCGGCGACCGCCTCGGCGAAGCTGTTTGCCTGATCGCGCGGGGCCTTGCTGCGCGACAATGCCTCGCCGCCGCCCAGATACCAGGTCCAGACCGGCGAAACGCCCTGTTTGCGATGCACCGAGCCGTCCCAGCCCTGAGACCAGCCGGCGCCTGCATCGGTCTGCCACACTTCGCCGCCGCTGCCGCATGATTGCGCGCCCGGCGCGGCGAGGGTCGCGACCTGCACCTTTTCGTTACAGCCGAGCGCGATTGCCTTGTGAAAGCCATGCCATTCGGGCGGGATCGGTACGGCATAATCGATGCGCCCGGCGATTCCGGCGGGCAGCGCGACGATCACGCGGTCGGCATGCGCGCGCGAACCATCGGCAAAGCGAAGCTGCATCGCCGCGCCGTCGCGTTCGATTCGCACCAGCCGCTGCCCGGTTGCGATCCGCGCGGCATGGCGTGCCGCCATGGCGTCGATCAGGGCGCTGCTGCCCCCTTCGATCACATAGCGTTCGTCGGCGCCGCCCAGCACCTCGACCCGGCGACCATCGACGGTCGGCAGGTTGAAGATCAGCCCGAGCGCCGAGGCGGCATCGGGTTCGACGCCATATTCGGTGCGGCTGGTCGCTTCGAGCAGGCGGCGGACCCAGGGATGCGGCAGGAGCGCGGCGTGACGATCGAGATATTGCGCGATCGACAGCCGGTCGAGCGCCGGGGCGACTGCGCCATAATCCTTGTCCAGCCGATCGGCATCGGCGCCGATCTGCGCCGCGATGGGGCGAAGTGCCTCGGCCAGCCGGTCCGGGGAAACCGGCTTGCCGCCAGCCATTACCAGGGTTTCGTGCGCGGCGGGCTTGCGGTCGATCAGCGCGATGCCGAATTCGCGCAGGAGCGCGTGCATGTCGGCATGGTCGGTATTGACCAGCTGCGCGCCCTCTTCGAACGCCGGGCCGCCATCGCGGGGGCGGCGCGTGAACATGCGTCCGCCGAGTCGCCCGCCCGCTTCATAAAGATGCGCGTCGATTCCTGCCGCGGTCAGCCGGTGCAGCGCCGAAAGCCCCGCCATGCCGCCGCCGATGATTGCGACTCGCCCGCCCGCAAAGGCGCGGCTGGCGCGCGGTATCGCCGCCACGGCACCGACCGCGCCAGTCGCGGCGATTGCCGCCAGCAACGCGCGCCGCGTCGTCGCGGGCGAGTCGCGTGTCGGTGCGGATTCGCCCGAGTCGGCAAGATTGTCGCGCCGCGCCTGTGACAGCGCGCGCCAGATGCCTTCACTTCCCCGCATTGCCCCTCTCGATCCCCTCTCGGGAGAGCGCAATAACGCCCGCACCTTGCTATCCGGTAAGCGTTCGGCCAATCCGCCGCGCATGAACGCACCTGCTCCCAAGCCCTGGATCATGGGCATCGCTCCCTATGTGCCCGGTCGATCGACCACCGATGGCGGCGCGAAGGCCGTAAAGCTGTCGTCGAACGAAAACCCACTGGGCACGCCGCCCGCAGCGCGCGAAGCCTTTGACGCGGCGCATGCCAGCCTGGAACGCTATCCCGACGCATCGGCAGCGGCGCTGCGCGAAGCGATTGCGGCCCGCTATGGCCTCGATCCCGCGCGCGTCATCTATGGCACCGGATCGGATGAGGTCCTGCACCTTGCCGCCGGAGCCTTTGCCGGGCCGGGGGATGAGGTCATCTATGTCCGCTATGGCTTTGCGGTGTACGATATCGCCGCGCGGCGGGTCGGCGCGACTCCGGTGATCGCGCCGGACAAGGATTATGCGACCGATGTCGATGCGCTGCTCGCCTGTGTCACCGACAAGACGCGCGTCGTGTTCGTCGCCAATCCCAACAATCCCACCGGCACCTTCCTGCCGCGCAGCGAAGTGATGCGGCTGCACGCCGGGCTGCCCGCCAATGTGCTGCTCGTGCTCGATCAGGCCTATGCCGAATATCTCGATGCCTCGGACGAGGATGGCGGGATGGAACTTGCGATCGACGCGCCCAATGTTCTCGTCACGCGGACCTTTTCCAAAATCTATGGTCTGGCCGCCGAACGGATCGGCTGGGGCTATGCCTCGGCGGCGATCATCGATGCGATGCATCGCATCCGCGCGCCGTTCAACGTGACCACCGCGGGACAGCATGCCGCGATCGCCGCGCTCGAATCGCAGGATTTCGTGACCGCGAGCCGCGATCACAATGCCAAATGGCTGCGCTGGTTCGAGGATCAGGTCGCGGGCATGGGCAATGCCGGGCTGCGCGCAGTGCCGTCGCGGGCCAATTTCTCGCTGATACTGTTCGAAGGGCGCGTGAGCGCTGAGCAGGCATATCATGCGCTGATGGAGCGCGGTTATATCGTCCGCTGGCTGCCGGGGCAGGGATTGCCGCACGGGCTGCGCATCACGATCGGCACCGAGGCGGATATGACCGGCATCACCACGGCGCTGCGCGAGATTGTGAGCGCCTGATGCTGCCATTTTCGCGCGTCACCATTATCGGGCTGGGCCTGATCGGATCCTCGATCGCGCGGGCAGTGTCCAAATATATGCCCGGCGTTCGGGTGACCGGCTATGACGCCGATCCGGACGTTCGCGTGCGAGCGCAGGCGATCGGCCTGTGCAGCGATATCGCCGACAGCGGCGGCGCCGCGGTTACCGATGCCGATCTGGTGATCTTCTGTGTCCCGGTAGGCGCGATGGGCGCAGCGGCGGCGGAAATCGCCGCCGATCTGCCGCCCGATGCGGTGGTGAGCGATGTCGGTTCGTGCAAGGAAAGCGTCGCCGAGCAGCTGATGGCGGCGTTGCCGCAGGCGAAAGTGATCCCCGCGCATCCGGTAGCCGGTACCGAAAACAGCGGTCCTGAATCCGGCTTTGCCACGCTGTTTCAGCATCGCTGGTGCATAGTCACGCCGCCCGAAGGCGCCGATCCGCTGGCGGTCGAGCGCGTCTGCGAATTCTGGCGGCGGCTGGGTGCGGAGATCGAGACGATGGCGCCCGACCATCATGATCGCGTGCTTGCGGTGACCAGCCATTTGCCGCACCTGATCGCCTATACGATCGTCGGCACTGCGTCGGATCTGGAGGAAGTCACCCGCAGCGAAGTGATCAAATATTCGGCGGGCGGATTTCGCGATTTCACGCGCATCGCCGCGTCGGACCCGACGATGTGGCGCGACGTGTTCCTGTCGAACCGGGAAGCGGTGCTCGACATGCTCCAGCGTTTTTCGGAGGACCTCTCGGCGCTGCAGCGCGCGATCCGCTGGGGCAAGGGCGACGAACTGTTCGATCTGTTCACGCGTACCCGCGCGATCCGCCGTTCGATTCTGGAGGAAGGGCAGGACGATGCGCGGCCCGATTTCGGGCGCTCGCACGACTGAACGGGCGGCTGTTCGCCGCTGGCCCTTCGACAGGCTCAGGGCAAACGGGAGCTGGCGCTTTCCGTTTCCAGCACGTTGATCCCGGCATGGACGCGCGCTTCGATTTCGGGGCGGGGCAGGCCGGGCGGGATCGGCTCGCCAAAGCGCATCGTCACAACCCCGGGGCGCATCGGCCCGTCCTTGGGCCAGACATGGCCGCTTTCGACTGCGACCGGAACGACCGGCAGCCCCAGCATCCGGTACAGCCCGGCAAAGCCCGATTGCAGCCGGGGCGTGTCGCCGGGCGCGACGCGCGTGCCTTCGGGAAAGATCATCACCGAACGCCCGCCGGCCAGCGCCGCCTGCGCTTCGCGCATCATGCCGCGCAAAGCCTTTGCCGATGCCTTGCGATCGACTGCGATCACGCCATAGCGGCGCGCGCACCAGCCCCAGACGGGAATGCGCGTCAGCTCCTTCTTCATCACCACCGCAGGGGCATCGAGCAGCCGTGCGAGTTCGAGCGGTTCGAAAATCGACTGGTGTTTCGCCGCGAACAAGACGGGGCCGGGCGGGATGGTGCCTTCGATCCGGGTTTCGATGCCGGCGATATGCCGCACAGACCAGCGCAGCAGCGCCAGCCAGAGATTGCCGTACCGCTGTAACGCCCGCGTGCCGATCAGCGCGGCAACCGGCGCGAGCAGCACCATCGGCACCGAAATGCCGAAGAAGACGAGTTGAAACAATGTGGTGCGCAGGCGGTCCATCGATCGGCCCGGACTAGTCGAAACCCGCGAGCAGCGCGACCCGGCGGACGAGATATTTGTGATATTCGGCGAACAACATGCGCAGCCGCGGCTTTGTCGCCACCGAATCGCCGATCAGCTCGACATCGCTTCCCAGCGCATGGGCGAGTTCGAGCCGGGCGCGCGGCATGTGCCAGTCGGACGTCACCAGTCGCACCGAAGCATAATGATGTTCGCGCACCCAGCGCGCGGTTTCATCGGCATTGGAGCGCGTATCGACCGCTTCATGGCCCAGGTCGATGCAGCATTCGAACAGTACCGGGCTGACCTTATATTCGGCGGCCAGCTCGCGCGGGCGGACATCGGGGTCGACGCCGCTGACCAGCATCCGCTTCGCCGCATGCTGCTGCATCAGCGCAAGCCCGCGATCGATGCGGCCCGGCCCGCCGGTCAGCACGACGATCGCGTCGGTCGTTTCCCCCTCCAGCGGTTTGCCGAGCGACATCATGAAGACGGCAAAGCCCAGCGCCCATGCAAGGACGAGAATGGCAGCGGTGCGCCAGATCACAGCACGCGTCCCAAAGCGCGCAGCACGGCGATCCGCGCGGCGAAGGTCGCCATCAGCGCAAACAGGATCGGCAATATCAGCAGCAGGAACCAGTCACGTTGTTGCAGCGCGACGCCGCTCAGCATTTCCGATCCGAGCAGGCCGAGCCGCGATTGCAGGAACGCGACGAGCGCCATCGCAGCACCCGCGCCCAGCAGTCCGCCCAGCAGCGTGTCGAACGCGATCCGCCGCTGGAACAGGCGCGCGACCTGAATATCGGTCGCACCCAGCATATGCAGCACTTCGATCGTGTCTCGATGCGTATCGAGCCCGGATCGCGCGACGAGCAGCACCACCGCTGCCGTCGCGCTCGCCATCAGCAGCACCAGCCCGGCGGCGAGCCAGCTCATCGTCGTCATGAAACCGCGCACCGGCGACAACCACTGGGCATGCCGGTCGACCCGGGCATCGGGATAGACCGATTTCGCCGCCTGCTCGACGCGTGAGACTGCGGCGTCGCTGCCGTCGGAAAGATCGACGTCGATCATCGCCGGCATGGGCAGGTCGGGATCGAGCCCGGCATCGCCGAGCCAGGGCCGGACGAGTTCGGCAAGCCGCTCGCGATCGACCACTTCGACGCGCTTCACCGACGGCATCTTGCGGAACGCTTCGGCCATCGCCCGGGTATCGCGGTCGCGTGCGGCGGCGTCGGGTTCGACGATCTGCACCGTCAGACGGCCGGAAAGCTGACGGTCGAGCGATCCGCGCGCGGCGAACATGCCAAGGCCCAGCGCGCCGGCGAGTACGGTGAGGAACAGCATAATCGCCATGATCCAGCTCATCGCGCGCGTGCGGCGGCTGCGATCGAGCAGGCGGCGGTCCGGCGCGGCCGGATTGAGGCTGAACTTCATTCGGTCGATCCCGCCGGATGGCGCAGCGCGCCGGTCGGATCGTGGATCTGCCCCTTGTCGAGCCGCATCATATGCGCGGTCGGGATGCGGTTGAGCAGGTGGAAGTCGTGCGTCGCCACGACCACGGTGGTGCCGAGCCGGTTGAGCGAATCGAACAGATGCAGCAATCGCTCGGCCATGTCGGGATCGACATTGCCGGTCGGCTCGTCGGCGACCAGGATTTCGGGCCGTCCGATCACTGCGCGGGCAATGGCGATGCGCTGCTGCTCGCCGCCGGACAGAGTCAGCGGCTTGGCCTTGCCGCGATCGGTGAGCCCGACCCAGGCGAGCATCTCGCGCACCGGTGCTTCGATATCGCTTTCGGGGATCCCCGCGACGCGGAGCGGGAGGGCGATATTGTCATAGCTCGACAGATGCGGGACGAGGCGGAAATCCTGAAACACCACGCCGATCCGCCGGCGAAAGCCTGGCAGCCGCTTGCGTGGGAGCGTAACCGTATCCTCGCCGAACAGCCGCACGACGCCGCGCGTCGGCCGTTGAGCGAGGTAGAGCAGCTTGAGCAGGCTCGTCTTGCCTGCCCCCGACGCGCCGGTGACGAAATAGAAAGCACCCGACCGCAACGAAAAGCTGACGTCGGACAGCGTCTCAGGGCCGGTACCATAGCGTAGCCCGACATTTTCGAATTGGACGATATTGGCCATTTCCGGCGCCCGGCCGCTCCATCCTTGCCCCAGAAACCAGCCATCGCACAGCCTTGGCGGCTGCGCAACGCAGGCAATGTACACATGATTGCAACACTTGCCTGTAGCGGCGATTGAGGTCTAGAATCAGGCACCGGCCACGGGGCGGCGGTCGGCAGGTTTTGAACGGCGGGCCATGATTCTCGAATGTAGCCAGTGTCGCACCCGGTATCTGGTGCCGGACAGCGCGATCGGCGCCGAAGGGCGCACCGTGCGTTGCGCAAGCTGCAAGCATAGCTGGTTTCAGGCGCCGCTGGTGCTCGATCTCGCCACGCGCGCGACTGCGGCGGATGAGGACGTCACGCCGCGCACGGAACCGCGTCGCGAGCCCCGATCCGAGACACGAGCGGAACCGCGCACGTCGCGCAAGCCCGCCCGGGATGATGCGGCGTTGCCCGAAACGCCGCGCGCGCGGGGCGTGCCGACTGCGGCAGAGGCGGGATATGATCCCTTTGCCGCACCGACGCGGCGACCGCGCCGCAACCCCGCGAAACGCTGGACGGCGGCGGCCTTTGTCGCCGGTTTTTCGATGCTGCTGGGTACCGGCGCCATCCTTTATACCGGTGCGCCGGGAATCGCTTCGCAGCTCGGGCTGGCGATGGGGCCGACCGAAACGGTGCTGCGCTTCACTGACAAGAATGTCGAACGGCGGACCCTTCCCAGCGGCAGCGAATTGTTTGCGGTGTCGGGCAAGGTGGTCAATCCGACCGGCGAAGAACAGCGCGTGCCCGATATCCGCATCGAATTGCGCGACGGCGGCGACCGGCCGATCAAGAGCTGGCGGGTGACGCCGGAGAAGCGCACGCTGGCACCGCAGGCTTCGGTGGCGTTCAACAGCGCCCAGATCGACGTGCCCGATACGGCGCGGGTCGTTCAGCTCAGCTTTGCCGGCGAGCTCGCCAACTGATCCACCCGAACCGGCCGCCGTTGAGCAGCGCCGATGTTACCATCCCCGCACCCGAAGCGATCGCCAGCGCGGGCGGTCCCCAGCCTGCGCCATGGACCAGCGCCAGCCCGAGCGCAGTGGTGACACCGAAAAAGGCGATAGTGCTGTTGATGCCGGCGACCAGCTGATCCCCCAGCGAGCGCAGCGCATAGACCAGCACCACCTGCACCCCGTCGAACAGGATGAACGGCGCCCATAGCGCCAGCACCATCGCGGCAATGGCGTGGACGGGCTCGGGCGCGGGGAACAGCGCGACGATGGTGCTGCCCCCGCCCATCAACAGGAGTGCGATGGCGCCGGTGGTCATTGCGGCGAGCCCCGCCGCGATGGCGACGCGCATCGGAACGGTATCGCGCTTGCCCTCGCCGATCGCATTGCCGACGCGACCGCCCGCCGCCGATCCGAAGCCCAGCGCCAGCGCAAAAGTGAGGTTGTGCACCGAAAAGACGATCTGGAACGCATGCGCGGTCGCATTTCCCAGCTGAGTCGACAGGGCGATCAGGATCGAAAAACCCATGATTTCCAGCCCCGAAGCGATGCCCGGGGCGATGCCGAAGCGGAACAGCGCAATCGCGCCGCGCGCCGTGGCACCGGTGGCGATGCGGCGCCAGTTGCGGATGCCGCGCGCCTGCGCCTCCGGCAGGTGCCATGCCGCGATCAACAGGCCCACCGCGCCTGCAACCGAGGAAAGCGCGGTTCCGAGCGCCGCCCCCACTGCGCCGAGCATCGGCATGCCCAGATGCCCGCCCGACAGCGCCCAGGTGAGCAGCGCGTTGCACGGCAGCATCGCCAGGTTGATTGCCATCACGCGGCGCGGATGGCTGAGCCCTTCGAGAAAGAAGCTGGCCGCGATCAGCGTCAGTTGAAAGGGGAAGGCGATCGCGATCATCCGCACCACTTCGCCGCCGCGCGGCACGACATCGGGCGCGACGCCGATCAGCCGCAGCATCGGATCGGCGAACAGCCACAGCAGCGCGCCGAAGATCAGCCCCAGTGCAAGGCCCAGCGCGAGCGATTCGTGATAGACGCGCCCCGATGCGGCGAGGTCTCCCGCCCCGTCGGCGCGCGCGGCATGGACCAGCACGCCGCTCATCGCGCCGATCGCCATGACGATGATCACCAGCGTCAGCGCGCGGCTGGCGCCGAGCGCCGCGACTTCGCCCGGGCTGATCAGCCCGAGCAGCGCGACATCGGTGATCTGCATGATGTTCCAGTTGAGGCTGGTGATCATCACCGGCCATGCCAGCGCAAGGATACGACGCGTTTCGGCGATCAGGGGAGTGGCGTGCGGCATGGCCGCGGCGCTTTGCCGCAATCGACCGCGCGCGGAAAGTGTATTTCCGGGCATTGCCAGCAACCTTCCGCTTTGCTAGGGGCCTGCGCCTGCCAGCCGCCGGAGGCATTTTCCGGCGGTGTTTCACGTGCGGTCGTGGCGGAACTGGTAGACGCGCAACGTTGAGGTCGTTGTGGCCGAAAGGCCGTGGAAGTTCGAGTCTTCTCGACCGCACCATTTCAGACAATCGGATCAGGATTATCCGCGTCAGCGGACCCCGCATCGCGGCGAGGCTTGCCGAGCGCTGCTTCGCGGCGCTAGTGGCATGTGATGACTGACCGGATATCTTCGGGCGCCGAGCGCCTGGCCCTCCGTATGGCGCGCGGCTGCGAATTTTTGGGAACCGATGTTGCGATTCTGGGCGGGGCGATGTCCTGGGTCAGCGAACGCAATCTGGTCGCGGCGATTTCCAATGCCGGCGGTTTCGGCGTGATCGCGTGTGGCGCGATGACTCCCGAACTGCTCGACGCAGAGATTGCGGGGACGAAGGCGCTGACCGACAAGCCGTTCGGCGTCAATCTGATCACGATGCATCCGCAGCTGTTCGACCTGATCGACATCTGCGCCAAACATGGCGTCGGCCATGTCGTGCTGGCGGGCGGCCTGCCCCCTGCGGGCAGCCTGGACGCGATCAAGGGCAAGGGCGCCAAGCTGATCTGCTTTGCCCCCGCGCTGGCGCTGGCGAAGAAGCTGATCCGATCGGGCGTCGATGCGCTGGTGGTCGAAGGCAATGAAGCCGGCGGCCATATCGGGCCAGTGTCGACGAGCGTGCTCGCGCAGGAAATCCTGCCCGAAGTCGCCGCCGACGTCCCGGTATTCGTTGCCGGCGGGATCGGTCGCGGCGAAGCGATTGCAGGCTATCTGGACATGGGCGCGGCGGGCGTACAGCTCGGCACCCGGTTCGTCTGCGCGACCGAGAGTATTGCGCACGCCAATTTCAAAAAGGCGTTCATCCGCGCTTCGGCGCGCGATGCGGTCGCCAGCGTTCAGATCGATCCGCGCCTGCCGGTGATCCCGGTCCGCGCTCTCAAGAACGCGTCGAGCGAGCTGTTCACCGCCAAGCAGCGCGAAGTGGCGCAGGCGCTGGATGAAGGCAGCGTCGCGATGGCCGAGGCGCAGCTCCAGATCGAACATTATTGGGCGGGGGCGCTGCGCCGCGCGGTGATCGATGGCGATGTCGAACATGGCAGTGTGATGGCGGGCCAGTCGGTCGGCATGGTCAAGGCCGAGGAGCCGGTTGCGGACATCATCGCCACGCTGATGGCCGAAGCCGCCGCCGCGCTGGAAAAACGGGCGGCCTGATCGCCGCAGGCGCTCACGGCGCTTTCAGACGATTGCATGTTGGCTGAGAATTCGCGCATCTTGTCGGCATGGCCGTTGCGCAACCCTATCGATCGGCAGAGCCGGCAGACCGGATGGTCGCCGGTGCAATATCGCTGGCGATCATCGGTGGCCTTGCAGTCCTGATGCTGTTGCCCGCCGCGATACCGCAGCAATTACGCGATAGCGTGGCGATCGCGACTTTCGACGTGGTCCCGCCCCCGCCTCCTCCGCCGGAACAGGTTGAAATCAGGCCGCGCCCGAACCGTCGTCCCGAAGGTGCATCGGGTGGGAAGCCGCGCGTGCGAACGCCGGTTCGGGCATCTCTGCCTCCCATCGTCCAGCAGGTGCCACTGGATGCCAGCATCGCGTTCGACGCTCCGCCAATGCCGAAGGTCAGCATGCCTTCGGGGTCAGGTGGCCTTGGGGGCACCGGCAACGGAACCGGTCGCGGCAATGGTGCGGGTTCGGGAAGCGGTAGCGCGGGCAGCGGCGAAGGCGAGCGGACGCATATCGTACCGGCGGCATGGCTGCACGGTCCGCCCAGTGCATTCGAAACCGGGGAGTATTATCCGCCTGCAGCACGCAGACAGGGCATTTCGGGCTGGGGCGTTCTCACCTGCTATGTCCTGCGCAACCATCGCGTCCACGGGTGCACGATAGAAGGCGAAATTCCCGAAGGATCGGGGTTCGGCAGGGCGGCGCTCAGGGCGTCGCACCTGTTTCGTCTGCGACCGCCGACTCGCAACGGCGAAGTGGCCGAGGACATCCCTGCCCATATCGCGGTGCAATTCGGGAAAGACTGACGCTGCGATACCTATCTTTGTTCGCGCTGCATGAGCCAGAGTTCCATCACGCACCGGAATGCCGCAAGGATGCCCACGCCTAGCGTCGCGGCCGTCAGCCCTTCGTCGATGCCCGATTGCGCCTCGCCCAGATGCGCTGCGCCATTGGCGGTGAGCGGCGTCAGCGCGATGAGAGATCCGGCCTGATGCAGCGTTGCCGCGATCAGGATCGTACCGGCTGCGATTGCAATCAGCAGAGCGGCACGCACCAGCCTGGCCTGCGGGCGGAGCAGTGTCACCAGATGCAGGATCAGGCCGGTGGAAACGAGCGCAAAGATCGGCATGTGCAGTCCCTGCCAGACCGCAGTCCCGTGCATCGCATAGTCGCTGCCGGCGGTCCGCAGCGGATCGATATCGATCAACCCCGACCACCAGAGCAGGAACCCGATGCTGAACGCGATCGCGAAAAAGGGGTTCATCTGGCGCTTCCGCGGCGGCTTGACGGCGATCTTCGGCAGTTTTTCGGGCTGCCATCGGTCGAGATATTTGCCGAGCAGCCCGGTATGTTCGATCAGCGCAAATAGCAGCGTGACGATCGCCGCATTGTACAGCGCCGCGTGGAACAGGTCGCTTCCGGCATGGATGGCGGCGCGAAACAGCGGCTCCGACGTGCTGACAAGCGTCGTCGCCACGTCGATTGCCTGGACCAGCACGACGATAAAAAGCATCAGCCGCAATATGAACCAGTAGAACGGGAGCAGCTCGGGCCCGATCAGCACCTGTTGCGGGCGATAGCGTGCGGCAACGGCGATCGGGTGCCCGAATTCCCTGAGCACGTCGCTGATTTCAGCCCGGCTGAGCGGGCGATCGAGCGCATCCTCGCGCTCTTCGATGCGCGTGGCGATCACGTCGGCCAGCTCGGCAATGATGTCGTCCGCCTTGTCGCGCGGGAGATTCCAGCGGATGGCGCCAAGATAACGGTCAATCAGCTCCATTATTCCTCTCCCTCAGTCAGGCGGACAATCGATTCGGAAATGGCATTCCATTCGGCAAGCAGTTGGCCGAGGACGATCACGCCGTCGGGCGACAGCTGATAAAAGCGTTTGTTGCGGCGACCTTCCTCGCGCCACTGGCTGGTGAGCAGCCCCTGCGATTCCAGGCGGCGCAGCAACGGATAAAGCGCGCCTTCGTCGATAGGCAGGCCAGCCGCCTCGAGGCTCTGGCGCAGCGTGTAGCCATAGCGTTCGCGGCGGAGCGCCCCGAGAACGGCGAGAATCAACGATCCCCGGCGCAACTCGATTCGCAGTTTTTCAAACAGGTCATCCTCGATCGGCACATGCTGTGTCCCATATCGTGTGCATCACACACTGTATGACACATGGTACTGTGCGACGCAAGGTATAAATTGCACCTGGGTGCGGCGACCGTTGCCACCCCGGGCCGTTAAGACAGCGAAAAGCATCTTCGCTCGCGCTTTCTTGGCGGTTTCGTGCGCATCTGGTAGCGCTGTCTCATGCCGACTTCCGCAGTCGCCTCTGCCCGAGAGATTCTGACGCGTCTTCACGATGTGATGGCGTCGCGGCTGCCCGCGCAGGCAAAGCTCAATGCAGTGGTCGATATCATCGGCGAATCGCTCGAAAGCGAAGTCTGCTCGATCTATCTGCTGCGCGAAGGCGTGCTCGAATTGTTCGCGACTCGCGGGCTGGCGCAGGACGCCGTGCACGTCACCAAGCTCGCGATGGGCGAGGGTCTGGTCGGCACGATCGCGGCGAATGTCGAGACGCTGAATCTCGACGAAGCCGCGACGCATCCCGACTTCGCCTATCGCCCCGAAACGGGCGAAGAACGCTATCACAGCTTTGCCGGCGTGCCGATCATCCGCAAGGAACGCGCGGTGGGCGTGCTCGCGGTCCAGCATGCCGATCCGCGCCGCTATGAAGATGTCGAGATCGAAGCGCTGCAGACCGTGGCGATGGTGCTTTCCGAACTGATCGCCAATGCCGGACTGATCGACGCCACGGGAACTACGACCGAGCGGCCCCAGTCGACAGCGGCAGTGCGGCTGCAGGGATTCAAGCTGGTCGAGGGCATGGCGGCGGGCGTTGCCGTCTATCATCAGCCGCGCATCACCATCGAGCATACTGTCGCCGAGGATGTCGAGGCCGAACGCCACCGCGTCTATGCCGCATTCGACAAGATGCGCGAACAGATCGACCGCATGTCGAGCCAGGCCGAATTCGGGCTGGGCGGCGAGCATGAAGAGGTCCTCGCGACCTACAAGATGTTCGCCTATGACGAAGGCTGGAGCCGGCGCATCAATGAGGCGATCGACAGCGGCCTTACCGCCGAGGCCGCGATCGAGCGCGTGCAGCAACGCACGCGGATGCGGATGCGCGAAATCGCCGACCCGCTGCTGCAGGACCGGATGCACGATCTGGAGGATCTCTCCAATCGCCTGATCCGGATCGTCGCGGGCCAGCTGGGCACGGCGGCGCAGCTGGGCCTGCGGCAGGATTCGATCCTGATCGCGCGCAATCTGGGGCCTGCCGAACTGCTCGAATATGACCGCCGCCGCCTGAAGGGCGTGGTGCTCGAGGAAGGGTCGCTGACCGCGCACGTCACCATCGTTGCGCGCGCGATGGGCGTGCCGGTGCTCGGCCGGGTGCGCGGTGTGCGGCGCGAGATTGCCGAGGGCGACCGGCTGCTCCTCGATGTTGGCGAGGAAAGCGTTCACGTTCGCCCCAATGCGGCGATGGAAGAGGCGTTCGAAGCCAAGCAGCTGATTACGCAGAAACGCCGCGCGGAGTTTGCAAAGCTGCGCGCCGAGCTTCCCGTCACGCGCGATGGCCAGCGAATCACGCTGATGGTCAATGCCGGGCTGCGCGACGATGTCGCCGCGCTCGACCTGACCGGTGCGGATGGCATCGGCCTGTTCCGCACCGAGTTCCAGTTCCTGGTGTCGGCCACCCTGCCGCAGCGCGAACGCCAGCAGCGGCTGTACAAGGACGTGCTCGATGCCGCTGGCGACCGGCCGGTGACGTTCCGTACCGTCGATGTCGGCGGCGACAAGTCGCTTCCCTACCTCAACCATGACGAGGAAGGCGAAGAGGAAAATCCGGCGATGGGCTGGCGGGCAATTCGGCTGGCGCTCGATCGCGACGGATTGATGAAGGCGCAGGCGCGCGCGTTGATCGAAGCGGCGGCGGGCAAGACGCTCAACGTCATGTTCCCGATGATTTCCGAGCCGTGGGAATTCGATGCGGCGCGGGCATTGTTCGAAGCGCAGCGGGCATGGCTGGCCGCGCGCAACCGCAAGATGCCGGTCGACATCCGCTATGGCGCGATGCTCGAAGTGCCGGCGCTGGCCGAAGTGCTCGATCTGTTGCTGCCGCGGCTCGACTTTCTGTCGATCGGCACCAACGATCTTACCCAGTTCCTGTTCGCCGCCGATCGCGCGCATCCCAAGCTCGCGATGCGCTACGACTGGCTGAGCCCGTCGATCCTGCGCTTCGTGCGCCGTGTCGCGCGGCAATGCCATGAGGCCGGGGTGCCGGTCGCGGTGTGCGGCGAAATGGGCGGGAGACCGCTCGAAGCGATGGCGCTGGTCGGGCTCGGCATCGAACGGCTGTCGATCACGCCGGCCGCCGTCGGACCGGTAAAGGCAATGATCCGTTCGCTCGATCGCGCCGCGCTTGCCGAACAACTGGCGACGCTGCTGGTGGCGCCGCCCGATTCGATCCGCAGCACGCTGGAGGGCTGGGCGGCGGCAAATGGCGTCGAACTGGACTGAGCGAGGGGACGAAACGCGCTGCCCGGCGTTGACAGGGCGGGCCGAGTGACCGACACCGCTCCACAGGGGCAATCCCGGTCGCATGACAGGAATTCCGGAGAATAATATGGACGGCGAAGCCGCCGAAAACCCTTCCCTTTTCCCGACCAGCGTCGGCGAAAAGCTTCGCGATGCGCGTATTTCGCAAGGACTGGAGCTCGCGGATATCGCGGCACGTACCCGAATTCCCCAACGCCATCTCGAAGCGATCGAGGAAGGCGATTATTCGACGATGCCCTCGCCAACCTATGCGCTGGGCTTTGCCAAGGCCTATGCCCGGGCGGTCGGCGCGGACGAAGTGGCGATCGCGCGCAGCCTGCGCGGCGAACTGGGCAGCGTGTACGATCGCGAGCCTTCGCCGCCGCCTTATGAAATGACCGATCCGACGCGGACGCCGCCGAGCGGGCTGGTGATCGGCGGGGTGGTGATTGCCCTGCTCCTCGCGGTGGCGGCGGTGGTCGTCTACAGCTCGGGCATCCTGCACGGCAGCGCGCCGCCTTCGAGCGATCCGATGACATTGCCCGAGGACGAGATTGCGGTGCCTGCCGCGCCCGCGCCTTCCCCCACGGCGATTCCCACCGGGGGTCAGGTGACGCTGACGGCGACCGACAAAGTGTGGCTGCGCGTTACCGATGCCGACGGCAATCGTCTGTTCGAAAAGGAAATGGCGGCGGGCGAAAGCTATGATGTGCCGCCGGGCACCAACGGACCTCAGGTCAGGACGGGGCGCGCCGATCAGCTGCGCGTGACGATCAACGGATCGGATGCCGGCCTGCTGGGCCCGGGCAACCAGAATGTCGAGATCGGTCTGACGCCCGAGGCGCTGCGCAATCGCGATACGGGACAATAGTGAATCGGCCTTAAGGCTGGAGACAGGCGCGGCCTCTAAGCTATAGTCGTTGCACGAACTGACCCCCGGGGGATGATGGAATGCGTTTGATCTTGGCCGTGGCGATGGCGGATGCCATAATCGGTGGAACCGGCAGCGCGCATGCGCAGAACGCGCTGGAAAGCCGAGTGGATCGGCTGGAGCGCGAAATGCGCGCCGTGCAGCGCAAGGTTTTTCCAGGTGGTGCGGGCCAGTATTTCGAGCCTGAAATCGCGCCGCCGCAGACCAATGCGACCATCCCCGGCACGCCCGCGACCAGCCCGATCGCGGATCTGACGCAGCGCGTCGCGGCGCTGGAAGGCCAGGTTGCGACGCTGACCGGACAGGTCGAGCAGGCGCAATATCGGATCCGCCAGTTCGAAACCAATTTCACGGCCTATCGCAACGAAACCGATGCGCGGATTCGCGCGCTGGAGGCACGTCTGGCGCCGGCCGAAACGGCGCCTGTTGCCAATGGTGGTGGGACGCTCCAGCTTCCGTCGGGCACGGTTTCGGGATCGAATCAGCCTGCGACACGGCCGTCGCAGCCTGCTGCGGAAACGCCTGCCGCATCGGGATCGCGCGCCGAACAGGTCGCCGCCGTGGCGCGCCCGGATACGGGCGACGCGCCGGAGGATCTCTATATCTATGGCTATCGCCTCTGGGCAGCGAAACTCTATCCCGAAGCGCGCGCGCAGCTTGAAAAGGTGGTGCAGCAATATCCCAATCACCGCCGTGCCAGCTATGCGCAGAATCTGCTCGGGCGTTCCTATCTTGACGCCGGTGCGCCTTCGCTTGCTGCGGTCGCATTCTACGACAATTTCAAAAACAACCCCAATGGCGAGCGCGCGGCGGACAGCCTGTTCTACCTCGCCGAGGCGCTGCGCCGGCTCGACAAGCCCGCCAGTGAAATCTGCAAGGTCTATGCGGAGCTGACCTCGCTCTATGGCGAGGGGCTTTCGGACCAGATGAAGGCCGATGTCCAGGCTCGCCAGTCGCAGCTGCGCTGTCGCTAACGGCGTTATCGCCGCGCCCGATGCGGCGCGTGTCGCGCGGTTTCGTGCCGATCTGGAATCGCTGACCGGTTGCGCGCCGAACCCGCAGGCGCCGTTGGGCCTTGCGGGTTCCGGCGGTCCCGACAGCATGGCCATGCTGTTGCTTGCCGCGGCCGCATGGCCCGGCGCGGTGCGCGCCGCCACGGTGAATCACGGGCTGAGGCCCGAAGCCGCGGAGGAAGCGGCGATGGTACGCGCGGTGTGCGACACGCTCGATGTCCCGCATGCAACGCTCGAACGCCCGGCCGACCATGGGTTTGGCGGCAATGTGCAGAATTTGGCGCGGGCGCTGCGCTATCGATTGCTTGCCGACTGGGCGATCGACAGGTCTGTCCGCTGGGTCGCCGTGGCGCATCAGCGCGACGATGTCGCCGAGACCTTTCTGATGCGCGCGCGGCGCGGTTCGGGCGTCGGCGGCATGGCGGCGATGCTGCCGGTTCGTCCGATACTGGGCGACGATCCCGGTTCGCCGCTGCTCGTGCGGCCCCTGCTCGACTGGAGCCGGGCGGAACTGGCCGGGCTGGCGCGCTGTGCCGGGATGCCGTTTGTCGAAGATCCCAGCAATGCCGATCCGCGCTATGACCGCAGCCGCATGCGCGGCGTGATCGGCGCGTGCGATGAACTGCCCGCCGGGCGGCTGGCACTGGCGGCGCGCAATCTGCGCCATGCCGAGGACGCGATCGACTGGGCGCTTAAGCGCGAATTGCCGGAGCGCGTGCGCGGCGAGGGCGCCGATCTGACAGTGGATGTCACCGATCTTCCCTATGAGCTTCGTCGGCGGCTGGCGCGGCACGCGATCGACCGGGTGCGCGCGGCGGGCGGCCTGACCCGGCCCTGGGGCGATCAGGGGCTCGACCGATTCGCAGCCGCGCTCGACCGCGGCGATGCGGCGACACTCGCCGAAGTGATGGCGCATCCGCAGGGCGCATCGTGGCGATTCCGGCTGGCCCCGTCGCGTCGATCACACTGATCGGCCCAATGCGTTGCCCGTTCCATTGCCATTAACCTGCGCCGTCCTATCTATCATGTCGTGAAAGGTACCGATTCCGCATGAGCGACAATAACGACAAACAGCCCGAGGGCGGCCCCAGCCCCTGGATGAAGAGCCTCCTGATCTGGGTGGGCATTCTCGCCGCGCTGGCGCTGTTCGTAAGCTTCTTCAACGGCTCGAGCACGCAGCAGGCCGCGAACGCCGTTCCCTATTCCACCTTCCTCGACCGCGTTGAGTCGGGTGAAGTGAAGGAAGTGAATCTGACGCCGAGCACCGGCGCGATCACGGGCGTCTATACCGACGAGCAGACGTTCCGGACGAACAATCCGGGCGACGCGCAGCTGGTTCAGCGGCTGCGCGACAAGGGCGTGACGATCAAGGCACGCGCCGAGGAAACGCCGTCGATCTGGCTTTACATGCTGTATAATTCGCTGCCGTTCCTGCTGTTCGTCGGCATCGCCTTTTTCGTGCTGCGCCAGATGCAGAAAAGCTCCGGTTCGGGCGCGATGGGCTTCGGCAAATCGCGTGCGCGGATGCTGACCCAGAAGGAAGGCAAGGTCACGTTCGACGATGTCGCCGGCATCGACGAAGCGCGCGAAGAGCTGCAGGAAATCGTCGAGTTTCTGAAGGACCCGACCAAATTCGCGCGCCTCGGCGGCAAGATCCCCAAGGGCGCGCTGCTGGTCGGTTCACCCGGCACCGGCAAGACGCTGCTCGCCCGCGCGATCGCGGGTGAAGCGGGTGTGCCATTTTTTACCATCTCGGGCTCTGACTTCGTCGAAATGTTTGTAGGCGTGGGCGCCAGCCGCGTCCGCGACATGTTCGAACAGGCGAAGAAGAATGCCCCCTGCATTCTCTTCATCGACGAAATCGACGCGGTCGGCCGTTCGCGCGGCGCGGGTCTGGGCAACCAGAATGACGAGCGCGAACAGACGCTCAATCAGCTGCTGGTCGAAATGGATGGTTTCGAGGCCAATGAAGGCATCATCATCATCGCCGCGACCAACCGCCCCGATGTGCTCGATCCCGCGCTGCTGCGTCCGGGCCGCTTCGACCGTCAGGTTGTCGTGCCGCGCCCGGATATCGAAGGCCGCGTGAAGATCCTGCAGGTCCATATGAAAAAGGTGCCGCTGGCGCCCGACGTCGATTCGCGAGTCATCGCGCGCGGCACGCCGGGCTTTTCCGGTGCCGATCTGGCCAATCTGGTCAATGAGGCGGCGCTGCTCGCGGCGCGGCGCGGCAAGCGCCTTGTCGCGATGCAGGAGTTCGAGGACGCCAAGGACAAGGTCATGATGGGTGCTGAACGGCGCAGCATGGTGATGACCGAGGACGAAAAGCGGATGACTGCCTATCATGAGGCAGGACACGCGATCGTCGCGCTCCACGAACCGGCTTCGGATCCGATCCACAAGGCGACGATCATTCCGCGCGGTCGTGCGCTGGGCATGGTGATGCGCCTGCCCGAACGCGACAGCTACAGCTATCACCGCGACAAGATGTACGCGAACCTCGCCGTTTCGATGGGTGGTCGCGTCGCCGAGGAAGTGATCTTCGGCTATGACAAGGTGTCGTCGGGCGCTTCGGGCGAT
>PAOI01000063.1 GCA_002707985.1 Sphingomonas sp. | reverse complement strand
TGGCGCAGATCGAGCTGTGGACCAAGTCGGACGAATATCAGAACGACGTCTATGTCCTGCCCAAGCATCTCGACGAAAAGGTCGCCGCGCTCCACCTCGACAAGCTCGGCGTCAAACTCACCACCCTCAGCCCCAAACAGGCCGCCTATATCGGCGTCCCCGTCGAAGGCCCCTTCAAACCCGATCACTATCGGTATTGAGGAGCACCGCGATGGTTCCGGCCCCGGCGCCTTCCTTCCCCTCTGGCGTGTCGTTGCGTCCGCGCGACGCGCTGGTCGAGGAGATTGCCCAGCTGACGCATGGCGCGTCCTACGAAATCGCTGCGCGCGATACCGTAGCGCTTCAGGAAGCGGCGGCGCACATAGCGCCGGGGGCGACGATTTCGATCACCTGGATGCCATCGGACACGCATGAAGACCGCGTGAAGGCGACGCGGGCGGTGCGCGAAGCAGGCTATGAGCCGGTTCCGCACATCGCCGCGCGCCGGATTCGCAACGAAGCCGATGCCAATGATCTGCTGGCCCGGCTGGCGGATGCGGGCGCACGGCGGCTGTTCCTGATCGCAGGCGATGTGCCCAGGCCGATCGGGGACTTTGCCTCGTCGCTCGAGCTGGTCGGTCGCCTACGCAAATCGCTGGGCGCGTTCGAGGCGGTGGGGTTCGGCGGCTATCCCGAAGGGCACCCGGCAATCCCCGATGCGACGTTGCAGAGCGAGCTGGAAACCAAGATCGCCGTGGTCGAAGATGCCGGGCTTTCTCCCTTCATCATCACCCAATTCTGTTTCAACGCAGCGCCGATTCTGGCCTGGCTCGCGGCACTGCGCGAACATGGCAGCACCGTTCCGGTTCGGATCGGGCTGGCGGGGCCGGCGAGCATCCGCACCCTGCTGCGTTTCGCGCGCGTATGCGGAGTCGGCAATTCGGCGCGGGCGCTGGCGGGCAACAGCGCCTCGATCGCCCGGCTGCTTCGCGAAACCGGACCCGATCCGGTGATCCGCAAGCTTGCCGAAGCCGAAGTCCGCAAGCAATCGGGGCCGGTTGCGTTGCATTTCTTTCCATTCGGTGGTCTCGCGCGGACTGCGCAATGGGTTGCTCCGGTAACGCGGGGCCAGATACGGCTACAGCCCAGTTCCTCGGGCTTTCAGCCGCTCAGCTAGGCAGTGACAATGACGACGCCTTCCACTTTCGTCCTGAAATTCTCCTGTCCCGATCAGCGCGGGATCGTCGCGGCGGTTTCGACCTTTCTTGCCGAGCGTGCGTGCAACATCACCAGTTCGCAGCAATTCGACGATCTCGACACCGGTCAGTTCTTCATGCGCGTCACCTTTCGCGGCGAAGGCACCGACACGCTCGACAGCCTGACTGCGGCATTCGGCCCGATTGGCGCGCAGTTCGACATGGACTGGCAATTGCACGATGCGGCGCGGCGCACGCGCACCTTGTTGATGGTATCGAAATTCGGCCATTGCCTGAACGACCTGCTCTATCGCCTGTCGATCGGCGCGCTGCCGATCGAAGTGCCCGCGATCGTATCCAACCATCGCGAGATGCAGCCGCTGGCCGAAGCTGCCGGCATTCCGTTCGTTCACTTGCCGGTGACGCGCGATACCAAGGCCGAGGCAGAAGCGGAGCTGCGCGCGGTATTCGCCCAGCATGATTGCGATCTGATCGTGCTCGCTCGCTATATGCAGGTACTGTCCGACGCGATGTGTCGCGATTTCTCGGGTCGGGTGATCAACATCCACCACAGCTTCCTGCCGAGCTTCAAGGGCGCGAAACCCTATCATCAGGCGCATGCGCGCGGGGTGAAGCTGATCGGCGCAACGGCACATTATGTGACGGCAGACCTCGACGAAGGGCCGATCATCGAACAGCAGGTGACGCGCGTTGATCACACGCAATCGCCCGCCGATCTGGTGTCCGCGGGTCGCGACGTCGAATCGCTCGTGCTCGCCCGCGCGGTGCGCTGGCACGCCGAACACCGCATCTTGCTCAACGGCAAGACCACTGTCGTATTCAGCTGAGAAGGAGCCGAAAATGGCGAACCGCGACATCGAAGTGCTGGGCATCGGCAACGCCATTGTCGACATCATCGCACCGGCGGACGATGCGTTCCTGATCACGCACGGGCTGGAAAAGGGCGGCATGGCGCTGATCGACGAAGCGCGCGCCGATGCGTTGTACGATGCGATGGCAGCCAGCATCGAAGCGTCGGGCGGGTCGGCGGGCAACACCATTGCGGGTGTGGCGTCGCTGGGCGGACGTGCCGCCTATATCGGCAAAATCCGCGACGACACGTTCGGCGGGATCTTTCGCCACGATCTGCGTTCGCTCGGCGTCGTGTTCGATACCCCGTCTGCGCCCGACGGGCCTTCGACCGCGCGCTGTCTGGTGCTGGTGACGCCCGATGCAGAGCGGACGATGAACACGTTCCTGGGCGCATGCGTCAACCTGACGCCTGCCGACATCGATGAAGCGCTCGTGGCATCGGCGGCGATCACTTATCTCGAAGGCTATCTGTTCGATCCGCCGCAGGCCAAGGAAGCCTTTCGCAAGGCGTCGCAGATCGCGCGCGACGCCGGGCGCAAGGTCGCGCTGTCGCTGTCGGACAGTTTCTGCGTGCACCGCCACCGTGACGATCTGCTCGCGCTGGTCCGGGACCATGTCGATATCCTGTTCGCCAATCAGGACGAGATATTCGCGCTGTACGAAACCAGCGATTTCGATGCCGCCGCGGCGCAGGCGGCGCGCGACGCGGGTCTCGCCGCGATCACGCGCAGCGCCGCGGGATCGGTGCTGCTGTCCGGCGACGATAAGGCAGTGGTCCCCGCCGCGCCGGTCAGCCGCGTGGTCGATACGACGGGTGCAGGCGACCTTTATGCTGCAGGCGTGCTGTTCGGGCTCAGCCGGGGACTGCCGCTTGCCGAATGCGGCCGGCTGGGCAGCATCGCTGCCGGCGAGATCATCAGCCATTACGGCGCGCGCCCCGAAGCCAGTCTTGCCACGCTGATCGCGGCCTGACCCTGCATGGCTGCCCGGATCATCGATGGCATGGCGATCGCGCGAAAGCTGCGTGAGCAGGTGGCCGAAGAAGTCGCGGCCCTCCCGCGCATTCCCGGGCTGGCGGTCGTGCTGGTCGGCAACGATCCTGCAAGCGAAATCTATGTGCGGAACAAGGTGCGTGCAGCACGCAGCGCGCAAATCTATTCGGTCGAACACCGGCTGCCCGCAAATGCCAGCGAACCGCAGATCCTGGCGCTCATCCGCCGCCTGAACGGCGATCCGCATGTCGACGGCATCCTTGTCCAGTTGCCGCTGCCGCCGGGCATCGATGCGCTCAAGGTGATTGAGGCGATCGACCCGCTGAAGGATGTCGATGGCTTCCATCCCTATAATGTCGGGCGGCTGGCCGCCGGAGCGCCGGCAATGGTGCCGTGCACGCCGCTGGGCGCGATGATGCTGATCCACGAAGCGATCGGCGTGCCGGAGGGTATCGAGACGCTGATGATCGGCTGTTCGAACATCGTCGGAAAGCCGCTGGCGCAGCTGCTGCTTGCCGATGGCGCTACCGTCACCATGGCGCACAAGCTGACGTCCGATCTGGCGGAGCATGTCGCGCGCGCCGATCTGCTGGTGGCGGCGGCCGGCGTGCCCGGCCTTGTTCGCGGCGCGTGGATCCGTCCCGGTGCGACGGTAATCGATATCGGCATCAATCGCATCGCCGACGGGCAGGGGGGCTCGCGCATCGTCGGCGACGTCGTCTATGACGAGGCATGCGAAGTCGCAGGCGCGATCACGCCCGTTCCCGGCGGCGTCGGCCCGATGACGATCGCATGCCTGTTGAAGAACACGCTTCAGGCGTGCCGCCAGCATGGCCAGCAAAGCGAAGCTGCGTGAGGCGCCAGTGACGACAATGCACGATACCACGACCGAACCGACCGGCGGGCCCCGGTGCCCCTTTTGCGACGCGCCATGGAGCCAAGCCATGCTTGCGGCCTATGATCGCGCGGCGACCAACGAATGCAGCTGTTGTTCGGGGCCGCATATGCCAGGTGCGCAGGTGGCGGAACCCGCCACGGCGGAGCCGGAGGACATCCGCTGCGATACGTGCGATCGCGCGATTTATCGGGTTGTGGCGGTGCCGCCCGTGGACGGGCACCGCCACCAATAAGGTCACGCGCTTTCGCGGATCAGGGCTGGGTGTTTTCCGGCGTCACCGTTTCGTCTGCCAGCCCGCCGCCGAGTGCGCGATACAGCTCGACCAGATTGGTCGCGCGTAGCAGTCGCACCGTCACCAGCTGTTGCTGCGCGGCGTAGGATGTCCGCTGCGAATCGAGCGACCCGAGGAACGAGTCCACGCCCGCCCGATAGCGCGCATCGGAAAGGCGCGCGGCGGTCTGCGCCGCATCCGCGCGTGCGGTTTGCGCATCGACTCGTTCGTCGATCTTGCCGCGCAGCGCCAGCGCGTCCGAAACTTCGCGAAACGCCGTCTGAACGGTCTTCTCATAGGTCGCGACTGCCGCCTGCTGCGATGCTTCGGCATAGGCGACATTGCCCTGACGGCGTCCCGCGTCGAAGATCGGAAGGCCGATGCTCGGCCCCGCCGAATAGGTGAAGCTGCCGTCGCTGAACAAACCTGACAGCGCGCTGCTGATGGTGCCTAGCGTCGCGGTGAGCGAGATGGTGGGGAACATCGCCGCGCGCGCCGCGCCGATATTGGCGTTCTGCGCGATCAGCAGATGCTCGGCCTGAAGCACGTCCGGGCGCCGCAGCAACACATCGGACGACAGGCTGGCGGGCAGGGCGTCAAGCGTGAACGGCCCTTCATCCAGCCCGTTCGGCAGCAATTCGTCCGCCACCGTAGTTCCGGCGAGCAGGTTGAGCGCGTTGCGGTCCTGCGCGATCGTCGTTTCCAGCGCAGCGATATCGGCCAGCGCGGCCTGATAGCCGGTTTCGGCCTGTTTCGCTTCCAGTTCGGACGCCACGCCGATGCGGAACTGCTCGCGGGTGAGGTGCAGCGTATCGGCATAGGTCTGAAGCGTCGCCTGGGCGATGCGCAACTGCTCGCGATCGGCGGCGAGCGTCAGCCACGCCTCGGCGATCTGCGCGATCAGGCTGATCCGGGTTGAACGCTGCGCCCATTCTGCAGCAAGCAGCTGTTCCTGCGCCGCCTGAGACAGGTTGGCAAGCCGTCCGAACAGATCAAGCTCGAACGCGCTGAAGCCGGCACCCACCGAATAATATTCGATGTCCTGGGTTCCGGTTGCGCCTCCGCTCGCCGCCGCCGTCGAAGCCGTGTTGGTGAAGGTGGCGTCGCCCGTCGCGTTGACCGTCGGAAGCTGATCGGCTCTGCGCACCCGAAGCTGCGCGCGTGCCTGAAGCACGTTCGCCGCTGCGATGCGCAGGTCGCGGTTGTTGTCGAGCCCCAGCTGGATCACGTCGCGCAGCCGCGGGTCGACGAAGAAGTCACGCCAGCCGACCTTGGTGATGTCCGGCGCATCCGTGGCGGCGGCGGGATAGACGCCGCCCTCGGGCAGCGTCGCCGGCACCGCGCCCTGCGGACGGGCATAATCGGGGGCGAGGTTGCAGCCGGCGAGCATCGTGCTCGCCGCCAGCACCAGGATGGAAATTCGCTTCATTGCTTTATGCCTCCTGCGGCGCATGGCCGGTTTCGGAGCCGTTTTCCGGTATGTCCTCGTGCGTTCCTTCCTGACCGTGCCCGAACAGGCGGGCGACGACCACGAAGAACATCGGCACGAAGAAGATGGCGAGGATCGTTGCCGACACCATGCCGCCGACCACGGCGCGGCCGATGGCGTTTTGACCGCCGGCACCCGCACCGCTGGCCAGTGCCAGCGGCATGACGCCCAGCGTAAAGGCAAGGCTGGTCATCAGGATCGGCCGCAGTCGTAGCCTCGCTGCCGCGATCGCCGCGTCGAACGCATGCATGCCCCTGCGGACGCGCTCCTCTGCGAATTCGACGATCAGGATCGCGTTCTTGGTAGCCACGCCGATCGTCGTGATCAGGCCAACCTGCAGATAGACGTCGTTCTGAAGTCCCGAAAGGGTGGCGGCGAGCACCGCGCCGATCACGCCCAGCGGCACCACCAGGATCACCGACAGCGGTACCGACCAGCTTTCATACAATGCAGCCAGCGACAGGAACACGATCAGCAGCGACAGGCCATATAGTGCCAGGGACTGGCCGCCCGTGCTCTGCTCCTCATAGGAAAGACCGGACCATTCCAGACTCGTGCCCGGCGGCAATTTGCTCTGCATTTCGACCATGGCATCCATCGCCGCCCCGGTGCTCACGCCGGGAGCGGGCGAGCCCTGAAGCTGGATGGCGGGACGGCCGTTGAAGCGGGTTAGCTGTACCGGTGCCTGCGTCCAGCTGAGCGTGGCGAAGGACGAGAAGGGGACCATGTCGCCACTGGCATTGGGGACATAGAGTTGGTTCAGATCCTCCGGCGCCATGCGATATTGCTGGTCCGCCTGAAGATAGACGCGTTTCACGCGACCGCGGTCGGTGAAATCGTTGACATATTGACCGCCCCAGGCCGCCGAAATCGTGGAATCGACGACGCCGAGATCCAGTCCGAGTGCCTGCGCCTTGTCCTGGTCGATCTCGACCTTGAGCTGCGGCGCGTCTTCCAGGCTCATCGGACGAACCTGCGTCACCTTCGGATTTTGCGATGTCATGCCCAGCAACATGTTGCGCGCGTTTACCAGTGCCTCATGCCCGATATTCCCGGTGTCGACGAGTTGCAGGTCAAAGCCGGTGGCGTTGCCCAGTTCCATGACGGCGGGCGGTACGATCGGGAAGATCATCGCGTCGTGATATTGCGAGAAGGCACCGAAGGCCCGACCGGCAACTGCCTGAGCGCTGAGCGCAGCACCGCCGCGTTCCTCCCACGGCTTCAGCTGGACGAATGCGATACCCGCATTCTGCCCCTGACCCGCGAAAGAGAAGCCGCTGACTGTGAAGACCCCTGCGACGGCGTCCTTTTCCTGTTGCAGATAATGGTCGCGTACCACCGCGAGCGCGTCATCGGTGCGCGCCTTCGTGGCGCCCGAGGGGCCCTGAACCAGCGTGAAGATCATGCCCTGGTCCTCGTCCGGAAGGAATCCGCTGGGCAACCGGGCGAACAACAGCATCATGCCGCCCACGATCAGCAGATAGACCAGTCCCGAACGCTTCCAGTTGCGCGCAGTAGCCCGCGTGCCCTTTTCATAGCGCTTCTGTCCATTGTCGAACCGATCGTTGAACCAGTAGAAGAAGCGCGACAAGGGGCCACCCTTGCCGGGCACCTTGTTGGGGTCATGCGGCTTGAGGATCGTGGCGCACAAGGCCGGCGTCAGGATCAGTGCGACCATGATCGACAGCACCATCGCCGAAACGATCGTGATCGAGAACTGACGATAGATGACGCCTGTCGACCCGCCGAAAAATGCCATCGGCAGGAACACGGCAGAGAGCACCATGGCGACGCCGACTAGCGCATTGGTGATCTCGTCCATCGATTTGCGCGCCGCTTCCTTCGGCGACAAATGCTCGGTCTGGATCAGGCGCTCGACATTTTCGACGACGACGATCGCGTCGTCGACCAGCAGGCCGATCGCAAGCACCATGCCGAACAAGGTGAGGGTGTTGATCGAATAGCCGGCGGCCAGCATGATCGCGAATGTGCCCAGCAGCACCACCGGAACCGCGATCGTGGGAATGATCGTGGCGCGCCAGTTCTGCAGGAACAGGAACATCACCAGAAAGACGAGCACGACCGCTTCGAACAGCGTTTCGACGACCTGTTTGACCGACAGGCGCACGAACTCCGATGAGTCGACCGGATAAACAACCTTGATGTCCGACGGGAAATCGCGCGCAATCTCGTTGACGCGCTGCTTTACCGCATCGACGGTGTTCAGCGCGTTGGCACCCGGCGCAAGCTGCACGCCGATGCCGGCTGCCGGATGGCCATTATACTGGCCGTCGAACGAATAGCCTTCGGCCCCCATTTCGACCCGAGCCACATCGCGCAGGCGTACCACGGCGCCACCCACATCGGTCCGCAGGCGGATATTGCCGAATTGCTCGGGCGTCTGAAGGCGCGATTCCACCGAAACCGCTGCGTTCAGCATCTGGGTGTCGGGTGCGGGCTGTGCGCCGATCTGGCCGGCAGATACCTGAACATTCTGGGCAGAAACCGCAGAAATCACTTCCGGAATGCTCAGCTTGTAACCTGCCAGCTTCACCGGATCGATCCAGATGCGCATCGCATATTGCGACCCGAAAACCTCCAGCTGGCCTACGCCGTCGACGCGGCTGACCGGGTCCTGAACGTTGGAGATGACATAATCGGCCAGATCGCTCGAACTATGCGACCCGTCTTCCGAATAGACGCCGATCACCATCAGCAGGCTCGCTGCCGACTTGTTCACCTGAATGCCCTGACGCTGGACTTCCTGGGGAAGCTGCGGGGTTGCGGCCTGCAACTTGTTCTGGACCTGCACCTGCGCGATGTCGGCATCGGTGCCCTGTTCGAACGTCAGCGTGATCGATGCCGCGCCGGCAGAGGTCGAGGACGATGTGAAATAGCGCAGATTGTCGAGGCCCTTGAGCTGTTGCTCGATGACCTGCGTGGTCGTTTTCTCCAGCGTTTCCGCGTCCGCGCCCGGATAGACGACGTTGATCGCAATCGCGGGGGCCGCGACTGTCGGAAACTGTGCCACCGGAAGCTGGCGGATCGCGATTCCCCCGGCGAGCATGAGCACGATGGCGATGACCCATGCGAAGATGGGTCGATCAATGAAAAAGCGGGACATGCGGCCTTACTCTGCCTTTTCCGCGCCACCCTGCGCGCCTTGCGCAGCATTGGCTTGCGGGTTGCCGCCCTGGGGCGATGCGTTTTCCTTGTACGGCGCTGCCTGAACCGGGGTGCCGGGTTGCAGATTCTGCGCGCCTTCGACGATCACCTTGTCGCCCGGCTGCAATCCGCTTTCGACGATCCAGTCCTGGCCAAAGGTGCGGTTCGCGACGATCGTGCGCGGTGCCAGCTTGCCGTCGGCACCGACGACCATGACCGTGGCATTGCCCTTTGCATCGCGCGAAACCGCGCGCTGGGAAACCAGGATTGCGTTCTGGCGCGTACCTTCGATTATCTGCGCCCGGACGAACATGCCGGGGAGCAGCAGGCCCTGCGGATTCGCGAATACCGCACGGATCACCTGGCTGCCGCTGCTCGGATCGACCGATACATCGGTGAACTTCATCGTCCCTTCAATTGGATAGGTCGTGCCGTCTTCCAGGATCAAGCGCACGCGTGCGGCGCCGTCTTCGCGGAGCAGGTCGCCGGACGTCAGCTGGCGACGCAGGCGGAGGATGTCCGCGCTCGATTGCTGAATATCGACATATACCGGGTCGAGCCGCTGGATCGTCGCGAGTGCGTCGGGTTGCGACGCAGTTACCAGCGCGCCGGTGGTATAGGCCGAGCGACCGATGCGGCCGGCGATCGGCGCGCGGATCGTGGTACGGGAAAGGTCGATCTGCGCGCTCTGCAAAGCGGCGCGCTGTGCCGCCACTTCGGCTTTCGCCTGAGTGGCTGCTGCTACAGCATTGTCATATTCCTGGCGCGAAATCGCGTTGATTTCGACCAGCTCGCCATAACGGCGTGCCAGCGCCTCGCTCGACGCGATCGACGCCTGCGCACGTGCCAGCGCCGCCCGGGCGCTTGCCACCTGCGCGGCATAGGGCGCCGAATCGATGCGATAGAGCGGCTGGCCGCGACCGACCATTTCGCCTTCCTGGAACAGGCGTGCCGTGATGATGCCGCTCACCTGAGGGCGGACATCGGATACCTCATAGGCGCTGGTCCGGCCCGGAAGTTCGGTGTCCAGAGTGACGTCCTGGGCCTTTACGGTCTGATAGAAGACCTGGGGAGGCCCACCGGCCTGCTGTTGACCCTGACTGCCACCGCAACCGGCGAGCAACAGTGCGAGTCCCGCAAAAAGGGCGAATTTCTTCATAGCGTTGGCCTGAGTTTTGAGGTATATGTGAGTGAACGATCACTCACAATTTGTGCCAGCTAACGCAAAAATGCGGGGCAGGCAAGGGGGCGGGACGAGGAAACAGAATGAAATTTGAAATTGCGCAGGAAAACTGCTGTGCGCCGGTCGGTCGCGCCGACGCACGTCGCAGGCATCTGCTGGAAATCGCACGTGCGCTGTTTATCGAACGTGGCTTTCACCGGACGGGCATGGCGCAGATCGCCGAGGTTTCTCAGGTGAAGGTCGGTCAGATCTATCGCGACTTCGCCTGCAAGGAAGATATCATCGCTGCGATCGTCGAGGCCGATATTTCCAACTTGTTGCGCGAGGATGAACTTGCCGCAGCGGTAGAGGGGCGGGACCTCGATACGGTGCGCGCATGGGTTCGCGGCATCGGCGCCAAGCATGATCCGGATATCGCGACGCGCGACGCGTGCATGTTCGCGGAAATTGTTGCCGAGGCGGCGCATAACGAACGTATTGCCAATATTCATCGTTCGATCGACCAGCGGGTTCGCAAGTCGCTGTCGTCCGCGCTGCTTGCGCTCGCGCCTTCCCCCGAAAGCGCGGAGGAGCGCGAACAGCTTACCGAGCTGATCCTTGCGCTCACGGCTGGCATGAAACTGCGCCAAATCCTGAACCCCGATTTCGACATCGAGCGGCGAAACCGGCTGATGCTCAAGGTCATCGATGTTTGCATCGAACGCCTGATCGAGGACCACGCCGAAGGCTGAGCCGCCAACGATCGGGCAGATGGGTATTCATGTTGCAGCGCACAAGTGGCCTGCACAAAATCTGCACGGATACGGAGCGGAGTTTTCACTGGGGCTGACGCACCGGCTGGATAGAGCTGCGTCACATCTCTCTTCGAACCATCGGGGAGAGAGTTATGTCACTCACGCGCAATCTGCGCACGCCGCACCGTCGTTTTTTGCTGAAGATCGTTCTGGCAGCAGGCCTGGCGGCGACCGCCGATTTTCTGTTTTTCGCGCACGACCCGGGTTCGACACTGGGCCTGTTCGCGTTGCTGTGGATCCTCGCGCTGGCGATCGGGACCCCCGCAATAGTTCGGAAAAAGCGATCGATCCTTGCGCTGTGCATCGCCACCGGCTTTGCACTGGCGCTGCTCGATCAGCCCGGCCTTCTGGCGTTCCTGCTGTTCGGGACCGCGATCGCGCTGGCCCGGCTGATGGTACGGCGTCGGTTCGACAATGCTGCGCTTTGGGCGGGACGACTGGCGCTGCTGGGCATCACGGCGCCGTTCACACCACTGATCGATCTGGGCCGGGTGCTCCGGTTGCGCGGCAAGGGGCGCATGCGGCGCTTCGCCACGGTAATATCCGTTGTGGCGTTGCCGCTGGCAGGCGGCGCACTGTTCCTGGCGCTGTTCGCCGATGCCAATCCCGTGATTGCGGATGTGCTGGGGCGCATTCAGGCGCCCGATATCGGCTGGCTGATCGTTCACTTTTTTTTCTGGGGCATCGTCCTTGTCGGCGTCTGGCCGATATTCCGACCGCTCGCGATGGCAACGCGCGACTTTGATCCGGGCGTAATCGAGCCGCTGCCGGTGCTCAACCTGCCGGTGATCACGCTTATCCTCTCGCTGTTCACCTTCAACGCCGTATTCGCGCTACAAAATGTGCTCGACATCCTGTTCCTGTGGAGCGGAGCGCCGTTGCCGGGCGACATCACGCTGGCCGATTATGCGCATCGCGGCGCCTATGTGCTGATCGCCACGGCGCTGCTCGCGGGGCTGTTCGTGCTCGTCGCGCTCCGCCCGGGAAGCGCCGCCGCGCGGAGCGGCACGGTGCGCGCACTGCTGGTTCTGTGGACCGGGCAGAACATCCTGCTGGTGGCATCGAGCATCCTGCGGACGATGGACTATGTCGATGCCTATGGCATGACCGAGCTGCGGCTGGCTGCGCTGGCATGGATGGGACTGGTCGCGGTCGGGCTGTTCCTCATCAGCTGGCGGCTGATGTTCGGCCTGTCGGCCCGCTGGCTGATCAATGCCAATGCGCTTGCCGCTGCGTTGGTACTGTCGGTGTCGAGCGTGGTCGATTATCGCGCCGTCGTCGCGCATTGGAACGTGCGGCACGCCGATATCGCCGGCGGGTCGAGCTTCACCGACCTTTGCTATCTGAACCAGCTCGGCGCCTCTGCACTGGTGCCGCTGATCGACCTTGAAACCCGCGTCGAGGATCCGAAACTGCGGGCTCAGGTCCGCTGGCTTCGTTACAGGGCGCTGGTGCGCGTCATCGAACGCCAGCAGGACTGGCACAGCTGGACCTGGCGCAACGATCGTCGCCTGCGCCGTGCGATGGCAATGCTGGGCAATCCCGCCACGGTGTCGCAGCCTTCCGATCACAATCCCTATTGCGACCGGACGATCTATGTGTCGCCAACACTGCCCGTTCCGACCGTTGCCGACGAAAGCCAACCGGGCGGGAGCACGGCATCGCCGCCGCCGGTTTCCGAAGAACGGCCATTGACGGAAGGGAGCGCGCAATGATCCTATGCCCCATGCCTCGCACCGTTCTGGTCGTCGATGACGACTCGCATATCCGACAATTGCTGGTCTTCGCGCTCGCCAAGGCCGGGTTCGACACGATCGAGGCAGAGGATGGCGAGGCCGCGCTGGCGCTTGCCGAAAGCGCCACGCCGCACCTTGTCGTGCTCGACATCAACATGCCGCGGATGGACGGGCTGGAAGTGTGTCGCCGCCTGCGCGCGGCCAGCGACGTGCCCGTGCTCTTCCTCTCCTCGCGCGACGAAGAGATCGACCGGGTGCTCGGCATCGAACTCGGTGCCGATGATTATGTCGTAAAGCCGTTCAGCCCGCGCGAGGTGGTGGCGCGGATCACTGCCATCCTGCGCCGCGCCGCTGCGCCGCCCCCGCCAGAGGTTCAGGCGACCGCGACGATCCGCGCGGGCAAGCTGACGCTCGATCTCGACGGCTGGCGCGCCGAATGGAGCGGCGAGGAAGTCCCGCTGACGGTCACTGAATTCTCGATCCTGCGCACGCTCGCGGCGATGCCGTCAAAGGTGTTCAGCCGCGATGCGATCATCGATCGGCTGCGCGGTCCCGGTTTTGCCGTTACCGATCGAACGATCGACAGCCATGTCCGCAACATGCGCGCGAAATTCGCGGAAGCGGGCGCGGACAATGTCATCGAAACGCGGACCGGCATCGGCTATCGGCTCGGTCCGTGTTCGGACGACTGACGCGCGGCCCCAAGCAATGGCTCAAGCGGCGCTGGCCGCCGTTGCGGCTGCGCACGATCCTGTTCGCGACGCTGTTCACATGCGCGGCGCTGCCGGGCGTCGGCGCGGTGTTCCTGCGCGTCTATGAAAACACGCTGGTCCGCCAGACAGAGGCGGAGCTGAT
This sequence comes from Sphingomonas sp., assembly GCA_002707985.1. GTDB lineage: Bacteria > Pseudomonadota > Alphaproteobacteria > Sphingomonadales > Sphingomonadaceae > Sphingomonas. The sequence goes on along the minus strand of PAOI01000063.1, from coordinate 6,137 downwards.
CGCCCAGAGCGCGGCGTTGGCGGCGACAGCACAGGTATTTTGGCCGAGCGCGCGCGTCGCCTCTGCCTCGGAACCGCAGCCATCGGAACCTTCGGCCAGCGGCAGGCTGATCGTCGAGGATTCGACGATCGATCTCAGTCGCACACCGATCCTGCCGGCCCGCCCCAGACCCACGGTTGGGTCAGTGCCGCTGGCGCCGGACGCGGCGAGCGTAGCGGTCCGGCTCGTCCCCATCTTGCGGCAACCGCGCCGGACGACGCTGGCGGCTATCGAGCTGCTCGATGCACATGGCGTCGTGGCGGCGGGGCAGGATATCGGGCTCAGCTATCGCGACCTGCCCGAAGTGCAAGCCGCGCTCGCAGGGCGCCCGGAAACGGTGCTTCGCCGCAATGCCAGCTATCGGGAGGTCTATCTGTTCGAATGGCTGACGCGCGCCGCCGCGATCCGCGTGCACCATGCCCGCCCGATCGTCGTCAATGGCGAAGTGGTCGGCGTGCTGCTGCTTTCGCGCTCGGCCCGCGCATTGTTCAAGGGGCTGTACGAAGACCGCTTCAAGATCGCGTTCGGCGTGCTGGTGATATTCGGCATTCTGGTCGTGCTCAGCGGCGTCCTGTCGCGCGGTATCGGCCGCCCGATCGAAGCGCTGGCCCGCGCCACGCGACAGGTGGCGGCGGGGGGCGGGGGCGGCAGCGTACCCGAAGCACCGCGCACTGCCGCTGTTGAGATTCAGGCGCTCTATGCCGATTTCGCGGCGATGGCAGAGGCGATCGATCGCCGTTCGCATTATCTGCGCGATCTGGCCAATGCGGTCAGCCATGAATTCAAGACGCCGATCGCCGGGATACGCGGCGCGATCGAGCTGTTGCAGGATCATGATGCGACGATGAGCGCGGAGGAGCGCCGCCGCTTCCTTGCCAATGCCGACGCCGATGCCGGGCGGCTGACGTTGCTCGTTTCGCGGCTGCTCGATCTGGCGCGGGCCGATATGGCGCCGGGCGATCGCGATGCCCGCAGCGACGTGATCGACCTTCTCAACCGCGCCGCCGCTGCCGTGCCGCTCGGTTTCACGCTCGATATGGTCGGGGTGGTGCCTCCGGTCGCCGTGCCGCAAGTGACAGTCGAAACCATGCTGGCGGCGCTGTTCGACAATAGCGCAAAGGCGGGTGCGACGGAAGTCGCTGCAACGATCCGATGCGAGGCGGAACTGGTGCAACTCGACCTCAGCGATAATGGCCCCGGCATTGCTCCGGCCGACCGGGATCGCGTGTTCGAGCCGTTCTTTACCACGCGCCGTTCCAGCGGCGGCAGCGGGCTGGGTCTCGCGATCGTCCGATCGCTGCTGCATGCCGGCGGCGGCACGATCGAACTGATCCCGTCGGAAAGCGGAACCTGTTTCCGCGTGATCCTGCCCCGCGGATAAGTTCACCGTCGCCCCTGCGGAGGCAGGGGCCCATGTCTGTAGCGTTTGCCATATCGGCAGACACATTCCGGCAAGCTCGGTATATCAGGCCGGTGTCCGCAGACTGGATAGAAATAGGCCCTGCATTTGCAGGGGCGACGGCCGGTGGTTCGCAAATGACCCTCGTGACCCCAGTCTCGAGCCCGCGGCCCTTGCCAGTCGCCGCGCTTTGCGGAACACTCTCTGTTTCGCGTTGCAGCAAGGGCGCAAGTTGATGGACCCGATCGATCCCGGCACCGGCCCGAACAGCGTCACGCTGCCCGCGCGACCTGAGGCGATCCGCGTCGATCCAAAAACGACCGCGGTCGTGGTGATCGACATGCAGAATGCCTATGCGTCTGCGGGCGGTTATGTCGATCTGGCGGGGTTCGATATTTCCGGCGCGGCGGGCGTGATCGGCCGGATCGCGCAAGTGCTCGATGTCGCGCGCGGCGCCGGGATGCCGGTCGTTTTCCTGCAGAATGGCTGGGATTCGGATTATGTCGAAGCGGGCGGGCCGGGCTCGCCCAACTGGCACAAATCCAATGCGCTCAAAACGATGCGCGCGCGGCCCGACCTGAAGGGGCAACTGCTCGCGCGTGGCGGCTGGGATTATGAACTGGTCGACGCACTGACGCCGCAGCCGGGCGATATCCGCGTGCACAAGCCGCGCTATTCCGCCTTTTTCAATTCGCAGCTCGACAGCGTGCTGCGCTCGCGCGGCATCAAAACCATCGTCTTCGTCGGCATCGCGAGCAATGTCTGTGTCGAATCGACGCTGCGCGATGGCTTCCACCTCGAATATTTCGGGATCATGCTGGAGGATGCGACGCACCACCTCGGCCCCGACTTCATCCAGCAGGCGACGGTCTATAACGTCGAGAAATTCTTTGGCTGGGTGTCGACCGTTTCCGATTTCTGCGGCGCCGTGGGGCAGATCGCGGAGTGAGTGTTTCCACCTCCGTTTTGGCGAACGGTGGTTAGCAGCGAGGAAGACCATGCCGTTTGAAGCGATAAACCCACCGCAATTCCCGACGCCGATCGCACCCTATTCGACGGCGACCAAAGCGGGGAACACACTCTATATCTCCGGCATCCTTGCGCTCGGCGAAGGCGGGACGGTGCTCCATGTCGGCGACGCGGCGGCACAGGCGCGCGCGGTGCTGGAAACGATCAAAACAACGGTCGAGGCGGCGGGCGGCACCATGGCCGACATCGCGATGAACCACATCTTCCTCAAAAGCTTCGCCGATTATGCCGCGTTCAACACCGTCTATGCCGAGTATTTTCCGGGGACCAAGCCGGCGCGCTATTGCGTCCAGTGCGAACTGGTGAAGCCTGACTGCCTGGTCGAGATCGCATCGGTTGCGTATCTCGGCTGATGCCGCACGCTGCCGGGCTCTATTATGAAATGCACGGGGCAGCGGACGCGCCGCCGCTGATCCTGTCGCCCGGTCTTGGCGGATCGGGCGAATATTGGCAGCCCAATCTGGACGCCTTTGCCCGGTATTTCCGCGTGATCCTCTACGATCATCGCGGAACGGGACGCAGCGACCGATCGCTGCCCGAGATCGTCGCGGTCGAGGATTTCGCCGACGATATCCTTGCGCTGATGGATGCGCTTGATATTCCCAACGCGAGCATTGTCGGCCATGCAGCGGGCGGGGTTGCCGGGCTCGCGCTGGCGATCAGGGCGCCCGAGCGGCTCGACCGGCTGGTGGTCGTCAATGGCTGGGCAAAACCCGATCCGCATTTCCTGCGCTGCTTCGAGGCCCGGCTCAACCTGCTCCGCCACAGCGGCGTCGAGGCGTTTCTGCGCGCGCAGCCGATCTTTCTCTACCCGGCGAACTGGATCAGCGCGCACAGCGACCAGCTTGACGCCAAATTGCCGCATCAGCTTGCGGCCTTTCCGGGTGTCGAGACGATGGAAAAGCGGATCGCGGCGCTCGCTGGCTTTGACGCGACCGGAAAGCTCGATGGGCTGGCCGATCGCGTGCTTGTGCTGGTCGCCAAGGACGACATGCTGGTTCCATCATCGGCTGGCGAATTGCTCGCCGGCGAACTGGGCGCCGCGGGGCTCGCAATGCTGCCCATCGGCGGGCATGCCTGTAATATTACGCAAGCAGAACGTTTCAACGAACCCGTCCTTGCATGGCTGCAAGGTCGCTATCCCGTGGAGGACTAAGCCATGCAGGTCGGCGTTTTCATTCCCATCAACAATAATGGCTGGCTGATTTCGGAGAATGCGCCGCAGTACAAACCCAGCTTCGACCTCAACAAGGAAATCGCGCAAAAGGCAGAGGCGCATGGCTTCGATTTCCTCCTGTCGATGATCAAGCTGCGCGGGTTCGGCGGCAAGACGCAATTCTGGGAATATGGCCTCGAAAGCTTCACGCTGATGGCGGGGCTTGCGGCGGTAACCGAGAAGATCAAACTCTTCGCCACCTGTCCGACATTGATCATCCCGCCTGCCTTCGCCGCGCGGATGTGCAACACGATCGACAGTATCAGCCATGGCCGTTTCGGGCTCAACCTGATCACCGGATGGCAGCCGCCCGAATATACGCAGATGGGCGTCTGGCCCGGCGACGAGCATTTCAAAAACCGGTACCAGATGCTCGACGAATATGCCCATGTCCTGCGCGAACTGTGGGAAACCGGGTCGAGCGACTTCAAGGGGCGCTATTATCAGATGGAGGATTGCCGCGTCTGGCCCCAGCCGCAGGCGGATATGAAGATCATCTGCGCCGGATCGTCGGATGCCGGTCTCGCTTTCTCGGCGAAATGGGCGGACTATGCCTTTTGTCTCGGCAAGGGCGTGAACACGCCCCGGGCATTTTCGGACAATAATGACCGCCTCGCCGTCAAGACCGCCGAAACCGGGCGCGATGTCTCGGTGTTCGTGCTGATGATGGTGATCGCCGACGAGACGGATGAAAAGGCGATGGCCAAGTGGAAATCCTACAACGACGGCGTCGATGTAGAGGCGATTTCCTGGCTGATGGATCAGGGCGCGAAGGACACCCACAACAAGGACACCAATGTCCGCCAGCTCGCAGCGCCGGAGGGTGCAGTGAATATCAACATGGGCACGTTGGTCGGCAGCTATGAAAGCGTCGCGCGGATGCTCGATGAAATCGCAGAAGTGCCCAATACCGGCGGCGTCCTGCTCACTTTCGACGATTTCGTTCAGGGCGTGGAGGATTTCGGCACGCGTATCCAGCCGCTGATGAAATCGCGTCGATAACGCAGTTTGCCGCGATCCGCGCCGGGCCTATGGTCGCGGCATGGATCGCATGGCCCCTGCCAGTTTCACGCGCATCGCTGCCGATGGCGTTGCTACGCCCGCCGATCGCCTGCTCGCCGCCGAAGTGCCGATTGCCATCGAAATCAACGGCATCGGCTATGCCGTGATGATGGCGACACCCGCCGATCTGGAGGATTTCGCGACCGGTTTCCTGCTCGCCGAGCGGCTTGCCGAAACCACCGCCGACATTGTCGATATCGACAGCCATGAGACGGCAAACGGTATCATCCTGCGCACGACGCTGGCGGGGGAGGGCGCGGCGCGTGTGGTCGATCGCGTGCGGCACCGCACTACCGATTCCTCGTGCGGGCTTTGCGGCATCGACAATCTCGAAGCCGCATTGCGCCCCTTGCCACGCCTGGCGGAAACCGTGCCGGCCGAACCCGCCGCGATCTTCACCGCGCTTGCCGCTTTGCGGACGCGCCAGCCGCTCAACGCCGAAACCGGCGCTGTGCACGCTGCGGCGCTGTGCGCGCGCGACGGCACGATCCGTCTGGTGCGCGAGGATGTCGGCCGCCACAATGGCTTCGACAAGCTGATCGGCGCAATGGCGCGGCAGGGGCTCGCATGGGACGGCGGCTTTGCGCTGCTCAGCTCGCGTTGCTCGTTCGAGATGGTCGAAAAGGCAGTGCTGGCCCGCTGCCCGCTGCTCGTTTCGATTTCCGCGCCCACTGCGCTGGCGGTTTCGCGTGCATGCGATGCCGGGCTGGCGCTCGCGGTGCTGGCGCGTTCGGACTCGCTGCTGTGGACGGGCGCAGCGGCATGAAGCTGCTCGGCGCAATCCTGGCTGGCGGCAGGTCGACACGTTTCGGCTCCGACAAGGCCGCTGCGCTGCTGGCCGGAAAGCCGCTGCTCGAACATGTTGCCGAAAGCCTCGCACGGCAATGCGATGGCGTCATCGTCTGCGGTCACGAATGGCCGGGGATGGAGGCGGTTCCCGACCGGCCCGGCCCCGATCTCGGTCCGTTGGGAGGGCTTAACGCGGCGCTGCACCATGCCGCGGAGCAGGGCTATGACGCGGTGTTGTCCGCCGGTTGCGATACACCGCAACTCCCCGACGATCTTGCCGCGAGGTTCGGCCCCGGCGGCTATTATGCGGACCTGCCCGTGATCGGCCTGTGGCCCGCCACGCTCGCGCCCGATCTCGACCGGCATCTGGCGTTGGGCGGCAGCCGCGCGGTTCGGCGCTGGGCTGAAGACATGCCAATACCATCGTTGAACGGAGGCGCCGGACTGCCGAACGTCAACCGTCCGGCTGACCTAAAGTTACTGCGCACCTAGGCTCAGGACCTGTTAAATTGCTTGCGAATGGCCCGATCGCTTGATTCACTGGTGGCGCGAGGAGGCGCTGCCATGAGTGATTTGATTTGGTTGTCCGAGGCGCAGATGCGC
>PAOI01000062.1 GCA_002707985.1 Sphingomonas sp. | reverse complement strand
GTTGCGCTCGTGCTCGGAAAGCTTCTGCGCCCAGTCGCGGCAATCCTCGCCCAGCGGAACTTCCTCGGGCATCCAGTGCACCTGCTGCTGGCGCTTCCAATATTCATAGGCCCAGGGATATTCGAAGGGCTTGTAGGTCTTGCGGGCTTCGAGAAGGGACATGGGCTTACTCCGTGACGAACTTGATAAGAAAGAAACAATAGGCGACGGCCGAGAGCAGCCATGCAGTCGCTGCGGTGAACATCATCAGCCGTCCCGCGCGGTTCAGCATGGCGAGATCATGCATGCGATCGGCGAGAGATGCATGCGCACAGATCGGCGGTATGGATTGCCTCATCTTTTGGCGCCCCCACCAGAAGGCCGCGCCCCAGACCAATGTGGTGCAGACGAAAGCAATATGGAGGTCGGTAAGGCTCACCCTGCACCTCCGCGGGCTAACCAAAACATGGTGGCAAAGCCGGCGCAGAACAATGCGGCGGCGAACAGCATCGCGCCGGCAATGCGCAGCGCATAGGTCGCCTCGCGGCTGTCGCGCACGCGCAGCAGGCGTCGTGCGGCGGCGGGCTTTACCAGCAGCGTAAGCCCGGTGGCGGCAAGGACGGCAGCGATGCCGTCGGCGATGAACAGCCCGCGGGTCACAGCAATGCCTTCAGATAGGCGATGGAATCGGGCAGGTCGCGCATCGAGAATGATGCGAGGGCCAGCGTAAGCGCGCCCATTGCGACGACCCCGGCGATGCGGGCGAGCAGAGTGCGGCCTTCGGTGCGGGCGGCGACGTCATGATGCGCGGGCGAGATGACGACATGGCGCGGATCGGGCTGAGCTTCGCGCCAGATGCGCCATGCATTGCTCAACGTGGCGGCAAAACCGAACCCCGCGATGGCGAGGGTGGCGAGCGGCAACAGCGGGTCGGGCAGGTCCCAGCCAAGCAAAATCCAGCCGCTGACAAACAGCCCGGTGACCAGTGCAGTGCGTATCAGCTTTGGCGTCCAATGGGTTTCAAGATCGCTGCCATATGCCTCGAGCGAGCGGCGCTCCTGGAAATAACGCTCAGCCGCACCCCCGCGCAGCGCAGCGATGCGTGCGGCGCGATGGCGCGCGTGCAGCGGCCCGGCGACGACGACTATGATCGCAATCAGCCCCGCCAGTCCCGCCCAGAAGATATCGCTGGGGATGCCTAGGATCATTGACGCGCTCATTCGTGATCGATCACGTTGCCGCGCCGGGCCGGGCGTTCGACCACGCGGGTGCGATAGACGACTTTCGTGCCGCGATGCGATCCGACGCCGAAGAACATGATCCCGACGAAGAAGCCGAAATCATACCAGCCGCCGTTATTGGGCACGGCATAGACGGCGATGTCGGGTACGAAGAGCGAGAAGATCCACGCCACCGGAAAGATGAAGCCATGCCACAGGCCGGCGAGCAGCCCCGGGCTACCCGGCTCGACTGCGCTCGAAACCTGATGCGCGCATGCCGACAACAGGCTGAGCGCGGCGAGAACGAAAAAGGCGCGGGTGCGGATCATGCGGAAATCCCCGATCGTTGCGGAATCGACGCGTTTTCACGGCAAAAGAGGCGGGTTTCGACGGAGCCGTTGCGGCGCCCGCGCGTTGAACCGGTCACCCCCACAGACACAGAAAAGGACATGTCATGACCGACCTTTCGCAGATCCGCGAACATATGAACGTGATCGGCGCGGACGGCGTGCATCTGGGCACGGTCGACCATTGCGACGGACACCGCATCAAGCTGACCAAAACCGACAGCCCGCAGACCCGGGAAGGCGAAGGCGCCAAGCACCATTATATCCCCACCGGCCTGATCGCCGAGATCGAAGGCGACACGGTGCGCCTGTCCGCCAATGCCGCCGTCGCGGCGGAAATGTTCGAAACGACCACCGAGGATTGAGGCGCGGCGCGTAACTCCGGTACCGGCCCTCGCCCCGCGCTTGCGGGGGCGATGGTCGTTCCGGGGCTTCGCTGAATCGCGCACCTTCATCATTCCACGTCGCCCCTGCGCAGGCAGGGGCCTATTGCTGGAGCCGCAGGCGAAATTCCGTGCGGCGAACGTCATGGGCCCCTGCCTGCGCAGGGGCGACGGCCGAATGCCTCACTGACAGGCGAGACACTCGTCGTAATCGGTGGTTTCGCCCAGATCGAACTTGGCGAGTTCGGGCGTGTTGTCCGCCTCCACGCCGCCAGCAAAGCCGGCGCGCTGCACCGATTTCGAGCGGAGATAATAGAGCGACTTGATGCCCAGTTCCCATGCGCGGAAATGGAGCATCAGCAGGTCCCATTTCTCGACATCCGCCGGGATGAACAGATTGAGCGACTGCGCCTGATCGATGAACGGCGCGCGATCGCCCGCCAGTTCGAGGATCCAGCGCTGGTCGATCTCGAAGCTGGTCTTGTAGCAATCCTTTTCCTCAGGGCTGAGGAAATCGAGATGCTGGACCGATCCGCCCTTTTCGAGGATCGAATTCCACACCGCGTCGGAATTCTTCGACTTTTCGATCAGCAGCTTTTCGAGGTGCGGGTTGCGCACGACGAAGCTGCCCGACAGCGTCTTGTGGGTGTAGATATTCGCCGGGATCGGCTCGATGCACGCCGAGGGGCCGCCGCAGATGATGCTGATCGACGCGGTCGGCGCGATCGCCATCTTGCAGCTGAAACGCTCCATCACGCCAACGTCCGCTGCGTCGGGGCAGGGGCCGCGTTCGACCGCCAGCTGCATCGATGCTTCGTTCACCGCCGCGTTGACATGCTTGAAGATGTTGCGGTTCCAGCTCTTGGCCATCGGCCCTTCGAACGGAAGGCCGCGCGCCTGAAGGAAGGAGTGGAAGCCCATGACGCCGAGGCCGACCGAACGTTCGCGCATCGCCGAATATTTGGCCCGCGCCATTTCTTCGGGCGCACGCTCGATATAGTCGGTCAGCACATTGTCGAGGAAGCGCATCACATCCTCGATAAAGCGCTTGTCCTTGCTCCACTGATCCCAGGTTTCGAGGTTCAGCGACGACAGGCAGCACACCGCGGTGCGATCATTGCCGAGATGGTCATAGCCGGTCGGCAGCGTGATTTCGCTGCACAGGTTCGACGTCGAAACCTTCAGCCCCAGCTCGCGATGATGCCTGGGCATATTCTCGTTCACATGGTCGGAGAATACGATGTACGGCTCGCCGGTGGCGAGGCGGGTTTCGACCAGCTTCTGGAACAGCGCGCGGGCGTTGACGGTCGAGCGGACGCTGCCGTCCTTGGGCGATTTGAGTTCCCAGTCGCTGCCGTCGCGCACCGCTTCCATGAACGCATCGGGAATCAGCACGCCATGGTGCAGATTGAGCGCCTTGCGGTTGAAGTCGCCCGAGGGTTTGCGGATTTCGAGGAATTCCTCGATTTCCGGGTGGCTGATGTCGAGATAGCAGGCCGCCGAGCCGCGACGCAGCGACCCCTGCGAAATGGCGAGCGTCAGGCTGTCCATCACGCGGACGAACGGAATGATGCCGCTGGTCTTGCCGTTGAGGCCGACCGGTTCGCCGATGCCGCGCACCGTGCCCCAATAGGTGCCGATGCCGCCGCCGCGCGAGGCGAGCCAGACATTCTCGTTCCACGTCTTCACGATGCCGTCGAGGCTGTCGGGAACCGAGTTCAGATAGCAGCTGATCGGCAGGCCGCGACCGGTGCCGCCGTTCGACAGCACGGGCGTCGCCGGCATGAACCACAGGCGCGAGATATAGTCATAGAGACGCTGGGCATGCTCGGCATCGTCGGCATAGGCCGACGCGACGCGCACGAACAGGTCCTGATAGGATTCGCCGGGCAGCAGATAGCGGTCCTTCAGCGTCTCCTTGCCGAATTCGGTGAGCAGATCGTCACGCGAATGATCGACTTCGACGGGGAAGGGGCGCGGATCGACGGACGTCGAATCGCTTCGGCTCTTCTTCGCCTTGGCGTGCTTCGCCGCAGGTGCAACGGCGGTTTCAGTTTCGGTGTCGCTCACGTTCGATTCCGTATCCCTGAATTCCATTACGCACCCCCTGAAGGTTCACATTTGACGCGACTCAAAGGGGCAAGGCCGGATGGTACCACCGGAATGCAGGGACGCGAGAACAAAAAGTGATCACACGGCCCGGCACAGGCACGAACAGGCCCATTCCGCGAGATAGGGTCGCGGCTAGTGGCCTACCAGTGCTTGAGCTTGCCCCTCAACGCAACCACAACAGATTGTGCCCGAACGGCGATGGACGCAAGATGCTAAATGGTTAACGACTGACTCGATTCACCGCTAAAATGACTCGGTTCACGGCATGCGAGGGGGCCGCCACGGGGCGCGACGCGCGGACTTAGCTGGCGTTCGCGGAATGCAAGGGAACAGGGCGCGAACAACAAAAAAAGGTGTGAATCGGACCGGGCACCCACAATCTGTTGTGTCACACCCTTGTCATTACGGCCGGGCAACATCTTTGCCGGCCTGTGGACGAATCACTTTAAGCCGATGGCAACCATCCCGCATCGCGCAGCGCGGGATAATAAGAGCGGCTGACCGGGGCGACGATCCCACCCGCCAGCGTCAGTTCGGCGCGTCCGTCGCCGCGTTCGACCGACCGGATCGCATCGCGGGCCACCCACCAGCTGCGGTGCGTTCGCGCGCCTTCGATACCGTCGAGCTCGCCGATCGCATCGGACAGGCGCAACAGGATGAGGTCCGAACCGGCTGCGGTATGGACGCGCAGATAATGATCCTCGGCCGCGACCGCGTGGATCGCCGCGTCGCGCAGATGCGGGGGCAGGCGATCGGCAAGCCGGGGGCGCGCTGGAACTGGCGGGGCGGCATCGGGCGCGGGCGCGGGGGCGGGCCGGGCAGCGGGGCGCGCCGTGGCATAATTGACTGCGGTGATTGCGCCGGTCACGACCAGCACCAATCCGAACAGGCGCGCTATGCCGAGCGGCGTGCTGACCGTCTGGCCGAAAAAGACCAGCGAGGTTCCCATCACCAGCAGCGTCAGCGGCGCCGCGATCAGGATGCTGACCAGCGTGCCTTCGACAATCGGCCGTGGGGCCAACCGGCCCCAGCTGGCGATTGCGCTGGTTACGCCGATGCCGATCAGCGCGCCCGAAAGCATCAGCACCAGCCAATAGCCGAGCCGCGGCAGCAGCGGCACGGCGTCGGTGCCCAGCGCGCCGGTGATCGTCATCAGCACCGCCGCAATCGTCGCGACGGTTATGCCGCGCACATGGCTCGGCCCGGCTCTGCCATTTGGCCCCACCGCCATTCGCGAAGCGCCAGTGGCGGATCGCTGCTCTTCACGCATTCACGCCCTCCGTTCGCGCAAATCGGGATGACGGCATCAGCATAGCCGCGTCATGGCCTGGCCGTCGAACCCAAAGAGGAGATTTACCGATGCTTCGCTCGCTGCTTGCCGCCGCACTGATCGCCCCGTTGCCGCTGGTCGCGCCGGTTGCCGCAACGCCCGCCATGGCGCAGGCCGCAACGCTGACCATCCATTTCGATGGCATCAAGCAGGCGCAGGGCAAGGTGATGGTCGCTGTCTATAATGCGGATGGCTGGAACGGCGGCGCGCCGGTGAAGGTCGCGATGGTCGATGCAAAGGCGGGCGGCGTCGATACGGTCATCGCCGGACTGGCACCGGGCACCTATGCCGTCCGCGCCTTTCAGGATGTCGACGGCGACATGAAGTTCGGGACGAACCCGTTCGGGATGCCGACCGAGCCGTTCGGATTTTCCAACGATGCGATGGGGGCGGGCGGTCCGCCGAGCTTCGATGCGGCTGCCTTCACGATCGGCGATGCGCCGGTTACCCAGAATATCACGCTGCGCTGAACCGGGGGGATATCGGATGATGAGCCGTCGCAATTTTCTGGGATCGGGCCTGATCGGCGCAGGGGTGCTTGCCGGGACAGTGATCCTGCCGCCCGAAAAACTCTATGCGGCGATGCTGCCCGCCGACTGGACGCTGGGCGCCGCCGATATCGAAGCCGATGTTGCGCCGCATGCGATGCGGCTGGTCGCCGGTCGGGCTCCCGACGGGCTGAAGGGTGTGCTCTATCGCAACGGCCCGGCCAAATTCCATCGTCCCGGCGGTTCGGCGACGCATTGGTTCGACGGCGACGGTATGGTGCGCCGCTATGCGATCGATGGCGGCGAGGCGCAGATGGCGGCGCGCTTCGTCGACACCGAAAAGCGGCGGCAGGAAGCAGCGGCGAATGCGATGCTGTTGCCCGGTTTCGGCACGCCGGTGCGCGACGGGGCGGTGATGACCAGCCCAGACAGCGCCAATGCCGCCAATACCAGCGTGCTGGTTTCCGGCGGCGAGCTGCTCGCGCTATGGGAAGCGGGGTCGCCCTATCGGATGGACCTCGACACGCTCGAGACGCGGGGGCTGAAAACCTATCGCAACGATCTGGCGCACATGCCCTTCCTCGCCCATCCGCGCGTCGAGCCCGATGGGACGGTGTGGAATCTGGGGCTGGCGGGCAAGCGCGCGATCGTGTGGAAGCTCGCGCCCGGCGGTGCGCTGGCCGACACGCAGCTGATCGAATTGCCGCGCGCGAGCTATATCCACGATTTCACAGCGACCGCGCGGCATCTGGTGATCGTGCTCCAGCCCTGGGTGCTGGCACGCAATGCCAATCCGATCATTCAGGGGCTGGAATGGCAGCCGGAGACGGGCACGCAGATCCTGGTGATCGACAAGAATGATCTGACGCGGCGGCGCATCTTTGAAGTGCCTGCCTTCTTCGCATTCCATATGGACGATGCGTGGGAAGAGGCGGACGGCACGATCCGGTTCGGCATCTGCGCGACGCCCGAGCCCAAATTCGTCGTCGAGGAAGCGCGCGAATTGTTGCTCGGGCGCCGGGTGGCGACGCCACTGCCGATGCTGTCGGCGATCACGCTGCGCCCCGATGGCAGCGCGACCCTCGAATCGACCGGCGTCGCGGCGGAGTTTCCGCAGAACGACCGGAGCCGTTCGGGGCTGAAGCGATCGCTGACGGTGCATACCGGGCTTTATGGCACGGGCAGTCCGTTCGCGCGATCGGTGGGCGTCTATGACTGGGCACGTCAGACCAATGTCGCGCATGATTTCGGAGCCGACCATGCGGTCGAGGAATTTCTCTATGTGCCGCGCGGCAGCGAAGAAGGCGATGGCTGGCTGGTCGGAACGACACTGAACCTTGCCGCGCGGGCGACCGAGCTGCATGTTCTGGACGCACGCGACGTTGCGGCGGGGCCGGTGGCGAGCTGGCGCGGCAATGCGGCGTTGCCGGTGACGTTTCACGGGACATTTGCTGCGGGCTGAGCCGCAGCGCTGCTCCCCGAAGGATGATGGGGAGCAGGCAATGCGCAAGACCGGATGGCGGATCGCGATGACGGCGGGCGCGCTGCTCATGGCCGTGCCTGCATCGGCGCAGGTGGAGATCACACGCGCCGATCAGGTGACCAATCGTGCCGGCGTGACGCTCCATGTCACGCGCGGTACGATCCTGGTTCCGGCGGTGCGTGGCGATACGCGGCCCGACGATGCGCCGGTGAAGATCGCGTTCGTGCGGATCAGCCGCGCGCCCGAACCGAGCGAGATCGCGACGTTCGTGCTGGCGGGCGGGCCGGGCGGATCGGGGATCGGGATCGCCGAATCGATCGTGCGCAATGGCGACGATGCGCTGTTCGACATGTTCGGCGGCGATGTCATCGGGATGGACCAGCGCGGCACCGGCGCGTCGTTGCCCGCGCCCTATTTCCCCATACCCTATGACCTGCCGCTCGATATGCCGGGATCGCCCGAAAATTGGCTGCCGATCATCGAGCCGCAGGTGCGCGGCGCGGCGACCGCGATGCGCGCGCAGGGAATTCGGCCGGAAATGTTCGCAACGCGCGAGGCGGCGGACGATATCGACATGATCCGCGCGGGACTTGGCTATGCGCGGATGAATCTGTTCGGCAGCAGCTATGGCAGCCATCTGGCGCTGTCGGTGCTGCGCCACCACGAAAGCCGGGTGAACCGGGTCGTGCTGATCGGGCCGGAGGGTCCGGACGACAATTGGAAGCTGCCCGACCATGTCGATGCAGCGATTGCCCGGATCGGCGCGGCGATCGGCGATCCCGACCTGCCGGAGCGGATGCGCCGGGTGATCGGGCGGCTGCGCGAGGCGCCGGTAACGGTGCCGGTGATGCTCGCCACCGGCGTGGAGGCGGATGTCACGATCGGCGCGTTCGACCTGCAATATCTCTCCTATTCGCAGCCGACCGGGCGCGACGGCCTGATCGCGCTCGCCCGGCAATATCGCGCGATGGATGCGGGCGATTATTCGCAGATGGCGTGGGCGGCGATGCGCGTGCGGCAGAATATGTCGACCTGGTACGCGATGAGCCAGATTACCGATATTGCTGCCGGAGCCAGCCCCGAGCGCATCGCCGCGATCGATGCGCAGGCGCCGGGATCGATCCTGGGCCATGCGATCAACTTTCCCGACCGCGCGCTGACCGAAGCCTGGGGCGTGACGCCCGAGCCCGATAGCGAACGCGCGCCGATCCACAGCGACGTGCCGGTGCTGATCCTGGTCGGCGATCTGGACATGCGCACGCCGATCGAAAATGGTCAGGCGCTGCTTGAAACCCTGTCCAACGGGCATCTGGTGGTGATCGAAAACGCCGCGCACCAGTTCAATATTTTCGGCTCGCCGGAAATCCGCGGCTTGATTGCGCCATTCATGGCGGGGGAGCCGGTGTCAGCGGAGCGGGTGGCGTTGCCGATCGAATAGGCAAAGCGCCGGAGCAAGGTCCTCCCCTGGAAGGGGAGGGGGACCATGCGCAGCATGGTGGAGGGGTATTGTCGCGAGCGCCGCGCTTGCAGCCAAATACCCCTCCACCACCAGCTGCGCTGGCGGTCCCCCTCCCCCTCCGGGGGAGGATTTTTGCTTAGTAACGGACCGTGATCTGGCCGCCATAGAAGCGCGGTTCGGCCGGGATGAAGGTCGGATAGCCGAACGCGCCGCCGGTATTGCCTGCGTCGAGCAGATAATCCTCGTCGGTCAGGTTGCGGACATAGCCGGCGATTTCATAGCGACCGTCCCCGAAGCTGACGCCGCCGCGCAGATTGACCAGCGTGACCGGCCCCTGGCTGATCAGCTGGCTGTTGGGCACTTCGAAATAGATGCGGCTGCGATAGGTGACGCTGGGCGTGGCGAAGAAGGTGACGCCGTTGCCGAGCGGGGCGTCGATGGTGAAGCCGCCCGACGCCTGCCATTCGGGCTGCAGCCGGAAGCGGTTGCCCGCATAGATGCCGTTCGACGCCTTGTCGTCGATGCCGCCATCGATCCATGCGCCGTTGCCGAAGATGCTGAGCCAGTCGGTCGGACGGATCTGCAATTCGGCCTCGACGCCCAGATTGCTTGCCGAGCCCGCGCTTTCGGTCAGGCTCGAACCGACCGGCAGACCCGACGGATCGTTGGGGTCGGTGATCGTGCGGGTGATCTGGAAGTTCGAATAATCCTGATAATAGACTGCGAGCGAGCCCGAGACGATGCCGAAGCTGCCCTTGATGCCGCCTTCATAGTTCCAGACGGTTTCTTCCGGCACCGTGCTGGTCTGCGCTGCGCTCTGATTGACGGTTGGCGAGCGGCGGCCCTTCGACACCGTGACATAGGCGTTGACTGCATCGGAGAAGCGATAGAGCGCGTTGACGCGCGGCAGCACCGCAGAGAAGCTGTCCTGCGACCAGACGGTTCCGTTGGTCGACGCCTGTCCCGGGATCAGCGGGCCGCCGCTCAGCACGCTGTTCGGCGCCACGGCATAATAGCCCGATTTGCGCTGTTCGATCAGCACGCGGACGCCGCCGGTCACTTCCAGCTTCGGCGTGACGTTCCAGCGGACATCGCCGAACACCGAATAGCTGTCGTTGACGCCGAGGTTCTGAAACACCGAGCTGTAAGGGATCGCCGTGGCGAGGCCGCCGGTCAGCAGATAGGTGGCGTTCGCGGCGCCGACGCTGCCATCCGGATTGATGCAGTTGAGACCCAGGGCCGTGCGGATCGAGGCCACCGAACAGGCCAGGTACGTGCCTTCCTCGGTCGAGAAGGGCACGCGCTGGAAATTGTCTTCGTGGAAGAAGTTCCAGCCGAAGCTCGCGCGGACATGTTCGTCCTCATAGGCGAAGCGCGATTCATGGCTTGCCTGCCAGCCCTGCGAATCTTCAGTGAATTCGAGATACCAGGCCGCCGAGCCATCGGCGTCGAACACTTCCTGGCTGTCGAACTTGCGATAGCCGTTCACCGTGGTGAAGTTCCAGCCATCGGCGAAGTCATAGCTGGCGGTCAGATTAACGTCATATACCTCGCGGCGCAGGCCAAGGTCGTCGCTGCCCAGAACCGCCTTCGAAATCCCCGCCGGCGCGCCCGACAGATTGGCGTCGCCGAACGGATTGGCCGGGCCCGATGCGGTCGGGAAATTGCCCGAGATGAACGGCGTGCCGCTGTTACGCTGCTGGTCATAGGTGCCGATCAGATCAATCGTCAGCGCGTCGGTCGGCGTGAAGCGCAGCGATCCGCGCAGACCGAACTGATCCTGCGCATAAAGGTCGCCCTGGCGGTCCGACAGATTGTGGACATAGCCGTCGCGCTTCTTCCACTCGCCCGCGATGCGGCCGGCGATGACATCGTTGCCGATGTTGATGTGGCCGCTGAGCAGCGTCGCGTCGTAATTGCCGTATCCGCCGGTCAGCTCGGCGGAAACGCCGGGCTTGGGACGCGCGGAAATGATGCTGATCGCGCCGATCGTCGAAGCGGTGCCGAACAGGGTTGCCTGCGGCCCCTTGATCACTTCGATCCGGTCGACATCATAGATCGCCTGATAGGAGCCACGCGAGCGCGAGATATCGACGCCATTATAATAGAGCGTGACGCGCGCCGCCTGCTGCGCCGATCCGCTGTCCGACGTGATGCCGCGGATGACGATGCCGGGGTTGTTGGCGCTCTGTTCCTGGATGTTGAGGCCGGGCACATAGTTGGAAAGCTCGTCCAGATCCGACACGCCCAGATCGCGCATCCGTTCGCCGGTCACGGCCGAAACGGTGGCGGGCACGTCGACCAGGCGCTGTTCTTCCTTTTGCGCGGTGACGATGATCTCGTCGGTGTTGGCAGCAGGTGTATCCTGCGTGCTGGTCTGTGCCCATGCGGCGGGCGCAGTGCCGATCAGCAGCGCGGCAGTGACGGAACGAATAGCGATATTTTTCATGAGCGGTCCCCTTGCTATGGCGGGCCCATGGGCCGGACATGTTTCGGCATCGCTAAGCTTCCGTGACAATTTCGCGGCAAACGCTGTTGCAGTGCATCATGGTTGTGGAGAACCCTGTTTCTGCCTAGCCTCGTGACAAATTGGACACGGGGAAATGGCCATGCTGCAACTCTTGCCACTGCTGGCGTTGACGATCGGTGTACCGCAGGATGTCCCGGCCGGGGTGCAGGACGCCGCTCCGCCGGTTGCCGCCCCTGCCGATCCGGTCGCGCAGGTCGATATCGTCGAAATGTCGGTCGGCGACCTGCAGGCGGCGATGGAGGCGGGCACGCTGACCAGCGAGGCGATCACCCGCGCCTATATCGCACGCATCGCCGAAATCGACCGGCAGGGGCCGACCTTGCGATCGGTGATCGCGATCAGCCCCGACGCAATCGCGCAGGCGCGGCTGCTGGACGAGGAACGCGCAATGGGGCGCGTGCGCGGACCGCTGCACGGCATTCCGGTGCTGGTGAAGGACAATATCGAAACGCGCGACCTGCCGACCACGGCGGGCAGCCTCGCGCTGGCCGATAACATGACCTATCGCGACGCGCCGGTAGTGACCCATTTGCGCGATGCGGGCGCGGTGGTGCTGGGCAAGACCAATTTGTCCGAATGGGCGAATATCCGGTCGACCAATTCGATGAGCGGGTGGAGCGCGGTCGGTGGGCTGGTCCGCAATCCCTATGCGCTCGACCGCACAAGCTGCGGCTCGTCCAGCGGATCGGGCGCGGCAGTGGCGGCGAGCCTGTCGGCTGTGGCGGTCGGGACCGAGACCGATGGATCGGTGGTCTGTCCCGCTTCGATGAACGGTATCGTCGGGCTGAAGCCGACGATCGGGCTGGTCAGCCGCACGCATATCGTTCCGATCAGCCATAGTCAGGATACGGCCGGGCCGATGGGACGCAGCGTTACCGATGTGGCGATCCTGTTTTCGGCGATGATCGGCAGCGATCCGGCGGATGCGGCGACGGCGGACGCCGATTCGCATCGGCGCGATTATGCCGCGAACCTGTCGCCGCGCGCGTTGCAGGGCGTGCGGATCGGGGTGCTGCGCCCCGAGATGTCTGCCGATCTGACGGCGCGGTATGACGAAGCCCTGCAGCAGCTGGTGGCGGCGGGTGCGGTGCTGGTCGATGTCGTGCCGCCCGATCATCCCGATCTCGACGAAGATGAGTTTCAGGTCCTGCTGGTCGAACTCCGCGCCGATCTCGATGCCTATCTGGCGACGACGCCCTCGACGGTGCGGACGCGGACGCTGACCGATCTGATCGCGTTCAACGAAGCGCATGCCGATGCCGAAATGCCCTATTTCGCGCAGGAGATATTCCACATGGCCGCCGATACGCGCGGGCTGGACGATCCGGAATATCGCGCGGCGCGCGAACGGTCGCAGCGCATGGCAGGGCCGGAAGGGATCGATGTGATGCTGGCGCAGGCGGGCGCCGACATTCTGGTCTCGCCCACCTATGGCATGCCGTGGCTGAGCGACCCGGTATATGGCGATCAGTTCAACGGCCCGTCGGCGAGCACGCTGCCCGCCGTTTCGGGCTATCCGCACCTGACCGTGCCGATGGGGCTGGGCGACGGGCTGCCGGTGGGGCTGAGCTTTATCGGCACCGCCTATAGCGAGGCGACGCTGCTCAATGCGGGCTATGCCTATGAACAGCAGAGCAAGGCGCGGGTGGTGCCGGAATATAAGCCGACCGTCGATGCGGGCGCGGGTATCGACGGAGTCGCCGCGCCGGTTGCGGCACCCTGATACGCAGTCGCGCGGCGTTCAGCTGCGGCGGGCGATCCGTGCCTGCCACAGCATCAGCAGCGGCATGACGCCCAGTTCCATGACCAGCCCGGCGGCATGGCCGGTCGACGGCATGCCGACGCTGAGCGCGGAGACCAGCCGGGCAAGCCCGCCGGCGACGACCAGACAGCCGAGCAGGCGAAACCGTGCGCCCTTGCGCTCGATAGCCGGGATGCAGCTGGCAAAGGCGATGCCGGCGGCGAGGAAGATACCCGAAAGATAGCGGAAATGGCTGTCGAGATCGGTGGGGACGGGCTCCTGCGCCAGCCAGCCCGCGCCGCGCAGCACGCCGATGCTGCCCGTGATCAGCGGCACCAGCACCGCGATGCACAGCACGGCCTGAAACAGGCGGCGCTCTGCGGCGCGGCTCACGTGCCGTCCTCGAGCAGCTCCTTGCGGATCGTGATCGCGGCGAGCGACATCTGTACCTCGACCAGAAAACAGACGAGCCCCGCGACGAGCAGCAGCATCGAGGTGATGAAGGCGACCGCGACGACCAGCCCGATATGCAGATCGATGATTTCCGAAACAAACATCAGCGCGACGACCAGACAGATGGCGAGCGCGCTGCACACGCACAGGAAAATCGCGCGGTTGATGACGGCGATGCGCCGGTTGATCAGCCGCAGTTCCCAGACATGGCGGTCATGTTCCGGCCCGGTCGAACGGGGGTGCAGCTGCTCGATCGCGCGCGCGCGATCGACGATCCGCGCCAGCCGCCCGACCATGACGTTCAGGATGCCGCCGATCCCGGCGAGCAGGAACACCGGCGCGATCGCCGTCTGGATCGTCTGCGCGACCGTAGAAAGATGCGGAAAACTTTCCATCGCCGCTCGTTATGACTGAAACAGCCACAGCCGCAAGCGGAGGATCAGGCGTTGCTGACATTCGACAAGGACGCCGATGCGGGCGTGATCGAATTCACTGTCGATGGCGAAATCGGCGCGGCGGAATATGATGCCGTGATTGCCGCGCTGGAGGAACAGATCACCCGCCACGGACGGGTGAGCGTGGTCGAAGTCATCAAGAGCTTCACCGGCATGGCCCCGTCGCTGTGGTGGAAGGACGTGACCTGGGGCTTTAGCCATCTCAACGAATTCGCGCGCGCGGCGGTGGTGACCGATCATGGCTGGATCGGCCCGGTTTCGCGCGCGGTGGGCGCGCTGATGCCCGCGGAGATCCGTGCGTTCCGGCTCGAGGAAATCGAGGAGGCGCGCAAATGGGTGCGCGGCGCGCCGGAGGACCAACCGGCATAGTCCGGGAAAACCCTCACGCGTTGGTAACCGGTTTGCGTTAGGCATGTCCGCGATGACCAGGGCCATGCCGCTATCCGAATTCCCCAAATTGCCGCCGGCAGTGATGCTGGATGCGGTTGAGGGACTGTCCGCGCAGATCGATCGCGTGGCAGAAACCGCTGCGCCGACGCATCGTTTCCTGCGCTATGGCTGGTTCGCTGCGGCGCTTGCCGCCTATGGCGGGCAGGCGCGGACGATCACGCTGACGCGTGAAGGCGATCCGGTCGTCGCGCTTCCTTATGTCTCCACCGGGCCGCGCTGGGCGAAGCTGGCGAGCGTGCCGGGATGCTATTGGCCGTTCCGCAGCTTTCCGTTGCGCGAGGATGCCGGCGCCGAATGCGGCGAATTGCTGCTCGACCGGCTGGCGCGCGACGTGAATGCGCTGCGCATCGGCCCGGTATATGACGGCGACCCGGCGCTGGAGATGCTGCGCGCGGCTGCCGCGAGCCGGGGCTGGACCGCGATCGACCGCACCATTGCGCAAAGCTTCCTGCTCGACATGGGCGCGCTCCGCGCCGAAGGCACCTGGCCGCGCAATTCGACGCTGCGCAAGAACCGGTTCCACGAAAAGCATCTGCGCGACCATGGCGAGACCGACTGGCGTTTCGTGTCCGGCGCCGACTGGAGCGAGGCGCAGTTCGATGCGCTTGCCGCGATCGAGCAGAAGAGCTGGATCGCCGACCGCACCGATGGCAGCGACGCGAAATTCACGCGCGCGGGGCATGTCGCCTTCTGGCGCGCCGCAGCGGCCGATCCGGTGCTGGCGAAGATGATGTGGGCGGCGATGCTGACCGTCGATGGCGAACCCGCAGCCTTTTCGTTCGACCTCAACGCAGGCGACCTGAAATACGCCATCGCCAACAGCTATGATCCGCAGTTCGGCAAGCATTCGCCGGGCAAGCTGCTCTATTATCGCAATCTGGTCCGCGCGCTGGAGGATGGCATCACGCGCGTCGACTGGGGCGCTGGGGACAGCGGGTATAAGCGGACGATCGGCGCCGATGGCGGCCCGATGATCCGCGACTGGCTATTCGTGCGGCCGGGCCTGCCGGGAATGGCGGCGAAGCTGGCGCGCGGGTTGTGGCGGGGCAGCGGGAATCAGGTTGCGGGCAGCTGAGCCATGGCGTCGCCGCTGCGTGGGGCGGGGGCTGTCTCTACGGCCTTTTCCGCATCGCTTTGACACAGATGCGGTCGACCATGGGTCGGACTATTTCGCGATACGATACAGACATGGGCCCCTGCCTGCGCAGGGGCGACGGTGGGGTTACTCCCCGAACTTCTCGGGATGGCGCTTCACATAGCCGGGTTCGAGCAGGTCGCGGACTTCGGGGTGACGCTCGAAATAACTGACATAGAAGGGGCAGACCGGAATCACCTTCAGCCCCGCTTCGCGTACATAATCCAGGCTGGCGCGGATCAGTTTGGATCCGATGCCCTGCCCCTCATGCTGTGGCGGGACCAGGGTATGGGTAAAGCGGATGCGGTCGCTCGATATCG
>PAOI01000061.1 GCA_002707985.1 Sphingomonas sp. | reverse complement strand
GACGGTGCCGATCTGCCTGTTGTGCAGTTTTGCCGTGCTGTGGATCGCCGGGTTTTCGATCAATCTTCTGACGTTGCTCGCGCTGGTGCTGGCGATCGGGCTGGTGGTCGATGACGCCATTGTGGTGCTCGAAAATGTCTATCACCGGATCGAAGAGGGGGAGCCGCCGCTGGTCGCCGCCTTCCGGGGCACGCGCCAGGTGGGTTTTGCCGTGATTTCGACGACATTGGTCGTCTGCGCGGTGTTCGTGCCGGTGTGTTTCCTTGCCGGGCAGACGGGATTGTTGTTCCGCGAACTGGCGGTCGCGATGATTGCGGCGATCGGCTTTTCCGGCTTCCTCGCGCTCAGCCTGACGCCGATGCTCTGTTCGAAGCTGCTGCGCGTCGAAAAGCGCGGGCGGCTGACCGGCTGGGTCGATGACCGGTTCCGCTCGTTGGAGCGAATTTATGGCGGCTGGCTCGATCGCGCGCTCAGTCGCCCGCTGCTTCCCGTGCTGGGCACGTTGCTTTTCCTGGGAGCTGCCGCCTTCGCCTTTTCGACGCTGAAGTCCGAGCTGGTGCCGGCGGAGGACCAGGGCGCACTCAACGCCAGTATCTCCGCACCCGAAGGCACCGGCTTCGCGCAGATGGACCGCTATATGACGCAGGTGCAGGAAAAGCTCCTGCCGCTGCTCGATCAGGGGGCGGTCCGCTCGATCATCACGCG
Organism: Sphingomonas sp.; assembly: GCA_002707985.1. Classification (GTDB taxonomy): domain Bacteria; phylum Pseudomonadota; class Alphaproteobacteria; order Sphingomonadales; family Sphingomonadaceae; genus Sphingomonas. The sequence continues at coordinate 31,367 of PAOI01000061.1, read as the reverse complement.
CACCCCCGGCGGCTATGGTTCGAGCGACGATTTCAACAGCGGGATGTTCATCGTCTTCCTGAAAAACTGGGAAGATCGCACGCAATCAACGCAGGACGTGGCGAACGAAGTCAACCGGATCATCGCCACCATGCCCGCGGTTCGTGGAAATGCGCAGGCGCGATCGGCGCTGGGACGCGGGCGGGGGCAGCCGATCAACTTCGTACTTGCGGGCAGCAGCTATGACGATCTCGCCCGTGCGCGCGACCGCATCCTTGCCGCCGCTGCCGATAATCCCGGCATCATCAACCTCGATTCCGATTATAAGGAAACCAAGCCGCAGCTTCGGATCGATGTGAACACCACGCGGGCGGGCGATCTGGGCGTGTCGGTACAGGCGGTCAGCCAGGCGCTGCAGACGCTGCTCGGCTCGCGGCGCGTATCGACCTATGTCGATCGCGGCGAGGAATATCGCGTGATCATGCAGGCGGAAGCGGGCAGCCGATCGGCGGTATCCGATCTGGGCAATATCTATGTCCGCGCGCGCGACGGCGGGCTGGTGCCGCTTTCCAATCTGGTGACGACGCGACAGGCCGCCGGGCCGCGCGAGCTGGGCCGGTTCAACAAGCTGCGCGCGATTACCCTGTCGGGCAGCCTCGCGCCCGGCTATTCGCTGGGCGATGCGCTCGCCTTTCTCGAGGCGCAGGCGCACGCCTCGCCCGAAGTGACTGCCATCGGCTATCGCGGCGAGAGCCAGGCCTATAAGGAAACGGGCAATTCGATCCTGATCGTGTTCGGGCTCACCATCCTGATCGTCTATCTGGTGCTCGCCGCGCAGTTCGAAAGTTTCGTCCATCCCACGGTCATCGTCACCACCGTGCCGTTGGCGGTGGGCGGGGGGCTGATCGGGCTCGCCTTGTTCGGCCAGACGCTCAATCTCTACAGCCAGATCGGCATTGTCATGCTGGTTGGCCTCGCGGCGAAGAACGGCATTCTGATCGTCGAATTCGCCAATCAGTTGCGTGACGAGGGGCTGGCGATCGCCGAGGCGATCCGCAAGGCGGCTTCGCGGCGTTTGCGCGCGATCCTGATGACGTCGATCGCAACGGTCGCGGGTGCGGTGCCGCTGGTCACGGCGGGCGGCGCCGGTGGCGCTGCACGCGCGGCGATCGGCGTGGTGATCATCTCGGGTGTCTCGCTTGCGACGATGATCACTCTTTTCCTTATTCCCATTCTCTATAGTAAGCTGGCCCGGCGTACGCGTTCGCCAGAGGCCGTGAGCCGGGAGCTGGACGCGGCGCTGGAAGTGCCGGTCGCGAAGGGAGGGTCGCAAGGTTGATGGAAATCGCATCCAAGGGTCAGTTGCGTTTGGCGTATCTGCGGTGGGCAGTGGTCACCGTCCCCTTCATCCTGTTGCTGGGTTTTGCATCGGCGCGACTGGTGCCGAGCGGTTCGGAAAACGCCTGGTATCGCCAGCTCGCAAAGCCGGAAATCCTGCCCCCGGAATGGGTGTTCCCGGTGGCATGGACGGCGATCTACATCCTGATGGGGCTCGCGCTGGCGATGATCATCAATGCGCGGGGATCGCGGCTGCGCGGTCCTGCGCTGGTGGTGTTCGCGGTGCAGATGGGGCTGAACCTGCTCTGGACGCCGCTGTTTTTCGGCGCGCATCAGGTGGTCCCGGCGCTGATCGTCATCGGTGCGTTGCTGCTGACGGTGCTGATCACGATCCTGCTGTTTGCGCGGATTCGCATTGGCGCGGCGCTGCTGATGGTCCCGTATCTGGCGTGGCTGGGCTTTGCCGGAACATTGCTGTGGCAGATCCACCAGCTCAATCCCAATGCCGAAAGCCTTGTACCATCGGCTGCGAGCGACCAGATTCAGCTGTGATATCGCCATTCAGGCGCTGGAGGAACGAATGCAGAGCGACAACCGGATTTTCGACGACTTCGTGAAATTCGTGAACGGAGCCGCCGGAACCATGGCCGGCATGGTGCGCGAAGGCGAGGCTGCGACCCGCGAGCGCGCCCGCGAATGGATCGGCGGGCTCGATTTCGTCAGCCGCGAGGAATTCGACGCGGTGAAGGAAATGGCCGCCGCTGCGCGCGACGAAGCCGATGCGCTGAAAGCGCGTATCGCCGATCTGGAGGCAAAGCTGGGAACGGCTGCTGCGGCAAAACCCGCGCCGCGTGCGAAGAAAACCGCCCCCAAGGATTGAACGGCTTTTCCACAGCTTTTCTACAATATGAGTAACACTGTGCTTGTGCGGTATCGCGGCGCCGTGCACCTTTGGTGCAGCATGGCAGCCGCGCAGAGGAACTGAATGCTGGAAGAAGCCGATTTCGACCGCGACGACGCTGCGCCCATCGATATGCTGGAGAGCTATTTCTCCGCGCATGGGTGGCAGCATGAGCGCGACGACGATGAAATCGTCGCCAAGGTAAAGGGCAGCTGGGCGCCTTATGAGCTTCGCGCAATCTGGCGCGAGGATGACGGCGTGCTGCAATTCCTGGCGTTTCCGGACATCCGCGTGGCGGATGATCGGCGCGCGGCGCTGTATGAAACCATCGGTCTGGTCAACGAGCAGCTGTGGATCGGCCATTTCGAACTCTGGTCGCAGAGCGGCATCCTGTTGTTCCGTCACGCGGCCATGGTCGACGGGGACGAAGCGACACTTTCTCTCGCTCAGGCGGAACTCCTGGTCGAGAGCGCCATTGATGAGTGTGAGCGCTTCTATCCGGTGTTTCAGTTCGTTCTTTGGGGCGGCAAGAGCCCGGCCGAGGCAATCGCAGCTGCATTGATCGAAACACAAGGCGAGGCATGACCGAGAGCGGAAACGCAACGAACCCCGAACTTCCCAAGTCCATCTGGCTGATTGGTTGCGGCAATATGGCCGGCGCGATCCTGCGCCGATGGGTCGATGCCGGCATGGACCCGGCCATTTTCACGGTAATCGATCCGGGCGAGCCGAAACTGCCGGCCGGGATTACGCATGTTGCCGAGCCGCCCGCGGGCTGGCCGGAAGCGATGTTGCTGGGCGTAAAGCCGCAGATGCTCGACAAGGTTGCGCCGCTCTATACCGATGTCGATCGCGGCGGAAAATTGCCGCTGCTGATTTCCATTCTGGCGGGTGTCGAGGAATCGGCGCTGGCGCGACGTTTCGATGCCGATGCGGTGGTGCGGCTGATGCCGAACCTGCCGGTCGCGATCGGCAAGGGCGTGGCCGGCCTCTACAGCAGCGATGCCGATGCCGTGCTGCGCGACAAGGTTTCGGCGCTGATGGAGCCGCTGGGTCTGGTCGAATGGATCGACAATGAACAATTGTTGGATGTCGTTACAGCGCTGGCGGGCAGCGGCCCCGGTTTCGTCTATCGCGTGATCGACGCGCTTGCCGAAGGTGCCAGGTCGCTTGGCCTGCCCGAGGATCAGGCGCTGCGCATGGCAACCGCTACGGTGGAGGGTTCCGCAACTCTGGCGGCCAATGCCGACGAAACCCCCGGCGAACTGGCCGACAAGGTGGCGAGCCCCGGCGGATCGACGCGCGAGGGGCTGAATGTGCTCGATGCGGATCAGGCGATTCAGAAGCTGATGGCCGCGACACTGGCTGCAGCGACCAGGCGCAATCAGGAACTGGCGGCCGCCGCGCGCGGCTGACCGCATTCTTCCAACCCCTCCGAGCGGAACGACGGCTCGCGCCGTCGGTTATAGAGACGTGCTCCAACCAGGAGGGAAGCCATGGCGACGACAATGGAACGCGACAGCAAGGGACGTTTTACCGGCAAGGCGGGAGCCAGCCGACATCTGGGCCTGATCGGAGCGGCCGCGGCCGGCGGCGCTGCACTTGGCCTGCTGGCGATGCTGGGCCGGAAGGCGGCGGTGCAGGCGCCTTCGGCGCTGTCCGAAGACTGGGTTCAGGCGCTGCACAAGGAGCATCTGGCCGTGCTCAAGCTGTTCGACCTTATCGAAAACACGGACGACCGTGCGACCACGCGGCGCAGCCTGCATCTTGCGCAGCTCAAACATGCGCTTGCCAAACATGACGTCGAGGAAGGCAATGTCATCTACCCGGCACTGCGCGAAGCGGGCATGGCCGAAGAGGCTGATCAGCTGACGCGCGAACATGGCTATGTGAAGCAATATCTCTACGAGCTGGAGACGATGCCCTATGCGGCGCCCGAATGGCTGGAAAAGCTGCGTCAGTTCCGCGCCGATCTGGAAAAGCACATCACCGAGGAAGAGACCGACCTGTTCCCGCGGCTTTATGGCCAGCTTTCCGAAGAGAAGAACAAGAAGCTGGCCTTTGCGATGAACAAGGAAGGGTTCAAGGTCGCCTGAACTCCGGATGCGCCCGAAAGGCTGCCGGGTCTAGCTCCGGTCGCCTTCGCGCAATTTCTGGATACGGCCGCGCTCCGAAAGCGGGATCAGTTCCTCGAGTACAGCCCAAAACCCGCCGACCGCTTCCTGGCCTGCTTCGGAATAGGCCGTGGAAAGCCGGCGGCGCAGTGCTTCGAACAGGTCCGCCTCGAGCGCCGCTCCGCTTTCGGTCAGCGTCAGCATCCGGCGGCGCCGATCCTTGGGATCGGTTCTGGTTTCGACCAGCTCGCGATCGGAAAGATCGCCCAGCACGCGCCCGAGCGATTGTTTGGTGATCGCCAGCAGCGCCAGAAGTTCGCTCACCGACAGGCCCGGCTTGCGCGCAATGAAGTAGAGCGCGCGATGATGGGCGCGGCCAAGCCCCTGTTTCGAAAGCTGTTCGTCGATCGAACGGGTGAGGTGGCTATAGCCGAAATAGAGCAGTTCCACGCCGCGCCGAATCTCGGGCTCACGCAGGAAAAGCGGTGATGCGGGAATTGGGGCAGCCATGTTGACCGATCCTGCCACCGCGCCTAGTTTCGCGCAAGTTTTCAGCGCGCCATTCCGTATCGCGGAATGCCCAGTTTTGCGGAGCCGTTTCGATGTCCGATGCCTCTCTTCTCGACTTCCGGTTCGAGGCGCATGGCAGTCCGGTACCGGTGAGCGAGCGTGAGGCGATTCTGGCCGATCCCGGCTTCGGGAAGGTCTTTACCGATCATATGGCGATGATCCGCTACTCGACCGATCGCGGCTGGCACGACGCGCGCATCATGCCGCGCGGCCCGATCCAGATGGATCCTGCCTGTGCTGTCCTTCACTATGCCCAGGAAATTTTCGAAGGGATGAAGGCCTATCGCCTTCCCGACGGAGGCACCGCTCTGTTCCGGCCCGAAGCCAATGCGCGCCGCTTTCGCGAATCTGCCGAGCGGATGGCAATGGCCCCGCTGCCCGAGGAGTTGTTTCTCGAATCGATCCGTGCGCTGGTGCGCGCCGACAAAAACTGGATTCCGGCGATGGAAGGGGGGGCGCTCTATATTCGCCCCTTCATGTTCGCGAGCGAAGTGTTTCTGGGCGTGAAGCCCGCTTCGGAATATCTCTACATGGTCATCGCTTCGCCTGCGGGTGCCTATTTCAAGGGCGGCGCGCCCTCGGTCACGCTCTGGGTTTCCGAAGACTATACGCGTGCCGCGCCCGGCGGCACCGGTGCGGCCAAATGCGGCGGCAATTACGCCGCCAGCCTGGTCGCGCAGGCCGAAGCGATCCGCGAGGGATGCGATCAGGTCGTGTTTCTCGACGCAGCCGAACGCAAATATGTGGAGGAACTGGGCGGAATGAACCTGTTCTTCGTGTTCGAAGACGGATCGATGGTCACGCCGCCGCTCGGCGGAACGATCCTTCCCGGCATCACGCGCGATTCGATCCTCACCCTGGCAAAGGACGCCGGCATCACCGTGCGTGAAGAGCCCTATTCGCTCGATCAATGGCGGGACGACGCCCAAAGCGGCAAGCTGCGCGAAACCTTTGCCTGCGGGACCGCAGCGGTGGTCACGCCGGTCGGCACGGTGAAGGGCGACGGTTTCGAATTCGGTATCGGCAATCGCGGACCGGGGATGCTGACCGAGCAGTTGCGCGGGCAACTGGTCGGGATTCAGCGCGGTGAGGCGCCCGATCCGCATGGCTGGCTCGAACGGCTCGACTGAACCAGCCCAAAAGGGGAATTCCGCCCCTTCCATCGTCGCGCCAGACGATTATAAGCGCTCACCCGCCCGCATGTCGGGCGACGCCTGCTGGGGCGTAGCCAAGTGGTAAGGCAACGGTTTTTGGTACCGTCATTCGCAGGTTCGATCCCTGCCGCCCCAGCCAGACGCCATCGCGCGTTCTCCCTCGCCAGAGAGTCTGTTTTCCCAAATGCCGCTCCATCCTGTCGCTATTGGCGCTCGGGTGTTTATTCACACGTCTGTAAACTGCGCTTGTGAAATAAAATAATAAACCGGCATCAGCGCGCACGGCACCTGGCTGAGCATCCGTCGTTTATGTTTTGGCCAATTTATACAACGCGTCGAAATTCCTGCGGATTTTCTTGATCCGATTGTAAAATCACGGCGTTATATTGCGATTTAAGCGTTTTTTAACGATTGAACGCCGATAAAGACCGGCAATCAAAAAAATAAGCCGAGGTCGCCAGAGGTCAGTTTAACGCTGCACCTGTTTTGGCGCAGTGCGAGGGGAGCGAGTATGGATCAAGGTATTGATCGCCCGCACGATGTCGTTTCCGAACGGCGCGCCGCTTCGCGGCATCTCACCGTCTATCGAACAGCGCGGATGTGCATCGGCGACGTCCAGCGCCTGATGCTGGTCAAGAATCTGTCGTCCGGCGGTCTTAAGGCCCAGGTTTATGAGCCGGTCCCTATCGGTACCCTGATCACGGCGGAACTGACGAGCGGCAAGCGGATCGAAGGCACGGTGGTGTGGGCCGATACCCCCCATATCGGCGTGCAGTTCACGCGCGAAATCGATGTTGCCGACATATTGCATCTGCCGTTCGTTGCGTCGACGGCGCTGGAGCGGCTGCGCTTCCCCGTGCTCGACATCAGCGCGAGCGGCCTGTTACGTGCGCCGCACGAAAGCGCAGTGGTGACGGTGCATGGCGTGGGCACGACCGGCGCGCGGTTCGAATGGCCGGCGCTGCCGCGTCATGACGATGTCTTCCTCCAGATCGAAGGGCTCGAACCCCATCGGGGCCACATCGTTTGGGAAGGTGACGGCATGGCCGAAATCGGATTCTTCCGGCCGATCGCCTTCGCGACACTCGCCGAATGGGCGACGCGCCGTCAGCCGCTGGGCCTGCGCCTCGCCGCGACTGCCTAGCTCACAATCCGCACCGGAACCGATTTCGCGGCAGGCGTTTGCGCCAGCTTGTCATGGTGCGACAGCGGCATCAGCGGATTGAGTTCGGGGTAATAGCCCGCAACGCATCCGTGCGGCAGACTGAAGGGCGTCACGGTCAGCCCGCTGACTTCGCGATGAACTCCGTCTTCGGCATCGCTGACGAGCGATACGACCTGACCCGCTGTCAGCCCGGCTTTGTCGATCTCCTCCTGGCTCATCAGCAGGACGTCGCGCGTGCCTTCGATCCCGCGCAGACGGTCCGAATAGCCATAGATGGTGGTGTTGAACTGATCGTTCGAACGCAGCGTCATCAGCCGGTAGCGACCTGGGGCATCATCGAAGCCGCAGCTGTTGAGCGCTTCGGCAACGGTGAATTCCAGTTTGCCGCTGGCGGTGTTCCAGATGCGGTCGCGGGCGGGAATGCCTTTGTTGAATCCGCCGGGCGTGAACAGGCGGTCATTGAAGTTGGCGAATTTGTCGGGGTAAGTCGCTTCGATCAGGTCGCGGACCTTGCCGTAATCGGCGGTCCATGCGTCCCAGGTGACTTCGTCCTTTTGCGGCAGCGTTGCCTTGGCGATGCCGGCGACGATCGCGAGTTCGGATTTCAGGAATTTGCTGGCCGGTTTCGCCTTGCCGACCGAACCGTGGATGCAGCTGGTGCTATCCTCCACCGTCACGATCTGGGGACCGCTTTCCTGCATATCCTCTTCGGAACGACCAAGGCAGGGGAGGAGCCACGCGCTCTTCCCGTTGATTAGATGGCTGCGGTTGAGCTTGGTCGCGATCTGGACGGTCAGTTGCATGTTCGGCCAGGCGGCTTCCATCATTGCGGTTTCGGGAATGGCGCGCAGGAAATTGCCGCCCAGCCCGATAAAGGCATGCACCTTGCCCGCGATAATGCCTTCGCACGCCGCCACGGTCGCCATGCCTTCTTCGGCGGGTGGTTCAAATCCGAAGAGCTGCCGGAGCTTGTCATAGGGCACAAGTTCCGGCTTTTCGGAAATACCCACGGTGCGCTGGCCCTGCACATTGCTGTGCCCGCGCACCGGCGAGATACCCGCACCCTCGCGCCCGATATTGCCGCGCAGCGCGAGCAGATTGACGAACATGCCGATGGTTTCAAAGCCACGGACATGCTGCGTCACGCCCATGCCATAGACGCCGATAACCCGCTTCGCCGCGCAATAGACATCGGCAGCGGCCTTCAGCCCTTCGCGAGTCAGGCCCGATTCGGTTTCGATATCCTCCCAGCTGGTGGCTTCCACCTGCGCTCGGAACGCCTCGAATCCCTGACAATGGGTATCGAGGAATTCGGTGTCGAGAATCGGAGCGCCGCCGCTCGCCCGGCGTTCTTCGTCGGCGGCGAGCACATGTTTGCACAGGCCCATCAGCACTGCAGTGTCGCCGCCGGGGCGCGGCTGGAAATAGAGTTCGGAAATGTCGGTCTTGCCGCCTGTCAGCATCTCCACCGGGTTCTGCGGATTGCGAAACGCGATCAGCCCTTTTTCGCGGATCGGATTGAAGGTGACGATCCGGCATCCGCGCTTGGCGGCCTGTTGCAGCGGGTGGAGGAAACGCGGGCTGTTCGTCCCGGTATTCTGACCGAAAAAGAACATCGCGTCGCAGGAATCGAAATCTTCGAGCGTACAGGTGCCCACCGGCGATCCGGTAACCTTGCGCAGCCCAACCGACGTGGTTTCGTGGCACATGTTCGAACTGTCGGGCAGATTGTTGTGCCCATAGAGCCGGGCGAACAGCGCGTAGAGATAGCTGGTTTCAAGGCTCGCGCGGCCCGAAGCGTAGAAGATCGTCGATTTGGGATCGAGCGCCTCCAGCTCGCTGCCGATCCGGGCAAAGGCTTCGTTCCAGCCGACCGGCACATATTTGTCGCTTGCCGCGTCATAGCGCATCGGATGGGTGAGGCGACCGGTCTGCTCAAGGTCATAGTCGCTCCAGTCGCGCAGTTCGGTAACCGTGTGGCTGGCGAAGAAATCGGGCGTGCAGCGGCGGCTGGTCAGTTCCCAGAATGTCGCCTTCGCGCCGTTCTCGCAAAACTCGAATCCATGCGGGTGCGCGGGTTTGGGCCAGGCACAGGACGTGCACATGAAGCCGCCGGGCTTGTTCTGGCGACGGAGCGTATCGAGTGCGTCGACAGAGGGCCGCTCGCTGGCGGCGATGCTGGTAATCCCGCGCACCGAACCCCATCCGCCGACCGGGCTGCGATATTCGCCGATCCGGCCCTTGTCGCGTCGGTTTGCCATGATGTGTTCCTTCGTTCGCCGGACCGTAGGCGTTCCATCGCGCGAACTGCGGCGAAGGGCAAGGCACGCCGGGGCAGGGGGTATCGCGACATTTGGTCAATAGGCAAAATTTCTTTCTGTTCCCGCAAGATAGCAGGTTGCGTCGTCGCGCAGCTCGGAATAGCAGTCGCCACCGTGACCGATGATTTGCAAGTGCAGGCCGACCGTGCCTCGGCTTTTCTCAAACTGATTTCGGGCCGAACCAGGCTCAATATTCTGTACCTGCTTCGCGACGGCGAACGCTCGGTCGGCGAACTCGCCGAGCTGAGCGGCGTTCGCGACACGGCGGTGTCGCAGCAGCTCGCCCTGCTGCGCAACGACGGTATCGTGTCCGCGCGCAGGGCAGGGCAGACGATCTTCTATTCGCTGGCCAGCCAGGAAGCGGTTGCGTTGCTCGGCCTGATGGACCGCCTGTTCGAAGTCGGATAGCGGTCAGTCCATCTGAGCGAGCAGCCGCTCGACGTCATCCCGATGCGCGAGTTCGGTCGCCGGGGTAAGCAGCGCCGCTGCACCCGCGGCCATGCCATGGCGAAACGCTTCCTCGAGCGGCAGGCCGCGCGCCATCGCCAGGGTGATGGCTGCCACCATCGAATCGCCGGCGCCGACTGCGCTCGCTGCTGCCACCCTGGGTGCGCGAAAGTGCCGGCTGGTGTCGGCGGTCACCAGCAACGCGCCCGCTTCGCCAAGCGACAGCGCGACCACTTCGGCAAAGTCTTGGCTGATCAGTTCCCGTGCGCCGTCGGTCTGCGCTGTTTCGTCGGGCAGCTTGCGACCCAGCAGATCCTCCAGCTCGCGCTGGCTGGGTTTGATCAGCCACGCCCCGCATCCCTTTGCCGCCGCCAGCGCCGGGCCGGAGGTGTCGAGGATCATCCGCGCCCCGATCCGGCGGCAAAGCGCGCCGACCCGGCAATAGAAATCCTCCTGCAGCCCCGTCGGCAAACTGCCGCTCGCGACGATATAGGCTGGAGGTCCCGGCTGGTCCTCGAGCGTTTGAAGGATCGCCTGCTGTTCGGTTTCCGACAGCGCGGGTCCCGGCATCACGAAGCGATATTGTTCGCCGGTCGCGGTTTCATCGACCGTGAAGCTCTCTCGTGTCGCCCCTGCGACGGCGACTGGAGCGATCGGTATCCCTGCCTGCACCAGCAATTGCTTCAGCGTTTCGCCCGTCGGGCCTCCGGCCGGGAATATTGCAGTCGCCTCGCCGCCCAACGCGTGGACGACCCGTGCGACATTGATCCCGCCACCGCCCGGGTCGAACCGCGGCGCCGAGCAGCGCAGCTTGTGCGTCGGACGTACCTGTTCGGTACCGGTCGTGACATCGAGCGCCGGGTTCATGGTCAGCGTGACGATGGAGGGCATGGAAGACGGCATGGATCCGGCGCTAGGCGGCGGGTGCCCAAGCGGTCAAGCAGTCATCGCCTGCGCCGGTCGAGAAAGGCGCGCGCCGCCTGCGCGACTATGTCAATCGGTCGATTGGCGCGCAGCCGCAGCCATCCGCCGACATCGCCGACGGATTTGCGCGATTGTTCGCGTACGACTTGGGCGCTTGCGTCCGAAGCATCGAACTTGCGAGAGGAAACGCGCGCCACGCGCTCCTGCTCGGGCGCCTCCAGCCAGATGCCGTGAAACGGAACGCGCTCGCGTTCGGCAATGATCTGCGCGACTTCGCGTTCGCTGCGGCTGGCGAAGACTGCGTCGAGGATCACGCTGGTGCCGCAGCGAAGGTGATCCTCGGCGGATTCGAACAATGCCTCATAGGTTTCGTCCGAAGACGCCGCCGTATAGCTGGCGGGCGGCAGCCGCGTTTCGGGCGAAACGCCGGCGAGCCGCTTGCGGAACACGTCGCTGCGCAGCACCCGTGCTCCGGGCGCGCGGCCGATCCATGCGCCCAGCTGACGCGCAAGCGTGGACTTGCCGGTTCCCGAAAGCCCGCCGACCGCGACCAGACGCGGCGGCACGGGGGTCAGCAATTCGACTGCCAGCGCACAATAGTCGCGCGCTTCGGAAATGCGTTCCGCGTCCCCGGTGGCCAGCGCCGCGGCGGCGGTCACATGGCTGCGGATCGCCGCACGGATCGACATGAACAGCGGCAACAGGCTGTATCCGGTCGCGCCTTGCGGCGACACGTCGAGATAGCGGTTGGCGACGATATTGGCTTCGATCCGTAACCCGCGATGCCAAAGGTCCATCAGCACGAATGCCAGATCGTACAGGACATCGACCGTCGCCAGCCCGGCATCGAATTCCAGACAGTCGAACAGCACCGGCGCGCCGTCGATCAGCGCGATATTGCGCAGATGCAGGTCGCCATGCCCGTGACGTACCCGGCCGCCCTTCGCCCGGCTGTCGAGCTGGGTGGCAAGACGTTCGACTTCGGCGCGTTGCAGGCGATCGAGCGCGGCGGCCTGCTCCGACGGGATGACCGCCGCGACACCGGCGAAGCTGCGCGCATTGCCGTCGAGGATGTCGCGCATGCGCTGCGCACCGTCCCCGGTGTCGCGCTCCGCCTGTGCGTGGAGCGTGCCGATCCGGTCGGCCAGCTTGATCAGCAAAGCCGTGCTCAGCCGATGATGCGTTGCGACATCGTCGAGCAGCGCGTCGTCTGGGAAGCGTTCCATTTCGAGCACCCAGTCGATCGGATCGCCGTCGCCATCCAGCGCCAGCGCGCCATCCGCCCGGCGGGCTATCGGATGCAGCGCGCGATAGAGGTCGGGTGCCGTCCGGCGATTGAGCCGCAGTTCGGCCTCCAGCGCATCATGCCGGAGCGCGGGCGTCGAAAAGTCGAAATAATCATAGCGGACCGCGCGCTTCAGCTTCCAGGCGCGGTCGCTGGTCAGGAAGATATGGGCGCCATGCGTATCCACGCGCCGTTCGACATGACCGATAGCATCGCCGCTTTCGAGGAAAGCAAGCTGAGGTGCCTGATCATCGGTCTGCGTGCCAGTGAGCGGCACAGCCATGTTACGCTCCATTTCCGCCAGCGGCGCTGAGCACGCCGGGCATCGATGCCGATATCCGCTTCCCCCGACGAAATTCAACTGTCGGGCGGTTGTACGTCCGTATCGCCATGCAACGGCAGTTGCGAGAGCGATATCCAGGGGGAAGGCGCGCGTGCCTTGGCCGCGCCGAAGCGTGTCAGGCAGTTCATGAAATCCTTGTCGAACATCGCGCCGCCACCCGGCTTGACGCACCCTGCGCTATCCCAGCCATCCGCCGTCACAAGCAACAGCGGCCCGCGCGGATGCTCGATGCGCAGCGCGGCGATCGATCCGACCTCAAGCTGATTGACGACGATCCCCTCCGCCCGCATCGCCGCCGTCAGCGCGCCCGACTGGCGATTGACGTCCGGATCGGGCTGAACCGTCGTCGGCCCGTTGCGGACGACATAGATGGGCAGTCGCGCCTCGCGATCGCGCCAGATACGGTTGTAGAGCGCATCGAGGATCTCGCGGCGCTCGGTCACCAGCGCGGCGGTATGCGCCACCGATGCCTCGAAGACCGAAGATCGCACGCCACCGTCATAATAAGCGACGCCGTTGATCCGCACTTGCTGAAAGAAAACCGGCATCGCGGCCGATGCGAGCGCCGCGCCGGTAAGGCAACTGCGTGCCTCTCGCCGGGGCAACTGCGCCAGGTCGACGGCATCGACATATTGGAACCGCCCCGTCTCCGCATTGACGAAGCCGATTAGCACGGTCTTTCGCCCCTTCAACCTGCGTAATCCGTCGAGCATGCATCGGCTTTCCGGAATGTCGATCAGATCGTCGGGGCAGAGTGCTGCCTCGATCCGTCGCCGCAGGGGAGCGAGACCGGCGACCGAACCGCGAAACGCAGCCTGCCAGGTGGGGTTGCGATCGACGACATCGCTTTCGCGCGCAGGATCATAGGCGCGCAGCAGTCCGTCATAGGCTTCGGTCGTTGCCACGGCGATGAACATCGATTGCAGCCCGCCGGTACTGACTCCGGTGATGACGGTGAATTCGGGCAATTCGCTGCGCAGGCGCAATTCGTTGAGATAGCCCGCACCGAACGCCCCCCACTGACCACCGCCGCTCAGCAGCAGCAGCACCGGGGTCGGCGTGGGAGTGGAAGGATCGGCCATCTCCGCTTCTGACGGCAGCGTCGCTTCGACACGCTCGGTGAGTTCGGATTGGTCCGCATTTTCCGCGGGTGGCGTTGCCGTCTCGCCATGGATTTCGCGCTCGAGCTGCGAATAGGGCAGATCGCGCCGCATCGTTTCGAAGCTGGGACAATCAATGTTGAGCGCGCCGCGCGCGCAGCCGCTTAGGCTGGTGAGCATCAACAGCGCGATGACGATCGGTCGCATGGCATTCCCCCCTGTTCCGGCGTCGACCGGCAGGCCGCCCCCCGGCGGCGAGATCGAGCGAGCGTCTGGCGGCCCTGTCCCGATGCGATGCGTCCCGAAGATGAGCATACAGCGCGCGTCGCGATTCGCCACTATGGACCGACACCGTAACGGTGGAAGCCGGGCCGCGGCCCGGCCGCGTCAGAGTGCGTCGATCGCCGCCATGATGTCCGCGACGATGTCGGCGGTAGCGCGCATCGTGCCGGCCTCGCTCGCCTGAACGATGCGCCAGCTTCCCAGCAGGCCTGCTTCGGCGATCGCCTCGTAATTGGCGCGCACGCGCTGTTGCAGCGCGACGTCCTCCTCGTGCACGTCATAGCTACGGTCGGTATAGCTGCGCTGCGCCTTTTTGAGGATCATTTCGCGCGCCAGTTCCCAGGGTGTGTCGAGATAGATGTTCAGCGCGGGCAGCGGCAGCGCGAACTGATCGATCTCCAGCGCGCGGATCCAGTCCATCAGCGGGCGCGCTTGCGCCGTCGGCACCTTGGCGCCCTGGTACGCCATGTTGGATGCGACATAGCGGTCGAGCACCACCACATCGTTCGCCGCCAGCGCGCGCTTCAGCGTGTCGCGCCATTCGAGCCGGTCGAGCGCATAGAGGACTGCGGCCGCCTCCACTGTCATCGGCACGGGCAGTTCTCCGGACAGGAAGCGTCCGATCGTCACCCCAGCTACGGTCTCACCATAGCGCGGAAACGCGATCAGCTCCGCGTTGCGGCCACCCGCGATCAGCGTGTCGCGCAACGCGTTCGCGGTCGTATTCTTGCCGACGCCGTCGGCGCCTTCGATCGCGACGAGCAATCCCATCGATGCCGAGCCTCTTTCCCTGATGTACAGCCGCGCCGCTCTAGCATGCTGGCACGGGGAGTCACCTGTCCGCGTTGCAGCCCTTGGCGGCCCGGCTGCTGTCGCACGGGATGACTATAGCGGGCGTCTGGAGGTTGATCACGCGGTCGCCGTGTGGCGCGGCATGGGGCACCATCTGCCGGGCAAGCGCAAGCGCGCGCGGCGCCGGTTCGGCATGCCCGAACAGATAGCCCTGGGCGAGCGGGCATCCGAGCGCATGCAGCGCATCGGCCTGTTCCTGGGTTTCGACGCCCTCGGCGGTGACCGCAAGCTTCAGACCTTCGCTGAGCCGCAGGATCGACGCGATGATCGCGCGGTTTTCCTGGGTCTCCATATGGGCGATGAAACTGCGGTCGATCTTGACCCGATTGAACTGAAGCTCGCGCAGATGCTTGAGCCCCGAATAGCCTGTGCCGAAATCGTCCAGTGCGATCTGGACGCCGGCATTGTGCAGCGATGTCAGGATCGCGCGCGCGGCATCGAAATCGCCGACCAGCCTGTTTTCGGTGATCTCGACGATCAGCCGCTGCGCGGGAAACCCTGTTTCGCACAGCGTTCGCAAGATCCGCTCGGGCAGCCAGCTGTCGATCAGCTGCAGCGGCGAGATGTTGATCGATAACGTCAGTTCGGCGGGCCATTCGCGCGCATGCCGGCAGGCAGCGCTCAGAATCGCATAGCTGAGCTCCTGGATCAGGCCCGCTTCTTCGGCAATGGGGATGAAGATATCGGGCGACACCAGTCCGCGCTGCGGGTGCTGCCATCGCGCCAGGCATTCGAAACCGTTCAGTTTGCCCGACTTAAGCGACACGATCGGCTGGAAATAGGGAATGAACTCGCCCCGGGTTATGCCCGATCGCATATCGACTTCCAATGCGGCGCGATCGTCCATCTTCGCCGCCATCTCAGACACGAAAAAAGCGCATCTGCCACGGGCGTTGCGGCTCGACTGCTGAGCCGCGAAAGTTGCGGAGCGAAGCAATCGTTCGCCATCGAGCGATTCCGCCGGCAGCGTGGCGATACCCAGCGATGCCGTGATCTGAATGACGCCGGTGCGCAGCTCAATCGGTCGGGCGATGCCGCGTGCCAGCATCTCGGCCAGGTTAGCCGGCCATGAAGATCCTGGGGAATGTCGCAGGAAACAGGCGAATTCGTCGCCGCTAAGCCGTGCGGCAAAGGCGCGGTTTCCGCAGATTTCATGTATGCGATCAGCGATTACCCGCAGCGCACGGTCGCCGGCTTCATGCCCGTGAATATCGTTGATCGGCCGAAACCGGTCGATATCGAGCGCGATAAGCGAAATTTGCCTCCCCGCGCGCGATCGGGCGGACGCCTCCTGAAGCGCCTTTAGCAGCGAATTGCGATTGGGCAGGCCGGTCAGCGAATCGAAGCGTGCGATATGTTCGACATGTGCTTCCGCCTGGGTCCGTCGGGCATATTCGACACGCAACCCTTCGGTACGACGGATCAGCAGGGCGAGATAGAAGAACAGCGTCAGGAGCATGGTGGCGACCAGTTCGATCGCCATGACCGTTTCGCGATCGGCACCAAAGGCGCCGATCTCCGCAAGCATTTCCAATGCGCCCCAGACCAGAACGAACAGCGGAAGCGGCAGCACGGCGATCAGCGCGTGCTCTCGCGAGGCCGTCCAACGCCCGATCCGCCGCAGATACTTCATCCCCACTGCCTCCTCTATGCTAGTTAGAGAGAAAGCAGCGCGCGCGTCAGATTGGAGATGTGCGGAGCGTTATGGAAAGGTTGCGGTAACCACCGGCGCAAGGCGAGCCGGATCGCAGTCGTCGAGCGGGACTTCATATTCCGGATGCAGCGAAAATCCGGTCATGCCGCCGCTGCGGTTCGATTCGATGGCAAGCAGCCGCCATCCCTGTTCTTCGCGCAACAGGACAAGGCCGCCGGGACTGGGCGACCGTGCCGGATCGGCGATCAGCAAGGTCTGAACCGGCAATCCCGGGCCCAGCGTGGCGCGCGACGTGCGCACCGCAAATGCTTGCGGGCTAACATTTTCCGGCGCGGCGACCTGTTCCGACGTCGCTTCGGCTGCGATCAGCCCGCCGGGCAGGCCGGTCGAATAGACCGGAATGGTGGCTGCCGGGACATTGGTCGGGGCGGGGACCGTAGCGTGCACCGGTGCAGCGCGGCCGGGCCTGGCGGTTCCGGGCTGTCCGCTCGCCAATGCTGCGCGCAGTTCTGCGATGCGGTCGCGGCTGCGCGCGAGGCGTTCGGCGGGATCGGACACGCTGGAAAGAAAGGCATCGAGCGCGCCGCTGCGATGCCGGTCCTCGATCAGTGCGCGCAGCGCCGCTTCGCCGGAAACGCCGAACAGCGAATAGAGCGACTGGCGCACCGAGCCGTTCCAGCGGGCAAAGGTCTTTTGTGCATTTTCCAGCCGGGAAAGATTGACCGGCGGCAGGCCATGATCGCGTTCGATGGCGGCGATCGTCAGCGCCGCGTCGTTAGCGCGCAATGCCCGCACCGCAGCGCCCAGCAGGACCGCGAATCGTTCCTCGGCAATGTCGATGTCGCTGCCGTCGCGAAACGGTTCGGCCCATCGTGCAATGTCGAAACCGGGCGCGTCGGGATCGATCAGCAGGGTTTCGGGCGCGATTCCCAGCGCGGCGGCGATATGCCGCAATTCCTCGGGCCGCGCGACGACTTCGCCGCGTTCGATTTTCGACAGGCGGATATAGGGGATGTCGGGGATCGCAGCCGCGAGCGGGAGCAGCTTGGCATAGCCATGCGCCCGGCGCAGTTCACGCATATGGTTGGGGAACACAATTCCCCGATACAGATCGACCGGAACTGTTGCCGCAACCGTCGTTGCGGCACCATTTCCCACGCCAGCCACACCGGCGATGCTGCTCATTACTATCCCCTCGCTTCCAAGCGGCGTTTATCTTGGAGCGAATTAATGAACAAGCTGTGATTGTCGGAATGATCCTAGTGGAGGACGATCCCCTGATCCTGATAGCTCAGCAATGCGGCGGAGCCGGTCGGCGAAAGCGGGCGGATCTCGCGCAGGACATGTCGCCCGCTGGCGATGTCGGCGAACCAGCCGGGAAGGAACGGGTCGGGTCGTTCCGGGGCGAAGGCGACACCGATACCGTCGGTGACGATGCCGAATCGCGCTGGCGCGGCGCCAGGCGGCCAGCGACCGATCAGCCAGTCAAGCAGCACCGCTGAGCTGCGCTGCACGGCACCTTCTGCAGTGCCGACCGGGCAAAAGTCGCTGCGCGAGGCATCGAGCCGCGCCACGATTTCGAATTGCGGATTCCACCAGCCGAGCGAAATCCTGTCGCCTTCGGAACGGACGCCGAGCAGCATACGCCGATCGGCCGCGAGCAGCGCCGATGCGCTGTGCGTCACGCGCCGGGCGAGGCTGGAGAGCCGCCGGTTGGGGCGAAATGCCCCGGATGATTCGAGCGTCGGGGCGGCGGGAGCGATCATGCGAACGGTCACGATAGAGAATCCTCGGGGGGGGTATTTCCATTATAGGAAGAAATACGCGGCCCTGATGGCAAGGCCGCGTACCCCGGGGATCAATGGCGGGACGCCGAGCTCATATTCACGACCAGCTGGGCGTTGCCGGCGCGTGTCTTTTCGGTCGCCCCTTCGCCGCCGGCGGGCAGCGAAGCCGGATCGATCGCACGCACCCGCGTCAGGCGGTTGTGCGCGTCATCGGCACGCGGCAGCAGCGAGGGAGCGGGCGCGGCGGCGGCGCGGCGCGGGCGAGCCCGCTCGGCGGCCGCAGCCTTATATTCGGCCATCACGGCGAAGCGCGGATCGGCGGCGGCAAGATCGGCCATCGCCTTGGTGGCGCGCTTGGTGATCTGGCGGACGCGTTCCTTGGTCACGCCGGTGTCGTTCGACAGATCGTCGAGCGTGGCGGCGTCGAATACGCGGCGCAGGACGATCTCGCGATCGCGTTCGAGCTTGGCTTCCAGCTTTTCGAGCTCTTCCGGGTCGATCCCGTGGGTTGCGACGCGCAGGCGCGGTGCGTCGCTCGGCAGGCGTTCGCGGCGCTTCGGACGCGGGCGACGATGCAGCTGTTCGATCCCCACCTTGCGGAGATGATCGACATAGGCGTCGACCAGCGCTTCGATGGCATTGTCGGCGAGATAATCCGACGCGGCCGCTTCGGTGCGTTCCTGGGCGAATTCGTCTTCGATCAGCGTTTCGGGCGACATTTCCTCGCCATCGGCGCTCGAAGCGAGGGCGCTGAGCGAAACGGTGGTCGCTTCGACCTTCTTTGCCGACGGGCGCTGATCGGTCATCAGGCGGAAGCGCAGGCTCTGCAGTTCGCCGCGGATCTGCCAGTTGATGAAGGTGGTGAACTGGGCCTTGGCAGGGTCATAGGCCTGGATCGCACGATGCACGGCGATGGCACAGCATTGTTCGGCATCTTCCCAATGGGCATTGAGCCCGTACTGGCGGATGAAGTGGCGGATACGCGGTGCGATCAGCTTCAGGATCTCGGCATAGGCGCGGTCGACATTGGCGCGCTGGCGCCGGGTCTGCTCGCCGTCCTTCGGCATGTTTTCAAGTGCGGAAGCAACAGCGGCTTCAAGTGCGATCGTGACCTTGGACATCTCTGTCCCCCTGATTGTTGTCAGCGGCCCCCTGGACGCTGTTCACACTCAGGAGATTGGCGTGATCCTCCTAAAAGGAGTTAACCAGTCCTATATGTAATCCTACATATGAGTAGTCACACCTAGGAGCGGCGTTTGATACAGAGAATGGCGGTTTTTGGCAACTTTATCGGCGGCCTGCGCGATTGGCGTCGCAGCCGCGGCGGGAATTTTTCCGGCCTCTGTTAAAAATTATAGGATAATTTTGCCGGCTCGACCGCATCCGTGGCACTACGGACATGGTTCCCGAAAAATTTACGATGCGAATCGGTCCGGCTGGACGCGTTGCGCGATATAGCCGAGCAGCCACTGGCGATGCGCTTGCACGGCGCCGCCCGCACGCGTGATCCGTTCCTGCGCTGCGGCGGGGCCGATCTGCGCGGTCAGAAGCGAGCGTGCGCGTTCGGTGCCGATTTCATTGCCCAGAAAACGGCGGGCGTCGCCCAGACCCAGATGATGGGTGAGATAGGCTGCCTTGGCCACCGTCTCTGAATCCGCGCGGACGTTGAAGCCCGACGATTCGAGCCGGTCGAGATTGATTCGCGCGAAATCGGCGACGGTGCGAATCGCCGCGCCGGGATCATAGCGCAGCTGCAATAGCTCGGCGCGTGCCTGGGGTACGATGCGTCCTGCCTGATCGATCCAGCCGCGCTGTTTCGCGACATCGTTCAGCCAGCATCCCGGCGTCTGCGCCAGATCCTGCCAGGTGCCGCTGAGGAACTGGCCAAGCCCGGCTGCGCTCGAACGCGGATTGCGCGAAAGGGGATTCCAGCTTCCATCCGGATGGCGCGCCGATTCGGCGTCGACGATCGCAGCGATGGCAGGCGCCGGGACGCCGGTGGCGGCCGAAGCGGCTGCGATGGTGTTGGCGTATCGGCCGTTCGGGCCAAGGTCGAGCGGGCCCGCGGCCGGGGCGGGGGCAAGCGTGTCGGCGGCGCCGGTCGCGCTGATGCCGACGGCGGCAATGCCGTTTCCGCGCGCCAGCGCGGCGGCCCGCAGCGCCGGGTCGGGGCCCGCTGCGTTTGCGGTTGCGCCGATGGCGGAGGTACCGCCCTCATGCTGGCAGCAACAGCAATGATGCTGGCATCCGCACGCGCCGCCTGCCTGAGCCCCGGCGCTATTGCCGCCGCCCATCATCTGCATCAGCATTTCGACCGGAAAGCCGCCGATGCTGCCGGTACCACCGCCGGTCGGATCGCTGCGGTCCCTGCTATCGGGGTCGCCCAGCGCAGCGCGCCACAGCCGGTTCGACATTTCCGATTGCGCGGTGCGATAGATCAGCTCGGCGCGCCGCGACGGCGTCAGCGATGCAAGCGTTTCGGGGCCGTTCATTGCATCCGCCTCCGCTCGATACCGCGCGCAGCGAGGAACCGGGCAGTGCCGAAATCATCGGCCTGCGCCTGTTCTGCGGCGGATTGCTCGCGGTCGATTTCTTCCTGTCGGCGCGCGGCTGCCTCTTCGATGGCACGCATGGTGCCATAGCTTTCCGCCGCGCGACTGCGCAGCAACGTCAGCCGCTCGCTCGCATCCCGGGCGCTGCGTGCCAGACGGTCGCGCTCGCTGCGCATGCGTGCGGCCCAGGCATCGGTGGGCATCCAGATTTCGGACGCCGCCGCACGCTCGCGCCGCTCTGCCTCCAGATGCGCGCGCTGTTCGTCGGTCAGCATATCGACCTGCTCGATCTGAACGCTGATCGAAATGCGCAGCGCATCGAGTTCACGACGCTGAACGCGAAGCGCGGTGTCGAAACTCTTCATGCGACGGGCTCCTCTGCAAGCGCATCGTCGACGATGGCGGCAAGCGCGGCAAAGGCTTCGCCCGAATTGCCGCGGTCTTCCTTGCCCTGATTGAGCATCGCTTCGATCCGCGGCGCCAGCGCGACCGCGCGATCGACCTCGGGGTTCGATCCGCGCTTATACGCGCCGAGCCGCACCATTTCCTCCATATCGGCATAGGTGGAGAGCAGGTTGCGCGCGGAAATGCGGGCAGCGTTCTGCGTTGCGTCGAGGCAATGGGGCAGTGTGCGCGACACCGATTTGAGCAGGTCGATCGCCGGATAGCGGCCGCGTTCGGCGATCGCACGGCGCATCACCACATGCCCGTCCAGAATGCCGCGCACTGCGTCGGCAACCGGTTCGTTGTGATCGTCGCCATCGACCAGTACCGTGAACAGCCCGGTGATGCTGCCCTGACCCGGCAGGCCGGGACCGGCGCGTTCGAGCAGCCGCGGCAGTTCGGCAAATACCGTCGGCGGATAGCCCTTGGTCGCAGGAGGTTCGCCGCTAGCCAGTCCGATCTCGCGCTGTGCCATGGCAAAGCGCGTGACCGAATCCATCAGGCAAAGGACGTTCAGCCCCTGATCGCGGAAATGCTCCGCGACGGCGAGCGTGGTCCAGGCGGCCTGGCGACGCATCAGCGCGGGTTCGTCCGACGTCGCGACGACGACGACACTGCGGGCAAGGCCCTGTTCGCCCAGATCGTCCTCGACGAATTCCTGCACTTCGCGGCCGCGTTCGCCGATCAGACCGATCACCGCGACATCGCATTGCGTCCAGCGCGCGAGCATCGACAGCAGCACCGACTTGCCCACGCCCGAACCTGCGAACAGGCCGAGCCGCTGGCCCTGGCACAGCGGCGCGAACATATCGAGCGCCCGGACACCCGTTTCCACGCGCCCGCCAACGCGCGCGCGATTGGCGGCGGCGGGCGGCGGGGCCTTGATCAGATGCGGGTCCGCGCCGAGCGGTAGTGCGCCCTTGCCGTCCACCGGCCGCCCCAGCCCGTCGATCATGCGACCAAGCCAACCGGTCGAGGGCCGCAGGCTCAATTGTCCGGCGGCAAGATCGGCGCGCGCTCCGAGCCCCACGCCCTGCGGATCGGCGAAGGGCATGCACAGCGCCAGCTCGCGATCGAGGGCAGTGACTTCGGTTTCGACGATGCCGTTATTGGAACGGATCGCAACGCGGCTTCCGATCTGCGTAGCGCCGGCCAGCCCTTCGACTTCGATCAGCGCGCCGCGCACCGCGACCACGCGCCCGAACCGATGGTCGGGCGCCTTGGCGCGGATCGCACGGGCTGCGCTGGCGAGCGTCTGCATGGCTCTTCCTCAGGCCGCCTCGGCTTGCGCACCGGCTTCGGGTTCGGCCGGTCCGGTCTGTTCGAGCGCGATCAGATCGCGCGCCGATGCCAGCGCACGATAATAATCGTTGCGGGCGAGGTGGTTGGCGAAACGCACGCAGGCCGCCTTGGCTGCCGGCTGCTGCATGGCGCCGAGCAGGGCCTGAAGATCGGTCAGGATCGCATCGTTATGCGCTTCGCGCTGTTCCAGATCCACATAGGCCAGCATGCAGGTGAAATAGAGTTTGCGCGCGGGCGTGGTAGCATCCTCGGGCTGCATCACTTCGCTGCCGCGCAGGATCGAAACGCGGTTTTCGACGAGCAGCCGCGTGCGACCGATCGCGCGAACGACCGCGCCATTGATAATTGCCTTTTCGCCGTCCCGGAGCGTGATCCGAAGCATAGGGCGTCCTTTTGATGACGTTCTTGGACACATTATAGGATGAATGCGCGGGTCGGGATCGTGCACCGGCAAAATTTGCCTAGCGCCCACGCCGCAACGAAGAAGCGTGCCAGGATGCGAACCGGCGCGGCGAATATTTTCGCTCCGGGCTACGCATAAATCGCCAGATCAAACCCCGACGGGCTCCGCCATCCTATAATGCGCAGGAAGGGCTCGGTTGAGCCATCATCCGGGGAGTATCAGAGTTGAGCCTCTATTCCGCACTTTATGCCGGCGTTTCCGGCCTTGGCGCCCACGCCAATGCAATGGCCGCGGTCGCCGACAATATCACCAATATCAACACCATCGGCTACAAGGGCACCGATGCCCAGTTCCGTTCGATGGTCACCGACGGACGCAGCACCAGTTCCTATTCGGCCGGCGGCGTGACGGTTGCCCCGATTGCGATGATTTCCAAACAGGGTCTGCTGCAGGCTTCGACCAGCAGCACCGATATCGCGATCGAAGGCGCGGGCTTTTTCGTCACGCGCAACGAACCCAACGCCAATGGCGATGTAGAATTCACGCGTGCCGGTTCCTTCCGTCCCGACAATGAGGGCTTTCTGCGCAACGCCGCCGGTCTCTATCTCTATGGCTGGCGCCTCGATGCAGAAGGCAATTATACCAATACCGGCAATCTCGCGACGCTCGAGCCGGTCCGCATCAGCGATCTGACGGGTACGGCGCAGCCGTCCACGCGTATCCAGATGCGCACCAATCTCAGCTCTTCGGCAACTGCCTATACCGGCGCCTATGCCGCAGGCGACATGGCGTCCGGAGCGGTGCAGCCGGAATTTTCGCGCTCGTTCGACGTGTATGATTCGCAAGGTTCGACGCACCGGATCACCATGTCCTATCTCAAGACCGGTCCGAACACCTGGCAGTCGGAAACCTATGCCGATCCCGCCAGCGATGTGACGGCAGCCGGCGGACTGCTGTCGAGCGGCACGCTGATGTTCAATCCGGACGGCAGCCTGGATCGCGCAAACTCGTCGCCTGCGGTGTTCGATGATCTCAATATCAACTGGACCAATGGCGCCGGATCGGTGCCGATCGAACTGCAGATCGGCGATAATGGCGGGATCAACGGCCTTACCCAGTTCGGCACCGAATCTGCGATGATCTCCTCGTCGGTGAATGGCGGATTGCTCGGCAATCTTTCCACCATCGAAATTTCCGATGACGGCATCGTCAGCGCGATCTTCGACGATGGTTCCACGCGCTCGGTATTCCAGTTGCCGATCGCCACGTTCCAGAATCCGGACGGCCTTACCCGCCTGTCGGGCAATGCCTATGGGATCAGCCAGCAATCGGGTGGATTCGCGCTCAATGCTCCGGGTTCGCTCGGCGCAGGCAGCATCTCCGCCAATTCGCTCGAATCCTCGAACGTCGATCTGGCGGGCGAATTCACCAACATGATCCGCTTCCAGCGTGCCTATAGCGCATCGTCCAAGATCATCACGACCGTGGACGACATGCTGCGCGAAGTCAGCGACCTCAAGCGGTAATCATGCTGCCGATTCCGGGCCGGAGATGATCCGGTCCGGAAACGGCGGGAGGTGGGGATCGGAACGCAATGTCCATCAACGAGATCCTCCACAGCGCGACATCGGGGCTTGCCGCCGCGCAGGCCGGGTTGCGCTCGGTCTCGAACAATATCGCGAACGTCAACGTTGCCGGATATGCGCGCGAAAAGACCAACCTCACGACACGGGTCGTCGCGGGGCGGGTCAGCGGCGTCGCCGTTGGCGAACCCAGCCGGGTTGCCGACCAGTTCCTCGAAGCCACAGTCTATCGTCGTTCGGGCGATTATGGCCGGGCCGAGGTCAAGGCCGAATATCTCGACCGTCTCCAGGAATTGCTGGGCGAGCCCGGCGGCGAAGCGGGTCTGCCTGCGCGGCTGGACGCGATCGCTTCCGCCGCCGTGGCAATGACCGGCTCGATGGGATCTGAACAGACTGCCGCGGAATTCACCGCCGATGTCCAAGACGCGCTGTCATCGATGCAGCAGCTGACCGGCGACGTGGAAAATCTGCGCGGCGATGTGGAAAGCGAAGTCGGCTATACGGTCGATCGCATCAACGGGTTGCTGCAGCGGGTTTACGATCTCAACACCACGGTTTCGCAGCTGACCGGCCTGGGCCGCAGCACCAGCGGCCCCGCCGATCAGCGGATGAACGCGATCGAGGAACTCAGCCAGCTCGTTTCGATCAATGTGCGCGATCAGCCCGATGGCCGCGTAACGATCGAAGCTGGCAATGGCGCCACGCTGCTCGACAAGAAGCTGCGTCAGCTAAGCTATCCCTCCAGCGGCGCGGGGATCGCGCAGCCGAACTATCCAGCGATCGAACTGCGTTTTGCCGACGGCCAGGGCAATCTGGGCGCGGCGACGGGGGAAAAGCTCGACAGCGCGGTCGTTGGCGGCAAGCTGGGCGGCCTGATCGATTTGCGCGACCGCGCGCTTCCCGAATTCAACGAACAGATCGGTGTGCTGTTTGGCGGCATGGCCGAAGCGTTGAATTCGGTGTCCAATGCCAACACGACCGTGCCCGCTCCGGCCAGCCTGAACGGTCGTCAGACCGGGCTTGCCGGAAGCGACAGGGCCGGTTTCACCGGTTCCGCGACATTCGCGGTCACTGCCGCCAACGGCACGCTGCTTGCGCGGGCCGACATCGACTTTTCCGCACTGCCGGCAAACGCAACCGTCGATACCGTAGTCGCCCGGATCAACGCCGGCCTTGGCGGCGCGGCAACCGCGAGCTTTGTCGACGGAAAGCTCAACCTGACTGCTGCCAACAGCAGCAACGGCGTGGTGGTGGCGCAGGACGAAACCAATCCCAGCAATCGCGGGGGTGTGGGTTTCGCACAATTTTTCGGTCTCAACGATGTGGTGCGCAGCGATACGAGCTCGCTGGTCCCATCGGGGTTCGCGGCCACTGATCCGCATGGCTTCGCAGCCGGCCAGACGACTCAATTCGTACTGCGCGACGTAAGCGGGCGTGAGCTTGCCAGCTATGCGCTCACAACGGCGAGCGGGGGCAGTTTCGGCGACATCGTCAACGATCTCAACGCCAGCCCGATGGGGCAGTTCGGCAGTTTCGCGCTCGATGATCGGGGGCGGCTGCGGTTCGATGCGACTGCGTCGGTTGCGGGTTCGACCATCACCATTCCGGTCGATTCCACCGATAGGCGGGGCACCGGGCGCACGCTTTCGGCGCTGATGGGCCTGACCGGCGCATCTAGTGGCCTTTCCGACGCGGCGGTTCGGGCGGACGTGGCGACCAGTGCCGGCAAGCTGCCGCTTTCGCGGCTTCAGGCGAGCGCGGCATTGGGTGAGAAGGCGCTGGGCGCCGGCGACACCCGCGGTGCCAATGCCTTTGTCGAGCGGCTCGATATTCCGGTCGACTTCGGCAAGGACGGCAGCGCAACGCTGGAACGTTTTTCCAGCCTGTTGCTGGGCAAAGCGGGGCTTCACGCTTCGAAGGCAGAAGATTCGCTGGCGGACGCCGCTGCGCGCCGCGCCGACGCGACAAGCCGCCGCGACAGCTTTTCCGGCGTCAATATCGACGAGGAGCTGGCGCAGATGGTGGTGCTTCAGAACAGCTATGCCGCGTCCGCGCGCGTGATGAGCACCGCCAGCGAAATGTACGATACGCTGATCGCGATGGTCGGCTGATCGGGGAGATAGAGTATGACTCGCGTTGCCACCATTCCGCTTCAGCGCACCATGGCCGATGCGATCGGCAAGTCGCAGGAAAAGCTCGCGCTGACTCAGGTGCGGCTGTCGACCGGCAAAAAGGCCAGCGATTTCGCCGATCTGGGCACGGAGGCGGTGCGCAACCTTTCGACGCACTCGATGCTTGCCAAGCAACAGGCAACGTCGGTTGTGGCAAAGCGCGTCGGGACGACGCTGGACCTCTATCAGGGGCATATCGAAGTCGTGGAGGAATCGGCTTCGTCGCTGCGCACGTTGATCCTGACGGCGATCGGCACCGGTCAATCCCAGGGGCTGCAATCGGACATCGAAGCCGCGTTCGACCAGTTCCGCAATTCGCTCAACGCGTCGGAAGGCGGCAAGCCGCTGTTCGCGGGATCGCAAACCGACACTTTGCCGTTCAAGCCGCTGAAGTTTTCTGATCTCGCCGGCCTGGATCCTGCCGATGCCTTTGCCGATGACCAGGTGATGGCAAAAGCGCGTGTCGACGATAATGTCGATGTCACCTATGGCATCGGTGCCAGCGAACTGGGTGGCAAGCTGTTCGATGCGTTTCGTACGCTTGCCGATGGCGGCGCGATCGGTGCCGCGTTGACCGACGACCAGAAGCTGGTTCTGCAACAGGCTGCCGAACAGCTTGCCAATGGGCTGGACGATGTGAACAGCGTCAATGCGGCAAATGGGCGCAAACAGGCGCAACTCGAATCGCTCGTCTCGCGCGGCGAACAGCGCGCGCTCGTGCTGCAGGGCGTGATCGAGAATAATGAAGATGCCGATCTGGGCCAGGTGGCCATCGACCTTGCCCAGCAAAAGGCAGTGCTGGAAGCCAGCTATTCGGTCTTTTCCCAGCTGTCGAACCTCAGCCTCGTCCGCTATCTCTGATCGCTCCGGCGGGCATGCGCCCGTCGGATTTGCCAGCGCCTATTCGGTATAGACCGCGTCGATCAGGTCGGCGAAGCGCCCGGCCGGGCTGGCCGAGGGAATTTCCCCCATCGCCGCGCTTACCGTGGCCGGATCCACCGATCCCACCGCGCGCGTCAGAACGTCGAACACCCCTGCGCTCGGCAGCTTTTCGAACGCGCTGCCATAGCGGTTGCGCAGCGCCACCAGCCCGTCTTCGCGCCCCAGCATCGCCAGCGCGATCGCCTGGCGCAATATCTGTGCCTGTTGCGGCGCCTGGAGCGGGCCGCGACCGGGAAGGGCGGCACCGTTGGTCGCGGCAAAGCGTTCCCAATCCGCGTCCTTCCATTCGAATTCCGCGCGTAGCAGCTCGCCGCCGGGTACGCTGTCCAGTGCCGCCATCGCGGCTTCGGGCTTGCCCAGAACGTGCAGCGCGACCGCTTCCACGCGCTTGCGATCCCAGATCATTTCGTCCGAATATCCGGGCTGCTCGGTCTCCTGCAGCACGCGGATCGCCCGCTCGGGCTGTCCGGCCAGGATGCGCAGCGACGCGACCTTGATCGACAGCGGACCCTGAACCACGTCCTGCGCGCGTTCGCGCAGCTGATGATCGAGCAGATCGGCGGCGCGCTCATACAGGCCCGCTTCCTGAAGCCGATCGGCCAGGCGGTCGACCAGCCGGTCGCCATCGGGTCCCGCCGGTGCCAGCTCGCGATAATCCCAATAGAGCCCGGCCGCCTGGGCCAGCGGCACGCTGCTATCGGGCGCCAGCACGGCGAACAGCGCGGTACGCGCCTGTTCGAGCAATTCGGCCGCATCGCTGCGCGGCTCGAAATAGCCGATTAGCGTTGCGGCCGACCGGAGCGTCGCCAAGGTATCGTGGTTTGCCATGGCGAGCATGAATTCGCGGCGCAGGGCGCGTTCCTCGATCGGGCCGCCGCGCCAGCTATAGCGCACGGTTTCGAGCTTCCCGATCGCTTCGGCCGGCGACAGCGCGCCATGATCGATCTCCCCTTCGACCAGCGCCAGCCGGGCATCGGCCTTTTGCTCTTCGGTCCCGTCGATCAGCACCCGTTCCAGCCGCAAGCGGCCGGCCTGCACTTCACCCATCGCCAGATAGGCGCGACCACGCAGCACATTTGCCGCGGGATCGCGATCGGTGAGCGGGCTCAGCCAGCGCAGCGCCATGCCCGGCCGCCCGGCGCGTCCCGCCGCGTCCGCGGCCGCCAGTATGAAGGGGATGCGGCTGGCATCGCGGCGACCGTTGATCGCAGGCAGCGCGCAATTGACTTGCTGAAGTGCTTCACCGTCGCGGCCCAGCGCGGCGAGCGCGCGCATCCGCCATGCGCATGCCTCGGCATTGTCGCGCAGTTCGGCACCGGAAAGCACTGCCATGGCTTCGGCCGGTCGACGCAACTGCAGCTGCGCTATTCCTTTTGCGAGCTGGAACACGGGCACGAGCGCCAGATCGGCGTCGTCCTCCTCCATCAGCGTAAGCATGCCCAATGCCTCGGGCGCGCGCCCGGTGCCGATCAGCGCACGGGCATAGTCCCAGCGCGCCGCCTGGCGTTTGGCCGGAGCCGCGGACATCCAGCGTGCGCGCGCATCGCCTTCCGGTCGCCATGCCGCGGCACCGACGAACATCGGGCGCTGTGCCAACTCGGCGGCGAAGCGGGGCAGGGCGGTATCGCCGCTCGGCGCCTCCGCGGCTTTGGCGGGTGTTTCGGTGGAAGGCCCGGAATGTGCCGTCGCATCGGGCGCAGGCTTTTCCGGCTCGGACGCGGAAAGCGGCGAGCCGGCGGCAAGCGCCAGCGCCAATAGGGAAACGGTGCGTTGCATCAGCCGAGCAGGCCCGAGCGGGCAACAAATGCGATTGTGCCGCCGCCGGCAGCGGCACCGAATGCGAAGAGCAGCATGGGAACCAGTTTGCCGGCCTTCTTCGCAGCGGGCTTCGCCGTATCGACGGCGGGCATGGCGGGCGTGGCCGTCGCACCGACAGGCGCCTCAGCCTCGCTGACGACGCGCATTTTTCCGGGGCGTTGGTCTTGGGACATGCGTCTCTCGCTGGGGTTATCCTCTATTATAGAAGGAAGTGGCGCCAACCGCGCCGTCCAGGGGAGCTGTTTCGTTGCGAATTCCGGCGTTTCTTTCCGCTTTGATCGCGATGGCGATCCCCGTGCCGGTCGCGAATGCGTCGGGCGGTGGGTCGCCGGGCGGCGAGGGAACGCACTTCGTCGAAATGCCCGAGATCGCGGTGCCGATCACCGACAGCGGACGAGTAGGCGGCGAACTTCGCGTGCGGCTCGTGCTCGATGCGACCGATGAGGCCGCTGCGAAGAATATTCAGGAAATGATGCCGGTATTGCGCGCGGCGGCGGTCGCCGCGTCACTTGAATTTGCGCGGCTTTATGCCAGCGGCATGCGCGCAGTGGATGTCGCGATGCTGGATCAGGATCTTACGGTCGCGCTTCAGGCGGCGGATCATGGCGTCGCGCGCGTGCTGATCGTTCGGGTCGGCGCCTTTCCCGGCTGAGCGCCGCCCTTTTCAAACTGCAATGAAAATCCGGGGCGCCGATATTCAGCGCGCTCCCGCCTGTGCGCCACCGGTCGCGGCAGGCCGCCTTCCGCTGTCCTCGCGACCACGCGCCAGCGCCATGGTCAACCGTGCGGCCCCTTCGGGCGACATGTTCGCCATGATCAGCGCGGTGTTGCGCTCGCGCATCCGCCTGGCGACCTCGACCTGTACTTCCATCGCGAGCTGTTCGAACACGACCGCTGCGTTCTTGGGGCGCATCGACTGATAGATGCGCGCGAGTTCATCGAACTGCGCGCCTTCGGCTTCGGCAGGCTCGTCGGTTGCCGCCTCTGCTTCGGCTGCCTGGCGCTGACTTGCCATGCTCGCCTGCAACCGGGCTTCGGCGGCTGCCGCGGCCTGTTCGCGCAGGGTCAACGAGCGGCGGCGTTGCGCGGCCTGCCGATCGCGCTGCGACATGTCCTGTTCGATCGCGGTCCCGAGCCGCGTCTTGGGCTGCCCCTGTTGCGAGGCATCCTGCGCCGCTGCCGTCACGCCATGCGCGACGGCCGAAAGTCCGGCGGCGCCGGCCATCAGCAGCATCAGCGAAGGGCGCGCGATCATGCTGCTTCCGCCGGCATGCCGGCGGCGACCGCCGCGGCGATTGCGGAAACCAGCGCCGTGTCTTCGCCGACCTGCGCCTTGGTCTTGCGCGGCGCACGCCGTTTGGGCTCGGCTTTCGCCTTGGAACGAGCAGCGGCGGGCTTTGCCGGCTTGTCTGCCTCTTCGCGTTGCTCGCCTCGCGCGCTGCTCACAGCCCCGGCGATCCGCTCGGCAGTGGAGTCGGCAATGCCGATCATCACCGAAAGCTCGTCGCGCAGTCCGCGGGCCTCGGCGACCAGCCGGGCATTTTCGGCGCAATCGCCACTCAGCGTCCGCTTCATGTCCGAAAGCACCGCGCGCGCCTGAACCGTGGCGATGTCGAGCGCCTTGACGGTGTCGCTCAATGCGCCGTCCTTCACCTTGCGCAGGCTGCGCATCATGCGGCTGCTCTGCACCAGAACCGCCAGGCACAATACGATGGTCAGAATGTTGGTCGTTACTGCGATATCCATAACCATTATCCCTTGGTCAGCCGGGTGATGCCCGACATCAGCCGTACCGCCACGCGTCCGTTCCGCTGGCCGATCTGTGCATGGCCGAGTCCGATACCGCCGCAATTCAACTCCAGCGGATCGTCCGGCCCCTTGTTGAAGCGCAGCGTTTGCCCGACTTCGAGCGCCTGCAGCCACGCCACGCGCATGT
>PAOI01000060.1 GCA_002707985.1 Sphingomonas sp. | reverse complement strand
TCGAAATCACGGCAAAACCCACCTGGCGCGTGCCCCGGAAGGCGGCGACCAGCGGCGGCTCGCCTTCCTCGATCCGGTGATAGACGTTTTCAAGGACGACGATCGCGTCATCGACCACCAGCCCGATCGCGAGCACCAGCGCGAGCAACGTCAGAAGGTTGATCGAAAACCCCGCGATCCACAGCACGGCAAAACTGCACAATAGACAGATCGGCACCGTCACTGCCGGGATCAGCGTCGCGCGCCACGAACCGAGGAACAGGAAGATGACGAGCACCACCAGCACCGCCGCTTCGGCAAGCGTGTGCCAGACCTTTTCGATCGCGCGGTCGATGAACAGCGAATCGTCCGATCCCAGTCCCAGCACCATGCCCTGAGGCAGGTCGGGCTGAATCTCCTCCATCTTCTTCTTGGCCGCCTCGGCCACGGCCAGCGTGTTGGCGCCCGATTGCCGGATGATGCCCAGACCCACGGTCGACTGGCCATTGAGGCGGAACAGCGAATAGGGATCTTCGGGTCCTTCCTCGACGCGCGCCACATCATCCAGCCGCACGAGATAGCCATCGGGCCCGCGTCCCACCACGAGCCGGGAAAAAGCCTCTGCGGTTTCGAATGGGCGCTGGACGCGCAGCGTCACATTCTGTTGCTGCGATTCGATGCGGCCTGCGGGCAATTCGACATTCTGGCTGCGCAGCGCGCTTTCGACATCGCCGACAGTGAGCTGGAACGCCGCAAGCTTTTGCGGTTTCAGCCACACCCGCATCGAAGGCCGCGCGTCGCCGCCGATATAGACGCGCGCCACGCCGTCGATGGTCGAGAACCGATCCACCAAATTGCGGTCGACCCAGTCCGACAGCGCCAGCTGCGACCAGCCGGGGCGCGAAATGGTGATGAACATGATCGATCGCGCATCCGAATCGACCTTGCGTACTTCGGGTGCCAGCGCTTCGTCCGGCAAATCGTCGGCCACGCCGCCGATACGGTCGCGAACATCGTTGGCGGCGGCATCGATGTCGCGGCCCGGGCGGAATTCCAGCGTGATGTCCGAACGCCCGTCGCGCGATTCGGACGATATAGTTTCAAGGCCCTCGATCCCCGAAAGCCGTTCCTCCAGCACCTGCGTGATCCGCGCCTCGATCACATTGGCGGCGGCGCCGGTATAGCTGGTGTCCACCGAAACGATCGGCGGATCGGTGTCGGGATATTCGCGGACCGACAGGCTGGAAAAAGCAACGACGCCGAAGATGACCAGCAGAATCGCGACCACCGAAGCGAACACCGGACGGCGGACGG
This sequence comes from Sphingomonas sp., assembly GCA_002707985.1. Classification (GTDB taxonomy): domain Bacteria; phylum Pseudomonadota; class Alphaproteobacteria; order Sphingomonadales; family Sphingomonadaceae; genus Sphingomonas. Next base: position 56,554 of record PAOI01000060.1, on the reverse strand, counting down.
ACAGGTCGGATAGCTGCATCAGTCCGGTTCGGCCGCTGTCGTCGCATTGGCGGTGGCGGCATTACCCGGTTCGGCATTGGCCGTCCCGGCCACCCGAACGGTCATGCCATCGGCGATCTTGACCACGCCCTCGGTCACGACGCGCTGCCCGGGGGTGAGCCCCGACAGGATTTCGACCATCCCATCCTGCCGCACGCCCGTTGTCACCGGCACGCGCTTCACCTTGCCGTCCTGGAAGACGAAGACGAAGCTGCGATCCCCTTCGCCGACAATCGCCAGTTCGGGCACCGCCAGATCGTTGCGCGACGCCGATTCGATCGTCACCGTCAGCAACATGCCCGGCTTCAGCCGGTTGTCGCCATTGGGCAGGATGGCGCGCACCGTTACGGCGCGCGTTTCGGCGTTCAGCACCGGATCGATGCTGGCGATCGTGCCGCGAAACGGCTGGTCGGGATAGGCTTCGGCGCGCGCCTCGATCGTCTGGCCGGGCGCGATCTGCGAAAGCAGCGTTTCCGGAACCGCAAAGTCGAGCTTGATCCGCGAAACGTCGCTGATCTGGGCGATTTCCGTACCCGCAGTCACCACCGCGCCCGCCGAAATGGTGCGCAGCGAGACCCAGCCGGAAAAGGGCGCGCGGATCACGCGATCGCCGATGGAGGCACGTGCCTGTTGCGCCTGCGCGCGCGCCTGAGACGCAGCGGCCTGTTGCGCGTCGACGGAGCTGGAAGTGGCGAAGCCGCGATCCTGAAGCGACTGAAGCCGCGTCAGCTGTTGTTGTGCCTCATGCGCACGCGCTTCGGCTTCGGCGAGCTGCGCCCCTTCCTGTCCGGACGCGAGCACGGCAACCACCTGACCGCGCCGGATGAAATCGCCGTCGTCGAAATTGAGCCGCTCGATCCGCTCGGTCACCGGCGCCGCCAGCGTAACCTGTTCATTGGCGCGCGCCGTGCCGACCGCTTCGATCCGATCGACGAAACGCATCGTCGAAACCGGCGCAACGCCGACCAGCGGAGGCTGGCGCGCCCCTTTGGCGGCATCGCCGCCGTCGCCGCAGGCGGCCAGAGCCAGAAAGGCCAGAAAAGCGAAGGATCGAATGCGCATAACGTTCGCTCCGCCGCTATGACGCTGCAGTGCGAAACGCAAGCTGGTTGCGTCGAAAAACCGGTCGGGCCGCAATCCAGACCGGGCGCAGCTTCCCTCACGGACGCTTGCGCGCTGCGATCAGAAACTCGACATTGCCCTCGGGGCCCGTGATCGGACTGGGAACGACCCCATCCACGTCCCATCCCGCGCCGTCGAGCCAATCGGCCACTTCGCGACATACACGTTCGTGAATTGCGGGATCGCGGACCACGCCCCCCTTCCCCACTTCCTCGCGCCCTGCCTCGAACTGCGGCTTGATCAGCGCGACGAGCCTTCCGCCCGGTTTGGCGAACCCCAACGGCACCTCAAGCACCTTGGCGAGTGAAATGAAGCTCGCATCGCACACCACCCAGTCGATGGGTTCGGAAACATGATCCGGCGTAAGGATCCGCGCACTCGTCTGTTCATGGACTACCACACGCTCGTCCTGCCGCAGCTTCCACGCCAGTTGGTTGGTGCCGCTGTCGACTGCATAGACGCGCGCCGCGCCCTTGCTCAGCAGGACGTCGGTGAAGCCACCGGTCGACGATCCGACATCGATCGCTACGGCACCTGTCGGATCGAGCGCGAAATGATCGAGCGCATGCGCCAGTTTGACGCCGCCGCGCGAGACCCAGGGATGATCGCGGCCGCGCACATCGAGCAGCGTGTCGTCGGGCAGCGTCTGTCCCGCCTTCTCCACCTTCCGATCGCCCGCAAAGACGAGGCCCGCCATGATCAGCGCCTGCGCGCGCGTGCGGCTTTCGGCGAGCCCGCGATCGACGAGCATCTGGTCCGCGCGTTGTTTTGCCATGCGCTCTCCCTGCCCTGACGCTCCGGTCGCCGCAAGGTCGGTTCGGATGGACGCTAACGAGTGGCGTATCGTCGCCCCGATCCCTATATCCATCATGCGGGCGTGGCCGGGCGACGTCCCCCCTAGAGCGGCGCCCGGCCTACCTCGAATTCCGCAAAATCCTGCTCAAACGTGATCGTGCTCAGGCGCGAGCGCCCTCTTCCACCACGCCGGGCGCATTGTGGCGCAGCGCCTTGAGCACGGTATCGACAATATGCTCGGCATTGAGGCCGGCTTCGTCATATTGCTTCTCGGGCTTGTCGTGATCCTGGAAGATATCGGGCAGGCGCATGGTGCGGATCTTGAGCCCGCCGTCCGTCAGCCCTTCGTCGCTCGCCATCGTCAGCACATGCGCGCCGAGCCCGCCGATCGCGCCCTCTTCGACCGTTACCGCGACTTCGTGGGTCGTCAGCAGCGAGCGGATCAGCGCCTCGTCGAGTGGTTTGGCAAAGCGCAGATCGGCAACGGTGGTCGATAGCCCCTTGGCGTCGAGCGTGTCGGCAGCCTTGAGCGCTTCGGCAAGCCGTGTGCCGAGCGACAGGATCGCAACCTTCTTGCCCTCGCGAACGATCCGCCCCTTGCCGATTTCGAGCTTTTCGGGGGTTTCCGGGAGCGCGATGCCGACTCCCGACCCGCGCGGATAGCGCACCGCGATCGGCCCGGCATCATATTCGGCGGCGGTATAGGTCATATGGACCAGTTCCGCCTCATCCGCTGCGGCCATCACCACGAAGTTGGGAAGCGTCGCCAGATAGGTGATGTCGAAGCTGCCCGCATGCGTCGCACCATCGGCCCCGACCAGACCCGCGCGATCGATCGCAAAGCGCACCGGCAGGTTCTGGATCGCGACATCATGCACCACCTGATCGAAGGCGCGCTGCAGGAAGGTGGAGTAGATCGCACAGAAAGGCCGCATCCCCTGCGCGGCCAGACCCGCGGCAAAGGTAACGGCATGCTGTTCGGCAATACCGACATCGAACGCGCGGCCGGGATGCGCCTTGGCGAATTTGTCGACACCCGTGCCCGACGGCATCGCGGCAGTGATCGCGACGATCCGGTCGTCGCTCTCGGCGAGCTTTGCCAGTGTTTCGCCGAACACATTCTGATAGCTGGGCGGGCCGGGAGGCGCCTTTGCCTGCGCGCCGGTGATCACGTCGAATTTCTGGACGCCATGATATTTGTCGGCGGCATTTTCGGCCGGGCCATAGCCCTTGCCCTTTTTGGTCACGACATGGACCAGGATAGGCCCCTGCTCGCTGTCGCGAACATTTTCGAGCACCGGGATCAGATGGTCGAGATTATGTCCGTCGATCGGGCCGACATAATAAAAGCCCAGCTCCTCGAACAACGTCCCGCCGGTCACCATGCCGCGCGTGAATTCCTCCGCCTTGCCCAGCCCCTTATGGACGCGGCGCGAAAGCTTCTTGGTCACCTTCTTCGCCAGGCTGCGCAGCCCGATATATTCGGAGCTGGAGATCAGCCGCGCGAGATAGGCCGAAAGCCCGCCCACCGGCGGCGCAATCGACATGTCATTGTCGTTGAGGATGACGATCAGCCGGTTGCCGGCGGCTTCGGCGTTGTTCATCGCCTCATAGGCCATACCAGCGCTCATCGCGCCGTCGCCGATCACGGCAACCGCCTTGCCCGGCCTGTCATTCAGCTTGTTGGCGACGGCAAAGCCCAGCGCGGCGGAAATCGACGTCGAACTGTGCGCGGCGCCGAACGGATCATATTCGCTTTCGGTACGCTTGGTGAAACCGGACAGCCCCCCGCCCTGCCGCAGCGTGCGAATGCGGTCGCGCCGGCCGGTGAGAATCTTGTGCGGATAGCATTGATGCCCGACGTCCCAGATCAGGCGATCCTCGGGCGTGTTGAAGATATAGTGGATCGCAACCGTCAGTTCGACGACGCCAAGGCCGGAACCGAGATGGCCACCGGTAACCCCTACCGCAGAAATTGTTTCGGCGCGCAATTCGTCGGCAAGTTGCCGCAACTGCGCGGGCTTCAGCTTTCGAAGGTCTTCGGGAGTGTGGACCGTGTCGAGCAACGGCGTCTCAGGAACGTCAACCATCGCGCCTGCTTACTCCACTCGATCCGACAAGTCGAACGGTTCGACCCGTCAAATTTCGGTGCAGATTTTCCTCGGGCGTGCAAATCGCCGCAACCGGCGGTCAGTCGTTCTCGCAATCGCTGCAGGTGCCACGCACTTCGATCACCGGCCGCACCGGCGAAAACCCGGCGCTTTCGGCGGCCGAACGCACATTGCTGGTGATCGCATCATTGTCGATATGCGTCGTCTGGCCGCACGCGTCGCAGACGAGGAAGATGCAATCGTGCAGGCAATCGGGATGCGCGTTCGCGACATAGGCGTTGGCGCTTTCCACCCGGCGGGCCAGATTGGACGCAACGAACAGATCGAGGATGCGATAGACGCTGTTGGCGGCGACACGACGGCCCTCTGCCTTCGACACGGCGTCCGCCACGTCATAAGCCGAGGCAGGCTTGTCCGACGCGGCGAGCGCCTCGAACACGCGTTGTCGCATGGTGGTCCATTGCTCGCCGGCTTTTTCCAGCGTCACCTTGGCAGCCCGCGTCAGTGCTGCGCCATGGTGCTCATGATGTTCGTGCGCGTGCATGAAAGGGATGTAGGCTCGCCACACCGCACGGGCAAGCTCGATACGACCGGCGATATGCTCAATAGGTCGCGCGGCGATTTAGATCGTGGCCGAGGGCAACCAGCGCGACGCCGACCAAAGTCCAAAGCGTCTCATAGGTGCCGTGTTCGAGCCGCAGCGCACCGGCCATCATGCCGAGACCAAAGGCACCCACCACCGCCGGCATCATATAGCCGTGGGAAACGATGCCGCGCCCCAGCGCGACGATGCCGAACAGGATCGCCAGCACGAGACCGACTTCGTGGATTACCGGATTGAGGAGCCCGCCCGCCGAAGAAAGCAGCGCTAGAAACACCGTCGTTGCAAGGCAATGGACCACGCACAGGCCGCTGATCGCCATCGCATAGCGATCGAATCGCGAATCGATGCCTTCCCACAGCCGGGAAAAGGTAAGCGCCTGAACCATGGCAGCGATATAGACCGGCGCAGATTAAGTTACAACATATCATCGCAAAGAATCATGGCGCTCGCGCACGCCTGGAAATGACGGCCAAAAGATTCGCTTTTCGTAAGAGCCGAATTTAAACGGCGGCCATGCTTCAGCCCACTCCCATCCCCGCCACTGCCCGGCCGCGCGCGCTGGCGATCTGGCTATATGCCGTGGCAGCTCTGATCGTGACGATGGTCGTCGTCGGCGGCATCACCCGCCTGACCGAGTCGGGCCTGTCGATTACCGAATGGAAGCCGGTGACCGGCATCATCCCGCCGCTCAGCGAAGCGCAGTGGCAGGCCGAGTTCGCCAAATATCAGCAGATTCCCGAATATAAGCTGGTCCACAACAGCATGACGCTGGGGCAGTTCAAGGGGATATTCTTCTGGGAATATCTCCATCGGCTGATCGGACGGCTGATCGGCTTCGCGTTCTTCGTGCCGCTGGTGGTGTTCGCGATCCGCAAGGCGATTCCGCACGGCCATGGCTGGCGGCTTGTCGGCCTGCTGGCGCTCGGCGGGCTTCAGGGCGTGGTCGGCTGGTGGATGGTCACCTCCGGGCTGACCGTGCGTACCGATGTCAGCCATTTCCGACTCGCGACGCATCTGTTGCTGGCGCTGACCATCCTGTCGGCGATCCTGTGGGAAGCGCAGGATCTGATGGCACTGCATCGCAACCCGGCATCGCGCCCGGCAAAGCTGACGCGTTCGGCAGTTATTGTCGGCATCGTCCTGTTCATCCAGCTGCTCTATGGCGCGTTCGTCGCCGGGCTGAACGCCGGGCTGATCGCGAATGACTGGCCGCTGATGAACGGGCGGCTCGTCCCTTATGAAGGCGTTGCGACCTATGGCCTTTCCGCGATCGTCAACGATCCCGCGACGGTGCATTTCATCCATCGCTGGTGGGCATGGGTCACTGTCGCCGCGCTGATCCTTTTTGCCCGGCAGGTGCGGGCCGCCGGGAGCCGTCACGCCTCGATCGCGATCCATACTGCATTCGGCATTCAGATCCTGCTCGGCATCGCAACCGTGATGGCCGGCATGCCGATCGCCCTTGCCGCGCTGCATCAGTTTACCGGAGTGATGCTGGTCGTCGCCACGGTGTGGGGCGCGCATGTCCTGGGCCGTCCCCGGTGAGCGACATCGCCATCGTCTATGCGACCTTTCCCGATCGGGAGGTAGCGCAGCAGGTGGCGGAAACCATCGTCGCGGAACGGCTCGCCGCCTGTGCCAATGTGATGGGCGACTGCATGTCGGTCTATCGCTGGCAGGGCGACATCGCGCGCGACGGCGAAACCCCGGTGCTGTTCAAGACCGCGATTGCGCTGGCCACGCCGCTGCGCGAGCGGATCGAAGCGCTGCATCCCTATGACCTCGCCGTTGCCGAAGCCTGGCCGGCGGGCGTCGGCGACGCCGTGTTTGACTGGGTCGCCAGGGAAACCGGGGACTGAGCGCGCTTATGCTTGCCGCTCTTGTGCTGTTGCAGGCGGTCCCCGCGGCCGCGCCCGTATTTGCGCCCCCAACCGATGTCACGCTGCACGTCACGATTCGTCGCGTCGAAACCGATGGCGAGGAGCGGAGGATATATACTGCCGAACGCCGGGTCCGGTTTAGCCGCGAAGGATCGGGGTATCGCGCCGATGTGACGGTGCTGGCCGCGTCGGGCGAATCCGCTGGCATGGAAGGCGCGCTCTATGAAGCCGGCTATCGCTTTCTGATCGATCGCACGATCGCCATCCATCTCAATGCAGCCGGAGAAGCCGTTGCCGTCGACGATCTCGACGCATTGTGGGAGGATTTCTGCCACGGCATCGCCGAACGCTATGCGACGACCAAGGGCGTTGTCGAAAGCGAGGCGCGCGACCGTTTCATCGAACAGGTCGTGACGACGCTGAAAGGCTGGCCGGAGGAGCGGCGGATCCGCACTTTCGGATCGATGGTCACCGCCATTGCCGCTCCGGGTCCCTTCGCGGCGCCGGGAACGACCGAACCCGTCACCATTCCGGGGCGCAGCGCGTCGGGCGACAGCGTCAGCCTGACCGGAACCATGGAAACGCGTGCGCAAGGGCCCCTGCTCTATATCGTCACCAGCGCGAGCGGCAGCGTTCCGGCCGCAGAGGCCACGCGGATCAGCCAGCGCGAGGGGCGCGTGATCGATCCGGCAACCGGCCTGATCCGGCGCAGCGAGGCCCGGTCATCGACCGAAACCGGCACCGGGGCAGAAGCCGGCATCATGACCGCCGAAACAACGCTCACCGTCTCCCCTGAACGCTGACGGTATCATAATACCCGTTTGGAAACCCGCATAATTGCTTGACTTCCGGCATATCTTCGGACAAATGGCCCGCGAAACACGCCGCTCCTGATCGGGCGGCGTGCTGCATTTCAAACCCAAGAGGTCCAGAGCCATGAAAGCGCTCATGAAGACCACCAAGTCGGTCAAGCCGGCAGAGGTGGAAAAGAAATGGTATCTGATCGATGCCGAAGGCCTGGTGGTCGGCCGCACTGCGGTGATCATCGCCAACCTGCTGCGCGGTAAGCACAAGACCAGCTTCACCCCGCACGTCGATTGCGGCGACAATGTCATCGTGATCAACGCCGAAAAGGTGAAGTTCACCGGCAAGAAGCTGACCGACAAGGTCTATTACAAGCACACCGGCTATGCAGGCGGCATCAAGGCGATCACGCCCGACAAGGTGCTGGAAGGTCGCTTCCCCGAGCGCGTGCTGGAAAAGGCCGTTGAGCGCATGATCCCGCGCGGCCCGCTGGGTCGTCAGCAGATGCGCAACCTGCGCATCTATGCCGGTTCGGAACATCCGCATGATGGCCAGAACCCCGAGGTTCTCGATGTCGCGGCGCTGAGCCGCAAGAACAAGGTGGGCGCATAATGACCGACAATCGCCAGTCCCTTTCCGATCTGGGCGACGTCGTCCAGACCGAAGGCGCCGAAGCAGGCGTCGAAACCACTCCGGTTGAAACCGCGCCGCTGCGCGAGCAGGAACTCGACGCCTATGGCCGCGCTTATGCGACCGGCCGTCGCAAGGACGCGGTCGCGCGCGTCTGGCTGAAGCCGGGCACGGGCAAGATCACGATCAACGGTCGCGATCAGGAAATCTATTTCGCGCGTCCGACGCTGCGCCTGGTGATCAACCAGCCGTTCGCGGTTGCCGCTCGCGAAGGTCAGTATGACATCGTCTGCACCGTCAAGGGCGGCGGCCTTTCGGGCCAGGCAGGCGCGGTCAAGCACGGCATCGCCCAGGCACTGACGCGCTATGAACCGGCGCTGCGCACCACGGTGAAGCGCGCCGGCTTCCTGACCCGCGACAGCCGCGCGGTCGAGCGTAAGAAGTACGGCAAGGCGAAGGCCCGCCGCAGCTTCCAGTTCTCGAAGCGCTGATTGCGGCGCCGCTTCAGCGGCGACTCGGCAAAAGGATCGGGGCGTCCCTTCGGGGGCGCCCTTTTCTTTTTAAGGCGCGCGACATCACCGGCCGTGCGCGATTGTAAGAATTCGCCAGCGAAGGACTATTTGCCTGTCTTCAGCGTTGCCGACATGCCGCAGTCGGCAACAATGCGCCTTGATTCTGTCACATAACCTCTTGTTTCCAATGAACCTCCGGCTTAGCCCTAGGGCATTCTGTGGCGGCACCACGATTGCACGCCCGGTAAAAACGGGGGATCATCACATGGCATTTGCTTCGAACTCCATTGCGCAGGCTCGCTCGCGCAAGAAATTGCTACTGGGATCGGCAGCCGGACTTGCGCTGCTCGTAGGCGCGACTGGCGCACAGGCGCAGGATGGACCTGTTCTTGCCGAGAATGCTCCGCAGAGCGGACCGCAGTTTGTCGAGAACGTTCCGCACACCAACGCACCCACACCTGCGCAGCTCGTCGAGAACGCACCGCAGGTCGTCGTTCAGGGCCCTGGCGAAGGCTATAACGTCAATCCCGGCACCGAAGGCAGCATTTATGACGACGCCGTGGATGTCACGGGCGTCGGCCAGTTCTATCGCGCCGATGGGTTCGTCTGCACGGGCACGCTGATCAATCCTCGCACTGTCATTTTCGCCGCACACTGTGTGAACGATCTGACCCCTGATTCCTACGGCGCCGCAACCGGCGGCATTCCGGCGGCCTTCTCGTTCAAGGCCGATGCGGTCGGCGGGCTGATCGACTGGATCAACGCGGGCTATAACTCGGTCCCGGACTCCTACGTCTACAACGTCAACCAGATCATTTATAATCCGGAATCGATCGAACGGCCGGAGGATCTCGGCTTCCTTCAGGGTGACGTAGCGATGGCGTCGCTCGACACGCCGGCAGCGAATGTTCCGACCTGGGCGCTGCTGTTCTCCGCACTTCCCGCTCCCGGTTCGATCGATTCGGTCGATGGCACGGGCTATCACGTGCGCGTCAACGGCTATGGTGTAACGGGCTACGGAAACGGCCCGATCGCGGGCGGGGTCGACTTCCGTCGCCGCGCCGCCGAGAACATGATCGGTATCCTGGGGTCGCTGAGCGACCGCGGCAATGCGCTGTTCGGGACGCTGCTCGGTTTCCCCGGCTATCCCGACGACACGTATCAGCAGAACCTCTACCAGCTCGATTTCGACGATCCGACGCGCGAGAACCCCCTCGACTTCAACATCTTCCGCGATGACGCGCGCGATCCCGAAGGCACTACCGCTGGCGGCGATTCCGGCGGTCCGCTGATCCTCGACGAAACGTTCGACACCGAAGTCGTGATCGGCGTTCTGTCGGGCGGATCGCGCTATTACGGCGCGGGCCAACCGTTCAGCACCTACGGCACCTCGAGCTTCTATCAGCCGCTCTATCTCTTCTGGGACTGGATCGCGGCGAACAGCCCCTATCGCTACACCACCGCAGCCGCAGGCGACGGTCAGTGGACCGACCCCGAACACTGGGTCACCGCGCTCGATCCCAATTTCATGATCATCGAGGATGGTCAGTTGGTGAATGGCATTCCCGACACGCCTGGAGCGGGCGCGTTCGGCGAGGATGACACCACCAAGTTCGGCGCGGTGTGCGACGGTTCGGGCTATTGCGTCGACCTGTCCACCGGCGAAGTCGTCGAATATGACGATTGGGGTGGCCCTGGCGTCGGCGAGACCGACGGCGGTGCGACTGTCGCGGGCGGAGACACCAACGGCATCATCCGCGTCGGCGATCTCGGCGCTGTTGCAGAAAATGCGGCGCAGAGCACCGGCGGCGATACCGCAGTGCCCGCCGGGACAGTGACGACTGCCGCGCTTCCCGAAGGCACGCTCGAGAACGGTCTGCCGGGCGGCACCGGCTATGTTCCGAACAATGTCGATTATGATCCGGAAGCCGGTGTCAATTCGCGCTATTTCGACGTCACGCTTGCGGCGGCGGGTACCACCACGCTGTCCGACGCCGAAATCGAGATCGACAATCTCACGCTCCGCGGGACCGAGACCGGCCTCGTGATCGATGAGGATGCCTTGCTGTGGAGCAACATGGGCATCGCCCAATGGTCCGGCATGGTCACCGTCGACGGCGTGATCGGCACCTATGGCGACTATTCGCTGATCAGCGGCGGCGTGATGGGCAACGGCACCATCGTTGCGCCCTATTTCGACAATGTGATGGGCGTGATTGCACCGGGCACGCCGACGACCAACGGCACGCTGTCCTTCTATGGCAATTATATTTCTGCCTCGGCGTCGACCTATCTGGCGAGCGTGGGCCTCTCCGGCGATTCGGATCTGATCGCGGTCAACGCGACCATGGCCGACAACGAAGGCGTGCCGCTTGACGGTATTGCCAATCTCGGCGGCACGTTGTCGCTGGTTGCGACTTCGGGCACCATGATCCGCGAAGGCTATACCTACACGCTGGTAACGGCCGAAGGCGGTGTCAGTGGCGAATTCGACGCCGTCACGCCGCTCAGCGCGATCCTGACGCCGGTAGTCAGCTATTCCGCGAATGCCGTTTCGGTCGAAGTCCAGGCGGGCGATTACAGCGACGTGATCGACGGCAGCTCGCCGGTGCAGTCGGCCTATGCAAAGCTGCTCGACCGCAATCGTAGCAACTATGATCATCTCGCCGATCTTTATGGCCCGCTCGATCTGTACAGCGGCCCCGCGATTCAGGCCGCATTGGAAAGCTGGGCACCGCGTTCGCAGGCGCTGACCGGATCGATGTCGATGGTGGCGCTCGATACGCTTGCCGGCATGATCACGCAGCGTAGCTCGGCCTTCGCTTCGGGTGCTTCGACGCCCGGCGACGAAACGACGGCGTTCCTGCCGTTCGCCGGCAACCCGATGGGCACGGTGATGACGATGACCTCGGGCTATGCCTCGAACGTCGCCGATAACGGCATGCAGATGGAAGATCATGCCGTGTCGGACAAGGCTTCGGTCTATCTGGCCGGCGGCTATATCGACGGCGAAAGCGACGCGGGCATTCCCAGCACGGCCGCTGGCGTTACCGACGATTTCGACGGCTGGTATGCCACGGTCGGCGTTGAAGCCGCCTTGGGCTCGAACAGCATGCTCGGCTTTGCGGTCAGCTATGCCCAGCTCGATGGCTCGACCACGATCGGTGGCCAGTCGAGCAAGGCGACGCTGTATCAGGGCACGCTCTATGGCGTCAGCAATCTGGGTCCCGTCACGTTCGACACGTTGTTCAGCGCCGGTCTGCTCGATACCGAGGCAAGCCGCACCGCCGCACTCGGTGGGACGACCTATACGCTGCATGCCAGCGACAATCCGCTGACCATCACCGGCCAGCTGGGTCTGAGCGCACCGATGGACATGGGTTCGGTCACGCTCACGCCGCGTGCCTCGATCCGCTACATGACTGTCGATTACTCTCCGACGGCGGAAATCGGCGGCCCGATGGCGCTCCAGTATGACATGGGCAAGTTCAAGAGCTTCCAGGGTCGCGTCGGCGCGACGCTGTCGGGCAACGGAACGTTCCGTCCGTTCCTCTCGGCCAATTATGTCCATGATTTCGACGAACGTCCGATGGCGTTCTCGGCGAACTTCGTCGGCGGTGTCGGTGCACCGGTCGGTTTCGCGCTCAACGGCACGGATCAGGATTGGGCCGAAGTCTCCGGCGGTATCGCCTATGACACGCCCAAGGTGCGGGTCGCGCTTTCGGCCAACACCACGATCGAACGGAACGATATCGAAAACCGCTCCTATCAGGGCTCGGTCACGTTCCGCTTCTGATAGAGGCACCAAAATGAAATCGGGCGGCCCGGCAACGGGTCGCCCTTTTTCTTGGGAACCACATTCGAAGGTCTTGCGTCGAAGCCGCGGCGCCTGCACCCCGCAATCCATGCCAGACGAACGAACGCCCGAACGGAGGAACGGCCTGAATGACTTCGCGTGAAGCCACGCAATATCTGCCGCGCAGCGACGCAGAGAGCTGGCCGGAAGACGTCCGGCGTTCCCCCGCCGATATCGCGCATCTGATCGCTTTCGGCGCGATCGGTTGGCCCTGGCTGCTACGCAGTCTGAGCGGCGGATCGAAGGCGGAAAAGGCGCGCCTGCTCGACCGGCTGGATCTGCCCGCCGATGCGCTCCCCAATCTTGGAAGCTGGAAGGCGGATACCGGCTTCCTGCATCTGATCGTCGATCATATTTTCGAGCACCGGCCCGAAAATGTTGTGGAACTGGGAGCGGGCGCATCGAGCCTGATCATCGCCCGTGCGCTGCAAAAAGCCGGAAACGGCCTGCTGACCAGTTGCGATCAGCACGCCGATTTCGTCGAGGCCACCCGCAAATGGCTGAACGAAAACGGTGTCGAGGCGGATCTGAAGGCAACACCGCTGGGCCGCCCGCCCGGCGACTGGCCGGGCATCTGGTACGATCACGGCCCCCTGCCCTCCCAGATCGACCTGCTTGTGATCGATGGCCCTCCCTGGACCATCCACCCCTATGTCCGCGGCGCAGCCGAGAGTCTGTTCGACCGGATACCGGTGGGCGGCACGATCCTGCTCGACGATGGCGCGCGCCCGGGCGAACGCGTCATCGCGCGGCGTTGGCGCAAGCGCTGGCCGAATTTCGAATTCCGGCTGGTTCATGCAGGGACCAAGGGAACCCTGATCGGAACGCGACTGCGCTAGGGCAATTCGGCGCCGGTTTCCTCCGGCACGGGCTCGACATGCCCGGGCGCCTGCGGACGCGCCTCGTCCATCACCCGGGCGAGCGTTTCGAATGTGCCCTCGGCAATCCGTATCTCGTTGAACGAAGGCGGCGATTCGCGCAGCCTTTCCGAAAGCGTGCCCGCACCGATCAGCCGCACCGGCCGCTCCGCCACCTTGTGTTCGATATCGAACGGGTCATGGACATGTCCGGTCAGCACGGCATCCGCGCCGGCCGCCGCCAGCGCACGCAGCGCCCGGCGCCCGCCGCGCGTCTGCGAAGTCATCCGCGTGCCGCCTTCGATCAGCGGATGGTGACACGCGACGAACATCAGATCGTCTTTCGGCACCTCTCCGGCCATTGCGAGCGTTTTCTGAAGCGCACGCGATCCGACGCGCCCCTTCGCCCAGTTCAGCCGGAACTGGAATCGCGCGGTGGTCTTCAGCGGCACGATGCTGACGCCCCGAATATCCAGCGGCCGCTCGATCATCCTCTCTAGTGCACGATAGCGCTTATAAGGCGTCACGAACCGCGCCCAGAGATTGAAATAAGGCAGATCGTGGTTGCCGACCTCGACCGTGGTCGGGCGATCGAGGCTTTCGAGCCACGCCGCCGCAGCGGCAAATTCCCGATGGCGCGCACGCATCGTCAGGTCGCCTGTCACGACGACGGCGTCCGGCACTTCCTCGCGCACCAGCCGCGCGAACCAGTCCAGCGCCTCGCTATCCTCGGCGCCGAAATGAATATCGCTGACATGGAACAGTCGGATCACGCGGCTTCCTCCTGGCGAGTGGCGATAAACGCCGGAAGGCTCGTTCCGCTGGTGATCGAAGCATCGGCGTCGAGCCGCACCGGCTCCCCATCGAACAATGCGAGCACCGTCCCGGTTCCGGCGATGCCGATCTGTTGCGCGCGCGCTTCGGTGACTGCCCGCGCCGCGACCCAGTCACCGGTCAGCCAGTCCCATCCCAGTTCCACGATGGCGCGCCAGTCGCGCGCATCGACGCCCTGAACCACCAGCCCGTCCTTCACCGGCTGAACAAACACCGCCTGATAACCGCGCGGTGCATCCGGGATACCGGTGATGCGCAGCCCGCCTCCGCCGAATGTCTTGCGCCAGGCAAAGCCGATCGCGCGCCCGATCTTCGCGAAACGATGTTTGCGCGCCTCCTCACGCGCGCGGAACCAATGCGCCGCCGGTCCCAGGATCAGCCCGACAAAGGCACGATGCGGCCCCGCCTCGACATAGGGCAGCGCCACGCGCCGGTCGGATCCATGCGCGGCGTGGATGATCCGGTGCGGGTCGGTTTCGCTGTGCAGCGTCTTGGCGAGCAGGTTCATCGTCCCGCCGGGCAGGATCAGGAACGCGCCTTTCCATGAGGCGAGCTTGCACAGCGCGGCATTGATCGTTCCGTCACCGGCGAACAGCACCAGCGTGTCGACATTCTCCCCTTCGAGCGTTTCGGCATCCGGGATCGGATCGTCGGGAAAGCCGCTACGCCCGGCAAGCGTCAAGCCATGTTCTGCGAACACGGCCTCGATCGCTTCGCATTTCTCGCGCGTCGCGGACCCGGAATTCGGATTGGTTACGAACCAGAGGCGTTTCATCGGATCAGCAACGCGCGAAACGCGGAAAAGACGCCACAAGCGTTACGATCCCCGTCTGCGCGTCGGTCGTCGCTCAGCTCTCGATCAGGATGAACGGTGCCCAGACCGCCGGATGTGCCGCATCGGGCACGTCCGGATCGGCCATCAGGTCGAGTTGCGCCTCCCGCAACGCCTCCGCCTTGTCGAGCCCCTGCGCAGCGCCCCGTACCGTACCGACCGAAAGCCGTGCCGCAGCATCGTCCCGCACGCGCCAGTGCGACAGCAGCAGCGACCGCGCTCCGGCGAACACGAACGCCTGCGCAAGCCCCGAATAGGTCGGCGTCCCGGCTTTCGCGCCCGCAGCAGTATTGCATGCCGACAGGATCACCCAGTCGGCATTGAGCCGCAGCCGCGCGATTTCGGACGCAGTGAGCAGACCGTCGTCATCCTCCATCACGCTGTTTGGCGGGGTCATCACCAGGGCGGGTTCGTCAAGCCCGCCGATTTGTCCCCCCACCAGACCGTGGGTGGCAAAGGCAATGACCGTGAAACCGGTCAGGTCAATGTTGCGGATCGCGGTTTCGGTGGCGCGCCTCCCCGTCAGCAGCAGATTTTCGGGGTTCTCCAGCGTTCGCGACATTGCCGCAAGTTCAGCCCCCGCCCCCGGCAATGACGGCAGCTCTCGCAGGTCCTGCACCGATACGCTGCTGCCGCGAGCCAGCGCGGCAATTTGCGTCTCCCCCGGCTGGGGCGGCGCCAGTGCCGGGTCGCCAAAACCGGCAAAGCGAACGGTGCCCGTTGTCCGGCTTTTGCGGCCGGCATTGCTCAGATCGATCGGCGTGGAAATCGCAAAGCGTCGGACAAGCCACGGGGTGTCGGAAAGCTGCGTCCCGGCTTCTGGCAGCCTTTCGACCAGAAGCGAAAACGGGATCACCGCGAGATAGCCGCCGGCAAGCACATCCAGATGGGATTTGCCTTCGATCAACTGTGCGATGTCGCCACCGAAAATGGCGGAGTAAAGAAGATGCGCCTGATCGACAGGAAAAGGCCGGCTGCTGTCCTGAACCCCCTCGCGTATCGCAACCACCGCGTCGCGATATTCATTGCGCTGCACGGGGGCCAGATGCCAGGCAACGGCATCGCGCGTGATCGCAACCGTGATCACCCCTTCGAGGCCGGGATGGGTGATGATCACCACCGAATCAGCGTCGAGCCGAGTCTGGACGGATTCGATCGTCGTGGTACTGGGACGATTGAGGTCGGCATAGGCGGGGAACAGGGCAGTAACGCGCTCCCGGGCCGAATTCATGGCCTCTTGCAAGTCACCCAGCTTTGTTTCGACCTGCTCACGAGCATCCCGATCGGCAGTGGAGATCGCCGCGCTCAACTCAGCGCGCAACCGTTTCTCGGTTCGCAGAAGATCCTGCAGTTCCCGAACCGCATTTGCCGCAGCACCGGTTGCAGCCGTACGGACCGCCAACATACGACCGGAGCGCTCCAGATCACCCAAACGCGCGAGCTGCAATGCCTCGACGCCGAGCTCGGGCCGCCCGTGCCGGAAGGCAAGGCTGGCAAACAGCAGCAAACTGTCGGTATAATTTTCTTCCGCACGAATCCTGGCGCTGTCCAACATGTCCCCGCGCAAAAAATCCCTTGCTACTGAATATGCCGCCTCTCCCGCCGCGAAACCGGCTTCTTCATTCCCGGACCTGTATTGGGCAATGGCGAGCAGCATCTCGCCCCTGACGCGAACCGGCTCATAAGGTTCGCCGTTTTCGCGCAATATCGCAACGCTCGGGTCCAACAGAGCGAGAGCTTCCTCCGGATCGCCGCGCCGCAGTGCGAGTTCGCTCAGCAATATTTCGGCGCGTGCATAGCTTATGTTTCGGGTGCCGGCCCGATCGGCAATCAGTTCCCGCGCCCGAAGGGCTCGGGACAGAGCTTCCTCCCAGCGGCCCGATCCTGCCGCCAGACTGGCCGCGTTCAGCAGTATCGAACCAGCCGCCTGTGGCGCGCCGCTATCCGGATTGGCTTCGAAGATGGCAGCCGACGCCAGATATATCTGCTCGGCTTCCTCCTCCTGCCCCACCCGCTGAAGCGAATAGGCGAGACTATTGAGCGTGAGCGCTGTAAGCGGGCTGTCCACCCCAACCAGTCTTTCGCGAAGGTCGAGCGCCCGCCGGAGGACCGGGATTGCCTCTGCGTGCTGGCCGGCCTGACCAAGCAATGCACCAAAGTTATGCAGGGCTGACGCGGTAAGCAGATGGTCCGCGCCGAGCTGTTGTTCAGCCCACAACGCCACCGACCGCGAAGACTCAAGAGCTTCCGGCAACCGCCCTTGCAGATTTAACAGCGCGGCTTCGCTGTTCCAGTACATCACCACCGACGGCAGGTCTTCGCTTGAAGCGGTCGAACGCTTGATTTCAACGGCTTCATGAATAGTTGCCAGCGCCGCGTCGATCTCCCCTTTCTGATAATAGATGAAACCGGTGGTGTAGAGCGCATCGGCATAGGCGCCGCTGTCACGCCCCTTTCTGTCGGCGATGGTTTCGAGCAGCTCCTGCTTGATTGCCAAAGCCCGATCGAGCTCGCCCATATCCGCAAGCGTCGATCCGATCATATCAATCGCCGAAAGCATCAGATCGGAATCGGCCAGTCCTGCAGAATCCAGAATCGTGCGCGCACGCTGCAAGTCGATGATCGCCTCGTCGGGGCGCTGAAGATGGTAGAGCGCAGAGCCGCGGTGCAACCATCCGATTGCCCAAGCTTCGGGGCATATGGTCGTTTTCTGCGCACTTTCGAGCAGCGCATCTGCCCGCGCCAGCGATTGGGCAGGATCGGCAGTGACGTCCAGATCGGCCAACGCAAGCAGATTTGCCGTTATCGTGGCATCCTCTGGATTCGTCGCAGCTGCGCAGCCGTTAGCCACTTCCTGAGCGACTGAAGGCGCTTCAATCAGTGTCGCGCCCAGCAACGCAAAGCAAAATCGCAGAACGTAGTGCACAGTTCCCCCGTGATTATCTGTCCGGATTACGCGCCACTCGCCCCTTAATACGGCCTTCGCTCAACTAGATATTGACTCTATCAATAGATACTATAACCAATCCGAACAATAATGAGGCAGATATGTTCGAACTTTACAATATAATCTTCCTTGGATTCGATTTCATGAAGTCGATTGACCAATGGATCGGCGTCATAAACGGCAATTGAGACTCTAATTCGTCACCAGGTAATAATTCACCGCATATGCGCGGGGATTGTGTACTCGTATCGTCACGCGTCGCGTGAATAGCGGCAACCAGCGACACATTGCGCGTGGCGCCGCGGCGACACGTTCGCACAATATCTTGTTATCCTGGTCGGTTACGACGATGCGCAATTGTCGTTCAGCCTGCGGCACGATGGCGACCTCTGCCGGCTGTCCGGCGAGAAACACCTGTTCGGTAACGAATACGCCACGCGGATCGATTGCACCGCGGCTATAGGCCGGGCCCAGCGCACGCCCGCGAAAGGGTGGCGGCAGATCGGCCCCGCGGGCGCGCGCCAGGTCACGCCAGCGCCGGGAAAGGTCGGGCGTATCGTCGCCAAAGCGCGCGCCAAACCGTTCCAGGGCTAAAACGGCATCAACCAGCCCATCCACGGACCCTTCCCGCTCGGCCTCCATACCCGTTGCGATGGCGTCGGCGACCTGTGCAACGTCGGTTTCCACGAGCACGACCGATTTCGCTCCCGGAGGAGCCGGGCTGGTCTGGCATGCTGCCAGCGCCAACGCACCAACGACGACAATCCTCTCCGGCTTCATTTTTCTGTCTCCGGCTCCAGCACGAATGCTGCGCCGGGCGCCGCATCCCTGCAAGAGATGACAAGACCGTGCCGTTCCGCGATGGCACGCGCAAGAGCCAAACCGAGTCCCACGCCAGCGATTTCGGCACGGCCGCGCTGGAACCGGTCGAAAATCCGCTCGCGCAATTCCTCGGGCACGCCGGGCCCGTTGTCGCGCACTTCGATCCTCGGCCCCGCAGCGACGCGCAACGTCACTTCGCCACCCTTCGGCACATATTTGAAGGCGTTATCGAGCAGGTTCGTCAGCAACCGGGTCAATTGCATTGCATCGCCGGAAATGGCGACGCCCGGTTCGATATCGGCTTGGAGGGCAAGTCCCGCCTCCTCGGCGCTGTCGGCGTAGAGATCGACCAGCGATGCCGCCAGTTCGGAAAGATCGACCGGCGCGAAGCCACGCCGGTCGCCGCGACGCGCCCGGCTGGCCGCGATGTCGAGCAGCGAATCGAGCAAATCGCTGACCCGGCGCGATTCGATGCGCACCTGCCCCAGCCCGGCGACAAGCTCGGGATCGACGCTGCGATCGATCAGCTTGAGGACGCGGTTTTCCAGATGCGTCAGCGGCGTGCGAATCTCATGCGCGATCTGATCGGTGATGTCGCGCTGCGCCTGCAGCAAGGTGCCGAGCCGCGCGATCAGCCGTTCGGCATGCCCCGCCAGTTCGCCCAGTTCGTCCTGCCGGTCATCGGCAAGCAGCAGCGGCCGAACGCCGCCGGTGTCGACCGAACGAAAGGCAGCATTGATCCGGCGCACCCGCCCCCGCAACCGCAGCGCCGCGATCCAGCCCAGCCCTGCGGCTCCCAGGACCACGAACAGACCCGCAATCAGGAACGCGATCCGCAGGCGCGCGATCAGGGCATCGCCCGAGCGATATTCGCGTGCGGCGACCAGCTTGAGATCCGGCCCCAGCTGTGTCGCCCGTGCGAACACATTCGCGCCGTCACTCAGCGTGACGAAACCCGCTTCGCTGTTCTCAGCCGACAATAGCGGCCAGCGGCTGATGTCCCCTGCAACACGCGCGCCATCGGCGTTGGCCACCATATATCGCGCGCGGTCGGGCTCTATGGATTGCAGCTGCAGGCGATCGTCGATGCGCGCGATCAGCTCGTCCCTGCCGCCGGTGACATAGACGTCGGCCAGCGCCGCGATCTCGGTGTCGACGCTACGCCGCAATTCGGCATTGGCGCCGCTTCGCACCACCCCGGCGGTGATCAGGAACATGGCAAGCATCGTCAGCGCCGCCAGCGCCGCGATCGGCGCGACGATGCCGGGAACCAGTGAGGATTTCAGCCGCGCATCGAAGATCGGTTTGCTCACGTCCGTCAGGCCGCCACCAGCCGATATCCGGTGCCCCAGATCGTTTCGAGCACCGGCGTGTCGAATCCTTCCTCCAGTTTCTTGCGCAGTCGGCCAACGCTCACATCGATCACATTGGTCTGGGGATCGAACGACAGGTTCCACACATGGCGCAACAGCATTTCGCGCGTCACCACCTCGCCGCCATTCTCCATCAGATATTTGAAGAGCTTGAATTCCTTGGGGCTGAGCGGGATGTGCTTGCCCTGACGGTGCGCGGTGCGGGCCTTCACCTGGCATTCCAGATCGCCGAACAGGATCACCGCGCTGTGCGCCTGGCCTGCGGCGCGGCGATGCAGCGCGCGAATGCGGGCGACCAGCTCGGCGGGCTCAAACGGCTTGGCCATATAATCGTCGACGCCCGCTTCCAGGCCGTCGATGCGATTTTCGACGCGCCCCAGCGCCGACAACATGAGCACCGGCGCCGCGACACCGGCATCGCGCAGCCGCGACACCAGTTCGATTCCATTAAGGTCGGGCAGCATGCGATCCAGGATCACGACATCGAATGGCTGACTCGCGGCGCGGGCAAGCCCCTCGCCGCCGGTCCCGACCCACTCGACGCTGTCGCCCTGCGCCGTCAGCGTTTCGCAAACCTCTCCTGCAAGCCGCGCATCATCCTCGACATAAAGCAGCTTCAATCCCGTCATCGTTCCCGGCACCTGTCCTTGCGGAACCCGGTTTAGGGCATTCGCCGCCGTATCAGGAATGAAAAAGCCCGTTAGTCGGATCGATCCGGAACGGTCCCGGGATTGACCTTCGCGCGGGCGGTCGCGAAGCTGGGTCATGGCGACAATTGTCAGGACGCGCACCGATCCCCGTTCCGAAGCGACGCGCGTCGCGCTGATCGAAGCAGCGGAATCGCTATTTGCGCGGCACGGATTCGATGCGGTTTCGCTGCGTCAGATCGGTGCCGCGATCGGATCGGGCAATACCCGGGTCGTTGCCTATCATTTCGGAACCAAAGACGATTTCATCGATGCGATCTATCGCCACCGGGTTCCGGAGATGGAGGCGCGCCGCCGCGAATTGCTGGCAGAGGCCGATGCTGCGGGGCGCGGCGAGGATCTGGAAACCCTTTCACGGATCATCAGCCAGCCGCTGTTCGAGCAAAAGGATGCTGACGGGCAGCACAGCTATGGCCGTTTCCTCTGCACGATGATGCTGCGCGATCGCGGTCCCTCGCCGATGATACTCACCACGCCCTCCCCCGCGACGCTGACGATATGGGGCCGCATTCAGGAGCAATTGCCGGTCAAGGGACCGGTGCTGCTCATGCGATTGCACATCGTGATTGCGATGCTGCACGATGCGTTTCGCCTGATGGACAATGTTCGCGGGCCGCAATTTGCGGGGTTTTCCGAAGAGCAAATCTTCGAGGACACGATCGCGATGACGCTCGCGGCGATCCAGACACCCCTCAGATGAGACCGTCAAAGCCGCTTTAATTCGATTGGCGGCCCAGATTGCCGATCGGGAGCGAGGCTATTCCACGTCTCGATTGACTTTTCATACAGGTGAGTTAAAAACTGCCTCGAACTATGTTGGAGGAGAGGCATGTTCAGTTTCGTTCCGGTTCTTTCTGCGGCTCTGGCGCTGAGCGCGCCGATGGCTGCTCCCGTCAATCAGCAGTCGACCCCTGCTCCGGCCAAGACACAGGCCGCCTATTCGGTGCAGGAAACGTCGCTCGGCACGCTGCTTGACGATCCGGTCTCGCGGGAAATCGTCCGGCGCTACGCCCCGACGATCATCAATCATCCGCAGGTGTCGATGGCACGCCCACTGACGCTCAGTCAGCTGCAGCGCTTTGCCGGCGACATTCTCAATGACGATGTCCTGGCCAAGATCGACGCGGCGCTCAAAGCCGCCGCACCGGCCTGATCGGGACCGACCCGAACCCTTGCGCCCCGCCACGCATGTGGTGGGGCGTTTCTTTTTGGGCCGCATCGCATAAGCTGAAACTTTCCGGATTATGCGAGATAAATCAACGCAAATGCGGTCAGTATAGCGATATTCTTTGGTGATATCGTATATTGACCGCACATAATCTACGCATTACGAAATATCGCCAACGAGATCAGCCTGTGCAGGCTGACAGCGAAATAGAATAAATTGAGGGGAATGCAGGTGCAGCTGAAGGACAAGGTCATCATCGTCACCGGTGGTCGCGGCGGTATCGGCCTCGCCACCACGCGGAAGCTGACCGAAGAAGGCGCGCAGGTCGTCTGGACCGACCTTAACGATGAGGTGATTGGCGAACCTGTCGAAGGCGCGATCTTCTTTCAACAGGATGTCGGCAAAGAGGCCGACTGGCTGGCCCTCGAAAAATTCGTGCTCGAAAAGTTCGGGCAGCTCGACGGGCTGGTCAACAATGCCGGCATCTACATGAACCATTCGATTTTCGACACGTCGATCGAATCGTACCGGAAGCTGATGCGCGTCAACGCCGAAGGGCCGCTGCTCGGATGCCAGATGGCGTTGCGTGCGATCAAATCGGGCGGCGCCATCGTCAACACCGCGTCCGTTGCGGGTATCAAGCCGGGCCCGCTGGCGATCGCATACGGCATGTCGAAAGCGGCGGTGCTCAACCTGACCGAAGCCGTCGCGACCCAGTGCATCTATGTAAAGAACGGAATCCGCTGCAACGCAGTGTGCCCGGGCGCTGTGGATACGCCGATGACGCATATCGAGGGCATTGATCGCGACGCGAATCCGCTGCTGCAGATGATCCGCCAACGCTCGATCACCGGGGAAATCGCGGAAGCATCCGACATCGCAAATGTCATCGCATTCCTGCTCTCGGATCAGTCGGCCTATGTGACGGGCCGTTCGATCGCCACCGATGGCGGCTTCCTGATCTGCTGAAGCGAACGCGCGCCGCCTTTGCGATCTGATCTCACCGATTTCACAGAAAGGATGCCGACATGGCAAAACACATCATCTCCAGCTGCATCGCACTGTCTTTGCTGACTACCTCGCCCATACGCGTGGCAACTGCGGCCATGGCGCCGCAAACCGATCCGCAGACAGCGACGACCGCTGCCTGCCCCACCTTTCGCTGGACTACGCTGGGCACTGCAGGGGGACCGATCCCGACCCCCGAGCGCACCGAACCCGCCAATCTGATCGAAGCGGGCGATCAGGCGATCCTGGTCGATGCGGGCGATGCCGCCGCCAGCCAGCTTGCCAAGGCAGGTCGATTGGTCGGTGATGTCCACACGGTATTTCTCAGCCATCTGCATCTCGATCACACCGGCGGCCTTGCTGCCGTTGTCGGGCTGCGCTGGATGAACGAATATCCCGGCGTGATCACCATCTATGGCCCGCCGGGAACTCAGGCGCTGGTCGACGGGATCATCGCTTCGATGGCGATGCCGGCTCAGATGGGATTCGGGCTGGGCCTGCCATCCAAACCCGCAGATCGGATCAAGGCAGTCGAGCTGACCGATGGTCAGGTGGTCGAACTGGGCGACCTGCGGGTGAAGGCGGTTGCGAACAATCACCTCGATGGCCCGGGCGATTTCGCCAAGAAGGCCGGTGCGCTCGCGTTCAGCTATCGGTTCGACATGGGCGATCGTTCGATCACCTATACCGGCGACACCGGTCCCGACGACCGCGTTACGGAACTCGCCACCGGCAGCGATATGCTGGTCAGCGAAGTCATCGAAGTCGATCAGATGATCGCGATGATCGCCAAACAGCGGCCCGAGCTTGCGGATTTCATGCTCAACGCCGCGCGCGAGCATTTCACCACCCACCATGTCACGCCCGACGAAGTGGGCAAGATCGCAGCGGAAGCTGGTGTCGGTCGCGTGGTGCTCACCCATTATGTGATCCCCGGCCCGCTCGGCGAATCGGCACCCTCGCTCTATTCGCAGGTGCGCCAGCATTTCAGCGGCGAAGTCGATCTGTCGCGCGACCTGTCGAGCTATGACGTGGGCTGCAGTCGATAAGAACGGGAGTGCCCGCGAACGCGCCTTGGGTGCGGGTTCGCGGGCTTCCGTAACGGCGTGTATCAGATGAACCAGCCACTCGATCCCGAAAGCTTCCGACAAGGCATGGCGCGCCTCGGCGCGGCGGTCAGCATCGTGACCACCGACGGCGCGGCGGGGCGTGCCGGGCTGACGGTCACCGCCGTGTGCAGCGTGACCGCCGATCCGCCGATGCTGCTCGTCTGCGTCAATCGTACCTCGCGGTCGTTCGACGTCATGCAGCGTAACGGCAATCTGGCGGTCAATGTGCTGCGTTCCTGCCACGAAACGCTGGCAGGGCGATTCAGCAGCAGCAGCCGGTCGCAGGAGGAGCGTTTCGCGCTGGCCGAATGGGAAACCCACGCCACCGGCGCGCCCGTCCTCGCCGACGCGCTGGTCAGCTTCGACTGCCGCATTGTGCGCAGCGTCGTCGTCGGCAGCCACAGCGTCCTCTATTGCGCGATTGAGAAAGTCGTCATCCACGACGAAGAGGACGGCCTCTATTATTTCAGCCGGAATTTCCGGCGGCTGACGCCCGAAGCGCCCGCCCTGCCCGCCTGAACGCCCCGTCAGCCGAGAATCGCGACGCTGCGCAGGATCAGGCGGATCAGCTCGGCCTGTCGGCTGACCCCCATTTTGGCGAAAATCCGCTTCGAATAGCTGCGCACCGTGCTTTCGGTGAGCCCCGCTTCGGCGGCGGCTTCGGACAGGCTGAACCCCTGCGTCAGCAGCGCCGCCAGACCCGCTTCGGACGGGGTCAGATCGAACAGAGTCGCGATCAGTTGTTCGAACGAAGTCGTCGGTGCGGGATCGGTCGCATAGACCACCACGGCGGGACTGGCATCGACCGACACGTGACGTTCGCGCCGGATCGACCGGATCAGGACGCCGCGCCCTTCATTGCTCGGCTCGGCACAGCGAAAGGCGCGGACGAAGGTTTCGCCCGGTTCGTCGAGCCGCGCGGCAATCGCCTGATCGATCACTTCGGCGAAGCGGCGCGCATCGACGCGGCCATCGACCTTCAACCGGTCCTGCACCAGCCGGAACGTCTCGTTCCGCTCGATCATCGTCGCGGCGGCGTTGTTGCTGCGCAACAGCTTGCCGCGCCCGTCGAGGATGAAGGTAGCGATCGTCAGCCGGTCGAGTGTGTCGGTAAGGATCTCGATCTCGCTCTCGTCGCGCTGGATGCGCGAGAAGAGCTGCAGCGCCTGCGCCACATGCGGACGCAGCCGCATCATGAATGCCTTGTGCGCGTGCGTGAACTGAAACCCCTCGCCGCGCTGGGTCAGCCCCAGATTGCATTCGAGTCCGCCGGGTTCGCTGACATACATGCCCAGCGCCTGATGAATGCCATAGGGCTTCATCACCGCGAGGAAGAACTCATCCTGCTCCAGCCCCTCGCGGGACGCGACTTCCTCAAGCAGCATCACCTCGCCGGTGCGCTTCAGCGCGTTGCTCATCGGGTCCATGTCGCCCATTTCGGCATGGATCGTACCGATATCGCGCGCCGCTTCGCGTGCGACGGGCGGGGTTTCGCCCCAGATGGTGACCGACGCCAGCCCCTTGCGGCTGAGCTGAAGCGAAATGGCGGCATTGTCACAGCCGATCTCGGCAATCAGCGCCTGCAAAAACCCGCGCCACGGCACTTCCTCGAGCGGCCCGTGATAAAGCTTCATCAACAGGTCTTCGGAAAGCTGTGGCACAATCTGTGCCGCATCCGAATCCCTGCCTCCTGCCATTGTCATGCCTCGCTTTGGGAGAGTGCCAGGAAAGCCGGCAGCTCACCCCCACCATGTACCTCGATCGCCGCGCCGGTGATATAGGCTGCCTCGGGCGACGCCAGCCAGGCGACGGCACCAGCCACGTCGCTGCCACGCGCCATGCGCCGCATCGGCACGATTGCGCCGATCCGCGCCATGGCGTCGGCGCAGCCATAATGTTCGGCCTGTTCGGGATTTTCGACCAGCCCGACGACAAGCGCATTGACCCGCACATCGGGTGCCCATTCCATCGCCAGCCCCTGCGTCGCATTGAGCAGCCCCGCCTTGGCCGCGCCATAGGCTACGGTGCCCGGCGCAGCCCGGCGCCCGGAAATGCTGGCGATATTGACCACGCTTCCCTGCGACGCGGTCAACGCCGCATGCGCCGCACGGCACAGAAACAGCGGCGCAAGCAAATTGAGCGCGATCACTTTCTCGATCAGCGATGCCGAACTGTCCGCCACCGAAACTTCGGGCGATCCGCCAGCATTGTTCACAAGCAGTGACAGCCCGCCGAAATGATCGACCACCTGACCGATCAGACCTTCCGCAGCCGCAGCGTCACGGACATCGGCGGCGAACGCCACGGCCTCGCGCCCGCCCGCCGCAACCGGCGTTTCGGGCAGACGACGACCGCATATCGCGACGTCATAGCCGTCCGCCAGCAATCGCTCGGCGATTGCGCGGCCCAGGCCCCGGGTTCCGCCGGTTACAAGCGCTGTCTGCCGTTCCACCACGTCTCTCCTCCGTCAATCCTTCCCGGTATCGCGCACCGCGCGGCTCGACTGTCCCCATATGGTGATTGTCGCTCTTGATGCCCCGCCGCACCCTGAAGGCCAAGAACAGAAACATTTGGAGCGGTGACCGAAAGTGATCGACAAACGCATGTCCGCGCCGGACATTGTCGGGCAGCTGCGCGACGGCATGACGATCGGCATTGGCGGCTGGGGCCCACGGCGCAAGCCGATGGCGCTGGTCCGCGAAATCATGCGCTCCGACCTGAAGGATCTGACGGTGGTCGCCTATGGCGGCGCCGATGTTGGCATGTTGTGCGCGGCGGGCAAGGTGAAGAAGCTCGTCTTCGCCTTTGTCTCGCTCGACGCGATCCCGCTCGAACCCTGGTTCCGCAAGGCGCGCGAAGCCGGTGCGATCGAGGTGCTCGAACTCGATGAAGGGATGTTCCAATGGGGGCTGAAGGCGGCGGCTTTCGGCGTGCCCTTCCTGCCCACCCGCGTCGGATTGGGCACCGATCTCGCCGAACTCGGCGGGCTGCGCTACGTCACCTCGCCCTATGACGATGGCGAGGAGCTGATCGCGGTTCCGGCGCTCAGGCTCGATGCCGCGCTGCTCCACGTCAATCGCAGCGACTGGCGCGGCAATGTCCAGCTGCTCGGCCCCGACCCCTATTATGACGAATGGTTCGCGCGCGCCGCCGACCGTTGCTTCGTGTCGTGCGAACAGCTGGTCGACCGGATGGAGGATCATTTCCCGGAGGATGCGCAGCGCAGCATAATCCAGCGCGCATTCGTGACCGGCGTCACCGAACTGCCGGGCGGCGCGCATCCCAGCTCGATGCCCCCCGCCTATGGCTGGGACATGAAGGCGCTGAGCGAATATGCCGCCGCGGCCAAGGAGCCGGGCGACTGGTCCGCCGTCGCATCGCGTTTCGTCGCGGAAGACGAAGCCACTTATCTCGCCGGGTTCGGCGGCACGGAGGCAGTCACCGCGCTGCCGCAGACGGTGTTCTGATGACTCAGCCCAGCCTTGCAGAACTCTGCATCCTCGCCTGTTCCGAAGCGTTCCGCACCGATCGCGAGATTGTCGCGACCGGTATCGGTCCGGTGCCGCGCATCGCCGCCGGGCTTGCCAAGCTGACCCATTCGCCCGGCCTGATGATGACCGATGGCGAGGCGTTTCTGGTCGAAGACCCGGTGCCGCTCGGCGCCAAAGGCGAGGACCGGCCAAAGCCCGCCGGCTATCTCCCCTTCTCGCAGTTTTTCGATGCCGCCGTCTGGTCGGGGCGCCGCCACGCGATGGTCACGCCGACGCAGATCGACCGGTTTGGTCAGACAAATTTGTCGGCGCTGGGCGGTACGCATCGCCAGCCCAAGATCCAGATGCTGGGCGTACGCGGCTTTCCGGGCAATTCGATCTACCACCCCAATTCGATGTTCGTGCCGGTGCATTCGACCCGCGTCTTTGTCGAAGGCGAAGTCGATATGGTGTCGAGCGCGGGCTATAACCCTGCCCGCCGCCGCCCGAACGGCAATTATTCGGGCATCGACCTGCGCCAGATCATCACCAATCTGTGCGTGATGGATTTCGGCGGCACCGATCATGCGATCCGCGTCGTTTCGCTCCACCCCGGCGTCAGTTTCGACGAAGTGCAGGCCGCGACCGGCTTCGCGCTTGAGAAGGGCGACCTCACCGAAACGCCGCTGCCCGACGCCGACACGCTGGCGATCATCGACCGGCTCGATCCCAAAGGCGGTCGCGCCAAGGTGCTGAAGGACAATCCGTCTGCCGTCAGGAGTGCGTCATGAGCGATGGCATCGTCGATCCGGTCGACCAGCCGCCGGAATATGAAACCGATACCCCGGTCCTCTACTCGGTGACCGACCGGATCGCGTGGGTGACGCTCAACCGGCCAAAGTTCCACAATGTCCAGAACAGCCAGATGACCTATGCGCTCGACGATGCGTTTCGGCGCGCCGTCGATGACGATAATGTCGCCTGCATCGTCCTGAAATCCGATGCCAAGCATTTTAGCGCAGGGCACGATATCGGCACGCCGGGGCGCGACTTTCATTCCAGCGTCGACCGGCGCCTGATGTGGTATGATCACGCCAACAAGGCGGGCGCGGAAAAGGCCTATATCCGCGAGCAGGAACAATATCTGGGTATGTGCAAGCGGTGGCGGGACATTCCCAAGCCGACCATTGCGCAGGTGCATGGCGGATGCATCGCCGGCGGGCTGATGCTCGCATGGGTGTGCGACCTGATTATCGCGTCGGACGACGCATTTTTTCAGGACCCGGTGCTGCAAATGGGCTTTCCGGGCCTCGAATATTTCGCGCATTGCCATGAACTCAACGTGCGGATCGCCAAGGAATTCCTGTTCCTGGGCGAGCGGATGCCGGCGGTGCGCGCCTATGAGATGGGGATGGTCAATCGCGTGGTGCCGCGCGCGGATCTGGCCGATGAAGTGGTGAAGATCGCCACCCGGATTTCAGAGCAGCCGCGGCTCGCGCTCCAGCTCGCCAAACAGGCGTGCAATCACATGGAAACGCTCTCGGGCAAGAATGCCGGGATCGACGCGGCGTTCGGCTATCACCATTTCGCGCACGCCAACAACACGCTGGTAAAGGGCGATTATATCGCCGGGTTCGACGGCAAGAAAATGGCCGAAGCGAACAAGAAACAGTCGGGTGAGGACTGAGCCCTTGTCCGACCCGCTTTCGACCAGACTGACCGAACGACTCGGCTGCCGCCTGCCCGTCATCCAGACGGCGATGGGATGGATCGCCACGCCGGAGCTCGTCGCGGCGAGCAGCAATGCCGGGGCGTTCGGCTTCCTTGCCGGCGCGGTGATGCAGCCCGGCGAGCTGCGCGAAGCGATTGCGCGGCTCCGCGACCTGACCCCGCATCGCTTCGGCGTCAATTTCCACAGTTTCCAGCCGGGCGCGGCAGAGATTGTCGAGATCATCCTCGAACATGCAGACCGCGTTGGCGCAGTCAGTTTCGGGCGCGGCCCCGACGCGCGGATGATCGGACGGTTCAATGACGCGGGCATCCTGTGCATCCCCACGGTGGGCGCCGTGAAGCATGCGCAAAAGATGGTGCAGCTCGGCTGCGAAATGGTGACGGTTCAGGGCGGCGAAGGCGGCGGTCATACCGGCAGCGTGGCAACCACGGTGCTGTTGCCCCAAGTGCTCGACGCAGTCGATGTGCCGGTGGTGGCGGCAGGCGGCTTTGCCGATGGGCGCGGGCTGGCGGCGGCGCTGGCCTATGGCGCAGTCGGCATCGCAATGGGCACCCGCTTCCTGATGACGGCGGAAAGCCCCGTCCCCGCCGCGCCCAAGGCGGCCTATGCCAGCGCCGGAACCGGCGACATCATCGTTTCGACCAAGGTCGACGGTCTGCCGCAACGCATGATCCGCAACCCGCTGCTGGGCCGTATCGAAAAATCGGGCAAGCTCGCCATGTGGCGGCGCGCGATCGAGGCCGGCCTCGAAATGAAGCGCCAGACGGGCATGAGCTGGGGCGAAACGCTGGCCGCTGCGCGCAACATGACTGCGCATGGCGACATGCCGCTTGCGCAGGCGATGATGGCCGCCGCCGCTCCCATGATGATCCAGCGCGCGGTTGTTTCGGGCGATGCGGAAAACGGCCTGATGGCAACCGGCCTCGTTGCCGGGCGCCTCGACGATCTGCCGGGCTGCGCCGCGCTGATCGCCTCGATCGAAGCCGACGCGCGCGCACGGATCGCCGCGCTGACGGGAGGGAACTGATCCATGCCGATCACCTGCACCATCGCCGATCGCATTGCCGAAATCGTGTTCGACATGCCGCCGGTCAACGCATTCGACAGCGAAACCTGGCTGTCGCTGCCCGCGATCATCACCGATGCAGCACGCAATCCCGAGGTGCATTGCGTGCTGATCCGCGCGGAGGGCCGCGGCTTTTGTGGCGGTGTGGATATCAAGGAGATGCAGGCGCATCCCGAACGCATCACCGCGCTCAATCGCGGCAATTATCTGACGTTCAAGGCGATCCGCGACGCCGAGGTGCCGGTGGTCAGCGCGGTCCACAAATTCGTGATCGGCGGCGGCATCGGCATTTGCGGCGCGAGCGACACGATCATTGCTGCCGACGACGCCTATTTCTCGCTGCCCGAGGTTGATCGCGGCGCGATGGGCGGGGCCAGCCACCTATCCCGCATGCTGCCGCTGCACAAGGTGCGCGCCGCGTTCTTCACCGGTGGCAATATTCCGGCCGAGGAAGCATGGCGGCTGGGCGCGATCGAGAAAGTAGTTCCGCGCGCCGATCTGGAAAGCGAAGCCCGTGCCTTTTGCGGCGTGATCGCATCGAAGAGCCGCAAGGCACTGACCATCGCCAAGGAAGCGCTCAACGGCCTTGAGCCGCGCGATGTCGACCGAGGCTATCGCTGGGAACAAGGCTTCACGCTCGAAATGTACATGCACGAGGATTCGCAAAAGAGCCGCGACGCCTTTGTCGAAAGCGGCAAGGCGGCTAAATTCTGATGGAGCTGCGCTACACCGAGAAGCAGGAGGCGTTCCGCGCCGAGATCCGCGCATGGCTCGCCGACCATGTTCCGGCAGAGCCGCTGACCACGCTCGAATGCCGCGAAGGCTATGACCAGCATGTCGGCTGGGAACGCACGCTCGCGAGCGGCAATTGGGGCATGGTCACCTGGCCCGAACGCTTCGGCGGGCGCGGGCTCGACCTGATCGAATGGCTGATCTTCGAAGAGGAATATTGGGGCGCGGGTGCGCCGCTGCGCGCCAATCAGAACGGCATCTTCCTGCTCGGCCCCACCATCATGGAATATGGCACCGAGGAGCAGAAGGCCCGTTTCCTGACGCCGATGGCGCAGGGCGAGGTGATCTGGGCGCAGGCATGGTCCGAACCCAATGCCGGCAGCGACCTTGCCGCGATCACCAGCAAGGCGCGGCGCGACGGCGACCATTATGTGCTGGAGGGGCAAAAGACCTGGTCTAGCCGCGCGGCGTTCGCCGATTGGGGCTTCGGCATCTTCCGCACCGATCCCGAATCCTCGCGCCATCACGGGCTGACCTTCATCCTGTTCGATCTGAACAGCCCCGGCATCACCCGGCGCCCGATCCGCCAGCTGCATGGACATCCCGGCTTTGCCGAGCTGTTCTTCGACGAAGTGCGCGTGCCGGTGGAAAACCGGCTGGGCGGCGAAGGCGAAGGGTGGAAGATCGCGATGGCGACCGCCGGGTTCGAGCGCGGGCTGATGCTGCGTTCGCCGGGCCGGTTTCAGGCTACGGCGCGGCGGCTGGTCGAGCTCTATCGCCAATTCGGCGACCGCGCCTCCCCCGCTGCGCGCGAAGCAGTGGTGCAGGCATGGGGGGCGGCGCAGGCCTATGCCTATAACACCTATTCGGTCGCGGCGAAGATCATGGCCGGCGGCAAAATCGGCGCCGAGGCGAGCCTCAACAAGATTTTCTGGTCGCTGCTCGACCGATCGATGCACCGCACCGCGATGCAGCTGCTCGGCGCGCAGGCCGAGTTGCGGACACTGCTCAACGACCAGCCGAACGACTGGCTCGAAGGCTATATCTTCTCGCTTTCCGGCCCGATCTATGCCGGATCGAACGAGATTCAGCGCAACATCACTGCCGAACGCCTGCTCGGCCTTCCGCGACAAGGAGCCGGCTGATGGATTTCCGCCTTACCGTGGATCAGCAATTGCTCGCCGAAAGCGTGCGCGAATTCCTGACCGACACCCACGGCCCGGAGGTGTTGCGCAGGCTGGATGCCGGCGAAACGCGCGATCCCGCCATCTGGGACGGGCTGGTCCAGATGGGTCTCACCGGCCTGCTGGTGCCAGAGGATCAGGGCGGGCTCGGCATGTCGCTGATCGAAGCAGCCGCAATTGCGCGCGAATGCGGGCGGGTGTGCCTTGCCGAACCGCTGGTCGACACTGGCTTTGTCGCGGTGCCGTGGCTGGCGGACAAGGGCGAGACCGAAATGCTCGCGCAGATCGCCGCCGGGGAGCGCCGCATCGCCCTGTCCCACGCCATCAATCCCTGGGTTGCAGATAGCGAAGGCGACGCATGGGAAAGCGTCGACCCGTTGCGGCAGCTATTTGCGGCACCGGAAGATGCAACGGATGACCCGCTGCTGCTCGATCGCGCCGCATTGATGAGCGCGGCGCAACTGATCGGGCTCGCCGAAGCGATGCTCGATCAGGCAACCGAATATGCCAAGGTTCGCCGCCAGTTCGGTCAGGCGATCGGCGGCTTTCAGGCAGTGAAGCATCAGCTCGCCGATTGTGCAGTCGCGATCGAGTTCGCTACGCCGGTCGTATGGCGCGCGGCCGAGGCATTGGAGCAGCGCCGCGACAGCGCTTCGGTGCATGTCAGCCATGCCAAACTCGCCGCGACCGATGCCGCCATCGCCACTGCCGAAACCGCGATTCAGGTTCATGGCGCGATGGGCTACACCTATGAAGTCGATCTCCATTTCTGGATGAAGCGCAGCTGGGCGCTCTCCGGCGCATGGGGCGATCGCGCATTCCATTATCGCCGGATCGAGGACGCCGTGATCGGCGGCACGCTCGCAATCGGCCCCGAACATAGTTTCGCCTGAGGAGCCACGATGCCCGAAGCCTATATCGTTGACGCAGTCCGATCGCCCATTGGCCGCAAAAAGGGATCGCTGGCGGAAGTACATCCGGCGGACCTTGCCGCGCATCCGATCCGCGCGCTGATCGATCGCACCGGCATCGACAGCGCCGCCGTGGACGATGTCGTCTGGGGCTGCTGCGACACGATCGGGCCGCAGGCGGGCGATATCGGTCGCACCGCATGGCTCGTCGCGGGGCTGGCCGAACATGTGCCGGGCACGACGATCGATCGCCAGTGCGGGTCTTCGCAACAGGCGCTGCATTTCGCGGCGCAAGGCGTGATGAGCGGGACGCAGGATCTGGTGGTTGCGGGCGGCAGCCAGGCGATGAACGCGATTCCGATCATGGCGGCGATGATGGCGGGCCAGCCCTATGGCTTTGCCGATCCCTTCACCGGTTCGACCGGCTGGGTGGCGCGCTATGGCACCGGGACCGTCAATCAGATCCGGTCGGCGGAAATGATCGCAGAGAAATGGGGCATTTCGCGCGAGGCGATGGAAGCCTTTTCGCTGGAAAGCCATCGGCGCGGTCAGGCGGCATGGGACAATGGCTGGTTCGATCGCGAAGTCGTGCCCTTTGCCGGACTGGAGCGCGACGAAACCATCCGTCCCGGCACCACGCTGGAGGCACTTGCCGCGCTGAAGCCGGTCGAGGAAGGCGGACGGATCACTGCCGGGGTGGCCAGCCAGAATTGCGACGGCTCCGCCGCGATGCTGATCGCATCGGAACAGGCGGTGAAGGATCACGGGCTGACGCCGCGCGCCCGCGTGCATCACCTGTCGATCCGTGCCGACGATCCCGTCTGGATGCTGACCGCGCCGATCCCCGCGACGAAATATGCGCTCGAAAAAGCGGGCATGACGATCGACGATATCGACCTGTTCGAATGCAACGAGGCCTTTGCGTCGGTGCCGATGGCATGGATGCAGGAGCTCGGCATCCCGCATGAGAAAGTGAATGTGCAGGGCGGCGCGATTGCGCTCGGCCATCCGCTGGGCGGCACCGGGGCGCGACTGATGACTACCCTGCTCGGCGCGCTGGAACGCACCGGCGGTCGCTATGGCCTGCAGACGATGTGTGAAGGCGGTGGTCAGGCAAACGTCACCATCATCGAGAGGCTGTAATGGGCATTTGCGACAATCGCACCGTGATCATCACCGGCGCGGCGCGCGGTCTGGGCCGTGCTTATGCGCTCGCCTTCGCAGCCGAGGGCGCCAATGTGGTGGTCAACGATATCGGCACGTCACTGGGCGGCGAAGGGCGCGACACCAGCGCTGCCGATGGCGTCGTCGATGAAATTCGCGCGGCGGGCGGTCACGCAATCGCCAATTATGAGGACATCACCGATTGGGACGCGGCGAAGCGGATCGTCGATGCTGCTATTGCGGCGTTCAGCGACCTGCATGTCGTGGTCAACAATGCCGGGATCGTGCGCGACCGGATGTTCGTATCGGCGACGCTCGACGAATGGGACGCGACGATGCGCGTCCATCTGCGCGGGCATTTCTGCCTCTCGCGCCATGCGGTCGATTACTGGCGCAGCCAGCAAAAGGCAGGCAATCCGGTCGACGCCCGGATCATCAACACGACGTCGGGCGCAGGCCTTCAGGGATCGATCGCGCAGGCAGCCTATTCGACGGCCAAGGGCGGGATTGCTTCGCTGACATTGGTGCAGGCGGCAGAACTTGGCCGATACGGCATCACCGCCAATGCGCTGGCGCCGTCGGCGCGCACGCGGATGACCGAACAGGCATTTGCCGAGAAAATGGCGACCGCGGGCGATGCGTTCGACGTGATGGACCCGGCCAACATCGCTCCGGCGGTCGTCTGGCTGGGCAGCACGCAAAGCAAGCATGTCACCGGATGTGTCTTCGAACTCGAAGGCGGCAAGATCATGATTGAGGATGGCTGGCGCGAAGGTCCGGTGATCGACAAGGGCGCGCGCTGGGATCCCGCCGATGTCGGCGGCGCGGTCGACAAGCTGCTCGCCGAACGCGTGCCGCCACGCAAGGTTTGGGGCACTGCCTGATGGACTTCGCGCTTTCCGACGAACAGCGGATGATCGCCGATACGGCGCGCGAGTTTTTCGCCGAGCAGGCGACGAGCGCGCGGACGCGGGCGGCGATGGCGGGCGACGGGATCGACCGAAGCCTGTGGGCGAGCTTTTGCGGCGAGATGGGCTTTGCCGGGGTTTTCGTTCCCGAACATGCGGGCGGCGTCGGGCTGGGCATGATCGAATTTGCCTGCGTCGCAGAAGCAGCGGGCGGTCAGGTGGCAGCAATCCCGCTGCTCGGCAACGCGATGGGGCTGGCAGCGCTGCTGGCGGATGGCGGGGAGCAGTCGGCAGGGCAGATCGAAGCGCTTGTTGCGGGCAGCGCGATTGCGGCGGTCGCTACCAGCGATCAACTGACAGTGTCGGGCGAGCGCCTCTCGGGCGACGCGGGGCTTGTCGCCCATGGCGCCATTGCGGATTTGCTGCTCGTCATCGCCAGCAGCGAGGCCTGGCTGGTACGCAGCAGCGACGCCGGCGTCATCATCACGCCGCACGCCACAATCGATCAGACACGTCCGCTCGCCACCGTCCGGTTCGACGAGGCTGTCGCGACGCCGCTCGGCGCCAATGCTGCGACGGCAGCCCTTTCCACTGGCCTGCTCTGCCTCGCGGCCGAAGCACTTGGCGGCGCGCAGGCGGCGCTGGATCGCACCGTCGCCTTCTCGCTCGAACGGCGCCAGTTCGGGCGTCAGATCGGGTCGTTTCAGGCATATAAGCATCGCCTGGCCGACCGCGCCATTGAGATCGAACAGGCGCGCTCCGCAGTCTATTGGGCAGCTTGCGCGCTGGATAGCGAGAGCGTGGAAGCGGAGATCGCCCTACCCGCCGCCAAGAGCTTCTGCGCCGACGCATTCTTCCGTGCCGCCGCCGACATGATCCAGCTGCACGGCGGGATCGGCTTCACCTGGGAGCATGACGCGCATCTGTTCTTCAAGCGCGCGCGCTCGATCCAGACGTTGCTGGGCAGCGGCGATCTACACCGCGAACGCATCGCTGCGCTGGTGCTGGACCGCGCGGCATGAAGCTCGGTTTCTCTCCCGAGGAAGAGGCGTTTCGCGCCGAATGCGCCGATTGGCTGAACGTCCAGATGCAAGGCGCGTTCGCCGATATTCGTGGGCTCCCTGGCCTCACCGAAAAGCCCGAACGCCGTCGCGATTGGGAGCGCCAGCTCGCCGCGCATCGCTGGTCGTGCATCGGCTGGCCGGAACGCTGGGGCGGGCGCGATGCCAGCATCGTGCAGCAAGTGATTTTCGCCGAGGAATATGCGCGCGCCGGCGCGCCCAATCGCCTCAACCATGTCGGTGTCGAGCTGGCCGGTCCCACCATCCTCGCCTTCGGCACCGACGAGCAAAAGGCGCGCTATCTGCCCGGCATCGCTTCGGGTGATGCCATATGGTGCCAGGGCTTTTCCGAGCCCAATGCAGGCTCCGACCTTGCCGCGGTTCAGATGCGCGCCGAACTGCGCGACGGCAAATGGGTGATGAACGGCCAGAAGATCTGGACCAGCCTCGCTCAGTTTTCCGACTGGATATTCGTCATCGCGCGCACCGAACCGGGATCGGTGGGGCGCAATGGTCTGAGCTTCCTGATGGTGCCGATCGACCAGCCCGGCGTTACGATCCGCCCGATCGAGCAGATCAACGGCGAAGCGGAATTCAACGAAACCTTCTTCGACGATGCGGTCTGCGATGCGAGTGATATTCTCGGCGCGCCGGGCGATGGCTGGCGCGTGGCGATGGCGCTGCTGTCGTTCGAACGCGGGGTATCGACGCTGGCCCAGCAGATGCAGTTTCGCAACGAGCTGGACGCGGTAATCGCCGCCGCCCGGGCCAATGGCAGCGCCAGCGATCCACTGATCCGCCAGCGCATTGCCCGCGCCGAAATCGGCCTGCGGCTGATGCGCTATGGCGCGCTGCGCATGCTGTCCAACGCGGATCGGTCGGCAATTGATGGCGCCGCCCTCACCTACAAGATCCAGTGGGCGAGCTGGCGCCGCGACCTTGGCGAACTGGCGATGGATGTGCTGGGCCAGGCCGGCGAAGTGAGCGATGCCGATGGCTATCACTTCCCGATGCTCGCCAACCTGTTCCTCTATTCGCGCGCCGACACGATCTACGGCGGCACCAACCAGATTCAGCGCAACATCATCGCCGAGCGCGGCCTCGGCCTGCCCCGCGAACCGAGAGGAGCCGCATGAGCGCCCCCAATTACCCCGAACCACGCAACCTGTTGAAGGACCGCACTGTCGTCGTCACTGCAGCGGCGGGCACCGGCATCGGCTTTGCCGTCGCCAAACGCGCCGCCGAAGAAGGCGCACGCGTGCTTATCAGCGATTTCCATGAACGGCGCCTGGGCGAAGCGGCGGACCGCATCGCCGAAGAGGTCGGCACCCGTCCCGCCACCTGCATCTGCGATGTGACGCAACAGGATCAGGTCGATGCATTGCACGCCGCCGCGATCGACGCGCTCGGCCATGTCGACGTGCTGATCAACAATGCCGGGCTGGGCGGCGAAGTGCCGGTGGTCGACATGACCGACGATCAGTGGAGCCGCGTGCTCGATGTGACGCTAAACAGCGTGTTCCGCATGACCCGCGCGTTTCTGCCATCGATGTATGCGCGCAAATCGGGCGCGATCGTCAACAACGCTTCGGTGCTCGGCTGGCGCGCGCAAAAGGGACAGGCGCATTATGCCGCGGCCAAGGCCGGCGTGATGGCATTCACCCGGTGCAGCGCAGTCGAAGCCGCCGAACATGGCGTGCGGATCAATGCGGTCGCGCCATCGATTGCGATGCACGCTTTCCTCGCCAAGGTGACGACCGACGAACTCCTCGCCGAACTTTCGCAGCGCGAAGCGTTCGGTCGCCCCGCCGAAGTGTGGGAAGTCGCCAATGTGATGCTCTTCCTCGCATCCGATCTGTCCAGCTACATGACCGGCGAAGTCCTGTCGGTTTCGAGCCAGAGAGCCTGATTATGGAACCGCGCATCTTCGAAACGCCCGCCGCACTGATCGGCAGCGAAGGCACCGGCCTCGGCCCGACGGACTGGATGCTGGTCGACCAGGATCGGGTGAACGGCTTTGCCGATGTCACTGGCGATCATCAGTGGATCCATGTCGATGTCGCGCGCGCCAAGGACAGTCCGTTCGGCGGTACCATCGTCCATGGCTATCTGACGCTGAGCCTGGTCAGCCATTTCCTGCCGCAGATGATCGAGGTTCGCGGCTTTGCGCATGCCGTGAATGTCGGCGCCGATCGGCTGCGCTTCCTTGCCCCTGTCCCCGTCGGATCGCGCATTCGCGCCACGGGCGAAATCGTTGCGGTCGAGGAAATTCGCGGCGCGATCCAGTCGACGGTTCGCGTCACCATCGAAATCGAAGGCGGCGAAAAGCCCGCCTGTATCGTCGACACCATCAGCCGCTATTTTCCGGAGTAACCAGATGCGCGAAGCAGCCATCGTCGCCACTGCCCGCACTGCCATCGGCAAGGCCTATCGCGGCGCGTTCAACGATACCGAGGCCCCGGCCATGTCGGCGCATGTCGTCGATGCCGTGCTCGATCGCAGTGGGATCGATCCCGCGCGCGTCGACGATGTCTATCTCGGCTGCGGCAATCACTGGAACACGCAAAGCTATAATCTGGGGCGGCTGACGGTGCATGCGTCGAAGCTGCCCAACAGCGTCGCCGGCTTTACGCTCGACCGCAAATGCTCTTCCGGCCTCAACGCCATTGCACTCGCCGCGCGGTCGATCATGGTTGATGAAGTCGATGTCGCGGTTGCGGGGGGCGTCGAATCGATTTCGCTCACCATCGGCAAGCATCAGCCGACCTATCGCAATCGTTCCAAGGCAGTGATCGCCCACGATCCCTATGCCTATATGGCGATGATCGAGACGGCCGAAATCGTCGCCGATCGCTATGGTATTTCGCGCGGGGATCAGGACGCGTTTTCGGCGCTGAGCCAGCAGCGCGCCGCCGATGCCCTCGCCGCCGGGCGCTTCGCCGAAGAGATCGCGCCGATCACCGTCGACAAGAAATTGTTCGACAAGGAAGGCAATGATCTGGGTTCCGAAACCGTGACCCTGACCGCCGACGAGGGCATTCGCGCAGGCACGACTGCGGAAAAGCTCGCCGCGCTGAAACCCGTTTTCCGCGACGGCATGGTGGTGAAGGAAGGCAAGCACATCACCGCCGGCAACGCTTCGCAGCTTTCCGACGGCGCATCGGCGCAGATCGTGATGGATGCGGCAACTGCGCGCGCCGAAGGACTGCCTATCCTGGGTATCTATCGCGGGTTTCAGGTTGCCGGATGCGACCCCGACGAAATGGGCATCGGCCCGGTTTTCGCGATCCCCAAGCTGCTCGCCCGCGCCGGCCTCTCCATCGACGATATCGGCCTGTTCGAAATCAACGAGGCGTTCGCCAGCCAGGCGCTCTATTGCCAGCGCAAGCTCGGCATCGATCCGGAAAAGCTCAACGTCAATGGCGGCGCGATTGCGCTAGGCCATCCGTTCGGCATGACCGGAAGCCGGCTGGTGGGGCATGCGCTGATCGAAGGAAAGCGGCGGGGTGTGCGCCATGTCGTGGTATCGATGTGCATCGCCGGGGGCATGGGCGCCGCCGGATTGTTCGAAATCGTCTGATCATGCTCGATCCGCTCCCCCTCACCATCCCGCATCTGGTGGAAGCCGCCGCCACGGCACGCGGCGATGCGTCCGCGCTGATCGAGGAGGGAACGACGTGGAGTTTCGCCCAATTGCGCGACGCATGCCGGGCGGCGGCGTCGGCGATGCTGGTCGCTGGAATCGGATCGGGCGACCGGGTGGCGATCTGGGCGCCCAACCGCCGCGAATGGATTGCCGGAGCCGTCGGCGCAATGACCTGCGGGGCGGCGATCGTACCGCTCAATACTCGGCTGAAGGGGCGTGAGGCAGGCGAGCTTTTGCGCCGCACGCGCGCGGCAATGCTGCTGACGGTCGGCGATTTTCTGGGCACCGATTACCCGGCGATGCTCACGCAGGAAGACCTGCCCGATTTGCGCCGCATCGTGACGTTCGATCGCGACTGGGGCGGGTTTCTTGCCGAGGGCAATGGCAGCAACGATCCGGCGATCGACACCGCGATGGCCGGGGTAACGCCCGACAGCGTCAGCGACATCCTGTTCACCAGCGGCACGACCGGCGCACCCAAGGGCGTCGTTTCCACGCATGACCGGGTGGTCCGTCTGTTCGCGGCATGGGCGGAGACCATGGGCCTGGAAGAAGGCGAGCGCTATCTGATCATCAACCCCTTCTTCCACAGCTTCGGGTACAAGGCCGGATGGGTCGCGGCGCTGATCGCCGGAGCGACCATGCTGCCGGTCGCAACGTTCGACGTCGCCCACGCCGCACAAATGATCGCGCAACAGCGCATCAACTTCCTGCCCGGCCCGCCGACGATTTATTACGCACTGCTCGAAGCGAAGGCGCAGCAGGATTTCGACACGAGTTCCCTGCGCGGCGCGGCGACCGGTGCCGCAACCGTGCCGCCCGATCTGATCCGCCGGATGCGCAGCGAGCTGGGGCTGGTCGACACCGTCACGGCCTATGGCATGACCGAATGCGGCACGATCACTTCGTGCCGCCGGGGCGACGATGCCGAGTTGATCGCCGAAAGCTGCGGCAGGGCATTGCCCGGCCTGGAGGTGTGCGTCGTCGACGATGACGGCAACGCACTGCCGCCCGGCGAAGCAGGCGAAATCCTGGTTCGCGGCTATGGCGTGATGCGCGAATATCTCGACGATCCCGACGCGACCGCCGAAGCGATCGATAACAATGGCTGGCTGCACACCGGCGATATCGGAACGCTGGACGACGCGGGATATCTGAGGATCACCGACCGCAAGAAGGACATGTTCATTTCGGGCGGGTTCAACGTCTATCCCGCCGAAGTCGAGCGGCTGCTCGCCCCCTGCCCCGCCATCGCGCAGGTAGCCGTAATCGGCGTGCCCGATCCGCGCATGGGCGAAGTGGGCAAGGCCTTTGTCGTCCGCCGCGCCGGCAACGGCGACGACGAAGGCGAAATCATTGCCTGGGCGCGCGCCAACATGGCGAATTACAAGGTTCCGCGCATGATCGAATTCGTCGAATCCCTGCCCCAGAATGCCTCGGGCAAGGTGATGAAAAACGTCCTCGCTGCGCGCTGAGCCGACATTGGCGCCATATCATGCCGCACGCTTTCCATATCCGGCCGTCCCCGCAGGCAATGCGCGCTGTTTCGGGGGCCGTTCCGGGTCTTTTTTTGTCGCAACGCTCTATTCGCCACACCAGCGAACAGTGTGGCCACCGCCGCAGGCTTAATCGCCTGAGGATGGCCGCTATCGTGGTCCGAATGAGCGAACCGAAAAGAGTTCGCCACAGGCTAAATGCCCATAAATTGAGGAGGGGAATGTGAAGGACTTTTCAAAGTCTCTCTTGGTCGCTGCCATGCTCGGTTCCGCGCTGTGCCCGATCGGCGCAATGGCGCAGACTGTTTC
The DNA here is from genome assembly GCA_002707985.1 of Sphingomonas sp. Taxonomy (GTDB): domain Bacteria; phylum Pseudomonadota; class Alphaproteobacteria; order Sphingomonadales; family Sphingomonadaceae; genus Sphingomonas. The sequence goes on along the minus strand of PAOI01000060.1, from coordinate 14,865 downwards.
GGAAAACGAAGAATCCCAGGATCATTCGATCGATAGCGGCAACGAAATCGTTGTCACCGCGCAGCGGCGCGAGCAACGGCTAGTGGACGTGCCGGTTTCGGTTTCGGCCGTCGGCGAAGCGACGCTTCAGCGAGCGGGTGTCGGCAATGTTTCAGACATCGCCACGGTGGTGCCGAACCTGCAGATCAATCAGACGATCGGCAACACCTATGCTCCGCTGATCACCATTCGCGGGCTTTCGCCGTCCGCCGATACCAGCCTTGCCCGCGACCAGCCGGTCGGCCTGTATGTCGACGGTGTTCCGATCGGCAAATCAACCGGTGCGGCGTTCGATCTGGTCGATCTCGAGCGTGTCGAAGTGCTGCGCGGTCCGCAGGGAACGCTTTATGGCAAGAACACCATCGGCGGCGCAGTCAACCTGATCACGCGCGAGCCGAGCGGCACCTTCCGCGGCCAGATGATGATCGGTGGCGGCAGCTTCGATCAATATACCGGACGCCTGGCGTTCGATCTGCCCGAAGTCGCGGGTTTCAGCACCAGCTTCGGCATCGTCACCAAGCAGAATGGCGGCTATTATCGCAACAGCGCGACCAATGAGAATTTCGGCAAGCAGGACATGTGGGCGGCACGCGCCGACGTCCTGTGGCGCCCGTCGGAAAGCTTCAGCGCCCGCTATGCCTATGACATCACCGACAGCAAGGGCACGCCTTCGATGCTGGTGGTGTCCTCGACCGGATCGACGCCGTTCGTCAACGCGCTGATCGCCCCCTATGTCGTCACCGAACGCCCCCGCGGCATCGGCGCGCAAAGTTCGCTGCGCAGCAATTTTCGCACGACGGGGCATTCGCTGACACTGGAATGGGAACCGGGTCTGGGCGATCTCGTGCTCAAATCGATCACCGCACGCCGCACCGCCTATACCGATTCGGCCAGCGATTTCGACGGCAGCCCTCTCGATCTGCTGCGCTTCGCGCTGAGCAACGATTATGAGCAGTTCACGCAGGAATTGCAGGCGATCGGCACGGCCGGCGACTTCAAATTCACGGTCGGCGCCTTCTATCTGGACGACAATTACGAAGTCTATAATCCGCGCTGGAACTTCCAGTTCGGCGGCAACGCCAATTACGATGTCAGCAACCGCACCGGCGATTCCAACAGCTATGCCGGATATGGCCAGATCGCCTGGACCCCCTCGGCACTCGCCGAGCGCCTGACGGTGTCGGTCGGTGGCCGCTACACGCGGGAGAAAAAGCAGGCGACCGAGCTGCTGCTCTCGAACTCGGCATATGCCGCCAATCCCAGTTCCGACACCTCCGGCGTCTTCGTCCGCGAGGCGGATGGCACGCCCGTCACTCGCAGCGGCCAGCCGCCGGCGGGCGCACGGCCTGGCGCGGGCGGGATCGGTCCATCCGACCTCATTCCGCTGGGCAATTCGGGCGTCTGGACCAGCTTCAATCCCGAGTTCAATATCCTCTACAAATTCGACCGCGATTTTTCGGTCTATGGACGCGTCGCGACCGGCTTCAAGAGCGGGGGTATCAACGATACGGCATCCACCAATGCCGCGTTCCTGACGCCCTATGATCCGGAAAAGCTGACTTCGTTCGAACTCGGCGTCAAATTCGCGGGTTTCGATCAGGCGGTCCGTTTGAATGCCTCGGTATATCATTCGATCTACAAGGATTTTCAGGCCGGGGTCTTCGTGCCCTCGCTAGTGACGACCAACATCATCAACGCAGGCGAAGCTCAGTTCACCGGCATTGAAATCGAAGGCGCGATCCGCCCGGTCAACAATTTCACGATCAATTTCGGCGGCGGCTATGTCGATGCCCGCTACACCGATTTCGTCCTTCCCGACGGAACTGACGTGACCGACAGCTATGTCGTTCCGCTGGTTCCCGAGTGGAATTTCCAGGTCGGAGCGGTGCACCGGCTGGATGTGGGTTTCGCCACGCTCGATACCAGCGTCAACTATAGCTGGCGTGACAGCCAGTTCACGCGGATCACCGCCGACCCGGCTTCGAAACTCAAAGCCTATGGTCTGCTCGATGCGCGTATCGCCCTGACCGACATCGCGCTCGGCAACGGGACGTCGCTGGAAGTGGCCGTGTGGGGCAAGAACCTTACGGACGAAAGCTATCTCGTCAACGCCATCAACCTCACGGTGCTGACGCTGAGCCAATATGGCGATCCGCGCAGCTTCGGTGGCGAAGCCCGTATTCGTTTCTGATCGAGGGCTGATATCATGACACAGGATGGCCCGGCGCGGCACGATCGGTGGTCGCGTTGGGTCGTCCCGTTTCTCGGCGCGGTTACGTTTCTCACCGCAATCGGCAATGTCGGGCTCGTCTCGATCATGCCCGCGATCGGGCGGACGCTGCATATTCCCGACTATCTCGTCGCGAGCATCTTTTCGCTCTCGGCGCTTACCTGGGCTGTGAGTTCCCCCTTCTGGGTCGCGCATGTCCATCGGCACGGCGCCAACCGTTTCGTCCGCGCCGGACTGATCGGTTTCATCCTGTCGATGGGCGGCTGCGCGCTTTCGGTCGAGCTGGGGCTGCTCGGCTGGCTGGCGCCGTTCGCCACCTTCCTTCTCTTCTTCGTGCTGCGCTCGGTTTATGGCCTGCTCGGATCCGCGGCAGCGACCGCGACGCAGGCGCTCATCGCGCTGCGCACCGAAGGCGCAGAACGCACCCGTACCCTGACGACGCTCGCCGGCGCACTCAGCCTGGGCACGATCATCGGCCCGGCCATCGCGCCGCTGCTCATCTTCGAACCGCTCGGTCCGATCGGGCCGATGCTCGCCTTCGCGTTGATCGGCCTCGTGACTTTTGCCGCCAGCTTCGTGTTTCTGCCGCGCGGAGCGCCCGAAGCTGGATTTGCTGCGTCGGCAGATCCAAACCAGCGCACCTATTCGATGATCGAGGTCTGGCGCGAAGCGACGATCGGGCGGCATCTCACCTTCGGGCTGCTGCTCTGTTCGGCGCAAGCGATCAATCTCTACACGATCGGCTTTGTCGTGATCGACCGCACGCCCGGCGATCCGATGGCGGCGCAGGCGATGGTCGGCGTGACGATGACCGGCGGCGCGATCGCCGCGCTGATCGCGCAATGGGGACTGGTCCGCTGGCTGGCGCTTACGCCGGGGGTAATGATGCTGGCGGGCGTGGCATGCGCGCTGATCGGCAATCTGACACCGATTGCCAGCGATACGCAGATCGCTGCGGTTATCGGGTTCATCATCGCCAGCTTCGGCTATGGCCTGTCGCGCCCCGGCTTCAGCGCCGCGGCATCGCTTGGCGGCGAAAGCGAGCATCAGGTCGCGATCGCATCCGCCGTTACGCTGATCGCGGGAGCTTCGATCACCCTGCCCCCGATCATCGCCGCTGCGGCATATCAGGTCTGGGCGCCCGCCCCCTTTGCGATCGCCGCACTTCTCGGCGCCTATCTGTTGCTCCGCGAGGCAGCGCGGGCGCGCCCGAGCAGGATCATTGTTCACATGAAGCGATAGAGCGTTGCCGACAGGCTGCTTTTTCGCATCGGACAGGAGTCGCATTCCGGTTCGGAGAATATCGGTGATTGCGCCGCCGCGCGCAGACACGCCGGAAACAAGCATTCGAACCACGGAGAAGGATCATGGACCGCTATCTCGTCATCTCTTCGGACGGGCATGTCGGACTGCCGCCCGAACAATATCGCACCTATCTCGAATCCCGGTATCACGCGCGTTTCGACGAAGTGGTGCATCAGGAGATCAAGGCGCGCGAAGAGCATGAAAAGCGCTTCCTGATCGACGATTTCAACACGAAATGGCGTGCCAAGGTGGGCGACGGTCTGGAAGGTGCGTGGGACGGCGCGATCCGCAACCGCGTGCTCGATGGCGACGGCGTTGCTGCCGAAGTGCTGTTCCCCGACGGGATTACCGAACGCAATGCCCCCCCCTTTGGCGCGGACATCGGCCTGCGGCCGTCCCGCGACCATGCCGAGCTGCAATGGGCGGGTGCGCGCGCACATAATCGCTGGCTCGCCGAATTCTGTCAGGACGATCCGCATCGCCGCATCGGCCTCGCCGTCATTCCCGCGCTCTACGATCTCGACGAAACCGCGAAGGAGATCAAATGGGCCGCCCAGAACGGGCTGAAGGGCGTGTTCTTCCCGGCCTTTTCGGGCGATTACGACCTCTATAACCATACCAAATATCACCGCATCTGGGCGATGCTTCAGGAAATGCGCATGCCGCTGCATTTCCATTCGGGCGCGTCGCCGGGATACGACACGACCCAGCCGGGCTGGATCGGCACCTATCTGTGCGAATTCGCATTCTGGATGACGCGCCCGCTGTGGGGCATGACCTTTGGCGGCGTGTTCGAGGAGTTTCCGGAACTCAAGGTCTGCTTCACCGAAGCGGGCGGCGAATTCTGGTTTCCCTGGATCATGCAGCTGATGGACATCCGTGCCTCGGCAAAGCACACCAGCGGCAAGCTCGGTGATTATTACGCCAATATGAGCATGAAGCCGTCGGAGTATTTCGCTCGCAATGTGTGGGTCGGCTGTTCGGCGCTGCCGGACGAGGAAACCACTCAGTCCTATTACGAAATCGGCATCGACCGGATTCTGTGGGGCACCGATTACCCGCATCCGGAGGGCACCTGGCCCAGCACGCTCGAGAAGATGACCGTCAGCCTGGGCGGGCTGCCCGACGACGATATCCAGAAGATGCTCGGCACCAATGCGCTCGATGTCTACGACCTCGATCAGGACGCGCTGTGGAAGATCGCGAACAACATCGGCCCCAAACGCGACCTGTTCCTCAAACAGGCAGCGGAATAAGGCGCGTCGAACCTTTTTGCATTCGCGCGGACCGTTGCTAGCATCGCCGCCGGAGAGGTGGTCTGAATGTCGAGCTGGCGCGGAATCGAAGAATTCCTCGCGGTCGTGGAGCATGGTAGCTTTACGGCCGCGGGCGAGGAACTGGGTGTTTCCAAATCCTATGTGAGCAAAACGGTACAGGAGCTTGAGGAACGGCTCGGCGTCCAGTTGCTCACACGCACCACGCGGCGGCTGTCGCTGACCAGCGCGGGCCAGAGTTTCCACAAGGAATGCGCCGATCTGCACAAGCGGCTGGGCGATCTCGAAAAGCGGATCGGGCGCTATCGCACCGATCCGGTCGGCCGGCTGCGTATCGGCCTCAGCGACACGTTCGGTTCGGATTTCATGTCGCGGCTTCTCGCCGAATTCAGCGACGAACATGATGCGATCGTCGTCGAACCCATTGCCTATCTCGATGAAGGCGATGTTGCGCAGGAACAGTTCGACATCGTCATCCGCTATGGCACGCTGACCGATTCGAACCTGCGCGCCCGGATGTTCGGCTACCTGTCCTACTGCCTGTGCGCCTCGCCTGCCTATGTCGCCAAACATGGCTGGCCGACGGACAGTGCTGCGCTGACCGAGCGCGAGTGCCTTACCGATCGCAGCGGCACGATGACCTTCAACGAAAACGTTACGGTGAAAGTGACGCCGCGCTGGATCAGCAACAGCGGGATCGCGCTGCGCAGCGCGGTGCGCAAGGGGCTGGGTATCGCCAGCCTGCCGGTCAGCGTCATTCGTCAGGATCTGGTGGACGGCACGATCCTGGCGCTCGAAGAGGAATGGTCGTTCTACGACAAGCCCTGCTGGGTCGTATATTCGCCCGGCATCATGTCGGCGGCCACGCGCGCATTCATCGACTATCTGATCCGCCGGACCACCCGGACCAAGATCCGGCCCTCGATGGCCTCCCAGATCCTCAAGCGTTTCTGATCCGCGCATTGTTCGCCCTTGCGCACAAAGCGTGCACGATTCGGCACTTACGCAGAGGGATCGCAGCGATACACTCCCCCTCAACGCGGCAGAAGTTCGCGATATATAATCGAGGAGAGAGACAGTGCCTCAGGTCGAGCGCTTCCCAATGTCCATTCCGTTCGGGTGGTTCGGAGTGGGCTACAGCAACGAACTCGCAGTCGGGGCGGTTCGCCCCGTCCATTATTTCGGACGCGAGCTGGTGCTGTTCCGCAACGAAAATGGCGAAGCCGGGCTGCTCGATGCCTATTGCCCGCATCTGGGCGCGCATCTCGGCCATGGCGGCAAGGTTGAGGGCGACAGCATCCGCTGCCCCTTCCACGCCTGGGCCTATCGCCCCGACGGTTTCTGCTCCGCCATTCCCTATGCCAAGGCATTTCCGCCGCGCGCCAAGCGCGAGCCGCTGACCCATGCCTATCCGGTCGAGGAAAAGTCGGGCGTCATCTGGGCATGGTATCACCCGGAAAATGTCGCGCCGCTGTTCGACGTGATCGACTATCCTGAGTTCACCGACCCCGAATGGGCAGAGCCGACCAAGCGCGAATGGCGTTTCGCCAGCAACCCGCAGGAAATCGCCGAGAACGGCGTCGATGTCGCGCATTTCGCCTATGTCCACATGATGGACGCGGTTCCAGAGGGCGAGACCAGCTATGACGGCGTCCAGCGGCACAGCGCGGCGCGCGGGCACCGGACGATCAAACTGCCGTCGGGTGAGGAAAAGCAATTCCCCTATTCGGTTCAGACCGTGCAGAACGGCGCCGGACAGAAGTTCACGCGCCTGAAGGGCGTGGTCGAATTGTCGCTGCTGGTCATCGCGACACCCGTCGAGGCCGATGACGTGGAACTCCGCTTCTGCTTCACCCATCCCAAGGTCGATCCGGGATCGCCGCAGGAGCACGCAATCCAGGAAGCGATTGCAAATACCTGTGGCCAGAAGGGCGTCGAAGGCGACATTCCGATCTGGGAAAACAAGATCCACCTCGCCCGCCCCTATCTATGCGACGGCGACGGCCCGATCCTGCGCTTCCGCAAATATTTCGAGCAATTCTACGCCGACGGGCCGGACGGTACCCGTTTGGTGGAAGCGGCCGAATAATCACTGCGCTGCACGCGGCGCAGCAGCTCAATCAGAACAGAACGAAGCGCTGCACCAGCGCTTGAAGGAGAGTCACGATGTCTAAACTTCGCTATGTCCAGGGTCCGGTCGAAACGCGCGCACCGGGCATGCTGCGCAATTCGGTCTATGGCATTCGCGCCACCTATGAGACCGATCGCGAAGTGATCGACGCGTTGTTGCCCAAGCCGCTTGTCGCGGTCGAACGGCCGGAAATCTGGCTGCAGATGGTGCATGTTTCCATGCACGTCACCGAAACCGATACCGTAGAGATCGGTGCGCTGACGACCGGCGTGAACTGCACCTATGAAGGCGCGCCGGGCGCCTATTGCTTCCATATGGCAATGGAAGGCGAAACAGTGGTCACCTCGGGTCGCGAACGCTTCGGGGAGCCCAAGAAGATCGCGGAGACGCATTTCGAACGGAACGGCGATCACCTGCGTGCCACCTGCACGCGCCACGGCATCACCTATTTCGAAATCGAAGGCACGATCGGCGAAAAGGTCGACGCGCCGCTGACATTCGAGGAACATCTGTTCTGCTACAAAGGGATGCCCGCGATCGATCGCCCCGGCGAATTTGACGGCGACGTGTTCCTCACCCGGCTCAACTGGCAGCGCAATTACAGCGATCGCCGCGCGATGACCGGCGGCAAGATCACTTTGTCGGATTCGCCTTTTGACCCGCTGGCTGACATTCCCGTCCGCCGCATCACCGACATGCAATATGTGGAAGGCGGCACCGCAACCGGCGGCATCATCCTGCAAAAGGTGCCCGGAGAATGGATTGCTCCGCACTGGGTGGGCCGGCAGGACGAGCCGCGCAATGTCGGCGTCGACCTTGGCGCGCGGGTTGCCGCCTGATGCAGGATTTTACCGGCAAGGTTGCAGTCGTCACCGGCGGCGCGAGTGGCGTGGGGAAATGTCTCTGCGCCGATCTCGCCGCTGCGGGCGCGCATGTGGCGATCGTCGACATCAATCCGGAACGGCTTGAGGCGGTACGCAGCGAAATCGACGCGCTCGGCAGCGGCAGAGTGATCGCAGTCACCTGCGACGTGACCAAGGAAGCGTCGGTAACTGCCTGCGCCGAAACGGTTTTCGCCGAATTCGGCGCAGTGCACCTGTTGTTCAACAATGCCGGCGTGGGTCTGGGCGAGGCGCAGCGCAAGCTCTGGGACTTGCCGATGAGCGACTGGCGCTGGGGACTCGACGTCAACGTGCTGGGCGTGGTTCACGGCATCAAGGCGTTCGTCCCGCGCATGATCGCGGGCGGAGAGGAAGGCGTGGTGATCAACACGTCATCGACCAATGGCGGCCTGCGTTCGCTGCCCAACACGCCGATCTATGCCGCGACAAAGGCTGCGGTAACGAGCATCACTGAAGTCCTGCAGCAGCAATTGCTCCGCGAAGGCGACAAGCTGCGCGCGGCGCTGCTCTTCCCCGGTCCGCACACCGTCAACACCGGCATCCTCGCCTCGGGCGAAGTGCGTCCGACAGACTATGTCGAGCATGAGAGCCAGACCAAGGTCGCCTATCGCACCATGGAGGATCTGCTGAAGACCACCGGCCTCAAGATGAAGCTGACCGAACCCGAGGAAGTATCCGCCTTTGCGCTTGCGGGCGTCCGCGCCGGCAAATTCTGGCTGCTTCCCGAAAGCGCGGATAACGACGCGCTCATCGCCGCGCGGACCGACCAGATCCTTGCCCGCCAGAACCCGCCATCGGCATGGTGACCCCTCCGGCGGACGCCGCCCCCGCAACGCGCAGCAAATTCGCCGGCTATCGCTGGCTGGTCGTCGTCATCCTGTTCGTCGGCTACAGCTTCAGCGCCATCGACGCACGCGTCCTGACGCTGATGGTCGAGCCGATCCAGCGCGATCTGGGCCTTTCCGATTTCGAGATGAGCCTGCTTCAGGGCTTCGCCTTCTCGATTTTCTACAGCATCGCCGCGATTCCGATCGGTCGCTTTGTCGATCGGACGAAACGGCGTTCGGTGCTGATCGTCTGGGGCATCCTCTTCTGGTCGGTGATGACCGCCGCCTGCGGCTTCACCAGCAGCTTTATCGGCCTGTTCCTGGCGCGCGTCGGTGTGGGCGTGGGTGAAGCGACGCTCAGCCCCACCGCCTATTCGCTGATCAGCGATTATTTCGAACGGCGGCGCCGCGCGCTGGCGATCAGCCTCTATGCCATCGGCTATCCGATCGGCGGCGGGCTGGCGCTGCTGATCGGCGGCGGCCTGCTCACCTATTTCGGCGCGATGGGCGGCGTTACCTTGCCGGGGCTCGGACATTTCCAGCCGTGGCAGATGGTGTTCCTCTGCGTCGCCGCGCCGGGATTGCTGATCGCGGCGCTGATGCTGGCGATCCGCGAACCCGAGCGCCGCGAGGTCGCCGTGAACATCGCCCAGCAGGTCAGCCTGCGCGAAGCGTTCACCTATATCGTCGAACGCTGGGTGCTGTTCGGTTCGCTGATCGGATCGCTCGGGCTGATCGCCCTGCTCGCCATCGGCACAGCATTGTGGTTTCCGACATTCCTTATCCGCACCTATGGCATGACGCCGTGTCAGGTGGGGCTGAGCTATGGCATGGTGATGCTGGTGTGCGGCACCGTCGGCACGCTGACCGGCGGCTGGCTGTCGGGCAGGCTGATGCAGGCCGGCAGCGCGGACGCGAACATGCGGATCGTGCTGTTCGCGACGCTGCTCAAGGGCATCCCGCTGGTTGCCGCACCGCTGATGCCGAACGCGACCTTGTCGCTGACGCTTATGGCGATCGGCACGCTGATCGGTCAGGCGTCGCAGGGCGTGATGCTTGCCGCGATTCAGGATGTGACCCCCAATCAGTTGCGCGGCCAGGTGACTGCCGTCGCGCTGCTGATCGTCAATCTGGTCGGCATGGGTCTGGGCGCCAGCGTGATCGCCGCGATTACCGATTTCGGCTTCGGCGACCAGTCTGCGCTGCGTTATTCGATTGCGATCACGGGCGCCGTTTGCTTGCCGCTGATCGCGCTGATGATCCTTGCGGCGCTTCCCCATTATCGCCGGGCAATCGCCCAGCTGGCCGACTGAACCGATAAGACCGTAAAACTCAGGAGACGGACGTGACGTATCCCGATGCAACCCGATTCTACATCAACGGTAGCTGGACCGAGCCGCACGGCACAGACCGCGCGGACATCATCAATCCGGCGACCGGCAAGGCGATCGGCAAGATCGCGCTGGGCTCCGCCTCCGACGCCGAACGTGCGATCGAGGCGGCACGCGACGCCTTTCCCGCATGGTCGGCAACGCCGGTTGCCGATCGGATCGCCGTGCTGGAGCGCATCCTTGCCGGCCTGATGCAGCGTCAGGCCGATATCGGCGACGCCATCATGACGGAAATGGGAGCGCCCAAATCGCTTGCGCATCAGTTGCAGGCGGCGATGGGGCCGGCGCATTTCGGCGAAACGATCCGCGTCTCGCGAGACTTCGCTTTTGAAAAACAAGTCGGTTCCACGCTGGTCCAGCGCGAGGCGATCGGCGTCTGCGTCCTGATCACGCCCTGGAACTGGCCGATGAACCAGGTCGCGGCCAAGGTCGCTCCTGCCCTCGCCGCCGGATGCACGATGGTGCTCAAACCCAGCGAGCTTGCGCCGCTCAGCGCTGTGGTCTTCGCAGAAATTCTGGACGAAGCAGGCGTTCCGCCCGGTGTGTTCAACATGGTGCACGGGCGCGGGCCGGATATCGGCGATGCGCTGACTGCGCATCCCGATGTCGACATGGTGTCCTTTACCGGATCAACGCGCGCGGGGATTGCGATCGGGCATAACGGCGCCGAACGAATCAAGCGCGTGTCGCTCGAACTGGGCGGGAAATCTGCGAACATCATCGCGCCCGACGCCGATTTCGACGCCGCGATTCCGGGAAGTGTCGCTGGATGCATGCGCAACAGCGGCCAGAGCTGCAATGCGCCCACCCGCCTGCTCGTCCCGCGCAACCGGCTGGACGAAGTCAGCGAGCTGGCGCGCACTGCCGCCGCAGCGCTTCGCGTGGGCGCGCCCGAAAGCGACCCCGATCTCGGCCCGATCGCCAACGAAACCCAGTATCGCCGCGTCCTTTCGATGATCGACAAGGGCAAGGCCGAAGGCGCGACGCTGATCGCCGGAGCGGAACCGCCGGCAGAGGAGGAAGGCTATTTCGTCGCGCCGACGATCTTCCGCGACGTCACGCCCGACATGACCATCGCACGCGAGGAAGGGTTCGGCCCGGTGCTGTCGATCATCGCCTATGACGATATCGATGAAGCGATCGCGATCGCCAATGACAGCGAATATGGTCTGTCTGGCTATGTCTGGGCGGGGGATCAGAGCAGCGCGACCGATATCGCGCGGCGGCTGCGCACCGGGATGGTGCACGTCAACAATGCCGGGCCGGATGTCGCCGCGCCCTTTGGCGGGTACAAGATGTCGGGCAATGGCCGCGAATGGGGCGTCTATGGCCTGGAGGAATTTCTCGAAGTGAAGTCGATCTTCGGCGGGGGATGAGCCCGGCGTCCGCGACGCCGATACGAAAAGGCCGCCGGGTATCGCTACCCGGCGGCCTTTGCTTTTGGCGTGTCAGGCGTTTCAGCCCTGGCGCTGCCCCGTGAACGGCATCGTACCGAATCCGCCCGCCTTGACCTGACCGTCGAGCTTGTCGCCGTCGATCGTGGCGACGCAATCGAGCGTCATCGGCATCGGCAGGGGGATCTTGTTCTTCCAGCTGATCGTGTTGCCGTCGATTTTGCCGTCCTCGACAGCGGTGCTGCCCATCGAGCTGACCATCGTTCCGGTGAAGCTGGTGCCGTCATCGCTCGGATTGACGGTCAACGTGCCCTTCTGGTCGCCCATCGGGGTCTTGGTGATGCAATCATAAACTCCGCCAACAGACATTCTCTGCTCCTTCTCGTAACTCGCGTTTCCGGCACTGTCCGGCGGGGCGTGCCGGGCATCTGCCAACTTCTTCATTGTAGCTGTTCAGCGACAAATCGGATCTGCCGCCGCACTGTCCCCCAATCGGTAAAAGCGGACACGGCAACACCGCGAACGCTTCGTGTTTCTTGCAATAAATGCGTAGCTACAGGCTCGATGATTATCAAGCCTGTCGTATGAGTTCGGCATTTTTGCGACGTTTTCGTATTTCCAGCGGATAATCGCTGTTCCTAAAACACCTCAAAGCCGCGGATATCTGCCGAAAACAGATGCGGGCACCGATCTCGTCCAAGCATCCGGCTGCATTCGATTGTTCACATGAGGCTCCAAACCGTTCTCAAGCTGCGGCTTTATCGATGGTCCGCGCAAGCTAAGGTGCAAGTGCTTCGCCGCCCGGCGCGGACGGCACCAATGCGCCGCGCAACGGGCGACCGACAAACGAATCATATCTTCGGAGAAGGATCATGGACCGCTATCTCGTAATCTCGTCGGACGGCCACGCCGGCCTCCCGCCCGAACGCTATCGCGACTATCTCGAATCGAAATATCACCAGATTTTCGACGAGACCGTGCCGCTGGAGATCAAGGCGCGCGAGGAACATGAAAAGCAGTTCCTGATCGACGATTTCAACACCAAGTGGCGCGCCAAGGTGGGCGATGGCCTGGCCGGCGCATGGGACGGCGCAACGCGCAACCGCGTGCTCGATGGCGACGGCGTTGCAGCCGAAGTGCTGTTCCCCGACGGGATCACCGAACGCAATGCCCCGCCCTTTGGCGCGGACATCGGCCTGAAGCCGTCGCCGGAGCGCGCCGAGCTGCAATGGGCGGGCGCTCGCGCGCATAATCGCTGGCTCGCCGAATTCTGTCAGGACGATCCCCATCGCCGCATCGGCCTTGCCGTCATTCCCGCGCTCTACGATCTCGACGAAACCGCCAAGGAGATCGAATGGGCTGCGCAGAACGGGCTGAAGGGCGTGTTCTTCCCGTCCTTCTCGGGCGACTATGACCTCTATAACCACACCAAATATCACCGCATCTGGGCGATGCTTCAGGAAATGCGGCTACCGCTCCATTTCCACTCGGGCGCCGCGCCGAATTACGACCTCAGCCAGCCGGGCTGGATCGGCACGTACCTGTGCGAATATGCCTTCTGGATGACCCGCCCGCTCTGGGGCATGACGTTCGGCGGCGTGTTCGAGGAATATCCCCAGCTCAAGGTCTGCTTCACCGAAGCCGGCGGTGAATTCTGGTTCCCGTGGATCCTGCAGCTGATGGATATCCGCGCATCGGCCAAGCATACCAGCGGCAAGCTCGGCGATTATTACGCCAATATGAGCATGAAGCCGTCCGAATATTTCGCTCGGCAGGTGTGGGTCGGCTGTTCGGCGCTGCCGGACGAGGAAACCACCCAGTCCTATTACGACATCGGCATCGACCGCATCCTGTGGGGCACCGATTACCCGCATCCCGAAGGCACCTGGCCGCACACGCTCGACAAGATGGTCGAAAGCCTGGGCGGGCTGCCCGAGGACGATATTCAGGCGATGCTCGGTACCAACGCGCTCGAAGTCTATGACCTGGACGAAGACGCGCTGTGGAAAATCGCGAAGGAAATCGGGCCCAAGCGTGAAGGCTTCATCAAGCAAGCGGCCGAATAACCATTTCCGGTATGGTTTCGCATTCCCCCGTCCGACGCTATCCGTCGGGCGGGGGTAATCCTATGTCCGAGTGGCGTGGCATCGAAGAGTTTTTGGCAGTCGTGCGATACGGCAGCTTCACCGCTGCCGGGCGCAAGCTCGGCGTGTCCAAATCCTTTGTCAGCAAGACGGTTCAGGAACTTGAGGACCGGCTGGGCGCACAGCTGCTGATCCGCACGACGCGGCGCTTCTCGCTCACCGATGCCGGAAAGATGTTCCATGCCGAATGCGCGGCGTTGCAGGAGCGGTTGCGCAATGCCGAATATGCGGTCAGCCGCTACAGCACCGATCCGGTCGGGCGGCTGCGCATCGGGCTCAGCGATATTTTCGGCTCCGACTATATGTCGACCTTGCTCGCCGATTTCAGCCGCGCCAATCCCGGCATCAAGATCGAACCCATCGCCTATCTCGACGAAGGCGATGTCGCGCAGGAGCGTTTCGATCTCGTCATCCGATACGGCACGCTGCCCGATTCCAATCGCAAGGCGCGGATGTTCGGCTATCTCTCCCACTGCCTCTGCGCCGCGCCCGACTATGTCGAGCGTCATGGCTGGCCCGACAGCCCCCATGCGCTCAAGAAATTCGATTGCCTGACCGATTTGTCCTCGGCCTTCTTCTTCAATGACGGCGTCGAAGTGAAAGTCGATCCGCGCTGGCGCAGCAACAGCGGCATCGCATTGCGCAGTGCCGCGCGGCGCGGGCTCGGCATCGCCAGCCTGCCGGTGAGCATTCTGATCGATTCGCTGAACGACGGCTCGCTCGTCGCGCTCGATGCGGAATGGTCCTATTACGACCGCGAATGCTGGGTGGTCTATTCGCCGGGCATCATGCCGGCGGCGACCCGCGCGTTCATCGACTATCTGGTCGAAAGCATCCCGCGCGTGAAGGTTCGGCCCGATATGGCAGCCACGATTGAGCGCCGGCTGTGACACATTGTTCACGCTGAAACACAAAGCGTGCATCGGGATTATCTTACGTTTGCGTAAAATATGGCTAGTATGGCTCCGATAAATATCAATAGGAGAGCCGCGCGTGCCGCAGGTCGAACGTTTTCCGATGTCCATTCCGTTCGGGTGGTTCGGAGTGGGCTACAGCAACGAACTCGCAGTCGGGGAGGTTCGCCCCGTCCATTATTTCGGCCGCGAGCTGGTGCTGTTCCGCAATGAAAATGGCGAGGCCGGGCTGCTCGATGCCTATTGCCCGCATCTGGGCGCGCATCTCGGCCATGGCGGCAAGGTTGAGGGCGACAGCATCCGCTGCCCCTTCC
>PAOI01000059.1 GCA_002707985.1 Sphingomonas sp. | reverse complement strand
TCTGGTATTTCAAGTACCGCTTCGGCGGGAAGGAAAAGAAGCTGCCCATCGGCGCGTTCCCAGAGGTCAGCTTGTCGCAAGCGCGCCAGCTTCGCGACCGGGCACGGCTCAAGGTTTCCGATGGCATCGATCCGATGCTGGAGCGGAAGCGCAAAAAGGCCAGGATCAAGCTCGGCGCTGAAAACACCTTCGAGGTCATCGCCAACAAGTATATCGACGAGAAGATGGTGCCCGAAGGCCGGGCGGAGGCCACGCTGCGCAAGGCGCGCTGGTTCCTCGAACTGCTCAAGCCCGCAATCGGCAATATGCCAATCAATGATGTCGATCCGCAGTTGATGCTGGCGGCGCTCAAGAAACTTGAAGCCAAGGGCAATCTCGAAACCGCGAAGAAATGCCGATCCTTTGCAAGCCGGGTGTTCCGGTATGGAGCCGCGCTTGGCCAGTGCCAGACCGATCCAACATCGATCCTGCAGGGCGCACTGGTTACGCCGAAGGCAAGGCACTACGCGGCGATCCTCGAGCCGGAGAAGTTGGGCGGGCTACTTCGTGCTATCGATGACTTCGAATGCTACCCGGCCACGAAATTCGCGCTGAAGATCGCACCGCATGTTTTTGTGCGACCTGGTGAGCTTCGCCACGGCGAGTGGAAAGAGATCGATTGGGACAAGGCCACCTGGACAATTCCGGAAGGCAAGATGAAGGCGCGCCGGACCCATGTCGTGCCTCTATCACGCCAGGTGCTGGACCTGTTTCGAGAGCTAAAATCGATTACCGGCAGCAAGGGCTACATCTTCCCGGCATTCCATACCGGCCAGCGCCCAATGAGCGAGAATACCATCAACGCGGCGTTTCGGCGTATGGGCTTCACCAAGGACGAAGTGACGGCGCACGGGCTGCGCTCGACCGCATCGACCATGCTCAACGAGAGCGGGCTCTGGCACCCCGATGCCATCGAAAGGGCGCTCGCGCACGGAGACAGCAACGCTATTCGCGGTGTCTACAATCGCGGAAACTACTGGGATGAGCGCGTCAAGATGGCCCAGTGGTGGAGTGATTATTTGGATCAACTTCGGGAAGGGAAGCCATGCGCTTGAAAGCAGATACTTTCCCTTCACTTCCTGAAACCAGCGGGCTAGGATATTTTGAGGCGCGGTCCGAACTGGAGTGTACGCGTTCGTGTACATTTTCGGGGGCAAATGAACAGAATAGCCATTGACCTGTTTTCCGGCTCGGGAGGAGTCACAGCCGGGCTAAAGGCTGCGGGCTGGGAAGTGGTGTGCGCCGTCGACAACGACCCTGTAGCATCGTCAACCTATCGCGCAAACCATCCAGAAGTGGAATTCATCGAGGACGGGATCGAGAAGCGCTCGACAGCAAAGGCTGTAGTCCGGGTGGTGGCCGGCAGGGAGATCGACCTTTTGATCGTTTGCGCCCCGTGCCAACCGTTCAGCAGCCAGAACAGAAAGCGCGGTAACGACCCGCGCGAGCAGCTGATCCTTAAGTCAGTCTCTCTCATCAACCGTGTGCGACCAAGGCTAATCTTTTTCGAGAATGTCCCAGGTCTTGTGTCACCAAGCTACCGTCCAGTTCTGGAAGCTCTACGGCAGCGGCTGCGCAGGCTTGGCTACTGGATGACGGAACCTCAAGTGAAGGACGCGGCTGACTTCGGAGTGCCACAGCGACGGCGTCGGTGCATCATGTTGGCCGCGCGGTCGAAGGCTGCGCTTGATGCCTTCCAAGCTGTCCGACCCAGTGTGTCAAGGCGATCGGTTTACGATGCAATTTCTCGACTGCTTCCATTGGAGAGCGGGGAGGCTCATCCGACCGATCCCTTGCATAAGGCTAGGACGCACTCTGAAATCGCACTCAGAAGGCTGATCCACATTCCTCGCGACGGAGGAAGCCGCAAGAGTCTGCCCGCCGAACTCGAATTGGCCTGTCATGTCGGATCGAACGCCTTTCCAGATGTCTACGGCCGCATGGCTTGGCATGATGTGGCTCCGACGCTGACCACCGGATGCAACGATGTGACTAAGGGACGCTATGGTCACCCTGATCAGCATCGGGCCATCACACTTCGTGAAGCTGCGAGGCTGCAAAGCTTCGATGATTCATACGTGTTCGAGGGTAATGGTTCGGAAATTGCTCGTCAGATCGGAAACGCTGTGCCGCCTGCGATGATCGCAGAACTTTCAGCGGCCTTTGAAGCTGCCCTTATGGACACGGTAAAATGAACCTGCACGCCAGAGAGGACAGTTAATGGCTCGGATAAGGGTTCGGGCTCGTGCCGTAGACATGCTCGGTCGGCAACAGATCGCAGGTATTCCGACCGCAATTCATGAGCTCTTTAAAAACGCTCATGATGCCTACGCGCACCTCGTCAGGGTTGACTACATCCACGCGTTGGACCTGCTGCTTCTTCGCGATGACGGCCTCGGCATGACCCTCCAGGATTTTGAAGGGAAGTGGCTGACGCTCGGAACGGAGAGCAAGGTCCTTGATAATGATCCTGACCTGTTCGTGTGGACTGGTCCAGAAAGGCTGCCCCGCAGAACGAGCCTTGGCGAGAAAGGCATCGGTCGCTTGGCGATTGCCGCGATTGGACCGCAAGTGCTGGTTTATAGCCGCGCAATCCGAGAAGCCGGACCTTGCCCACCTGTTCTTGGTTTCGTGAACTGGTCACTGTTTGAGCAACCCGGCCTTGACTTGGATCTCATCGATATCCCTGTAATTGAACTAGATGGCGAGGCGCCACCACGGGAAGCTCAGGTACAGCAACTTGTCGAAGCGGCTGCCAAGAATCTTGCTGACCTCTCCGGTTCCATCCCAAGTGGACAGGTCGCGAGAATCAAACAGGAATTGAAGTCATTCACTTTTGATCCTGCCGCACTATACAAACAGCTTGGTGCCAGCGCCCTTGATGAGCGACCATATGGGACACACTTTATTATCAGGCCGACAAGTGCGGAATTGAGTCTCGACCTCAGTCTAAATAAGCTTATGTCTGGTGCCGATCTTGGCGCGACACCGCTCGAACGCTATTTGCTTGGCTTTGGCAATACCATGCGTGGCGGCGCCTCGGCCCCGCCGATCATAGCCGAATTTTGGGATCACGCGGCAGACGGTTCGTCTGAAGATTTGATTGGGCCGCTCAGCTTTTTTACACCTGATGAATTTGAATCTGCCGATCATCATATCGAAGGTGGTTTTGATGAATTCGGCGTCTTCCGCGGCAAAGTGCGCATATACGATACCGTGGAGCATGACTATGTGCTCGCACCCCCCAATGACTTCCGCGGAAAGACAGACTGCGGTCGCTTCGACTTGAATTTCGCATATATCCAAGGCGCCGCCCGCGATACTCGCATGCCGCTCGATCTGTGGAAGCGGCTGACCGATAAATGCGACCGTATTGGCGGTCTGTACATTTATCGGGATGGTATCCGCATCCTGCCATATGGCAATTCCGATTATGACTGGCTGAACATCGAACGGCGCCGGACCTTGGCGGCAAAGGACTGGTTCTTTTCCTATCGCCGCCTCTTCGGAGCGGTTGAAATCACACACAGTGAAAACGGCGCCTTGGTTGAGAAGGCTGGTCGTGAAGGTTTCCGTCAGAATAAGGCCTATCGTCAATTCGCCGGACTTCTAGAGGAGCTGTTCCGGCGATTGGCCGTTGACTTTTTTCGTGAGAATGCACGTATCTCGGCTGACTTTAATGAGATACGCACAGTTCGACAGCGTGAATATGAGCTGCTTCAGCGCCGTGCCAAGCAGGTTGTTACACTCCGCCGTACCTTCGATGCGGCCCTCGAGCAATTCTTTGTCGATGCGCGTGCGGGCGTTATTGAGAACCGTTGTACCAAGCTTCAGAACGAATTCGGCGAACAGCTCGATGCCATCAGCCAAATTGCCGATCCGATCGCAGCTGGCGAAAAGCTTTTGGCCATTGAGGCAGAATTAAGCCGCGAAATCAAAGAACTGGAAACCGCGATCACGGTCACGCGGCCCAGAGCATTTGGCTTGAACAAGCGTCAAAAGCAAGATTGGGAGGCGTATTCAAGTGAGCGTCGCCGCTTGGTCGAGAGCGTTATCGGGCCGCTGGCAGAGGCGATTGAAACACGGGTTCGGAGTATTATGGCAAGCGGTCGCGCGTCCATCGATCCCCGCAAGCGATTGGATGAAGCCGTTAGTCTCGAAGGTACTGCAGCACTCAGCGCGGCAGGTGCAGCCCGCAAAGAGGCGACAGCCTCATTGGAAGATTTCGAGAAGCAAGCGCGGCTGACCATCAACCGCAGTTGGACCGAACTCGCGAGCCGCGTCGAGCTGGTGAAGGCTAATCTCGCGCAGACAGAAATCGCCACGCTATCGCCCGATGAGATCGAGCGGCGCCGAGCCCGGCTCACTGGCGAAATACGCGAGACGAGCGATCGGTCGATCCGGCTGATGCAAGGACTTCATGAACAGCTGGGTGGGATCATCACCGGACTGGGTAACGACTTGCTCTCGGTCGATGTGACCGCTGCGCTTGAAAGCGAGAACGATGATCTTCGTAATCAGCTCGATCAGTATGCCGACTTGGCTCAGACGGGCATGGCGCTCGGGCTTGTTCAGCATGAATTTACTAGCCAGGTCAGGAACATCAACAAGGGGCTGAATGCCCTGAAACCGTGGGCTGACAGGAATCGTGGGCTCGACGATCTTTACACGCGCCTACGTGTAAGCTTCGAACATCTCGAATCCTACTTGCAGCTATTTGTGCCAATGAACCGCCGCCTTCAACGGCGGCGTATTGAAATCACCGGTGCGGAAATCGAAGATTTCGTCCGAACCATTTTCGAACCCAGACTGAACCGGCACAAGGTCACGATCGCCGCAACTCCGGAATTCCGTCGCGCCTCTGCGACGACCTTCCCGTCGACCATGATGCCCGCCTTCGTGAATGTAATTGATAACGCGATATACTGGCTTGGGACACTGCGGGACGGTGAACGCCTGATTACGCTCGATGCCGATGCTTCCGGCTTCATAATATCGAACACCGGTCCCGGTATCGATGAGCGAGACGCCATCAGAATTTTCGAGTTTGGCGAAACGACAAAGCCTGGCGGTCGAGGGATGGGACTTTACCTCTCACGCGAAGCGCTGCGGCGAGAGGGATTCGACATTCTACTGCATAAGTGGGGTCGGGACGTTCATCCAGCATTCCTGATCACCAAGGTGGCGGAGCCTGAGGCGGAAGGAGGGGCGGCTTGACCAGCGCAGCACCTACCTTCGAAACGCTTTGTCAAACAGTGACGAAGCAGTTTTTGAGAACAGCAATCCTGATCGATGATCAGATTATAACGCCGTCAGATTCAACCTCGACGCCGGCGGCGGCGGAACCTCTGGCCGAGCCTCCTTTTTTAGCGCGTCAGGCTCCTGGGCCTGTCGCCGAAGCGGCAGCCTCGGCAGAAAATAAGAACGCTATTGGTGATGGGGGCAATCCTGCGCCGGGGGCAGATACCGTCGAACCGGAGGCGCACGAACGAGCAGCGGACGTTATCGTGGAAGAAGTAGCCGCTGATCCCATGCCTCCAGAGGCAAGTGTCGCGCTGAAGCCTCTCGCGGACGCATTTCTTGACGAAAAGATCATATGTGCGGTTCTGAATCCTGTGGCGGAAGACGAGGACGATCGAATAATCGAGCGGGCTGTCAACGCAGCTAGTTTTGCAGACATCGTCATTATCGACTGGTTTTTGCGCAATGGTGACGCCGAACTGACATTGAATTCGCTCGTGCAGTTGCTGCGTGCGGACGCAGCAACCAATGGGCGCAAGCGTCTCATCATCGTCTACACAAGCGCCGCCCCTCTCGAGGATCGATGCGCTGAACTTCGGCAGCGAGTTATCGATCAAGGCTTGGCCTGCGTTGAGATCGAGGCGGATTTTCCGGCACTCCGATCGGGATCGTCGCGGATCATCTTCGTCGAGAAATCGTCTCTTGGTCGCGGTAGTTCGGTGGAGGAACTGCCAAGTATCGCGCTCAGGCAGTTCGCAAAGGAAGCGGAAGGCTTGATGTCAATTTTCGCGCTCGGTGCGATCGCACGAATTCGAGACGCGACCCACCATATGTTGTCAGTCTTCAAGGCCGATCTCGATCCCGCACTGGTCGGGCATCGAATGGTCCTCGCCGAGCCAGGCGACGCGCGCGATTTTGCGCTTGAAGTCCTGATGCTCCAGCTCAGGGGTATATTGACTGCCGATACGTCGCTTGATGCTGTGATCGACAAGGATGCCGTAGGCGCGTGGTTCGATCACAAATTCAACGATGCTTTGGATGCGGCACTTGCTGAGAAGGATATCACACGATCGGAATTTCGGACGGCGGTCGAGACCGGAAATCCCAAGGAAGCCTTTGGCAAAGAAAAGGTGAAACAGTTCCATCAAGCGCTATTCCTGCCCGAACCGCCAGATGCTGTTGCGAGCGAACTTCAAGCTGCTAGCGAGTTGGCACGCTTAAGCACTCATGCGCGAGAAGCCGAGGGTGTCACTCCGCTGCCTGATGGGTGGCTGCCAAGCCTTACGCTTGGATCGGTCCTTCGTGTTGATCCGAATGACGGCCCAGCACGCTATTATCTCTGTACGCAGCCATTGTGCGATACACTGCGGCTCGACGGGCCCACATTCTTCTCATTCGTAAGTCTTGCAGCGGGGGCCGGGGGCAGCAGCAGGGATTACTGGCTTGTGGTGCGCTCCGGCGGTCAGAATGTAAAACTAAAGGCGAGCCTCACAGGTGGTGGGCGTCA
Source organism: Sphingomonas sp. (assembly GCA_002707985.1). Taxonomy (GTDB): domain Bacteria; phylum Pseudomonadota; class Alphaproteobacteria; order Sphingomonadales; family Sphingomonadaceae; genus Sphingomonas. The sequence continues at coordinate 5,942 of PAOI01000059.1, read as the reverse complement.
CTTCGCCCGCTTTGTGCCAGACACTGTGAGGAAAAAAATCATCGCAACAGGTGATGCAGCAGACCTACGAAAATTCACTTTCACTGATGATGGCGGAACAGTCTATCGCTGGCTCGCAGACGTTGACAGTCTGAAGGCTCAGCGAGCCGCAGAAGAGATGGCGAGCACCCTAGGTCGAGTCGGCGTGGACGAACTCGAATGGCTGCGCATGGGTGGCAAGATCTCCGTATAGGCTAGTGCGGGTCATCTGCTATGTGTTCGTGGTGTCGACCAGCCTCACAAAAATCAGGAGGTGCATCCGCATCGCTTCAGCGACTCCACTGATGGCGAGTTCCACACCTTGGCAGGATTAATCATTGATCTGTCTGCGCAAGCCCTATTGTAGCGGACATTAGTCGCGGTGTCTTTTCCTGAACGGACGATTGGTAGCTTATCCAAGGGAAAGGGTGGATCAGCTCGCTTTGGCAAGCGCCATCTTCCGGTGTTCAATTCGGTGGCATGTAGCGCAGAGCAAGGCGAGGTCGGCTAGAGACGTCTCGGTACCGGCGGGAAGCTCAGCCAGCGGGGTTCTATGGTGGACATCGAGCCCTGCGTCGAGAAACGCCGGGCCGTACTTTGCAACTGGCTCGAACCCACATTCCTCGCAGGAGAGCTTGCCAGCGGTAGCGAGCAACGCCGCCTTTTTGTCCCGGGCCAAGCCAGGCGCGCGCTCACGCCGGAGGTGTGCGACCCGCTTGGGATGACCTTCGATCCAGCGCCGATCGTCATCCTCGCTAGGCAAAGGTGAGACGCCAGGCTCAACGGCTTGGTCACCGGCGACCGGTTCGCCCTTCGGCACGATGGCGTAGCCAGCGGCCTGCAAGAGTTCGAACGAGGGTTGCGACCATCCGGCGCTGAAATGGGCCGGATATGCCTCGATGCCGAGTGCCCGTTCGAGCGCCAAGCCGAAGACCTTTTTCGGCGGAAACCGCAGGCCGCCCAGTGTGACCAAGTCATAATCGCGCGAGCCATCAAAGTTGGGTGCGTCGCCTCCCTGAGCAAGGGTGAGCACGGCTGCATGGATGTCAGCAGCGGTAACTCGCCGCTGATCTCTGTTGGCTAGTCGCTTCGGTCGTCCGGCGACTGGGTGAAGCTTCAGTTGCTGAACTAACTTGCCGGGACCGTACTCAAACCTCAGTCGCTTTTGCGAATTGCCTATATTGTTGCCGGGTGGCTTACCAAAGGTGCGCATCCGGGTGCGGATTGCAGACGCTGCCGCCCTCGGGCCGAGCGCAACCAGTTCTGGTCCCTCAGCTAACAAGCGGTTCGCTATGTCGGGAAACGACTTTATGGCGTCACGGCTCACCAGAACGACGCGCTCAAGGTTCGAAGATGGGCCAAGAGATCGATCGAGAATTGTCTCGAGCGCCGCGCTGTATTGTGGGTTGCGGGCATAGGCGCCGGTCCCGCCTCGGCTTTCGAGAACTATTGCGCCGGGTTCTAAGCGGATTTCCGCGTCAAGCTGCTGTCCATCCAACTCGATGCGATAAACTTTTGACATGGCATCTCCCTTAACGTGGCTGCGGATAGCAAGAATTCGCCTTAGGCGGAAAGGTCGAATGGACTCGCCTTGAGTATAGAAGGCCGTTTTCCGTGACGCGTCGATCGCAAACTGGCGTTACTCGACCGGGTCAGTACAGACATCAACACCCGACGGCCGGGCGCTAAGCGCCCGGCTCCTTCTTCTCGTCGTCCAGCGGCGTGCGCAGGACGATCCGGCCATTGATCGGCACCACTTCCAGTTGAAGCGAAAGGCCTTTGCGGTCGCGATGGAACCACGCGGCTCCGATGCGGGTCCAGAATCCCTTGTCGCCCTTGTTGGCGACATGCTAGGCGAGGAAGTCCGGTGGATTGGTTTCCTGCGAGGGTGCGGTATTGCTGCGTGCCATGATGATTTTCTTTCGTGTCTGGTGGCTCGTTGCACCAAACGGGAAGGCCGCACGGCCAAGGTAAGGATTCATGTCCAACACGGGTGAGCGGAGCGAACCGGCGCGGGCCGGGCATTGAAGGCTGGCCGCGTGCGGGCAGTGAGGGTGCTCAATACGAGTCCAAGGCGACGAAGAGTTATCAGGCCCAGGCAGGCAAGCGCTTCACCTGCAGTTCCCCGCGGAAAAACGTGGCGAAATCGAGCACGTTGTCATGGCGAACATATTCGGTGTCCCTCGACTTCTTGAGGGTTTCCGGCACGACAAGGTTGATACCCATCGATGCCATATCCTCGATCGCATTGGCTGCGATCGATTCATCGACCGTGGCGAGAAAGAGATCGCTGCCGCCCATTTCACGCTGGACCTGTTTCCAGCGCTCGCGAAGCGTGGTCTTCGCACTTAGAATAAGCCCGCGCTGCGCACCTTCGTACGGCTTCTTGAGATGGGCAAGCGATGGAAGCACAAAATCAGGTCGCTTCTTCGCGTCCATTACGACCTGCTTGGCGAAGGGAATGTTGCCCGCTTCAAGCATGGCCTCGATGTGGTGCTCGAACGAGTATCCAGCGCGTGACTTGCGTTGCTGACTGGCCGACAGCATCAAGCGGTCGACCGCGCCGGTTGCATCGACCAGACGCCGAACGACGCCCTTCATGTCGGTCTTGATTGGATCATCACCGAGCACAATACGAACCAGTTCGACTCCGCGCTCCCGGCGCTGGAATTCGCGGAAGAGGTCCCACTCGATCTTGCGGCTGATCTCCCGGACTGCGTCGCCAGGATACTCCAGCTCGAAAGGATTGAGCGAAGGTAGTTTGTAGCGCTCAAGAAAGTTCGCCCGCGCCAAGAGGGCGAGTTCGGCGGTCGCAGGCATAGCGGCCCGATTGTTCGCAAAACCGGCGATCTCGCCTGCGAGCCATGCCCGCGCCACTTCTTCTGCGAAGTCCAGTATCTCGTCACGTTCGCGCTCGACCGCAGCTTCCGGATCAAGGATCCCCACCGTGAAAGCGGCATCAATACCCAGTGTGTCGAGAAGGACGGTCGCGTCGTCAGAGGCGGAATCGACCGTCAGGCAAATGTAGCGCGGATCTCCGCGCTCGTCTGCCCTGGACATTACAAGCCAGGATGCAGGAGACAATTCCGCAAATGCCTCTTTGGGCACCCGCGTCATGTGGGTTTCCTGCCCTTTGCTGGTGTAGTTCACTAGCCTCGATCTTTTCTCGACGCCAAACTGAGGCCACTCGGTTTGCAGCCACGCCTCTCTTATTTCGTCTGCATCAGGCTTTCTTAGTTCTTTCGCTACCAACGGCGGGAAAAAGCCGCTGTCCCGCTCATTGCGGGGAATATAGACTCCGCCTTGGTGCTTCTCTTCACGCTGCGCCCAATCGCGGTCGTTGTTGGACAGCTTCTTGACGAAGAGTTCGCGCGACGTGCGCAGTAGCTCTGCGAGAAGACCGCTGTCATCTTCTGAAAAAAGATCAAACTGTTCAGCCATCTGCGCTCCGTCCGGACGTGTTCTGTCCTTCGATCTCGATAGACGCGTGGTCCGATCGAAGCCAGTCCGCGAGCAGTCTCACGGGTTGCCCATCGGCTAAACGCGTCTTGCCCTTGAGGCTGCATTCCCAAACAGTCGCCTGACGCCAGCCAGCCTCGTTCAGTGCCGCAGAATGCTTGCGATCATTCTCGCGGTTTCGGGTGATCTTGGCCTGCCAGAACTCCTCGCGTGTCGAAGGCCACTTGAAGAGATGACAGTCGTGCCCGTGCCAAAAGCAGCCATGTACAAAGATCACTGCCCGTCGCGCCGGGAACACAAGGTCCGGCTTTCCAGGCAGCTTGCGGTCGTGAAGGCGATAGCGGAAGCCAAGTGCATGCAATCCGCGCCGGACGATGATCTCCGGCTTTGTATTCTTGCCCCTGATTCCGGCCATCATCCGGCTGCGGACAGCCGGTGAGACCACATCAGCCATGGGCGTAAGCCGGTTCGCGAACCTGTTCGCTGACAGCGTCCTTCGCAGCAGGCTCGCCCACGATATGGGGGGCCATGATCCCCGCTACAGCGCGGACTACGGGCACCACCACGGCATTGCCGAACTGGCGATAGGCTTGAGTGTCAGAAACGGGGATAATGAAGTCGCTGCCTTGCGGTTCGTCGAAACCCATGAGGCGCGCGCACTCGCGCGGGGTTAACCTGCGGGGCCGGTTGCCAGGTTGCAAAACCAGGCATTCAGACCCGTCCTTGTGATAGCGCGCCGAGAGAGTACGTGAGACGTCGCCGGGACCGAAGACGGAATAGCCGAAGCCATTACCCTTCTTTGCGTGCTTCTCCTTATACCCCTGCAAGTAGCCCCACAGATGCTCGCTCAGTGTATACTTGGCGTCAACATCGTCTTCCAGAATGTCGCCCAGCACAGGCTCGCGGCTCTCGGGCAATTCCAGGTCATCGAAGCTGAAACCTGTCTCTTCCCGGAAACCGACAATAAACACGCGCTCGCGCTTCTGCGGAACCCAGGGTGCGGAACTGATCACACGGTACTGGACCTTGTAGCCGAGTTCCTGTGTGAGAACATGCATGATGGTGGCGAAAGTCCGGCCCCGGTCGTGCCGCTCGAGATTTTTCACGTTTTCGAGCAGAAATGCCTTGGGCTTATGATGGGCGATGATCTTGGCGAGGTCGTAGAAAAGCGTCCCCTGCGTATCGCACAGGAAACCGTGAGGTCGACCGAGCGCGTTCTTCTTCGAGACCCCGGCAATCGAGAATGGCTAGCAAGGAAAACCGGCAAGCAAGACGTCATGCTCGGGAACCTTCCAAGGCTCGTCGGCATAGGGCCGGATATCGCCAGCGAACTCGTGATCGAAGGGGTTGTCAGGATAGTTGGCGGCATAGGTCTTGCGAGACCAGCGGTCCCACTCGGCGGTGAACACGCATTTTCCGCCAATCTCCTCGAACGGCCTCCGCAAGCCGCCGATACCTGCGAAAAGGTCGATGAAACGGAAAGCTGGCTTTTCCCGGTCCACAAAGTTCGCACGCGCAGCGGCCTGTGCCATGCGGCGAACGAAATCCATCGCCAGCGGCGATGGATCTGTTCCGCGTGATCCAGGAGTCTCGTAGCGTCTGATCGTTCGTTCTGTCACGTGGAGCAGCTGTGCTGCCTCTTCGATCGACAATCCGGCGCATTCCCTTAGTCTGGTAAACTCGGTGCGGCGATCAAGCACGGGCATCTCCACTGGGTCTGGAAAGGACAAGATGTCCAATCTAGACCCAGTGATGAAACATTTGCAGAACATCCGCAAGAGTCCCGTGGAACAAATTTCCACAGGACGCTTCCGGTCAGTACTCGCTGGCCAGCATGATGGTGAGCACCCGCCGGGTAACGGCGGGATTGGCCGGGTCCTCACTACCAAACCGCAAATCGCGGTCATAGGCGTCGATCTTCCAGAACACGGTTTCGGCAGGCCGTGCCGGTCGCGTCGTCGTCCAGCGACCATCGCCGTCCTGATAGATCGCCCCGAAATCGCGTTCGCCATAAGGATCGTTGTCCGGCGTGAAGGCGTCAAACGTCTCGATCAGCTCGCGCACTCGTGACCGATCTTCATCAGGCAAGGCCCGGAAGCCTTCGGTTGCAACGGCAACGCAGGCCAAGCCCATCGCCTGCCGTGCCCTGTCATTGAGCCGGGCAATCCGCTCGCTGCGGGAAAGTGTGCCAGCGCTCATTGCACTGCCCTCCCGCCATGCTCACAAATATCAACCAGCACGCCGAAATCCTCGCGCTCGCCCAGCTCCTCGGCAAGCCGCCGTACCGTCCCAAACGGCAGGCCATTCTCATTGGCCAGCATCCGCAACCAGTCCTCGCGGCACTCGGCTCCGCAAGCGCGGTAGTTCAAGATAGGGTCACCCATTTTCTGCCCTCCTTCGGCTGAAAGCCGCATCCGACACGCGGCATGCGGCCTGCCTTCCGGCGAGGATGGGAGGGGGAGGGA
>PAOI01000058.1 GCA_002707985.1 Sphingomonas sp. | reverse complement strand
TTAAATTGCTTGCGAATGGCCCGATCGCTTGATTCACTGGTGGCGCGAGGAGGCGCTGCCATGAGTGATTTGATTTGGTTGTCCGAGGCGCAGATGCGCCGGATCGAGCCGCATTTCCCACTGTCGCACGGGGTTCCCCGGGTCGATGACCGCCGGATAATCAGCGGCATTATCTTCGTGATCCGCAATGGTCTGCGGTGGCGCGATGCGCCTGCTGAGTACGGGCCGCCGAAGACGATCTACAACCGGTTCATCCGCTGGAGCCGTATGGGCGTGTTCAACAGGATTTTCGCGGCACTGTCGGCCGAGGGTGGCAAGCCGGATCAGTTGATGATCGATGCCACCCATCTCAAGGCGCACCGCACGGCAGCCAGTCTGCTCAAAAAGGGGCTGTTCCCCGACGTATCGGGCGCACCAAAGGCGGCCTGAACTCCAAGCTTCACGCCATCTGCGACGGCAAGGGCCGCCCACTGGTCATGCTGCTCAGCGAAGGGCAGATGAGCGACTATAAGGGCGCGGCGCTGATGATCGATGCCTTGCCCAGGGCAAAAGCGCTGTTGGCCGATCGGGGCTATGACGCCGACTGGTTCCGGGCCGCCCTCGCAGCACGCGACATTGCCGCCTGCATCCCGTCAAAGGCCAACCGCAAGGTCCCGATCCCCCACGACACCATGCTCTACCGAAAACGCCACCGGATCGAGAACATGTTCGGAAAACTCAAGGACTGGCGCCGCATCCACACGCGCTATGATCGCTGTGCCCACACCTTCATGTCCGCCATCTGCATCGCTGCAACCGTCATCTTCTGGCTCAATCAATGAGTCCTGAGCCTAGGTAATAATACGCTGAAGTTGGCGTTTTCCGGTTGGCGGAAGTTACGCTAAAGGGCGGTGGCCGGTGGGGCCGAAGAGGATTCGAGATCGGTATGGCCGTTTTTTTCAACAGTCTGGCTGGCGCCGGACTATTGCCTAAAGGCGACAGCCTGCTCTGGCAGCCCCACTTGTGGGTTACCCAGTTCATAGCCGACGTGCTGATCGCACTCGCATTTTGTTCGATTGCCCTATCGTTGGTTCTGATCGTTCGCCGCCGCGAAAATATGCAGTTTGGTCTGGCATTCTGGTGTTTTGCAGCGTTCATTCTGGCCTGCGGGATTACGCACGCGATCGCCGTCGTTACTTTGTGGCACCCTGCATATGGCGTGGAAACGCTGGTCAAGGTCGCCACCGCGCTGGCCTCGGTGGTGGCGGCTTATGTGATGTGGCGGATGCTGCCGCGCATGATCGCTTTGCCGGCCGCCGGCAAGCTGCAGGAGGCGAATGATCGTCTGCAGGAGATGGTGGCTGAACGGGATGCGGCGCTCACCGAACTTCGCGCCGAAATCGGCAATCGCGAACGTGCCGAGGCTGCGCTGCTCCAGCTGCAGAAGCTGGAGGCAGTCGGTCAGCTGACCGGCGGTATCGCGCATGATTTCAACAATCTGCTGCAGGCGGTGGCAGGTAATCTGGAGCTGATCGCGCGCAAGCCTGACGATATCGATCGCGTCATCCGCTGGGCGGGATCGGCGCTCGACGCGGTCGATCGTGGCCGTTCGCTGACCAGCCAGCTGCTCGCCTTTTCGCGCAAGCAGCGGCTCGAAATCGCGCCGGTGGAACTGCGCGGTCTGGTGGTTGGCGTGCGTGAGCTGATCGAACGTGCGGTCTCCCCGATTTCGCAGCTCGAAATTGCGCCGATCGACCCAGCGCTGGTTGTCGAAACCGATCCGATGCAGCTTGAACTGGCGCTGCTCAACCTCGCCTTCAACGCGCGCGATGCGATGCCTCAGGGCGGCGTCATGCACATCTCCGCCAAAGCGCTCCCGCAATTTCAGCCCCCGGGCCTGCCGAAGGGCGACTGGGTTGCGATCAGGGTTGCCGATACCGGCATCGGCATGGACGCGGAAACGCGCGAACACGCGATCGAGCCGTTTTTCTCGACCAAGGAAATCGGCGAGGGGACTGGGATGGGGCTGGCGATGGTCTATGGCGTCGTCACGCAATCGGGCGGCGGCCTGGATATCGACAGCGCACCGGGTGCGGGAACCCGCATCACTTTGTATCTGCGTGCCGCCAAACCCGTGCTCGTGCGTGCCACCATGCGCGAGCGTGCCGACGAACCCGTGTTCGATTTGTCCGGTCGCACGATCGTGCTGGTCGATGACAACAAGGAAGTGCGTACCGCGCTCGCCGAAACATTGGCGGCGGTCGGGGCATGCGTCGAGCAGTCCGCCGATGGCGAAGGCGGTGCAGCGTTGGTCGCGGCGCGCCAGCCCGACCTGCTGATCGTCGATTTCGCGATGCCCGGCATGAATGGTGCAGACTTGGCAGAAAGGGTGCGTCAGGCCGGCGCCGACATGCCCATCCTTGTCATCACCGGATTTTCGGATTCGCAACGGCTCGATGCGATCGACGGCAAGGGGTTTTCGATCCTGCGCAAGCCGTTCGAAACCCGCCAATTGCTGCAGCGGATCACTGCGCTGTTAGATAGCTGAATCGCGCGGAAACCCTGTCGATCGAAAATATGCTATGCACCCGGCGTTTTTAACAGCCGGAGTATCGCATCGCATGACGGGATTGACGGAAACCGCCTTCGCCTTCGTTCGCCTTTTCCGCCGCCTGATTCCGATATGCGCATTATTGCTGCCGCCCGCCGCGCAGGCTCAGAATGCCGCGCCCGCCGCCGGGAGCGAAGCCGATGTGCTGACGATCGCGACGCGTGAGGCACCTCCGTTCGTCATCCATAATCCCGATGGCAGCTGGAGCGGCCTTGCCATCGACCTCTGGTCGCAAGTGGCGGAGGAAAACGGCATTGCCTATCAACTGCGCGAGACCGACCTCACCGGAATGGTAGAGGGCGTCGCGTCTGGCGATTTCGACGCCAGCGTGGGCGCACTTACCATCACGCCGGGGCGCGAGGAAAAGGTCGATTTCACGCATCCCTATCACACCACCGGTTTCGGGATCGCGGTCGACAAGGCGCCGCCCAGCTGGCTGCTGCTCCTGCGCAATTTCTTCAGCTGGGGATTTGTGCAGGCGATACTGGCGCTCAGCGCCCTGCTCGCGGTGGTCGGCGTTCTCTTCTGGCTTGCCGAGCGTAAATCCAACGCCGACGAATTCGGCGGCAGCCCGCGTCGAGGCATCTTTTCCGGTTTCTGGTTTGCTGCAGTGACGATGACCACGGTCGGCTATGGCGACAAGGCGCCACGCACTGCCGCGGGCAAGGCAGTGGCGCTGGTCTGGATGTTCGGCGCGATCCTGATCATTTCGACCTTTACCGGCATGATCGCATCGTCGCTCACCGAAGGGCGGCTGGCCGGTTCGATTCAGGGGCCATCCGATCTTGCTTCTGCCTCGGTCGGTTCGATCCGGGGATCGCCGGCGGACGAATGGCTGCATGAAAGCGGAATCGGCTTGGCCGGCTATCCCGATGTCGAAAGCGGATTACAGGCAGTGGCGGATGGTGACATCGACGCCTTTGTCTATGATCGCCCGTTGCTGCGCTATCTGCTTCGTGGCGATCTGGGTGACAGGCTGCGGCTCGTACCCGGCAGTTTCGGGCGACAGGATTACGGCTTCGCCTTGCCGCAGGGCAGCGCCCTGCGCGAACCGGTCAATCGCGCGATCCTGCAACATATCGAGAGCCGCGACTGGTCGAACGAACTGACGCGCGTCCTCGGCAAGGAGGAATAGCGGGCGCTATTCCGGTTCCTGGACGATGAAGTGACAATGGATCGTCGTGCCGTCACTATGTGACACCATCGCGAAAAGCATCCGGTCGCCATTGTCGGCGTCGGTCCAGCGCATGCCCGAAAGCCCGAAACGCTCCTCCATCGGCGTGCCGTCGCCATAGCGTGCTACCAATGCGTCGCGCAGGGCGGGGCATCGGCTGATGTCGTCTGGTTCCATCCGGACGAGACCCAGTTTCTTGTCATCCGGATGGAAATAATATTCCGCCTGACCCGCTTCGCCTTCCAGCACCATCGGCGCAACGGCAAGTCGGTGGTGATCCCATACATCCTGGCCGCCACCCGGCTTCCGGCGAACTTCGATTGCGTCGGGTACGGCGGCGACAACCTCGGCCGCCGTCATGCCCCAGTGGCTCGGCGGCCAATCCGCCCGAGCGGGAACGGTCAACGCAAGCAACGCGAAAGTCGTGGCGGCAATTCGAACCTGCTGACGCATTCCCCTCACTCCTCGGGCAAACCGGCTTTCAATTCGTCAATCCACGGTCGCGCCGTGCCATCCGACGGCGCGCGCCAGTCACCCCGCGGGCTGAGCGCGCCTGCCGGAGAGACTTTCGGGCCGTTGGGTATGGCGGAGCGTTTGAACTGGCTGGTGCGGAAGAAGCGGTCGAGGAACGTCTCAAGCCACTTCGCGATCGTTGCCAGATCATAGTGGTTACGCGCTTCCTGCGGGAATCCGACCGGCCAGTGTCCCGCCTGCGCATCATGCCAGGCGTGCCAGGCAAGAAAGGCGATCTTCGACGGGCGGAGCCCCTGCCGCACGACATAATGGAGGAAGAAATCGTGGAGCTCATAGGGCCCGATCCGGTCCTGCGTGCTCTGGATATTCCCGTCGGCATCGGCGGGCACCAGCTCGGGCGAAATTTCGGTGCCCAGGATCGCGGTCAGCACATCGCCGGTCGCCGCGTCGAACTGTCCGCTCTCCACGGTCCAGCGGATCAGATACTGAATCAGCGTCTTGGGCACGCCGGTGTTGACCGCATAATGGCTCATCTGGTCGCCGACGCCATAAGTGCACCAGCCGAGCGCCATTTCGGAAAGGTCGCCCGTGCCGATCACGAATCCGCCGCGCTGGTTCGCCAGCCGGAACAAATAATCGGTGCGCAGCCCCGCCTGCACATTTTCGAACGTCACGTCATATTGGGGCTCCCCGTCCGCGAAGGGGTGTCCCATGTCGGTCAGCATCTGGCGCGCGGCGGGACGGATGTCGATTTCGTCACCGGTGACGCCGAGCGCGTTCATCAGCGCCCATGCATTCGCCCTGGTATCGTCGCTGGTGGCAAAGCCCGGCATGGTGAAGGCCAGGATGTCGGATCGCGGGCGTTCCAGCCGGTCCATCGCCTTGGCCGCGACGATCAGCGCATGGGTTGAATCGAGCCCGCCCGATACGCCGATCACCAGCGTCTTCGCGCCGGTAGCGGCAATCCGCTTGCGAAGCCCCTCGACCTGGATGTTGAAGGCTTCGTAACAATCCTCTTCGAGCATCGCGGGCGCGTCGGGAACGAAAGGAAAGCGGCGGATCGACCGTTTCAGGCCGATATCGGTGAATTCCGGCTGATGCGCGAAGGCGATCCGGCGAAAGCGCGTTTCGGGATGGCCGGCATTGGCGGCGGCATCGTTGAACGTCGGAAAGCGCATCCGCTCGAGCCGCAGCCGTTCCAGATCGACATCGGCAACGACGATTTCGGTCGCCAGATCGAACCTGCCCGACTGGATCAGGCTCTCGCCGAATTCATAGATCATGCCCTGGCCGTCCCACGCTAAATCGGTCGTGCTCTCGCCCGGCCCGGCGGCGGAATAGAGATAGGCTGAAACCGTGCGCGCCGACTGGGATTCGCACAGCATCTGCCGTTCGCGGCTCTTGCCGATGGTGATGTTCGATGCCGAAAGGTTGCAGAGCACCAGCGCGCCGGCGAGCGCGGCGATGGTGGAGGGCGGCGTCGGCGCCCAGAAATCCTCGCAGATTTCGGCGTGGAACACGAAATCGGGCAAGTCACTCGCCGCGAAGATCAGATCGGTGCCGAACGGCGCAGTCTGTCCCGCAACGTCGATCGACAGGCCGGTGAGGCCGAGGCCCGGCGCGAACCAGCGCTTTTCATAATATTCGCGGTAATTGGGCAGATATTGCTTGGGGATCACGCCCAGCACGCGACCGCGCGCGATCGCTACCGCGCAATTATACAGCCGCCCGTTGCGGCGCAGCGCCGCACCGACCAGCAGCACGGGCTTCAGCTTCGCGCTTGCCGCAACAATGGCCGCCAGTGCCGTTTCGGTCGCGTCGATCAGCGCATCCTGAAGATGCAGATCGTCGATCGCATAGGAAGTGACGTTGAGTTCGGGAAAGACGAGCAGGTCTGCGCCCGCCTGTTCGCCATGCTTCGCCAGTTCGATCGTTGCGGTGGCATTTGCCGCAGGATCGCCGACCGTGGCGATCGGCGTACAGGTGCCCACGCGCAGCATTCCCTGTCGGTGCAGCGAATAAAAGGGATGCGCACCGGTCGCTTTGCGCGCCATCAGCGGGCCCTTCGTTCAGCCATGCGGCGCGGGTTCGGCATTGATGTCATGCCGGAACTGATAGAGGGGAAGGGCAGTCGCTGCCAGCCCTTCCGGTTTGCGGGATGCGGCGTCAGGCGACCTTCGATGCGTAGATCATCCGGCCCTGGCCAAGCTGATCGAACACGACCGGCAACACATTCTCGCCGACCGCGAAACAGCCCTGGCTGCGGCCCAGCTTGCCCCATTTGTCGATCATGTCGCTATTGGCGTACCACGCGCCGTGCACCACGATCGCACGGTCGCGCGCATTGTTGTTGGTATGGTCCAGCCCATCGAGCCGCTGCGACAGATCATGCTGGCCGACATAATATTCGGATGCGACATAGGCGCCTTCGCTGGTCGCGTTCGATCCCGGAACATTGGAGAAATGCTGCAGCCATCCGGTATGTTCGGGGTCCGATCCGCTGCCGTGCGACACCAGATATGACGTTACCTGACCGTCGCCCAGCGTGATGACGTGAAAGCGCGGCGTTGCCGAATGATTGTCGAAATCGATGATCGCCATCTTGTCGTGATTGGGGATCCGCATCGAATGGCGGTCGAGCGCCGCTATCGCGCGTTCGAACAGATCCTGGCGCACCCCTGCGGGTGCCTCGGGCCGCTGTGCGACTACGGCAGGCACCATCGGTGCGGGGGGCAGGGGTTCGGGTACGGGAATCATCGGTGCGCTGGCGAGGGTGGGTGTTCGCGATGCGCATGCTGAAACGGCAGCGCCGCCCGCTACAACCAGAGCCGATCGAAGCATTGCCCGGCGCGTCTGCACCGAATCAAGGCCGTTTCGCATAGACGATTTCATGCCCGTTCCTTGTCCCGCTGGCTGTCCTTATATCAAATTCTGCCGCGAATATTCCCTGAACCTGTGTCCCGATGTCCACGGTTCGGCGTGTACGGTGCTCGCTTCGCCGACTTTGGCCGAAACCACGGTTTTCGTCTGCTCCGTTTCGGGACTCCCGGTCGCGCGGTGACAGGCCGGGGCGGCACCGATTGCCTATTCCAGCGTTAAATGGTTAACGAATCATTGACGCGGCCCCGGCGGGGCGCATGCTGGGGACGATGATGGCGATTGCCACCCTTCGTAATATCTCGATTTTGGCGAGCAGTTTCCTGTTGTTGCCGGCCATTCCGGCCGCAGCGCAGGTGACGGCGGCCGTCGAAACGCCCGGCATATATGAGATCGAATCGCTGCGCCCCGGCCAGTATCGCTGGTTCGACAGCTCGACTTCGCCGGTTTCTTACGGCTTCGAAGACGCGGTCTCGGTGACGATCAGCATTCCCGAACAGCGCGCCTATGTCTATCGCGGTGGATTCCTGATCGGTGTCGCCACGGTGTCGACCGGCATGGCGGGCCACGAAACCCCGACCGGCGAATTCCCCATTCTGCAAAAGGCGGAATTTCACCGCTCGAATATCTACAGCAACGCACCGATGCCGTTCATGCAGCGGCTGACCTGGGACGGGATTGCGCTCCATGCCGGGCATAATCCGGGGCGCCCGGCATCGCATGGCTGTATCCGCCTGCCGCGTGAATTCGCGCGTAGGCTGTTCCGCATGACCGAGCGCGGCAGCATCGTCACCGTCACCAATCAGGCGGTAGTCGATCCCGGCGGCGTCTGGGCGCCGCCGATTCTGGTCGACGGGCATGTCGGCGGAGAGGCGTTCAACGTGGTCGTCGCCGACAATGAAGTCTGGCCGGGCCCGGCGCCGATGGGCGGAAGCTGGGCCGAAGGACCGGCGCCCGATCGCGGCGATTCGACCTCCTCCGGCCCCGCCAAGCGCGGAAGCGGCATTCCGGGCAAATAACGCCGCGTCTGAAATCGCTTGCCGCCCCCCGGCGGGGCTGCGCTATGGGGCAGTGCGATGGTGATGAGCTATGAATCGGCGCGCGAGGCGCTTGTCGCGGTGGGCCGCCGCATTGATTCGCGCGGCTGGGCCCCGGCGACTTCGGGCAATTATTCGGCGCGGCTGGACGATGGCAGCATCGCCGTCACCGTATCGGGGCGCCACAAGGGCCGGCTGAGTGTCGACGATATCATGCGCGTCGATCTCGACGGCATGCCGCTGACCGAAGGCAGGCCGTCGGCGGAAACCGCGCTGCATCTCGCGGTCTATCGCAATTTCCCCGCCGCCGGCGCGGTGCTCCACGGCCATTCGCCACAGGCTGTCGGCCTGTCGCGTGCCGCCGCCGATGCCGATCATTGGGCGTTTCGCGGGCATGAAATGCTCAAGGCATTTCCCGGCATCGCGACGCACGAAAGCGAAGTGCGCCTGCCGATCGTCAACAACAGTCAGGACATGGCGGTGATCGAAGCCGCGATCGCACCCGCGCTCGCGCTGCCCGACGCAGCACCCGCTTACCTCATCCGCAGCCATGGCCTATATGCATGGGGCAAGGATATCGATGAGGCCGAACGCGTGCTCGAAGCGACCGAGTGGCTGATCGCTGCCGAGCTTGCCGAGCGCGGTTTCAGGAAAGGACTGGATTCATGACCCAGCTTCGCATCTTCGACGCCGCGGCGCCCGACGCGCCGATCCTCGAAACCACCAATCCCGGCGAAATCGCCGCGAAGCTGCGCAAGCTGGGCGTCCGGTTCGAACAATGGGGCACGCGCCCGCTGCCCGCCGGCGCCGATCAGGACGCGGTGCTCGCCGCCTATGCGCCCGAAATCGCAGGGTTGAAGGCGGAGAAAGGCTATCAGTCGGTCGATGTGATCCGCATGGCGCCCGACCATCCCGAAAAAGGCGCGCTGCGCACGAAATTCCTGTCCGAACATCGCCATTCGGAGGATGAAGTCCGCTTTTTCGTCGAAGGGGAAGGGCTGTTCACGCTGCGCACCGACGATCAGGTGTTCGCGATGCTGTGTGTCGAGGGCGATCTGATTTCTGTTCCTGCCGGTATGCGCCACTGGTTCGACATGGGGCCAAGCCCGCGTTTCACGGCGATCCGCCTGTTCACCAATCCCGATGGCTGGGTCGCCAATTTCACCGGCGATGCCATTGCCGATCGCTTCCCGCGCCACGAAAGCGTCCCGGCCTGACGCGTTTCAGAACGCCGCTTGCCCTGATTAGCCGCTGAGCCAGTCGAAGCGGGGCTTCGATACGGGCCTTCGCCGGGCTCAGTCCCTACTCAGCACGAACCGAATTGGAGTTCGCTTGCCAGTTTCTTCCTCCGCTTTCCCCAAAGCCATCCTGCTCGATATCGAAGGGACAACGAGCAGCATCGCCTTCGTCGCCGATGTCCTGTTCCCTTATGCGCGCGAGCATCTGCCCGGCTATGTCGCCGCCAATCGGGACGCGGTCGCCCCGATCCTGGCGGCGGTTCCGGGCGACGATCCGGTTGCGACGCTGATCGGCTGGATCGATGCCGATGCCAAGGAAACCCCGCTCAAGACGCTGCAGGGGATGATCTGGGATGCAGGCTATCGCGACGGGACGCTGAAAGGCCATGTCTATCCCGACACCCCCGAAGCGCTGCGCCGCTGGAACGAGGCCGGTATCCCCGTCCATATCTACAGTTCCGGATCGATCGCCGCGCAAAAGCTGATCTTCGCGTTCAGCGAGGCGGGCGACCTGACGCCCTTGCTCTCGGGCTATTTCGATACGACTACCGGCCCCAAGCGCGAAGCGGCGTCTTACGCAAAGATCGCTGGCGCGCTCGGCCTTGCGCCCGCCGAAATCCTGTTCGTATCCGACATGCAGCCCGAAATCGATGCCGCCAAGGCCGCCGGTCTTCAGGCGCTGCTGATCGATCGCGAGGGGCAGGGCGGCGATGTTCACTCGCTGGCGGAGGTGCGCCCGTGATCCTGCAAGGCAAACATACCCGTTCGATCATGCGCACGGCGGACGGGCAGGGCGCCCGCATCCTCGATCAGCGCCAGCTTCCCTGGGAAATCCGCTGGGTCGAGCTGCGCACGATGGAGGAAGCCGCCGTCGCGATCCGCGAAATGTGGACGCGCGGCGCGCCGATGGTGGGGGCGACGGCGGCCTATGGCCTTGCCATGGCGCTGGCGGTCGACTCGTCGGACGAAAGCCTGATCGCCGCGCGCGACTATCTGTTCCACACCCGCCCGACTGCGGTCAATCTGCGCTGGGCGCTCGATGAAGTCGCCAAGACGGTCGGCCCGTTGCCGCCCGAACAGCGGGCGAAGGCTGCGTTTGCCCGCGCCGACGCGATTTGCGACGAGGATGTCGAGCTGTGCCGCGCGATCGGTGAAAGTGGGCTGCAATTGCTGCGCGATCTCCACGCACGGCATCCCGATCGCCCGATCAACATCCTGACCCACTGCAATGCCGGCTGGTTGGCGACGGTCGATTACGGCACTGCGACTGCGCCGATCTATCTCGCGCATGACGAAGGTATTCCGGTCCATGTCTGGGTCGATGAAACCCGCCCCCGCAATCAGGGCGCGTTGCTGACCGCGTTCGAACTGCGCAACCATGGCGTGCCGCATACGGTGATCGCCGACAATGCCGGCGGCCTGCTGATGATGCAGGGCAAGGTCGATGCGGTGATTGTCGGCACTGATCGCGTCACGGCGAATGGCGATGTGTGCAACAAGATCGGCACCTATCTGAAGGCGCTGGCGGCGCACGATAACGGCGTGCCTTTCTATGTCGCGCTGCCCTACACCACCTTCGATGCCGATACGCCAAGCGGCGACGCCATTCCGATCGAGGAACGCGCGGGCGAGGAACTGACCGAAGCCACCGGTCCGGCGGCGGACGGCACCATCACCACCATCCGCCTGACGCAATCGCCCGCTGCCAATCCGGCGTTCGACGTCACGCCCGCGCGGCTGGTGACCGGATATATTACCGAAAAGGGCGTGCTCGACCGGATCGGCGAATGATGCCGATATTTCAGCTCCGACATGCTTTGGTCGCAATGCGACTCTAGCGGAGCATCTGGGAGAAGCCTTCAGGCGGGCGGGGCACGCGCCGATCATTAGGGAAGACTTCGGTTTCATGGCATTTGCCGCGCCGCGCGTGGATTGGCACCAACTGCGATCGGGTTTGAAACGGCGTGCGCCGGGTTTGGCGCTCGCGCTGGTGGTCGAACTGTTGCTGGCGTTGTTGCTGCTCACGATCGCGCCCAAAATCTTCGTGCCGATGAATGACAAAACTCTGAGTGTCTTCGATGTCAGTGCGGAGGGCGAGGCACCCGCCGCGTCCGAGGCGAGCGAAACTGCGTCGAGCGATCGCCCGCAGCCCGCAAAACCCCAGCCGCAACAGCGCCCGACCGAGCAACGGCAACCCCAGCCGCAAAGCCAGCCGCAGCCGGTGCGTCAGGCCCCGTCCGACATGCCGCTGCCCGATTTCATTCCGATGTCGCGCGCCGACATGGCGCAGGTCGACGATTCGATGCGCCGCCCGACACAGCAGCCCGCAACGCCTGCGCGGCCCTCGCGCACCTATGGTCCGGTCGATCCCGGTGTTCCGGGCGCGCGTGCCGATTCCGAAGTCGTCGGCACTGCGCCCGATGGATCGCCGCTCTACGGCGCCGAATGGTATGAGCGGCCGAGCCGCCAGATGATGCGCGGCTATCTTTCGACGCTTCAGGCCCCGGCCTATGCGCTGATCAGTTGCCGGACTGCGCCGCGATATCGTGTTGAGGACTGCCAGCTCGAAGCCGAAGGACCGAAGGGTTCGGGGATGGGCCAGGCGGTGCTGGCGATGGCGTGGGAATTCCGCGTGCGTCCGCCGCGCAAGGGGGGGCGTGAACAGGTGGGCAGCTGGGTACGGATCCGGATCGATCTGACCCGGGATACGGTGCTGTCCGGTTCGGGGCGCTAGACACTGTCCTGATTGGCCTGAGCCGCTTGTCCTGAGTAGCCATTGAGCTTGTCGAAATGGCGTATCGAAGGGCCCCTCGATACGGGTCTTCGCCGGGCTCAGCCCCTACTCAGGGCGAAGGGGAAAGTAATCCCATCTGAATCGGACAGACTCTCATCGCTTGCAATGTAGGATTTGCGCGCCTTTGCTCAGCACATGGCCCGCAATTTCCTGTGCCGGATCGCGTTTCTCGATTTTCGAACGGCGTGTGTTGGAATGGGCAGGGGGGCGTGCCGCTACTTTCGTCAACTTTGGAACGGCCGGTATGCGACTCAGCGCGCGGCGATCCCTGCCTCAGCCAACGGTTTCGCGCAGCTTCGCCATCCGCTCCAGCGCGCCGTCGATCGTCGCGTCTTCCTTGGCGAAGCACAGGCGCACGACATTGGTGACCGCATCCTGCGCGTAAAAGGCGGATACCGGGATCGCCGCAACGCCGACGGTGTCGAGCAGATGGTTACAGAAATCGACGTCGCCCTGCGCGATGCCGCTGGCGGCCAGGTCGATCGACAGGAAATAGGTTGCGGCGCTGGGCAGCGTGACGAGGCCGAGTTTTTCCAGCCCGGTCTTCAGCCGGTCGCGCGAACGCTGAAATTGCCGTCGCGCCTGCTGCACCCAGTCATCCTGCGTAGCGAGCCCTTCGGCCACTGCCCATTGCAGATTGGGAGGGGTAGTGAAGGTGAGGAACTGATGGGCCTTGGCGAGCCCGCGCAGAAGCTCGGGTGCGGCGCACATCCATCCGACTTTCCAGCCGGTCAGGGCGAATATCTTGCCCGCGCTGCCGATCTTCACCGTCCGCTCGCGCATGCCGGGAAAGCCGATCAGCGGCAAATGGCGCGCTCCGTCGAAGGTCACATGCTCCCAAACCTCGTCGCAAATCGCGATCAGGTCATTGGCGACGCAGAAATCGGCGAGCAGCGCCAGTTCCTGTGCGCTCGCCATCGTCGCGGCGGGATTGAGCGGATTGTTGAAGAGGACAAGGCGCGTCCGGTCGCTCAGCACTGCCTCCAGCGCATCGGCGGTGATCCGCCATTCGGGCGGCTGCAGCGCGACAAAGCGCGGCACGCCGCCGGCGCGCTCGATCAGCGGGACATAGGCGTCATAGAGCGGCTGGAAACAAATGACTTCGTCGCCGGGCGATATCAGCGCGAGCAGCGACGCCGCCAGCGCTTCGGTGGCACCCGATGTCACCACCACTTCGTCGGGCGACAGATTGAGCCCCTGATGCCGCGCATAATGATCGGCCACGGCCTGACGCAGTTCGGGGATGCCGATCATTGGTGGATATTGGTTGGATCGCTGCGTCAGCGCGTCGGCAGCCGCCTTCAGCACGGCCTGCGGCCCGGTGCCGTCGGGGAAACCCTGGCCCAGGTTGATGGCGCCGCTGGCGCGGGCGCGCGCCGACATGGCTTCGAAAATGGTCGTGCCCATCGCGGCATAGATCGGGTTCATGGCCGCAACTTCTGCACCGCAGGGCAGGGGCATGCCAAGGAGTTTCGCGCGGGGGTTTCGTTTCGTGGCCGGATCGGGCAACTCTTGCGCGCGCTGCTCGTTCGATGTTGTGCAGCAAGGGAATTTTATGACGAAGAAACCACCAATACCCGAAGAGAATCAGTCGCCTTATCCGATCGAGGAGCCGCCGCACGACGATGTCGGCGATGTCGAGGCAAAGCAGGAAGAAGCCGCCCGGACGCGCAAATGGGTCGCTGCCGGTGCTGCCGTAGGTATCGGCTCCGCCGCGCTGGTCGGCGCGCTCCTCTATGGCCGCAGCAAGGGCAAGAAGGACAAGGCCTGAACCGCGACTGGGCGGCCTTGGGTCGCCCGGCGATCGCCTGAAAACAGGAAAATGGCGCGCCCGGCTGGGTTCGAACCAGCGGCCTCAAGATTAGAAGTCTCGTGCTCTATCCAGCTGAGCTACGGGCGCGTTGCGCGGCTTCCTAGCGCGGATTGCATGAAGGCGGAACCGGGATCATAGTCCCGGCATGAACGAACCCGCCCGACTGGCGCATATCCGCGCGCGCGAAATCACCGGAGGCCATTTCCGCTATTTCGATTTCGTGATGGCTGCGTTTGTGGTGATCCTCGTCCTTTCCAACGTGATCGGCGCGGGGAAGGTCGCCCAGATCTGGTTGCCGGGGATCGGATACTGGCCGTTCGGAGCCGGAATCCTGTTCTTTCCGGTCAGCTATGTGATCGGCGACGTGCTGACCGAAGTCTATGGCTATGCCCGCGCGCGTCGCGTGATCTGGGCGGGGTTTGCCGCGGTGCTGTTCATGGCGCTGATGAGCTGGGTGGTGGTTCAGCTGCCGCCCGCGCCGGACTGGGAAAATCAGGCGGCCTATGAAGTGATTTTCGGTCAGGTGCCGCGCATCGTCCTCGCATCGATGGTGGCGTTCTGGTGCGGCGAATTCGTCAACAGCTATGTCATGGCGAAGATGAAGGTCTGGACGAAGGGCAGGCATCTCTGGATGCGCACCATCGGCTCGACGATCGCAGGGCAGGGGGTGGACAGCCTGATCTTCTATCCCGCCGCGTTCCTTTGGGCGGAAGGCTGGACCAACGAACTGGTGCTGACGGTGCTGGTGACCCAATGGGTGCTCAAGGTTGCGTGGGAAGCGCTGCTGACGCCGGTCACCTATCTGGTCGTCGGTTTCCTGAAGCGCCGCGAAGGCGTCGACGTCTATGACGAAGGGACCAATTTCACGCCGTTCAACGCGCGCGTCTGATCCTTTCGCAGCGATGGCACGCATAAAGCGCGAAACGCCGTCAGCTGACCGCTTCGAGAAGACCCTCGAATAACCGGCGGCCGTCGGTGCCGCCATGCGCGGCTTCGATGCGGCGTTCGGGGTGCGGCATCATGCCCAGCACATTGCCGGCCTTGTTCAGCACGCCTGCGATCGAACGCGCCGATCCATTGACGTTGCCGGTGTAGCGAAACGCCACCCGGCCTTCGCCCTCGATCCGGTCGAGCGTTTCGGCGTCGGCGAAATAATTGCCGTCGTGATGGGCAACCGGGATCGTCAGCGTCTCCCCCGCCGAATAGGCGCTGGTGAAGATCGACTGGCTGTTTTCGACGCTCAGTTCGACATCGCGGCAGACGAAGTTCAGCCCTTCGTTACGCATCAATGCGCCGGGCAGCAGCCCGGTCTCGGTCAGCACCTGAAATCCGTTGCAGATGCCGATTACCGGCGTGCCGCGATTGGCCGCGTCGATCACGGCGCGAACGATCGGGCTGCGCGCCGCGATCGCGCCGCAGCGCAGGTAGTCGCCATAGGAAAAGCCGCCGGGCAGCGCGATGACGCCCAGCCCCTCGGGAAGTTCGCTGTCGCCGTGCCACACCATCGCCGGCTTCGTGCCCGTCATCGATTCCAGCGCAACCGCGATATCGCGGTCGCAATTCGATCCGGGGAAGACGATGACGGCGGTCTTCACTGTTTTTCCACCCGGAAGTTTTCGATCACGGTGTTGGCGAGCAGCTTTCGGCACATCTCGTCAATCTGATCGTCGGTGGTCGTATCGGCAACTTCGAGTTCGAAGATCTTGCCGGCACGAACGTCGCTGACGCCATCGAAGCCGAGCGAACCCAGCGCGTGCTGGATCGCCTTGCCCTGCGGGTCGAGCACGCCGTTCTTGAGCGTCACGATGATGCGGAGTTTCATGCCGCGAGCCTATGGCTCCGCTGGTGCATTATCGCAAGGCGCAGTTGCGGGCGGTGATGGATTTTATCGCGAGCGGCTGCCCGCAAACCCGTTTGCCCTGAGCCTGTCGAAGGGCCGCTTTTTCTTCGTCCGAACGCGAAAGAAGCAGAACAGGGCTTCGACAAGCTCAGCTCCCACGGGCTCAAGCGTCAGGCCTTGCTCAGCTGCCCTTGCGCTGGCGGTGCTTTTCCAGATCGAGAACCGTCGAATCGGCGCCTTCGGGCATCAGGCCGAGGCGGCGCGCGACTTCCTGATAGGCTTCGACTTCGCCGCCCAGATCGCGGCGGAACCGGTCCTTGTCGAGCTTTTCGCCCGAGACCATGTCCCAGAGGCGGCATCCGTCAGGGCTGATTTCATCGGCCAGGATGATCCGGCTGTAATCATTGTCCCAGATCCGCCCGAACTCGAGCTTGAAGTCGACCAGCCGGATCCCGATCCCGGCAAACAGGCCCGACAGGAAGTCGTTCACGCGAATCGCCATGTCGGCCATGTCGTGCAGCTCTTCCTGGCTGGCCCAGCCGAAGCACAGGATATGTTCGTCGGTGACCATCGGATCGCCGAGCGCATCGTCCTTGAAATAATATTCGACGATCGTGCGGGGCAGGGGCGTCCCTTCCTCGATCCCCAGCCGCTTCGACAGCGAACCGGCAACCACGTTGCGCACCACGACCTCGATCGGAACGATCTCGACCTGACGGATCAGCTGCTCGCGCATGTTGAGGCGGCGGATGAAGTGGGTGGGGACCCCGATTCCCTGAAGCAGCGTGAAGACATGTTCGCTGATTCGGTTGTTCAGCACGCCCTTGCCGCTGATCGTGCCCTTTTTCTGGGCGTTGAACGCCGTCGCATCGTCCTTGAAATACTGGATCAGCGTGCCTGGCTCGGGACCCTCGTACAGGATCTTGGCCTTGCCTTCGTAGATCTGGCGGCGACGTGCCATCGTGGCGGGTACCCCTGAAATGATCCGCCCCGGCAGCACGGCATGACCGCGCTGACCGGGGCCTGAAAGGCTAGGCCCTATACCCAATGGCCGGGTGGGGTGCAATCAGCCTTCGTGCGAGTCCGCTTCCGCATCGATCGACCTGCGTCTGCGCAGAAACCGAACCGCCAGAATGGCGGGAATCAGCACGATCAACCAGGGCGCAAGGAAGATCAGCAGGACCAGCAATGCCCGTACGCCCATCAGGAACGCGGCGCCGGATCCGCTGAAGGCATCCTGAATCTGGCCTGTCCAGCTTTGGTCGGCTGCAGCGGGGGCGACGGCATTGTACCGGATTTCGAACCGCGACATGGCAACGCGGCCCTGCAATTCGGTCAGCCAGCCCTTGGCCTTGTCGAGCTCTTCCTGTGCCTGAGCGACGCTGCGCTCTGCTGCAACCAGATCGGCGACGGGGCCGTTGCGGGTGCGCAATATCTCGGTAAGCCGCGACACCAGCAATTCGCGCTGGGCGATACGCGCCCTGGCGTCGACCATGTCCTTCGACACGTCCTCCGCCGAGATATTGGTGGCGACAGTGCGCCCGCCCGCCGAATCGACGGCAGCAGAGAGCCGGGTCTGAAACTCGCGCGCGATGCCCGATGCCACTCGCAGGTTAAGCGTTGCATCGCCCGCGCGATTCTCGCCGTCGTTGTTCGACATGGCGATCAGCTGGCATTTGGCCGGGCCCAGTTCGCGGCAAAGCTCCAGATGGCTTTGCTGCACGGTGCTCACCGAATCGACCGGCACCCGAAAACCCAGCGTATAGCTGTAGGCGAGTTGGGGCAGTGAGATCGAAATCGGGTCGGTCGAGGATGTCTGACTGCTAAACGACTCCCCGGCAGGCGCCGGCGTATCGGCCACAGCCACGTCATAGCTTTCTGCGCCCGCCGATTGACGATCCGATTGATCCGAACAGGCGGCAACACCGCACGCAAGCAGCAACAGGAACAGTCGTCGCATCAACCTCTCCCCCATCATTGACACGATACGGTATCACATGAGTAGGATTATGGAAGCGCGGTGTTCGTCAGTCCTCATCCTCGTCGCGCGCGAACCAGCGCTGGATCAGGTTGCGGCGATCATCGGGGTCGTCGTTCACCGGCACGGCATTGGGGGCCGGATCGCGTGCGGGCACGGGGTCGGCGGCGGCTTCGGTACGGTGGATGATCCAGCGCAGGATGAAGACGAGGATGAACAGCGCGACGATCCAGGGACCGAACGCTGCAAGCAACTGAGCCAGCCGCGCGAGCGAATCCTGCAATGTCTGCCCGGCGGTTTTGAGATCGGCCTTGCCGTTGCCGAGCACGCTCATCGGCCCGCTCGATTCATAGGTGATCAGCACCGGCGCCGTCGCCCAGGTGCCGACGGTATCGCCCTGAACCTTTTCGATCGTGGCCAGCGCCTGTTGGATTGCCGTGGCCTCGGCCTGCGCGGCGGGATCATTGGGTTTCGCCCGCGCTTCTTCCAGCGCGCGTTTCAGGCGCTCCGTGGTCGTCGGCTGGCGCGACATGCCGCCTTCACCGGTCACCACCTGCGTATCGAGCAGCACGCCATCGGCCTCGGCAACTGCCTGAGTCAGCTCGTCGCCGAATCCGCGCGCGATGGTGGGATCGATCTTGACCGTCAGCACCGCCGACACCTTGGTCGCGTCTTCGACGCTGTAGCGCATTGCCAACACTTCGCAGCGGCGGTTCTCCGCCAGCCGCTGGCAATCGTCGGCGCTGCGTTCGACAACCTGCTTGATCGCATCGCCGGGCAGGCGGAAGGCATAGCGATAATCGAACGGCGTCCCCGTGGCGGCAAAGGCGGCGGCGGCTTCGCGCATCGCCATGTCGGGTTCGGCGGCCTTGCTCTTGCCGCCCTGGTCCGAATCGCAACCGGCAAGCATCGCCATCGCAGCGAACGCAGCCAGACAAGCCGTGAAGCGCATTCCGTCCTCCCTCGTTGCCGCTTCAGATAGCGAAAATTTGGTTAATGCCCAACTCCGCCGATGCCGGGCTGTTCCGTTTCGGGAACGTGATGGCCCGGGACGACAACGGCGATCAGTCGGCTTCGGCGGGGCACGCTTCGTAATGGCTGCGCAGCAAGGCGATCCAGGCGGCTTCGCCTTGCGGCAATTGCGCGATCAGACGCAGCCGGAAATCGCGATATTCGTGGTGATTGGGGCGCCCCCATTGCGCATCGACGATGGTGCCGGATCGCGCATCGATCCACAGCGGACCGCCGCCCGCTTCGCCGAACGCCGTACCCTGAACCTCGAACCGCAGGCTGTCATTCCCCAGATGCGGTTCGGCGGCAGTGAATGTGGCATTCGCCTCGCCGAGCCAGTGTATCGCCCAATTCCCCGATTCGTCGGGCCACATCATCGTCATGCCGAACGAAAAGGGGGCACGGCTTCCGGCGCGAAGCTGCAGCGCGGCGGACAGCGTCGCGAGATCATAGTCGTAATCGTGCCAGGGCGTCTTTTCGATGGTTGCCGAACTGCGTTGCGCGTCCGGCCCGGTTCCCAGTCGCGCTTCCAGCCGATTGCCGTCGACCGTCAGCCAGGCATAGGGCTCGCGGCCCGCCTGTGGCTCTACGGTCGCTGCTTCGAATCCGGTGGCGACGCCGGTCAGCGGATCGATCGTAGCCGTCACCAGCGCGGCGCGCGCGCAGCGGTTGCGCATCTTGTACACTTCGATGCGGTCGGCGGCGGCACGATGGACATAGATCTGTTCGTCCTCACCCCCGGCGATATTGGTGCGGACATAGTGCCAGCTTCGCCCCACGACCGAATGGCTCGCGTCGGTTATGTGCCCGGCAGGCCCGGTCGCGCAGCCTGGCAGCAACGCCAGCGCGGCCATCATTGTGATTCGACGCATGCCATCTCCGGAACGGCCTGTGTTAGTGATATATGACACTAGCGCCGTTCATGCCATCTCGCAACTGGCGCGCAGCGCTGCTATCGGCAGGGGAATGTCTCTCGACCTGGAAACCCCCGAACCCACCGACGTCCCCTTCGATAGCGCGCTTTCCGAGCGCTATCTGGTCTATGCGCTGTCGACGATCACGGCGCGTTCGCTGCCCGATGTGCGCGACGGGCTGAAGCCGGTGCATCGCCGCCTGCTCTGGGCGATGCGGTTGCTCAAGCTCGATCCGGCCAGCGGATACAAGAAATGCGCGCGCGTCGTCGGCGATGTAATCGGTAAGTACCATCCGCATGGCGATGCATCGGTCTATGACGCGATGGTGCGCCTCGCGCAGTCGTTCGCGCTGCGCTATCCGCTGGTCGACGGGCAGGGGAATTTCGGCAATATCGACGGCGATAACGCCGCGGCCTATCGCTATACCGAGGCGCGGCTGACGCAGGTCGCAATCGACCTGATGGAGGGGCTGGACGAAGAGGCGGCCGATTTCCGCCCCACCTATAATGGCGAGGATAACGAGCCGGAGCTTTTCCCGGGCATGTTCCCCAATCTGCTCGCCAATGGCGCGGCGGGGATCGCGGTGGGCATGGCGACCAGCATTCCGCCGCATAACGCCGCCGAGCTTTATGCCGCCGCGATCCATCTGGTCGATCAGCCCGAGGCGGACGATGCCGCGATCCTCGAGTTCGTCTCCGGCCCCGATTTCCCCACCGGCGGCACCGTGGTCGACAGTCCCGCTTCGATCGCCGAAAGCTATCGCACCGGGCGCGGCAGTTTCCGCGTGCGCGCCAAATGGCATCGCGAGGATCTGGGCCGTGGCACCTGGGTCGCGGTGGTCACCGAAATTCCGTACGGCGTGCAGAAGGGCAAGCTGATCGAACAGATCGCGACGCTGATCAACGACAAGAAACTGCCGATCCTCGCCGATGTGCGCGACGAAAGCGCCGAGGATATTCGTATCGTTCTCGAGCCGCGCACCGGCCGCGTCGATCCCGAAACGCTGATGGAAAGCCTGTTCCGCCTTTCGGAGCTGGAAAGCCGTTTCTCGCTCAACCTCAACGTGCTCGACAAAAACCGGACGCCGCGGGTGATGAGCCTGCGCGAAGCGATTTCGGCATGGAAGGATCATCAGGCCGAAGTGCTGATCCGCCGGTCGCAGCATCGGCTCAGCAAGATCATCGACCGGCTGGAGCTGGTTGCCGGCTATATCATTGCCTTCCTCAACCTCGATCGCGTGATCGAGATCATCCGGTACGAGGATGAACCCAAGGCCGTGATGATCGCCGAGTTCGCGCTGACCGACCGCCAGGCCGAAGCGATCCTCAACATGCGGCTGCGCAGCCTGCGCAAGCTCGAGGAAATGGAGCTGCGCAAGGAACATGACGCGCTCGAAAAGGAAAAGGCGGAGATCGAGCAACTGCTCGATTCGCCGGCCCGCCAGCGGACGCGGCTGAAACGCGACCTCAAGAAGATGATGGATCGCTATGGCGCGGAAACCGAGCTGGGCAAGCGCCGCACGGTAATCGAAGAGGCCGGACCGACCCGCGAAATCCCGCTCGACGCGATGATCGAGAAGGAGCCGATCACCGTCATCCTGTCGCAGCGCGGCTGGATTCGGGCGATGAAGGGGCATGTCGATCTCGCCGCCGCCGAAACGCTCAAATTCAAGGAAGGCGATGGTCCGCTCTTCGCGTTCCACGCGCAGACGACCGACAAGCTGCTGCTCGCCGCCGATAATGGCCGTTTCTATACGCTGGCGGCGGACAAACTGCCCGGCGGGCGCGGTTTCGGCGAGCCGGTGCGGCTGATGATCGATCTTGAGGGCGAACGCGAAATCGTTGCACTGCTGCCCGCATCCTCGGCGGAAAAGCTGTTGCTCGCCGCAACCGACGGACGGGGTTTCGTGGTGAAGGCCGCCGATGTTCTCGCCGAAACGCGCAAGGGCAAGCAGGTCGCGACGCCCAAGGGACAGGCAAGGCTCAAGCTGGTCCGCGCGATTGCGGCAGAGGATGATGGCGTTGCGGTGATCGGCGACAATCGCAAGCTGCTGGTCTTTCCGCTGTCCGAAGTCGCCGAGCTGACGCGCGGGCAGGGCGTGCAGTTGCAGCGCTATCGCGACGGCGGCCTGTCCGACATGATCACCTTCCGGATGGAGGAAGGATTGCGCTGGCGGATGGGCGGCGAGCAGGAGCGGTATCGCAGCGAAACCGACCTCACGCCCTGGCGCGCGGCGCGCGGAGCTGCCGGTCGCATGCCGCCTACGGGCTTCCCACGCGACAATCGCTTCTGAAAATTCGAAAAATGTGCGAATTTGCCCACAGGGTTCAGTGGCTTTTAACCATTCGTGGGTAGCGCCATAGAGGATGGCGGGGCAAAAAATTCACACGGTCGATAGCGACACGCAGCCGGAGGATATTCCGGATCGCAGCGCCATGTTCGGTCCGCTGACGAGTGCGCTGGATCTCAATCTGCTGCCGGTTCCTGCGGCGATCGTCGAATTGCATGGAAACCGCTTTCTTTTCGAAAGCATCAATCGCCCCTTCCGGCTGGCCGGGCTGGGCACCCTGGCGAGCGAATCGCCGCTGATCCGGCTGCTGGGGCCGCAAATCCGGCGTTTCCTGGCATCGGACGACACGCGCTGCGAAATCGCCTGGCAATTCGGCGAGGAAGTCGATTGCCGCTATTTCCGGGTGATGTTCGCGCGCCAGTCGGCTCGGCGGAAGCATCGCTGCATGGTTACCCTCGTCGATCAGACCGGCGAATTGCGCACCGAGCAGAGCCTGCGTCGTGAAATGACGACCGACAGCCTGACCGGGCTGCCCAATCGCGCGGGATTCGGCGACCAGCTCGAATCGATGATCGGTCCGGACAATCGCAACAAATTCGCGGTTCTGGCGCTCAATCTCGACCGGTTCAGCCGCGTCAACGCCTGTATGGGCGGTCTGGTCGGCGACGAACTGCTGATTTCGGTGGCGCGGCGTATCAAGGGCGCGTTGCGCGGGCGCGACGTGCTCGGGCGGATGGGTGGCGATGAATTCGGCATCATCATGGCGCTGGATGACGGCCCCAACGAAGCGTTGCATGTCGCCAAGCGCGTTCAGGCGGCGCTGTCGATGCCGTTCCGCCTGTCCGATTTCGAAGTCCGCATCGATTGTTCGATCGGCGTCGCGCTGGGATCGGACGATATCGACGATCCCGAAGACCTGATCCGTCACGCCCAGTTTTCGGTGAAGCGGGCGAAGAAAAGCGGGCGGACCGAAGTCTATCAGACGCGCGCCTTCGATCTCGCGCGCGAACAGTTCAGCATCGAAACCGCGCTGCGCCGCGCAATCGACGGCGGGCTGATGACGCTCAGTTTCCAGCCGATCTGCGATCTGGCGAGCGGCCGGATCAAATCGTTCGAGGCGCTGGCGCGCTGGACGACCGAGGACGGGGTAAAGCTGTCCCCGACCGAGTTCATTCCGGTGGCCGAGGAATCGGGCCTGATCGTACCGCTCGGCCGATGGGCGATGGACGAGGCGGCGCGAACACTTGCCGAATGGGACCGCCGGGCGGGCGGTGATTGCGGCGTAAAACTGGCCGTCAATCTTTCGGCGATCCAGCTTCAGCGCGACCAGATCGCGCCGATGGTGCGTGGGGTGCTCGAAACGCATCATATCGACGGGTCGCGTTTCACGCTGGAGCTGACCGAAAGCGCCATCGTCAGCGATCCAGATCGCATTGCGCAGACGATGCTGGCGCTGAAAGATCTTGGCACCACGCTCGCCATGGACGATTTCGGCACCGGCTATTCGAATCTGGCCTATCTTCAGAAGCTGCCGATCGATCTGCTCAAGATTGACCGCAGTTTCGTGTCGGGCATGCTGGCCGATCGCGACAAGGTGGCGATCGTGCGCGCGATCCTGGGCCTGGCGCATGCGCTGGGCATGCAGACGACCGCCGAGGGCATCGAAACCAACGAACTGGCGCAGACGCTCGCCGCGCTCGGCTGCAATTATGGGCAGGGCTTCCTCTATGCGCGGCCGCTGCCCGACGAAGAGGCCTATGCGCTGCTGCGTGCGCGCAACGCCTGAGCCACTGCTTCATCGGCAAGATGCGCGACGCGCGCTTCGCCCGGAAAATTCTCGCTGATCCAGCGATCCTCGATTTCCCGCAACGTCCGGGCGACTTCAGGCCCTTTTTCCAGACCTCGCTCGACCAGTGCCCCGCCGGAAACCGGCAGGCGCGGCATTTCCCAATCCGCGATTTCGGCATAGGCCGCGCGCAGCGCCGGCTCGTCGCCACGCCGCAGGAACAGCCGGTCCACCGCCGCGTCACGACCCAGTCGATATGCCATGGCGCGCGCCGAATCATAGGATTCGCTACTCAGGGCCGTGGTGAGCCGCTTGCGCTGCAGCTTCGACAGCTTGAGCCGCGCGGCGACCGCTTCTCCGGTGCGCGGATCGACCGGAAGCAGCGCCGCCAGCCGCCGGATCGCATCTGCCTGCTCGCCCAGCGTCTGTTCGCAATGCACGACCTGTTCCAGCCGCAGTAGCCCGGCGGTGGTGATTTCCGGCAATACCGGGCGGAAAATCCCCTGGTCGATCATCAACGCGACGACGCGCACCGCTTCCTTTGCGACCAGCAGCTTGAGCAGCTCGTCGGCGATGCGTTCGCGCGAAAGCGCCATCAGATCGTTGGCGCGATCGGCGCAGGCCTTCAGCCCCTCGGCCTCGGGTTCATCACCGAATCGGGCGAGGAACCGAAAGAAGCGCAGGATGCGCAGATGATCCTCGGCAATGCGGCGATAGGGATCGCCGATGAACCGCACCCGCCGCGCCTTCAGATCGGCCAGCCCGTCGAAATAATCGAAAATCGCCCCGGTTTCCGGATCGGCATAGAGCGCGTTCATCGTGAAGTCGCGCCGTGCGGCGTCTTCGCGCCAGTCGTCGGTAAAGGCTACGGTCGCGCGCCGGCCATCGGTGGTTACGTCGTGGCGCAGCGTCGTCACTTCGACCGGCCCGCTTTCCAGCAGTGCGGTGATCGTGCCATGCGCAATCCCGGTCGGAACCGTGCGGATGCCGACATCGGCCAGCATTCGGACGACATCGTCCGGGGCGTGGCACGTCGCGATGTCGACATCCTGCACCGGCAGCGCGAGCAGCGTATCGCGCACCGCGCCGCCGACGAACCGCGCCGCGCCGCCGCCGCCCAGCGCCGCGACCAGCTGCGCCATGCCTGCCCGCTCGCGCCAGTCGGCACGGGGGAGTTGCGTCACTGCGTCCATTTCAGCCGCCGCGAAAGATTGACGATCATCGCCGCCGTCGCGCCCCAGATCCGGCGTTCCTGCCAGTGGATTTCGTAATAATAGCGTTTGCGCCCCTGCCAATCGATCGATCCCTGCACATGATTGGCTTCATCCATCAGATAGGCGAGGGGGACTTCGAACACTTCGGCCACTTCGCTTTCGTTCGGCATCAGCGTGAGGGCAGGGGGCACCACACCGATCACCGGCGTGACTTCGAACCCGGTAATGGTGCGATACCGGTCGGCGGGGCCGATGACCTGAACGCGATCGCGCGGAAGGGCGATTTCCTCCTCGGCCTCGCGCAGCGCGGCAACGATCACGTCCTCGTTCGGTTCGACCTTTCCCCCGGGAAACGCGATCTGCCCCGGATGCTGTCGCATGGTTTCGGGTCGCTGAGTCAGTATGACGGAAGGATCGCGCGCGTCGGAAACCGCGACCAGCACCGCCGCCGGATGCGTCGCCATTACCCGATCGTCGTCGCGGTCGTCACCGGTCAACAGGATGGGCTGCTCCCGATCCGTCGCCGCCAATGCGATCTTCAGCCGTTCGGCCAGAGTCATGCCGGCTCCATCGGGAAAAACGCGCCGCGACTCCACACGCCGGGCGGGTCGCTGTCGTTGCTCAATGCGATTTCGGCGAGTTCGTTATAGACGCTGCGTACGATCAGCGCCTCCATCCCGCCGCGCACCTGCAGATAGGGGCGAGGGCCGTCCTCGCGCTGTTCGACCCGCAGGCCATGGTCGGCATCGGCGCTGACCAGTTCGTCGGTATTGAGGCGGAAGGCGAGATTCATCGCAGCGCCTTCGCCTTCGCGCTTCAGTTCGACCGCGACGAAGGGCGCGTCCTCGACATCGATGTCGAGTTTTTCGACCGGCGTCACCAGCACATGGCTGCCATCGGGTTCGCGGCGCAGGATCGTAGAGAAGAGGCGCACCATCGCAATGCGCCCGATCGGCGACCCCTGATGAAACCAGGTGCCGTCGCGTGCGATCCGCATATCGCTATGCCCGCAATGCTGCGGATTCCATTTTTCGACCGGGGGCAGGCGCTGTTCCTGGGCGAGGCGCGCGATTTCGGCGAGCGACAGATTGGCGAAGTCGGGAGGCGGTGGTGCAGGCATCGCCACGAATTAGGCACTCCCGCAGCCAATCGCAAAGGCTGATCCGATGCGGGCCTCAGGCGACCTTGCGCAGATCGGGCCCCAGCATGCCCGCGCAATCGGGCACCGACGCACCACGGGCGAGCAGGCGATGGCGCTCGACCGGTCCCGGAAGCCGCCAGCGCGCGGTGCGATCGGCCGTGAAGCCGAAGAAGCGACCATAATATTCCGGATCGCCGATCAGCATCAGGGCAGGCATGCCCGCGGCATCCGCACTGCGCAGCATTTCGGCCATCAGCAACCTGCCGATGCCTTCCTGCTGCCATTCGGGATCGACGGCGACCGGGCCGACCATGACCATCGGCACGGTCCCGCTGCCGTCGCAGGCAAGCGCCACAGGCCAGCACTGGATCGTGCCGGCAAGCCGGCCGTCGGCAAAACGCGCGGCAAAGCTGAGCGCCGGAATGGCATCCACGCCCTCGCGAATCCGATAGGCGGTGCGTCCGTGGCGGTCGCGACCGAACGCACGGTCGAGCAACGCCTCGACCATGGGTTCAGGGATCGCATCCAGCGGCACGAGCTCGATCACCGCGCATTCCTTCCACTGCGCCGGCATGGACGCCGGGGGCGGCGGCGTTTAGCGTGTTTCGCGCGTGAAGCAAGGCTGAACCGGGGATGTTGGAATGAAGCTATATGATGCCGCATGGGCGCCAAGTCCGCGGCGCGTGCGAATCTTTCTCGCGGAAAAGGGCATCGATGTGCCGCGCGAGGAGATCGACCTGAAATCGTCCGAACAGCTGGGCGACGATTATCTTGCGATCAATCCGCGCGGCGCTGTGCCTGCGCTGGCGTTCGACGATGGCGAAGTGTTGTGCGAATCGGCTGCGATCTGTCGCTATTTCGAGGCCGAACACCCCGATCCGCCGCTGTTCGGCACCACGCCGCGCGAGATTGGGCGAATCGAAAGCTGGACACGCCGTATCGAAGGAGACGGCTATGTCGCCGTCGTCTACGCCTATCGGAACACCCGTCCCGTGTTCAAGGATCGCGCGATTGTCGGCAATTTCGGTCCGGTGCCGCAGATTCCGGAGCTGGCGACGCGCGGCGTTGCGATGTGGCGCTGTTTTCTGGAGGCATTCGACCGCCATCTGGCGACGCATCCCTGGGTTGCCGGCGACAGCTACAGCTTTGCCGACATC
This sequence comes from Sphingomonas sp., assembly GCA_002707985.1. GTDB lineage: Bacteria > Pseudomonadota > Alphaproteobacteria > Sphingomonadales > Sphingomonadaceae > Sphingomonas. Next base: position 33,613 of record PAOI01000058.1, on the reverse strand, counting down.
ACTGCGCTGGTCACGATGGACTTTGCGCGCGGCGTGAAGCTGGAGATTCCAGAAAGGCTGCAAAATGTGTGGCGCTGGCATGGCGCGGCATCGGCGCGGCCCAGCGCTTCGGCCTGACGGGAGGCATTGCCGTTTGCCGGGTCAGGGCCTAGGGGAGCGCCAGTTTTCACGAAAGGCCACCGATTGCCTGATTTGCTGCAGCTTCAGGTCCATGACCTCGAAGTCGAGATTCTGACCGGTATCTATTCCGAAGAAACCCATCTGCCGCAGCCGCTTCGGATTTCGGTGACTGCCGATATCGATGTGCCTGAGCATTTCGCGCCCGATACGCCGCTGAGCGCGTCGAAAAGCTATATCGACCTCAAGCATGCCGCGACGGACGGGTTGCCGAAAGACGTGCATTTCACGCTGATCGAAGCGGTCGCCGATCATATCGCCCAGACCCTGTTCATCGGCGATTCGCGCGTGCGCCGTGTCGAAGTGCGAATCATCAAGCTGGCGATTGCCGAACGCGACGAATCGATCGGCATCACGATGGTCCGCCACCGCCGCTGATCGCGGCGTTATCGGGTGCAGGGGCCCAGCTGGGTGAGGACGAATCGATAGTCCGTCCGCGCCGTCTGAGCGTTTGCTGCCGTCTCGCTGTTCAGGCTGGTGGCCGGAAGCTCGGGCGGAAGTCCGCAGGCGAGGCGATACCAAAGCAGCGTGTTCGGCGCGGGCGGCCCGGCCGAATCATCGACGATATCGCCCAGCGATACTGCCCAGCGCGGCTGCTGGCCCGGCCGTCGAAGAATCTGGAGCGATACCGGTGCTCCTATCTCGGTCATCAGGAAAATCTGGGTTTCGCCTTCGCCGGGAAGCGTTCCCGGTACGTGAAAGGCATTGCCGACACCGGTGATCGCGGGGGGAGCCGATGGATCGACGACGTCGCGCGCGACCTGACGGACCATTGTATCGAGCGAAGGGTTCCATGCGCGGAACGAATCGAGACGTGTCAGCTGAACCATGGTCGGGCGTCCCGGAACGGGACGGGCGAACAACAACACGCGCAACCGCTTCAACCGGGGCGGTCTGCCCCGCGAATCGGTGGGAACATCGGTGACGAAACCGATCCTTGGCGGGATGGCAGATGAACCCCGAATGAGCGCCGAGACATCCGCTTCGGCATAGAATCTTGCATATCCGGGCGCCAGATTGATCGCTTCGGCGCCTCGAATTTCGGCAGTGGAGCGAATCGTTGCGTCGATCACCAGCGGCGCTTCGAGCACGTGGGAAACGATGTCGCTATAGCTGGGCGCGGGAACGGTTTCGCTCGAAATTTCGCGGTTTTGCGCGGCTACGGGCGATGCGGCGGCGATCATAATCGCGACGCTCAGCGTCAGAGATGGGATACGGATCATGGTTTCCAGCGTTACCCCATCGGACCAAATCTGGAAAATATTTCTGTCACGTATCGCTATTACGTGGGGTTGGTCCGACAAAGCGTTTGCGTCCCTCAGGACGCCACGATAGAAACTCGCGCTCTGCCGCCGGACGCAAGAGCGCACGGCGGGTGGGTTCACGCGTGGTGCCCCTGCCACGCTACCGGGACCTACTGGGTCGGAATATGAGGAGTGTCGACGCCGAATGGCTTATGCTGACCGGAATGTAAGTGGCAGCAGAATGGTCGCGATCATAATGGTCGCGGTTATCGTTGCCGGCTTGGGATATGCCTTCGTCACTGGCCTGGCGTATCAATATATCAAGAAGGCCCAGGAGAATCTGGACGTCTTCGATATTGAAGAGCCGCCGCCCCCGCCAGAGGAAGTGCCACCACCGCCGCCGCCGCCGGACCAGCCGGTCCCGCCGCCGCCCACTCAGGTGGTCATACCGCCTGCGCGCGTGCAGACGGTGCAGCCAGCGCCCACGATCGATTTCACCAATATCGTTAACCAGCCGCCGCCGCCGGTGACGCCGCCGACGCCGCCGCGTCCGCCGGCTCCGCCGGCTCCGCCGCCTCCGCCTCCGCCTCCGCGGGTGGCGCAGAAGGCCGATCTGCGCAGTGGTTCGATCAGCAACGACGACTATCCGTCGGCTGCGCGTCGTGCAGGTGACGAAGGGGTTACTGTCGTCCGTTTCACGATCGGCACCAATGGCCGCGTGACCAGTTGTTCGACGGTTCGTTCGAGCGGCTCCTCGCTGCTCGACAGCACAACCTGCAGCCTGATCGAACGTCGTTTCCGCTTCCGCGCTGCGGAGGATCAGAACGGCAACAAGATCGAGGAAACCCGCACCCAGTCGGTGCGCTGGCAGATTGACCGGTAGTTAATATGGTCGGCGCATCGGGCCGTCTCGGGGCGTCGCAGTCTGGAACGACCAACACATATATCTAGAGGAAAGAACGCAACATGCTCACGACCATTCTCGCTGCAGGCGCTGCTGCACCGGCCGGAGATAACCCCTACGGCCTTTGGGAAGCGTTGGAACAGGGCGGTGTCATCGCCTGGTCCGTCTTCATCATCCTCGTGACGATGCTCTTCTTCTCGCTCTACATCTTCTTCACGAAGCTGTTCGAGCAGCAGAAGATCCTGAACCAGGGCCGCCGCGTCCGTAAGAGCTTCTGGAATTCGAACAGCCTGCGTGAAGGCGCTGCCAAGCTCGAAAAGAACTCGGCCTATCGCCAGCTCGTCGAAGACGGCCTGGAAGCGCAGGACCAGCATTCGAAGCTGACCGATCCGGTCGAAGCGCATGACTGGCTGCACGGCTCGCTCGCGCGTTCGGAAGCGATCATCAATTCCGACCTCAACGGCGGCCTGGCGTTCCTCGCCACCGTCGGTGCGACGGCGCCGTTCATCGGTCTGTTCGGTACGGTGGTCGGCATCTATCGCGCGCTCATCAAGATCGGCGCTGCCGGTCAGGCTTCGATCGACGCCGTTGCCGGCCCGGTCGGTGAAGCGCTCATCATGACCGCCCTCGGTCTCGTCGTCGCCGTTCCGGCGGTGCTCGCCTACAACTTCCTGCAGCGCCGCAACAAGGCGATTGCGGAACAGATGAACGCGTTCACCAACGACGTGCTCGGCTATCTGGCTTCGAACGGCGCCGTCCGTCCGGAAGTCAAGGCGAAGGCGGCTCCGGTTGCCAAGCCGGCTGCCAAGCCCGCGGGTGCGTAAGTAACGACTGGCAGGGTTCGGCCCGGCTTCGGGTCGGGCGAACCTTGCGGCGGGACCGACGCACGTGTCCCGCGACATGCGAAGGATAGGATAACGCGTAATGGCAGTGAGCACAGGCGGCGGTGGTGATGACACCCCGATGTCGGACATCAACACGACGCCTCTCGTGGACGTCATGCTGGTGCTCCTCATCATCTTCCTGATTGCGGTTCCCGTCGTGATCCAGACCGTTGATCTCGAACTTCCGAAGGTGAAGTACGAGGTCACGACGACGAAACCGGAAAACGTTCTTCTTTCGGTGAAGGCCGGTCCGGAAGGATGCGAAGTATATTGGGGCACGTCCCGCATCGCATCGGGTGAATTGCTCGAACGGGCAGTGAAGAAGCTCGAAGATGAAATCGAGCGGCAGGGCGGCGTGAATGCTGTCGGGCTCGAACTGCCCGAAGTGCATATCCGCGGCGACATCAATACGCCCTATCGCTGCATTGGCGGTACGATCTTCACGATGCAGCAGGCCGGCTTCGCCAAGGTCGGGTTCATTTCAGAACCCGAGCCTGGCCCCGCCCCCGCATTGTGATCCGGCGCGTTTCGAAGGAGTACTCTAGATGGCAATGAGCGGTGGCCGCGACGACGGCGAACCGATGATGGAAATGAACACGACGCCGTTGATCGACGTCATGCTCGTGCTCCTCATCATGTTCATCATCACCATTCCGATTCAGACGCACGCCGTGAAGGTGGATCTGCCGCAGAACAGCCAGCCGCAGACGCCGCCGCTGGTCGAGCCGGAAAAGAACAAGCTGTACATCGATCCCGATGGCCGCCTGTTCTGGAACGGCGCGCAGATCGACGACGTGACGCTGCGTCAGTATCTCGACACCACGGTGCAGATGGATCCGCAGCCTGAGCTGCACTTCCAGCCTGACCCGCAGGCGCGGTACGACACGGTCGACAAGGTGCTGGCGATCATCAAGCGCGCCAACGTCACCAAACTCGGCTTCGTCGGCAACGAGCAGTATCGCAACGATTTCTGATCGGAAGCGACCAGGCGAACACGGAAAAGGCAGCCTTTCGAGGCTGCCTTTTTTGTGCCCTGACCAGGTGTCGCGAAGGCGTGCGTCGATTGAGGAAGCTTCCAGGAAGCTGTCGCAGGCGGCGGCGCATAATTCCGTCTAGCTGGCACTGACGCCGGCACTCGAGAACGGCAGGGGCATGCAGGTTCGGGCGCTGCGGCTCGCCAACTACTTTTCCGTTCGCCCTGAGTGGGCTGAGCCTGGCAAAGACCCGTATCGAAGGGCCCTTCGATACGCCATTTCGACAAGCTCAATGGCTACTCAGGACAAACGGTTCAGGCTAATCAGGACAGAGTCCAGACGACCCTTCCGGTCACTCTGTGGCGCTTTCAGTTCATACAGGCAGCTTATCCCCCGGTGTGAAAGTCCGGCGGGAACGCGCGCGCCGCGCTCGTCCGCCGCGTCGGGACCGGTAATCACAGCCGGGGCAGGGTGACGCCGCGCTGGCCCATATATTTGCCCGCGCGATCGGCATAGCTCGTCTCGCACGGCTCATTCCCCTTCAGGAACAGGAACTGGCAGGCGCCTTCATTGGCATAGACGCGCGCGGGCAGCGGCGTGGTGTTCGAAAATTCGAGCGTGACATGCCCCTCCCATTCAGGCTCGAGCGGCGTCACGTTCACGATGATCCCGCACCGCGCATAGGTGGATTTGCCAAGACAGATCACCAGCACGTCGCGCGGTATGCGGAAATATTCCACCGTCCGCGCCAGCGCGAAGCTGTTGGGCGGAATAACGCAGACATCGGTCTGACGGTCGACGAAGCTGTTCGCCGCGAAATTCTTGGGATCGACGATCGCGCTGTCGACATTGGTGAAGATCTTGAACTCGTCGGCGACGCGGGCGTCATAGCCATAGGAGCTGAGGCCATAGCTGATACAGCCCTCGCGGCGCTGTGCCTCGACGAACGGTTCGATCATGCCGTTGGCGAGCGCCTGCTCGCGGATCCAGCGGTCGGACAATATGGCCATGGAAGCTCCCGGATTGCTGACGCCCGTTTCGCGGTCCGAAGCATTCGCTGCAAGCGGTAAATGCGCTCTGCCCGCGCGCAGTCGCGCGTCCGCGGTCAGCAGGTGGAGGGCGTCGCCCCCTCGCTATTGTAAATGCGCGAATAATCGCGCGCGTCGCGGACCATCATCGACGCGATCTCCCTGATCCCGCTTTCGGGGGCCAGCGACGTTTTGATCAGCGGCTGATATTCGTAATAGACCTCGACGAAGATCGTGCCGCCGTCCGCCGGTGCGATTGCCTGGCGCCCGGCGGGGCCCATGCCGGTCAGATTGGTGTCGCCCGCGCGGCCATAGCTGGAGGCGTGGCTGGTGAGGGCGCCGCGGCACCGCTGCCAGCTGATCTTGTACTTCCCGGCATGCGCGGGGTCGGGTTCCAGGCTCGAGATGATGACGCGGCCATGGGTATAGAGATCGAGCTCGCCCGCCTGCAGCCCGGCGCCGGTCAGCAGGTCGTTGATGTCCGTCTCGCTGATCGTCTTGGCAATCAGCTGCCCGCCCGAACCGATGCGCGCGCCGTTATCGGCGATATGCAGCGCCAGCTGGCTGATCCGCATGCGGGTGGTGATGAAGTTGGTCAGTTCCGCACCCGTCAGGCTCATCAGCAGCAGCACGGGCAGCGTCAGCGCGAATTCGAGCAGCGCCAGCCCCGAATTATCCCGGTGGAAATCGCGGATGCGACCGAACAGGCGATTGAACCGGCCGATCATGTGCAATTCCTCACGACCACCGTCGTCGCATAGCTGTCCTGATCGGCATAGGGCTGGTTGCGCAGCACCGTCGACGCCGTGAGCGTCACCGAGTTCGATCCGTTGATGAACCGGTAAAGCGGGAACATCTGCGGATAGCTGACCGTCACGGTATAGAGCGTGGCGTCCTTTGCGCCGCCCTGGCCCGAATTGCCGCCATCCGCGTCCCAGACGTGATTGGCGTTGGCGTCCTCATAGGGTTCGCCGGCGTCGCAGGTTCCGTTGTGATTGGTATCGGTCCAGCTTTCGGGAGTCGCGTTCGAAGCCTCGGTAAAGGTGCGATAATAGCGGCGGTTGAACGTCACGTTCGCATTGTTGGCGAGTGCTTTGACCTGAGAGCGAACTTCATTGTCCAACGCGGCCTGTTGCGCCGTGGCGCTACCGGTCTCCAGCGTCGAATCGCGCGCCGTCTTCTGCACGATGCCCTGTAGCGCCGAGCGCATGTACAGCGTGTGCGCGACATCGAATGCCCCCACCAGCAACAGGCACAGCGTCGGCGCGACGATCGCGAATTCCACCAGCGTCGCACCGCGTGAATCGGTGCGCAGGCGGCGGGCGAGGGTGGCAAGGCTGCGGATTGCGCTCACCGGGTCAGCCTCAGCTGCGAAATCTCGCCTGCGATCGCACTGAACGTCTGTTGCAACGCCGCCGAATCGCGCGCGGTGCGATACCGGCCTTCGGATGCGCATTGTTCAAGCCGCGACTCGGTCGTGCTGTTCGATCCGTTGCCGAACGAAATCACCCACAAGGTGATGTTCTTGTTCTTGATCTTGGTACAGATGTCGAGGAAGCGCGCGTTGACGCGATTGTTCATTTCGCTGCTGCTTGGAACTCCGCCGCCCGAATTCTGGCGACGGTCGAACCAGGGCAGACCATAGGCTGCATAATCGGTGTTGTTGGCGACGGTATCACCATCGGTCATGAAGATCACATGCCGGACGATCGACCCCCCGCTCGGCGTGGTGGCGTTTTCCGACGCAAAGATGCCGTCGGGCGAAATGAAGCGCGCGCCCCAGAGCAGTCCGATGTCGTGATAGGTATTGCCGTTCGCGACCAGCCCGTCGACATAGGATTCGAACGCGGTGGCGTTATTCCAGGTCGCCAGCTTGCGCGCCTGGGTCGGGCAATAATAGCTCGGATTATTCTTGTAATCGCCGTTATAGTCGGTGGGATCATATTGCCACGAGCTGGTATCGGTCGACGAATCGCTCGACCACGCCTTGCGCATGTAGATGACCTCATCCAGCGCCGGTCCCCACAGGCTGTCGGGATCGCTTTGCGACGGGACCATATCGATATTCAGGTCGTTCGCGTTGGTCGGCGCGGTGTTGGCGTTGCTCGTCTTGGTCGTCTTGCGTTCCTCGATGCACCCGTCCCAGGTGATCGTGCGCGCCGTTCCGTTGCTGCCGATGGGCAGCGTGAATGAGTTGTTCCAGTTCGTCCCGTTCTTCAGGCCCGAAATGTCGAGCGTGACCTGGCCATAATGCCAGCCGTTAAACGTCTGCGTCGTTGTCGGGGTGTTGATCTGGGTGTGACGAACGCTGGTATAGTTGCCGCGCAGACGCGTGCGGACTTGCGGCTGGCAAGCCCAGCCCGCAAAGCCGGTCGCGATGGTCTGATACTCGGTGTCCACATAGCCGGTAACGGTCCGCGTATCCCAGTAGCGGGTGTTGCCGTTGGTGGTGACGGCCGTGTCATAGGAGCTGGTGGTCGGTCCGGTCGTTCCGTTGGACGGGTAGTAGGGACAGCTGAAATACTGGGCGCTGCCGTAATTTTCCCAATCGCTCCAGGTGCCGGAATCGTTTCCGGAAGGACCGACGCTGTTGGGCTGGTCCACCCAGGAATAGGATGTCGACGTATTCCAGTTGGGTTCGCGCGATTGATAGGCCCAGCTGTTCGCGAAATAGGCGGTCGGCAACAGCTTCCCGACATTCACATTGGTGTTGTACGGCATGAATCCGAACCGCACCTGCACCTGGCCGGTGCCGCCGGTCTGATTGCCGCCCGAACAATTTTCGGTGGTGTCATATCGCGCCACGACTTCATAAAAGCACTTCACGGCGCTGCGCAGGCTCTCGATCTTGGTCTGCGTGTCGGTGTTGACCGCCTTGCTGCCCATCGATCCGGTGACGTCGAGGACGAACATCACATCGGTGTTGGGCAGGCGCATTTCCGCATCGCAGGTGACGGTCAGCGTTTCGCTCGTCTTGCCGAAAATGCGCATCAGCGTCATCGGCAGCGTCGCCGATGCCGTGCCCGTCACCTTGCCGCCGCTTTCGGTGAAGGTGCGCGTCAGGCTGGTCGCGCCATAGGGGGATGCCTGGATATTGGCGTCGAAGAAATTCTGAGCGGCGGTGCGCGCCGCATAATTGTTGTAGCTCCAGACGCCTGCGCCCATCGTCTTGCGCCCGGCGAGCGCGCCGGCATCGCACGCATGTTGCAGACGCGTCTTGACGATGTACATGCGACTGATGTCGATACCCCCGCCGACCATGCCCGCCAGCGGAATCAGGGCGATCCCCATGATCGCCATGGTATTCGCACGCACGTCGCGAGCCAGCGCGGTGAGGAATCCGCGGGCCGTTTTCCTTGTATGTTCTTCCTGCGCCATGGTCGTGTCGACATTCCCCCGAGAACGCCGGTCTATGGCTGGCGAGCGGATAAGGTGTTTTCAACGCCCAAGGTTAATTTCGCGCTTACGTCGGTGCGGTACATGGGGGACGGCATGACGCCAGGGCAGGCCGAACGTCAGCTGATCCTCACCTATGCGCCCGCGCGTCGGCGGGATGCGCTGGCGGCGTTGCTGGCGCTGGACGATGCGCTTGCGCGCCTGCTGGCGACGACCAGCGAGCCGGCACTGGGGCAGATCCGGCTGCAATGGTGGCGGGAAGCGTTGCAGCGGCTCGACAGCACGCCGCCGCCCGCCGAACCGGTACTGGAAGCGCTGGCAGAGTCGGTTCTCCCCACCGGGGTTTCGGGCGCGGGGCTGGCTGGCATCGTCGATGGCTGGGACGTGCTGATCGAAAGCGAACAGCTCGACGCGGAAGCGCTGGAGAAATTCGCGAAGGGGCGGGGCGAGACGCTGTTTGTGCTGGCCGGCACGGCGCTCGGCGCACGCACCGGCGATCCGCTGGCGGATGCGGGGCGGGGATGGGCGCTTGCCGATCTTTCCCGCCATCTCGATCGGGCGGGCGAAGCGGAAAGCGCGCGGGACATGGCGGCGCGCTATCTGGAACAGGCGAAGCGTGCACGGTGGAGCGCCAACATGCGCGCGCTTGGCGGCATGGCGCTGCTCGCGCGGCGCGATCTGGCGCTGCCACGCGGCGTGGAGCCGCCGGTCGGATCGCCCGCCCGGCTTGCGCGGCTGCTCTGGCACCGGATTTCAGGGCGTTAGGCTTGCGCAACGACCCGACGCCGCATTAGCCTTTGTTTACCAAAGGGGGAGGTTCGGGGCATGTGGCGCTATTTCGTGGGTGCCGCCGGGGCGCTGTGCATGACGCTGGCCGGTATGTTCCTCTATCGCGGCCTCGCCGCGCCGGAGGCGGAAGCGATACCGCGCCCGCCCGTGGCGACGCACGGCGCCGCGCCGTCGCCGTCTCCCTTGCCCGAAATCGTGCCGCAGGCGACCGAGAAGACACTCGAGGAAAAACGGTTCGACCGATATGATCGCGACCATGACGAGATCGTCACGCGCGAGGAATATCTGCGGTCGCGCCGTACCTCCTTTGCCCGGCTCGACACCAATCGCGACGGCAAGCTGTCGTTCGAGGAATGGGCGATCACCACCACCACCCGCTATGCCGATGCGGACAAGGATCGGAACGGCACGCTGACTCGCGCGGAATTCGCCGCGACGCGAACGCGTTCCTCGCGTCCACGCCCGACGCCATCATGCCGATGTGCGTCGGACGACGATTGAGGCGTCAGGCGGGCATCCACTCCGCAAAGGCTTCGCGCGCGCGGCCCGTATAGAGCAATTTGCGATCGGCCTTGCGGGTGCGGCCCTTGCCGGTCACCGGAGGGAATAGCCCGAAATTGACGTTCATCGGCTGATAGGTCGATGCCTCCGCCCCGCCGGTGATGTGGTGGAGCAGCGCGCCGAGCGCGGTTTCGACCGGCGGCGGAGCGAGCGTCTGACCGGACAATTCGGCGGCGGCAAAGCGACCCGCCATCAGCCCGATCGCGGCGCTTTCGACATAGCCTTCGCAGCCGGTAATCTGCCCGGCGAACCGCACATGCGGCGCGGATTTGAGGCGCAGCGTCGGATCGAGCAGCTCGGGCGATTTGATGAAGGTATTGCGGTGCAGCCCGCCCAGTCGCGCGAACTCGGCATTCTCAAGGCCGGGAATCGTCCTGAAAAGAGCAACTTGCGCGGCATATTTCAGTTTCGTCTGAAACCCGACGATATTCCACAAGGTACCGCTGGCATTGTCCTGCCGCAGCTGAACTGCGGCATAGGGCCAGCGCCCCTGCGGATATTCGGGCGTGGGATCATGCGGATTATCGAGCCCCACCGGCTTCATCGGTCCGTGGCGCAGCGTGTCGATGCCGCGTTCGGCCATCACTTCGATCGGCATGCAGCCGTCGAAATAGGGGATATTCTCCCACTCGCGAAACTCGGTCTTTTCCCCGTCGAGCAGCCCCTGAACAAAGGTGAGATACTGCTCCTTGTTCATCGGGCAGTTGATATAATCGCCGTCTTCGGAGCCTTCCGACCCCTTGTTCCAGCGCGATTGCTTCCATGCGATCGACATATCGATGCTGTCATGATGGACGATCGGCGCGATGGCGTCGAAAAAGGCGAGCTGATCCTTGCCGGTCGCGCCGGCGATGCTGCCTGCCAGACTTTCGGCAGTCAGCGGCCCGGTGGCGATGATCGTCATCCCGCTTTCGGGAATGGAATCAATACGTTCGCGTACAATGCTGATATTCGGATGCGACTCGAGCGCGGCTGTCACGCCCTGCGAAAATCCCTCGCGATCGACCGCGAGCGCGGACCCGGCGGGAACCTTGTGTTCGTCGCCCTTGCCCATGATCAGCGAGCCAAGGTCGCGCATTTCCTGATGGAGCAGGCCGACCGCATTGCGCTCGGCGTCATCGGAGCGAAAGCTGTTCGAACAGACGAGTTCGGCCAGCCCGTCGGTCTGATGCGCGGGCGTCATGTCGCCGCTGCCGCGCATCTCTGACAGGCGGACCTTATGCCCTGCCTGCGCGAGCTGCCACGCGGCCTCCGATCCGGCCAGACCGCCGCCGATGATATGAATGTCGTGCGTCATACGCGCCTTGTTACTCGCTCTCTTCGGGAAGCCAGCGCACATAACGCCGCGCGAGCAGCGCGCATAGGGCGCCGGTGGCGGCGCCGTGAAGCGTCATGAGCCAGACGAAAGGGTGAGGACTCAAAAATGGGTCTGCGCCCTCAAATAACATCGCAATTTGCGTCATGAATATGGCTCCACCAAATGCCCCTGCCAGGCCCCAGGCAGTGTAGGTGCGTGCCCCTTCACTGCGGCGACCAATGTGCGCCATTACTGAAACGCCGAATATGGCGGGAACCGCAGCGACGAAAGCGCCGATGAAAAGGGAAAGTGACATCACTACCAATAGCGAGGGCAGCGTATCCCTCCAATTTGAGGGTGCCGATATCAGGAGGCCGAGCCACGAAACCAACGTTCCGATCGGACCCGCCGAGCAGATCGCGACCCCGACCCCCTTTTTGTAGTCAGGGATGTCGCTCATGGTTCGGCTCTCCAGCGCACATAACGCCGCGCGAGCAGCGCGCATAGGGCGCCGGTGACGGCTCCGAGCAGGCAAGCAGGGCCCTCGGGCAAGAGCATCCCGAGCGTCAACCCGCCCAGTATGGCCCCCGTCACCCCCCAGCCGGTGTGGGACCGCGCAAAATCGTGGTCGCGCCCCAGCCCGGAAAGCAGCATGACCCCGAGCGCGGCAGGAAGACTGGCAAACAGCGCCCCGATCATCATGGCGGGGACCAGAAATCCGATCAGCCCCAGAAGCCCCTGCATTCCGGGTGCATAGCCTTGGATCAGTCCGATTCCGACAATCGTCAGCGCCACCAGAGGGCCGGCTGCAAAAGTCGCGGCGCCCCAGGCGGGGCCGAGGCCCTCGGCTTGGTACTTCATGGCAACTGCTCCCAAACTCGAACCGGACGTGCCTTTGGTACGGGCAGCACCATTTGCCGGTTTACCGCCAGGGCCGGAAACTCCGCATCGATCCGCGCCGCCAGCACGCCCAGCCGCTTCACCGGCACTGCCGGGAACAGATGGTGCTCCAGATGCAGGAACATGTTGTAGCTGAGGCAATTGATCAGCGCTGACCGCTGGGTGCGGGCGTCGAAGCCGCTGTCCTCGACGTCATGATGGGTGATCCACACCGCGAAAAATCCGGTCAGGCATTGCGCGACCAGCATCGCGGCGAGGTGGTAGAGCAGCGCCGATGCGCCGCTCCCCAGCGCCATCGCGATCATCGCGCCGTTCAGCCCTGCATCGACTGCCATCCGCCGCCGCACCGCAGGTCCGCCATGCCGCCAGGCATTGACGTGCGTTTCGATCGGGAAGGCCGGGCCATAGGCCAGCACCTGCCACGCGCGCATCCGTCCGCATTTCCCTTCGATATCCTCGGGCGTGCCGATGCGGCTGTGATGCTTCAGATGGTTATACGCGACCGAATGGTTCGACCCGAGCATGAGCAGGCTCAGCCCATGCAACACACGACGATGCCCGCGTGGGGAAAAGCCCAGATTGCCGTGCACCGCCTCATGGTTGAGCCGCAGCGCGGTGAGGAAGAAGAGGAACGAGGCGGGCAGGGCGACCAGCCACCAGCCACAGCTCGCCGCCACCCAGCTTGCGCCAAGCCATGGCAGCGGGTGAAGGCACTCGATCAGCCCTTCTCGCTGCGTCATCGGGGTCAGATCACGCCAGGGCAGTTTTCGCATCGCGGCCATCGGAGCTTGCGGGTCGGGCGCTTTTGCCATGACGTTTCTCCCTTTCGAATATTTCTGTAAATTCAGAAATTGATTGACGTGACGATGCGATGTTCCTGTCGTTTCAGCTTGGCGGAATCAGTCCCCGGTCTTGTTGCCGCCGGGGATGAAGCGCGCGACGCGAGCGCCGAGCTTCATCAGCGTGACGAGGGTGGATTTGGGCAGGCTGCGCACCTGCTCATACCAGTTGGTCAGGGTGGAAATGAATTCGTGCATCCGCGTCACTCGCTCGCGCAGATGGGCGGGGGCGGTCTCATCCTTGGCCAGCCGTTCGGCGAGTTCGCTCAGCAGCGCGATGGTCGGATCGATCTCGCGCTTCTTGCGCTCGGCAACGATCCGCATCAGCATTTCCCACAGATCGCTTTCGGCAACGAAATGGTCGCGGCGATCGCCCTCGACATGGACGCGACGGACGATCGAATAGCCCTGTAGTTCCTTGAGGCCGTTCGACACATTGGAGCGGGCAAGGCCGAGCGCGTCGCAAATATCCTCGGCGGTCAGCGGTTCGGCGGAAAGATAGAGCAGCGCATGGATCTGCGCGACCGACCGGTTGACGCCCCATTGGGTGCCCATTTCCCCCCAATGGAGAATGAATGCCTTGGCGTCGGGATGATCGGTCAGACTCACGGGCAAAACTCCTATTTCTGTAATTACAGAAATTTATGAGCGGGAGTCAAGCGGCGGTCGCCCTGGAAGGGCAGGGCAATAGAGTCGCGCCAGCGATCAACCCGCGACGGGCAGTCGCACCGTCCCGTCGGGATCGCGTTCCATGGGCCCATAGGCGATTGCCGTTTCCAGCAACATCGGCCCATATAAATGCGGGAACAGCGCGCCGCCGCGGCTTTCCTCCCATCGGATCGTGTCGCCATGGGCGGCAAGGTCCACCGCCGCGATCCACAGGCCGCTCTGGCCGGCAAAATGCTTGTCGACCGTCTCAGTCAACTGCGCGGCAGTGGAGAGGTGCACATAGCCGTCATGAAGGTCGATCGGAGCGCCCGAAAACCGGCCTTCGCGTTCAAGCTCCGCCATCTGATCGGCGGTCAGAACCTTGTAGGCGACTGTTTCCATTACAAACTCCGTTAGCTTTCCGTTCGCCGTTTACAGCGCGTTTGCATCGTCGCTAGGCCTTATTCCGCATCGTCGCAAACAGGGCCGGGAGAGGCTGTTATGCGCGTTACGGGCTTTTGGACATTGTTGCTTGCATGCCTGTTTCTGGCGGGTGGCGCACATGCGCAGGGCGCACCTTCGGCCTATGACGGGCATGCCGACGGCTCCGTCTATAACGGCAAGCAGATGATGCCGTTCACGCTCTATGGCGTGGCCATCCGCTGGGACCGCGATTGTCGTCGCGGACGCGCCGAACAGTGCCTGCAGCTTGCGCGCGCCTATGACGAGGGGGCGGGGGATCTGACCGCCGATGTCCGCGTGTCGATCGGCTATTATATCCTTGCCTGCCAAAAGGGGGCGGGCCCGGCCTGCGCGCGCGCTTCGGCGATGCTGCGCAATGGCGATGCCGGTTTCACCAATCCCGAGCTTGCCGGAGAAATGGCCGAGCGCGGCTGCAATGATCTGCGCGATCAGGATAGCTGCGCAGGCATGGCCGCTGGCATGGCGTCATCGGGCGGGCAAGGCACGCAATCGGCAGCGATCGCCGATCGCGCTTGTGCTTCGGGCTCTGCCGATGGGTGCCGGTTGCAGGCCGATCGCCTGTTCGCCGACACCGATCGCGATGCTCAGGCCTATGCGTTCGGGCTCTATCGCGATGCGTGCGACAAGGGGCAGGCATGGGGGTGCCTCGGCCAATATCAGGCCTATAGTCAGGGGCGCGGCGTTACCGCCAGCACCAGCCAGGCCGCAGCAGCGGCGCAACGCGGCTGTACCCAGGCGCGCGGACACCGGCTGCGCCTCTGTGCGATTCATGGCGATTTGTTGTCGCGCTCCGGCACGGCGGAAACGGTGCGGCTGGGCGAGAATTTCCTTGTCACTGCCTGTCGCGGCGGGGATCCGGCGAGCTGCTATCGGCTAGGCGAACTGGGGCTCACGCGTCCCGCCGGCGCGCGTTCGACGCAGGGCGAAGCAATCTATTATCTGCGTCGCGCCTGCGACTTCGATTTCGCCCTTGGGTGCCGCGCATTGGGTCAGGCCTATGCCCGCGCGACCGAAGTCGAACGCGATACCGCCGTTGCCGTCGCACTTGCGGACAAGGCGTGCCGCCTTGGCGACAGCCCGGGCTGCGTCGATGCGCAGCGGCTGATCGCCGCCGATCCGGGCGTGCGGATGCGCATTCCGGCGATCGACCCGGCGGCTCCGGCGGCAAATCAGATCGCGCTCGCCCGCGCGGCAGTGGAACGCGGCGGTTCGGGCGCGCGGGCGGGGCTCGACGCTGTCGTGCGGCTGATGCACGAATGGCATCAGGATGCGGAATGGCTGCTCGGCGGCTGGCTCTATTATGGCCTGCCGGGGCTAATCGACCGGCCCAATCCGGCCGATGGCGTCGTCCTGATCGAAAATGCCGCGCGGGTCGGGCATGTCGATGCCGCGATCTGGATCGGCATGGCCTATTGGTATGGCGACGGCGTTGCCGAAAACCGCAGCAAGGGCGAAAGCTATATGCGCATCGCCGCCGAGCGCGGCAGCGAAATGGCCGCCGCCATCTACCGCTCGATGCGCGCCGAGCCGATCCGTGTCGAAAACGAGCGCCGCCGCCAGCAGGCCGAAATCGAATGGGAGCGTCAGCGCCGCCGCGCCGCATGGACGAGCGCCTGGACCAGCTGGACGCCCAGCTATTCCTCGGTCGGTACGACGCCTGCCTATACCGGCCGCACCGTCGGCCAGATCATCGATCAGAGCAATTGGGACAATGCCATCCGCTATTATTCGGGCGGAACCAGTGTCTGTTCGAGCTCCAATCCATATTGTTGAGGAAGGTCAGGGGGATGAAGGCCACTTCTTGCATCGAATATGCGCTCTGCGCCGCGCTTGCATCGCTGCTTTTCACGGGCAGCGCATCGGCGCAGCAACGGCGTAGCGCGAGTTTCGAGACGAGCGAGCGCAACGACCTGTGCTTCTATACCGTTCAGGGCGGCAAGCTGCCCGGCACCGACAAGCCGTTCAAATTCGAAATCAGCTATCGTGTGAGCGACGGCAATTTCAACGTGCGGCTGCTCGTCAATGGCTGGGACAAGGCGCAGGCCGCCGATCCGGATGCCAATATCCCGATGACGCTGGCGTTCGATGGTGCGGGCAGCACGACGTCGCCATCGGGCGGCTACAGCAGCGGCTTCTGGGACTATGGCTGGGCCGGCTGGGGCGGCGGCGCCCCGTCACAGGCACCGCTCGACATGCTGCGGCGCGCGCGCTTCGTCAGCGTGGTCTTCGACGGCGTCGAATATGACAGTATCGATCTGCAGGGGAATGAAGGCTTTGCCTATCAGGCGCTGATGCAATGCCGTGACCGGTTGAACGCGGGCTCCTGAGTTCCCGACCGGGAAGGATGAGGGCAGCGTGTTCCCTGACCGCTGCCCTCATTTCGTTCATTCGGCGTCGTCTTCGCCGCTATCATCGCTTTCGTCGACCTGTTCGCCCAGCGTTTCGGGGCCGGTCCCGTCATCGACCGTCAGGCGATCGGCGGGGCCGCCATCGCTATTTTCGGCGCGCTCTTCGGCCACGGCCTCTTCGGCGGCGTTTTCGGGCTCTTCCTCTTCGTCGATCTTGGCGGCGGACACGACATGCTCGCCATTGCCGACACGGAAGATGGTCACGCCCTGCGTATTGCGCCCGGCGATGCGGATATCGCCCACGGTGGTGCGGATCAGCTTCGCCTGATCGGTGACCAGCATCAGCTGCTCGCCATTATGCGCGGGGAAGCTGGCGACGACCGGACCGTTGCGATCGGACATCACGATATTGGTAATGCCCTGACCGCCGCGATTGGTGCGGCGATATTCATAGGCGCTGGTGCGCTTGCCGTATCCATTGGCAGTGACGGTGAGCAGGAACTCCTCTGCGTCCTCGAACTCGCGCATCCGCTCGGGCGACAGCGTGACTTCGCGCTCGCCTTCCTTCCACGGCGCGGCCTTCAGATAGGCGTCGCGCTCTTCGGTGCTGGCAGTGAAACCGGCGAGTACCGACAGCGAGATGACTTCGTCGCCTTCGCCCAGCGAAATGCCGCGAACGCCGGTCGAGCTGCGGCTCTGGAATTCGCGCACATCGGTTGCGGAGAAGCGGATCGCCTTGCCGTTGCGCGTAGCGAGCAGGACGTCATCCGATTCTTCGAGCAGCGCGACACCGATCAAGCGATCGTCGCTATCCTCGTCGAATTTCATCGCGATCTTGCCGTTCGACGGCACGTTGGTGAACGCATCCATCGAATTGCGGCGCACGGTGCCGCGCTGCGTCGCGAACATCACGTGCAGCTTGCCCCATTCGGCTTCGTCCTCGGGCAGCGGCAACACGGTGGAGATGGTCTCGCCCGCCGCCAGCGGCAGCAGGTTCACCATCGGCCGGCCGCGCGTGGCGGGTCCGCCTTCGGGCAGCTTCCACACTTTCAGGCGATAGACCTTGCCCGCAGTGGAGAAGAACAGCACCGGGGTGTGAGTGGAAGTGACGAAAAGGTTCGAGATCGCATCCTCGTCCTTCGTCGTCATGCCCGCGCGGCCCTTGCCCCCGCGCTTTTGCGCGCGGAACGTGTCGAGCGGGGTGCGCTTGATATAGCCCTGCATGGTCACGGTAACGACCATGTCCTCGCGCTCGATCAGGTCCTCATCCTCGATCCCGTCGACGGCGGCGGCGATCTCGGTACGGCGCGGCGTTGCGAACTGATCGCGCACCGCGACCAGCTCTTCGCGCATCACTTCATAAAGGCGGACGCGATTGGCCAGGATTTCGAGCAGCTCGGCAATGCTCTCGGCCAGCTTGGCCAGCTCGTCGCCGATTTCGTCGCGGCCCAGCGCGGTCAGGCGGTGGAGGCGCAGATCCAGGATCGCGCGGACCTGCAGGTCGCTCAGGCGATAGGTGTCGCCTTCGATCTCGGTCTCGACCGCTTCGACCAGCCGGATATAGCCTGCGATTTCGGCGATCGGCCATTCGCGCGCCAGCAACGCTTCGCGCGCCGCAGCCGGACTCGAAGAGCCGCGGATGATGCGGACCACTTCGTCCAGATTGGTCACCGCGATGACCAGGCCGAGCAACAGATGGGCGCGTTCGCGCGCCTTCATCAGTTCATATTTCGACCGTCTTGTAATGACTTGCTCGCGAAATTTCACAAAAGCTTCGATGATTTCGCGAAGGTTCAGCAGCTCGGGGCGACCGCCGCGCACCGCCAGCATATTGGCGGCAAAGCTCGATTGCGCGGGCGTGTGGCGCCACAGCTGGTTGAGCACCACTTCCGGAGTCGCATCGCGGCGCAGATCGATGACGATACGCACGCCTTCGCGGTTCGATTCATCGCGAATGTCGCTGATGCCCTCGATCCGCTTTTCCTTCGAGGCTTCGGCGATCTTCTCGACCAGCGCGTTCTTGCCCTGCTGGTAGGGAATTTCGGTAAGCACGATCGACCGACGATCGCCGCGCTGTTCGATGTCATAGCGGCTGCGCACCATGATCGAGCCGCGGCCCGAGGCATAGGCGGATCGGCAGCCCGAACGGCCCAGGATCATCGCGCCGGTGGGGAAATCCGGGCCGGGAACGATTTCCATCAGCTCTTCGGCAGTGATCGCGCCATTTTCCATATAGGCGAGGCACGCGTCGATTACTTCGCCCAGATTGTGCGGCGGGATGTTGGTCGCCATGCCGACGGCAATGCCGCCTGCGCCGTTGACCAGCAGATTGGGGAAGCGCGCCGGCAGCACCGACGGCTCTTCGCGGGAACCGTCATAATTGGGCTGGAAGTCGACCGTATCCTTGTCGAGATCGTCGAGCAGCGAATTCGCGACCTTGGCTAGCCGCGATTCGGTGTAGCGCATCGCGGCGGGCGGATCGGGGTCCATCGAACCGAAATTGCCCTGACCGTCGATCAGCGGCACCCGCATCGACCAGTCCTGCACCATGCGCGCCAGTGCGTCGTAAATCGCGCTGTCGCCGTGCGGGTGATAATTACCCATCACGTCGCCGACGATCTTCGCCGATTTGCGATACGGCCGGCCGGCGACATAGCCGCCTTCCTGAGCGGCATAGAGAATGCGGCGGTGAACCGGCTTCAGTCCGTCACGCACATCGGGCAGCGCGCGGCTGACAATGACGCTCATCGCATAGTCGAGGTAACTGGTCTTCATCTCCTCGACGATGGAGATCGGGGTAATGTCGGAGGGGTCCGCGAGGACGGTCTCGTCGGTCAAAAGACAGGACTTTCTGGAAGTGTTTCGTTCGTGTGAAACGCACTAGCGGCTGGGGCAGGGGATGCCAAGCCCCGCGCGCGTGCACGCACCCACGCGTACGCGCGCGTGGAGGCCGGAGAACCGTCAGGGCAGCCTATCGGTCGGCCTTTTCGTCCGGATCGTTCGCAGCTGGAGAAGCGATCATCGTACGCCGGTGTTGTGACGGCCTATCAGGCCGCGGGGCCACTGTCTCGGGAGGCGCTTGTTTCCGGGCCGGTCACGGATCGATTTCGGCGCCGTCCCAGGCAAAGATGCGGCCGCTGTCCTTCGGCGTCAGCCCTTCGATGACGTCCAGCAGCTGCAATGCCGCACGCTCGGCATCGAACAGCTGCGCGGGCGGGACATTGGCCTGAAACGGCTTGGACATTCCGGTATCCACGGTGCCGGGATGCAGCGCGACCACGATCGCGCGGTCGCTATGCCGTTTCGCTTCGATCGCGACATTGCGTACCAGCATGTTGAGCGCGGCTTTCGAAGCGCGATAGCTGTACCACCCGCCCAGCCGATTGTCGGTGATGCTGCCCACACGCGCCGACAGAGCGGCCAGGACCGGCGTTCCGCTTCGCGGCATCAGCGGTACGAAATGCTTGGCGATCAGCGCGGGTCCGACGCTGTTCACCGCGAAATTGCGCAGCATCCATTCGGCATTCAGGTCCAGCAGCGCCTTTTCGGGGCCCTGGTCCGCATCGTGGAGCAGCCCCGTGGCGATCAGGATCAGTGTGGGGGCGGGGCCGCGTCCCACCCGTTCCGCCGCTGCGGCGATGCTGGCTTCGTCGGTAAGATCGAGGTGCCGTTCGCCGGAAAAGCTGCGCGCGAAACGGTGGACGACCGCGAATTCGCCTTCTTCCTCGATCGCATCGGCGAGTGCTGCACCGATGCCGCCCGATGCGCCGATGACGACGGCGGCGCCCTTGCTGCTCATGCGCGGCTGAACCGCCAGTTTGTGTCGGTGCTTTCCTCGGGATCGAACCGATAGCCATCGGTGTCGAAACCTTTCATCGCTTCGACGTCGGTGATCATATGTTCGCACATCCATCGCGCCATCAGCCCGCGTGCCTTCTTGGCGTGGAAGCTGACGAAGCGCGGTCCGTCGGGGCCGGGCTCGCGGAAATCGACATCGATCACCCGAATCGATTCGGGGAGCTTGCCCTGCGCTGCCTTCCAATATTCCTGGCTGGCGAGATTGAGGACGGTATCCGATCCTTCCTCGCGCAATTCCTCGGCAATGCGGTCGGCAATCCTGTCCTGCCACCAGTCATACAGCGTCTTTGCCCGCCCCGGCGCCCAGCGCGTACCCATTTCGAGGCGATAGGGGCGGATCGCATCGAGGGGACGGAGCAGCCCGTAGAGCCCGGAAAGGATGCGGACATGATCCTGTGCAAAGCCAATGGCCGGTTCGTCGAGCGTGCGCGCTTCGAACCCGCTATAGACGTCGCCGGCAAAGGCATAGAGCGCGGGGCGTTCGTTCTGCTCGGCAAAACCGGCGTATCTGCGGGCATTCAGATCGGCCAGCTTGTCGGAAATATGCATCAGCTCGCTCAGTTTCCGGCGCGACAGGCGTGCGGCGCCGCGCGCCAGCGTCAGTGCTTCTTCGGCGAAATGCGGCTCCGACGGGGTGACCTGAGGGAACTCCGTTTCGTAATCGAGCGTCTTAGCGGGCGACAGGAGGGCAAGCATCACCTGCCGCCTAGCGTCGCGCGCGGGGAGGAGTCAAAAGCCTTGATGGCTTCGGTTCAAATGAGGTTCAGCCGCGCGATGCGATACGGGCGTCTGGGCGGTTGCGCTTGAACGGCGCCGCGCTGGTGGATACAGCGTGCCCCGCTATGGCCCCCAAAGCCGGATGAGGAGAGTTTCAGCATGAATTTTGTTTCCAGGTTCGCGGTCGCCGCAGCACTCGGCGTGAGCGTCGCTGCCGTCAGCGTCTCGCCCGCCAATGCGCAGCGCAATCGCGGCGGCGAACAGGAACAACCGCAAGTCGAACTCAGCCGCGAATTTCGCGAGCCCGCCGCCAAGGCGCAGGAGCTGATCGCCGCCAAGAAGTTCGACGAGGCCGAAGCCCCGCTGGCGCAGGCCGAAGCGGTCGCGCAGAATGACGACGAGAAATATTACGCCAACTGGATGCGTTTCCAGGTCGAGCTGGGTCGCGGCAACGATGCCGGCGTAGTGCCCGCGCTCGATCGCCTGCTCGCCAGCCCGAAGCTTCCGGCCGAAAATGCCCCGGTTCTGAATTATGAGCGCGGGCGTCGTGCGGTGCTGGCAAAGGATTACGAGACTGCGCTGCCCTATCTGCTGAAGGCGCAGGAACTGGGTTATAACCAGTCGTCGCTGCCGCTGCTGATCGCCAGCAGCTATTTCCAGCTGGACAAGGTCAGCGAAGGCGCAGCTGCGCTCGAGCGCGCTGTGGCGGCGGAGAAGGCTGCAGGCAACACTCCCCCGGAAGACTGGTATCGTCTCGCCATTTCGAAGCTGTACAATGCAGGCGATACGGCTGGTACGGCAAAGTGGCTCCTGATGGAGCTGGACGCCTATCCGACCGTCGAAAACTGGCGTCGTACCCTGCTGATCTTCCGCGAAAACAATCAGCTGACCAATCGTCAAAAGCTTGATCTGTACCGCCTGCTCGGCGCGGCAGGCGCGCTCGCCGACGAAAGCGAATATCTGAGCTATGGCGATGCGGCGTTCAATTCGGGCCTGCCTTGGGAAACCAAGGCAGCGATCGATGCAGGCCGCGCCTCGGGCATCATTCAGACCGGCACTGCTGATTTCAACGAGCTCTATACGCGCGCCAATACCGCGATTCGCAACGAACGCGCGCTTTCGGCCTATGAAAGCGAAGCGGCGAGCGCCGCCAATGGCCAGGCCGCGGCGCAGACGGGTGACGCTTATCTCGCCTCTGGCGATTATGCCAAGGCCGTCTCAATGTATCAGATGGCGCTGCAAAAGGGCGGCGTAGACACGAACGAGGTCAATCTGCATCTCGGCATCGCGCATGCCAAGGCAGGCGATCTCGCCGGCGCGCGGACCAGCTTCGACGCTGTCGCCGATGGTGGGCCGATCAGCAATCTGGCAAAGTTCTGGACCGTGTGGCTCAATCATCAGGGCTCGGCCCCTGCTGCTCCGGCGGAGCCTGCAGCCGCTCCTGCGCAATAAGCAGGCGGCATATCCGAACGATATCGGGGCGGGGCGGCATTGGCTGCTCCGCCCCTTTGCTTTGTCGGACCGAGCGATCCGGCGATCGGCGGATCAGTCGATTTCGACGGGAACGCCCGGCATTTGCTTCGACGTGCGGATCGTCAGCGACGTCTTCACGCTTTCGACATTGGGCGCGGTGGTAAGCCGCGTCGTCAGGATGCGCTGAAAACTCTGCAGATCGGGCGCGACGATTTTCAGGATGAAGTCGATCTCGCCGTTCAGCATATGGCATTCGCGCACTTCGGGGATATCGGCGACGAGCTGTTCGAACGCCCGCAGATCGCTTTCCGCCTGGCTGCGCAGGCTGACCATCGCGAAAACGGTCAGGCCGTAGCCCAATGCTTCCGCTTCGAGTGCCGCGTGATAGCCGCGAATCACGCCTTCCTGTTCCAGCGCGCGCACGCGTCGCAAGCAGGGCGGGGCGGTCAGTCCCACGCGTTCCGCCAATTCGACATTCGTCATGCGGCCGTTTTCCTGCAACAAAGCGAGAATGCGCATGTCAATTTCGTCGAATCGCATTCATAAAACTCCCTGATACGCACGGATCGTTCCGCAGCGCGGGGGCGATCCTAATAATATTACTCGCGAACGCAATTGTCCCACATTGCTACGTGCCGAAATGGGCTGTTCCGCCCTCTCTGCCACGGGGTTAAGAAAAACTTACCGGTCGCGCGTTCCTGGCGGCCAAAGGGGATGAATGCGTGCGCTTCGACGATACTCTGGAGACGGTACTCGCCGGAGATTTGACGACGCCCTATGGCAGGCATTCCGCATGGCGCCAACTGGTTGATCTTATTGGACGTCGGCGGGTGCCGCCGGATTCGCGCGCGCTCGCCGTCCTCAACGCGATTCGTAACGAAGTCCCCGCCAATATCCGCGCCGCATCGGCGCGGGGACTCGAATATGCCGAACCGCCCTTTGCGCTGGTCAGCATTTTTTGTGTTGATGAAATTTCGGTCGCGGCACCGGTACTGCGCGCGGCGCGGCTTTCCTCTTCGGAATGGATCAGTCTGTTGCCCGAAATGTCGTCGGCCGCACGATCGGTCCTGCGCAACCGGCGTGACCTGGGTCCGCCGGTAAAGCGCGCGCTCGAAGCCTTCGGTCCGGCCGATTTCGTACTCGCTGACGGAACACCGGCCGCCGCCGTGCAGGAACAGCCGGAACCCGATCTTGCCGAGCCGATGTTCGAGACCGGCGAGAATGATACACTGTTGGACGAGGATGCGGTTGCCAACGCGCCCGAACCTTCCGTATCGCAACCGGTAATGGATCCGGTGCCCTATCCCGATATTCTTCAGGCTCAGCCCGAAGCGGGCGTTGCGGATCCGTGGCCGGAGGAAGATGTGATCGCGCTGCGCTCGCTCACCCCGCTGACCGAGAGCGCAAAGCCCCTTGCTTCGCCCGAGGCGGAGGACGCAGCGGAAGGCGAGACCGATACGCCGCCTGCCGAGCAGCAGGCTGACGTGGCTGCGATTGTTGTTGCGCCCACCGCCGACAGTGCCGTGGCAGCGGTGGCGCCGGACACCGACGTGCCGGATACCGAAGCAGTTGCCGAACCAGCGGTCGAACCTGCCGAGAGCGAATTCATCGAGCATGTGCCGCCGGTACGCGACGCCTATGCGCCATCGGACATGCATTTCGATCCGCTGCCCGCACCTTCGGCGATCGCGCCGCCGGTCTATCCCGAAGACGCAGGGCTCCCGGCCCCGGAGACGCTTGCCGAAGCGGCAGTCGCAGCCGATCTTTCGGCCGCTGCGGCGGAAGAGGATCTTTCCTTCGTGGCGCTGGCCGGTTTCGCGACTTCGCTTGCGGTACCGGAGCGTGAGGCCGCGGCCTTTGACAAGCCCCAATCGCCCGATCGCGAGGATGGCCCGGCGCATCAAAGCGGGACAATGGCGACGCCCGTGTTCAGCGAGCCGGTTGCGGAGCGGGCGGCGGAAGCAGAGGACGTCGCCATGAGCGAAGATCTTCTGGTCGAAGAGCGGGTCGTCGAATCAGCCCCTGCCGATCCCGCGCCGGATGGCGAGGCGGGCGAGGGCCCGTTCCAGATTTCCGATGTCGTTGCGCGGATCGACGCCTTCTGGCGCCGGCAGCAGGACGAGGTGCGCGAACCGCGCCCGGTGCCGCGTCCGAACGGCTTCCGGTTCGAAACCGATGCCAAGGGCGTGATCCGCTGGGTCGACGGCGTTTCGCGCGCACCGCTGGTCGGGCTCTCGCTCGATCAGCAGGGAATTCCCGGCGCGGCGCGGATCGACGCCATTGCCGCGGGGGCGTTCCGTCGCCGCGCGGGCTTTGCCAATTCGCGCCTCGTCATCGACGGTGACAGCGACGCCGCCGGCGACTGGCTGATTTCGGCAATCCCCGTGTTCGATTCGTCGAGCGGGCGCTTTTCGGGCTATCGCGGCACGGCCCGCCGGCCGCGCCCGGACGAGCGCGCCGAGCCCGCGGTCCCGCCATCGAGCCCGGCCGATTCGCTGCGCCAGCTGGTGCACGAACTGCGCACGCCCACCAATGCGATCGCCGGCTTTGCCGAAATGATCGAGACCCAGATTCTCGGCCCGGTCGCCGAACCCTATCGCGACCGCGCGGGGGTGGTGCGGACCCAGGCGAAGGAATTGCTCGGCGCGATCGACGATCTCGACCTGGCCGCCCGGATCGAAAGCCAGGCGCTTTCGTTGGCGCCGACCAGAGTCGCATTGCGCCCGTTGCTTGCGGGAATCGCCGACGATCTGTCGCAGCTTGCCGAGCTGCGCGGCGCGTGGATCGCGCTTCCGGTCGACGATCTGGCGGTGACGGGGGACCGGCGCGCAGTCGAGCGCCTGTTCGCGCGTCTGATGGCGACGCTGGTTTCGGCGAGCGGCGAGGGCGAGCGCGTCGGCGTTCGCAGCGGCGTCGATGGCGACGATGTGCTGGTGACGTTCGAACGCCCGGCCGCGCTGGCGGATTATAAGGGCGAATCGGTCCTCGGCATCGACGATGAAGGCAGCGACGCCGCGTTGCTGGGCACGGGATTCGCCTTGCGGCTCGCCCGCAATCTTGCCCGCGAGCTGGGCGGATCGCTGGTAATTGAGGCGGATAACCTGACCTTAAGACTTCCTGCTGCAGATAATGAAGCCATGGGGCAGGCACATCTCAGCTAATGGCGACGGCACAGCAAATGACGGTGTCGTCTTTCGAAGAAGATCCAAGTCAGTATCGATTTGCAGCGCCTGGTGCGTCGGCGACGATTGACTGGCCGGACAGCTTCGGCACACGATTTACTCTGTTCGTCGATACCGAAGAGGAATTCGACTGGTCGGGACCGTTTCGCCGCAGCGCGCGCGACACGACGGCGGCGGCGGCGCTGCCGGAATTTCACCAGCGTTTCTCCGAACGCGAAATCCCCGTCGCTTATCTGATCGATCACCCGATCGCGACCGATCCCGCCGCGATCGACGCCGTGCGCGCGCTGCTCGAAAGCGATCCGCGCTCGACCGTCGGAACGCAGCTGCATCCCTGGGTCAATCCGCCGTTCGAGGAGCGGGTAAGCGAACGCAACAGCTTCGCCGGCAATCTGCCCCAATCGCTCGAAGCGGCCAAGCTCACCAATCTTACCGAAACGATCGAGGCAACGTTCGGCATCCGGCCGATCATCTATCGCGCCGGTCGCTATGGCCTTGGTCCGCATACGCTCGGCACGCTGGAGGTATTGGGATACCGCCTCGATAGCTCGATGCGCGCGGCCTATGACTTCCGCCATATTCAGGGGCCGGATTACAGCGCCGTCGGCAACGACGCGTTCCGTACCGGACCGTCGGGCTCGCTAATCGAATTGCCGCTGACGACCGTGTTCACCGGCCATGCGCGCGGCGCCGGGCGGTGGCTGCATCCGCTGGCACAGCGTATGCCGTTCGGCGGCGCGCTCGCGCGGCTGGGCATGTTGTCGCGTATCGCGCTGACGCCCGAGGACATGCCGCTCGACGAAGTGATGGAGGCGATCCGCATCGCGCTGGGCGAGGGGGTTCGCGTCCTCAACTTCTCCTATCACTCGCCCTCGCTGGTCCCCGGACATACGCCCTATGTGCGCGACGCGAGCGATCTGGCCGAATTCCACCGCTGGTGGGATTGCGTGCTCGACCTGCTCGATCGGCTGTCGGTGCGCCCGGCCTCGATCGACGATCTGGTCAGCGCCGCCGAACAGGCACCGTAATCCGGCTTGCCCGCGGCATAATTCCTCCGCTATCGGGGCGGCGCTGGGGGCCTGTAGCTCAGCGGTTAGAGCTGGCCGCTCATAACGGCTAGGTCGCGGGTTCGAATCCTGCCGGGCCCACCAGCCGCAGCCGGATTGCCGCGGCGCCCAAGAGCGCCTAAGCGGACGAATGTCGGGGAGTAGCGCAGTCTGGTAGCGCGCCTGCTTTGGGAGCAGGATGTCGCAGGTTCGAATCCTGTCTCCCCGACCATTCCGCCACATCACTGCTTTCGCCCATGCAAAAGGGCCGCGGAGCGTGCTCCACGGCCCTTTCGGAATTGCGGCGGAAAACCGCGATCAGCGGGTTTCTTCGTCGATCTCGTTTTCGGTCGCGTCGACGCCATTGTCGATCGCTTCGCCGGTGTCTTCGAACGCCTGACCCACCGTGTCGGCGGCGTTGTCGGCGGTGGCTTCGATATCGTCGCCGATGGCATCCGCCGCCTGTTCGGTCTGATCCTGTGCCTTCTCGCTGCAGGCCGCCAGGCCGGTCAGCGACAGCGCGGCGGCAAGCGGAATCATCATCGCACGTTTCATGGCTTTTCCCTCCGTTTCGTCGTGAAAATGTTTCGGGGCCAACGCCTTGGCTCCATCACGGTTCCACCGCCGCCAGGATCGTGCGCCAGTCGATCAGCTTGAAATTCTGCGGTTCGCCGTCATTGTCGTCGTCCTGCGTTACCACCAGCCCGCGCGGATAGGGGCCGACCCGGCCGCCCAGCGCGTCGATGCCGTCGGTGCCGCTGACGCCGTCGACGCCGTTCGCCGCCATAACCCGGAACCGGTTGAGATAGGCAGGCTCGCCGCCGTCCAGCCGCCACACGGCGAAGGCGCTGTCCCCCTGGCTCGATACCAGCAGATAGCGCGCATCGCCGTCGACAAGCACCGTGACGCCTTCGACATCGGCGACCAGCTTGTCCGCGCCGACCGGCTCTACCAGCGTGCGCGCGCCGCTATTGCCCAGCCGATAGCGCCACAGGCCGACATTCTCTTCGCCGATATAGAGGTCGCCCGACGCTTCATCGATCGCACAGCCTTCGGACTGCGATCCGACCGCGAACCGCTCGACCTCCGCACCGGTCATCGCGGTGCCGCTCCCGCTGACGGCATAGATGCGCACCCCGCCATCCTTGGCGACGAGCACCGCCAGCATTTGCCCGTTCCAGCGTCCCATGCAAAAGCCATAGGGCTCGGCGACGTCGGATTTGATGAAGCCTGCCGGAACCAGCTCGCCCGACCCGGTATAGCGATAGAGCGCAACGCCCATCCGCCCACGATCCGATGCCGCAGCCAGGAAGCCGTTGCCATCGGGCAGCAGATCGACATTGTTGAGCCGCCCGTCGGGCAGGAACTGCAACGCGGTGCCGTCCATGCCATAGACATAGAGGCCCGCTTTCTTGTCGGTGCCCAGGATCAGCGCCTCTACCGGCTTGCCCTGAAAGCTGGCCATGGTTCCGGCGGGCGCGGCCCAGATCGCCGGGTCGTCGGCGGCATCCTGACCCACCGAAGATCCCACCGGCGTGGTTTCGGCGGCGGCGGAAACCGCGACTGCCGGAAGCATTGCCGCGGGGCGTTCGGTCCCTGCGCATCCCGCCAGAAACGTCAGCGCCAGACCTGTGGCAAAGCTGCATCGTAACGTTAGTGTCATAATAGTTTCATCCCCCGGAAACGGACGCCTGCGAAGCGCGCGCCACACATATAGGGGGAATCCAATGATCACTAGATTCGGAATGCGCTCGCGGCTTCTTGCCGGGGCGATGCTGCTGGCGCTACCCGCGACTGCGTGGGCAAGCGACGTTACCGGCGTCGTCACCGATGCGTCGGGCACCGCTTCGCTTCAGGGCGCCGAAGTCACGATCGTCGAGCTGGGACGCACCACCCAGGCGGATTCGCATGGCTATTACAGCTTTTCCGATGTCGCGCCCGGCACCTATACGCTGCGCGCCCGCTATCAGGGTGCGCCGCTGTTCGAAACGCGGATCGTGGTTCCCGAAACCGGCGAACTGACCGCGGACATCGTGCTTGGCACCGACAGCGAGATTCTGGTCGTCGGCCAGCGCGCCAATCTGTTCAGCGCGCTGCAGCGCGAACGTGCCGCTGATGGCGTTTCGAGCGTCGTGACGCGCGACGCGATCGGCCAGTTCCCCGATCAGAATGTCGCCGAATCGCTGCGCCGTCTGCCCGGCGTCAACATCCTCGACGACCAGGGCGAGGGGCGTTTCGTTTCGGTGCGCGGTCTCGATCCCAATCTCAACAGCTCGTCGGTCAACGGCCTGCGCCTGCCGTCGCCAGAGTCCGACGTGCGCGAAGTCGCGCTCGACACGGTTTCGAGCGATCTGATCGAATCGATCGAAGTGAAGAAGTCGCTGACCCCCGACATGGACGGCGACACGATCGGCGCCTCGGTGGAAATCCACACCACCAGCGCGTTCGATCGCGAAAGCGACCTGTACACGGTAAAGGTCGAAGGCAGCTATAACGAGCTGCGCGACACGCTGACGCCCAAGGGTAGCATCGATTTCGCCACGCGCCTCACCGACAATTTCGGCATCGCAGGCGGCTTTTCCTATTATCAGCGCAAATTCTCGACCGACAATGTCGAAACCGGCGGCACATGGGACACGGCGAACGGCGTCGATTTCAACGAAGAGGTCCAGTATCGCGATTATGATGTCGAACGGAAGCGCATCGGCGGCACGCTGTCGCTCGACTGGCGCCCCAGCGACACGACGACGCTGTATCTGCGCGGCATCTACACCCAGTTTGATGATCACGAATATCGCAACCGCCTGACGATCATTTCGGACGGCGACCCGGTTTCGGGAACCGATGACAGCGCGCTGTTCCAGCCGAGCGGTTCGAGCTCGCGGATCGAAGTGCGCCGCGACCTCAAGGATCGGTTCGAAAGCCAGAAGGTGCGCACGATCACCTTTGGCGGCGAAACCCAGACCAATGGCTGGCACGCCACCTATCAGGCCGGCTGGGCGCGCTCGAGCGAAAGCGAGCATGGCTCGCTCGATCCCACGCGCTTCCGCGCCCGGTTCAACAGCGGCGTCGACATCAATTTCGACTATTCGAACCCGCATGTTCCGGCGTTCACGCTCGTCAACGGTGCCGACCGGTTCACCGACCCCGACAATTACAGCTTCAATCGCATCGAACGTTCGGCGCTGTCGGATTCGGTCGACCAGGAATGGTCGCTCCGCGGCGATCTCGCCCGGACCTTTGCAATGGACGGCGGCGAATTCACGGTGCAGGGCGGCGTCAAGTCGCGCTGGCGGGTGAAAAGCTACGACTATAACCTCGAATATTATGGCGATTATAACGGCTCGCTCGGCTTTGCCGATCTGGTCGGCAATCCCTCCTATGGCCTGGCGGACATCTATCCCGCGTTGGACTGGGGCAAGACGCACGATTTCTATTACGACAATCCGGGCGATTTCGAACTGGATACCGAGGAATCGGGCTTCGGTTCGGCGGAAAGCGATTATCGCGCCAAGGAAGACGTGCTCGCCGGATATCTGCTCGGTCGCTGGGACAGCAGCACGCTGCGCGCGATCGGCGGTATTCGCATGGAACGGACCTTCAACCGTCTCAACGGCAATTTCGTCCAGCTCGAAAACGACAATTGCAGTCAGGAAGTCTGCGTCGATCCGGTCCAGTTCACGCGCAGCTATACCGACTGGCTGCCCAGCCTGACGCTGCGTTTCGAACCGCGTTCGGGGCTGGTGCTGCGCGCTGCGGGTTATCGCAGCCTGATGCGCCCGAATCTGTCTGACATGGCGCCGCGCTTCCTGATCAACGACGATAATGAAGCCGAGCTCGGCAATCCCGATCTCAAGCCCTATCATGCGTGGAATTTCGACGCTGCGGTCGAATATTATTATGCCGACAACGGCGCGATCTCGGTCAA
Organism: Sphingomonas sp.; assembly: GCA_002707985.1. GTDB lineage: Bacteria > Pseudomonadota > Alphaproteobacteria > Sphingomonadales > Sphingomonadaceae > Sphingomonas. Next base: position 2,937 of record PAOI01000058.1, on the reverse strand, counting down.
TTTCTTTTACAAGTCGATCAAGGACTTCATCGTCGATTCCACCTCGTCACAGGGTGGCATCTATAACGGCATGGCCTATGACTCGATCGACAAATTCCCGATCAACGGCGAAACCGCCAAGGTCACCGGCGTCGAGTTCAGCTTCAGCCAGGTGATGGATTTCCTGCCGGGCCCGCTCGATGGCCTGCTGTTCCAGTTCAACTATACCTTCACCGATGCCAAGGGCGACGTGCTGACCGATGGCGATCCCACCGATCCGCGCGAAATCATGCTGCCGTCTTCGTCGCGCAACACGTTCAACGCGGTTGTCGGCTATGAAAACGGTCCGCTCAGCCTGCGTCTTGCCGGCACCTATCGCGACAAATATCTGGACGAAGTCGGCGCCGAAGCGGTGGAAGACCGCTATGTCGACAATCACTTCCAGCTCGATCTGACCGCCAAGTTCAAGGTGACGCGCAACATCCAGATCTATGCTGACTGGATCAACATCAACAATGCGAACTACTTCGCCTATCAGAACTATAATGGCCGCCAGCGCCTCCTTCAGTATGAGGAATATGGCTCGACCGTGAAGTTTGGTACGCGGATCAAATTCTGATCGCGGCTGCTCCGCCGCCATGCGCGGCGGGGCAATGGCTGCCGATTATCGGGGAGGCGCTCCGCAAGGGGCGCCTCCTTGCGTTTTCGGGCGAGGCCGGGGGCAGGTGCCGGACCAGGCGCGTCCTTCCTCGCGGGTGCTGCGTCGCCATGCGGACAAAGGGGGGCAGGGGCACGCGCCCCCGGAAAAGCCGGATGCACCCCAAAACAAACCGGATGCCGGGCAAAGCAAAAGGGCGCCCCCCGATATGGGAAGCGCCCTTCGCTATCTCGGTCCCGATCCCTTGCGGGCTCGGGGCGCCAATTACATGGCGTTGTCTTCAACCGCGTCAGCAGCTGCTTCCGAAGCGTCCGCAGCGTTTTCGAACATGGCTTCGGTCGACTCGTTGGTCGCTTCGTCTGCCATGTTTTCATACATCGCAGCGTTGGCTTCCTGGCTGTCGATCATGTTTTCGGCAGTCGTGTTTTCCGCAGCCGGCTGGCATGCGCCAAGCATCATCAGGCCGGCGGCAGCAGCGACAGTGAGGACTTTCTTCATCTGGTTTGCTCCCATTTGAACTTCTATTTCGCACCCGGCCCGAATGCCGTCGCGAAACTCGCCCAATAGCGTGCACTGCGGTCGCGTCAATCGTAAATTCATCTTACAGCAAGCTTCGACCGCAGATTTCCGCCGATTCTGATCATTTCGCGTTGCACCAGAAAATATCGCTCCGCTCTGGGACAGGTGGCGGATCGTTGCGCGTGCGAATCACTCGTCGTTGGGGACCGGGCCGATGGCTTCGGGCGCGTCGGCGACAACCGCCAGCATTGCCGTCCATGCCGCAACATTCTGGCGAAGCTGCTCGGGATCGATCTTGTCCAGCGTGTCGTCCGGCGTGTGGTGCAGGTCGAAATAGCGGGTGCCGTCCTGGTCCAGATCGATCACTGCAGTGCCGTTGCGCGCGAATTGGCCGACATCGGCGCCGCCGCCTGCCTTGCCCGATCCGGCGACGATGCCGAGCGGGGCGAGAGCGGCCGCGACGCGCTTGCCGATCGCATCGGCATCGCCGGGCAGGTTCGTGGTAACGCGCCACACCCGGTCAGCCCCGAAATCCGATTCGCTGACCAGCACCACCGGCTCGTCCTTGTGCGCTTCATAATAGGCGTCGCCGCCGAACACGCCGACTTCCTCGGCCCCGGCAAAGAGGATGCGGATCGTGCGGCGCGGCTGCCCGGCCTCCATGATGTGCTTCGCTGCCGCTGCCACGATGCCGCAACCCGCCGCATCGTCGATCGCACCGGTGCCCAGATCCCAGCTGTCGAGATGGCATGCGATCAGCACGATGCCGGCGTCGGGATCGCTGCCGGGCACTTCGGCGATGACATTGCCCGATTCCTGCATCCCGCTGTCGCGCGGCGTCAGCGTCAGGTGCAGCCGGACCGGCTGGCCGCGTTCGAACACCCGCTCCAGCTGTTCGGCATCGGGCACCGAAAGCGCTGCTGCGGGGATCGGCGTCACGCCCTCGGCGAAATTGGTGCCGCCGGTGTGCGGCGTGCGATGGCTGTCGGTGCCGATCGACTTGATGATCATCGCCACCGCGCCCTTTTGCGAGGCGAAGCTCGGCCCGACAAAGCGCGCCGCGCCATTGGCGCCATAGCCCGAACCGTCCTGAGTCGGCGCCATGTCGTTGCTGACAAAGACGATCTTGCCACGGATCGCCTCGGCCGGCGCTGCCATCATTTCGGCGAAGGTCGGGAAATAGACGACTTCGGCCTCGATCCCCTCAGGCGGGGTCGCGGCGGAGCGACCGAGCGCGGTCAACGTCAGCGACTGGGGGAAGGGCGAAACGATCCGCGCGGTTTCGGTGCCGCGTTCCCACACCGGCATCTGATAGGTTTCGATATGGACATTGGCAAAGCCCATGCCCTTCAGATGCGCTTCGGCCCAGGTCCGCGCGCGCGCCTCTGCCTCGGTTCCGGCAAGCCGCGGCCCGACTTCGGTGGTCAGTCCCTCGACCAGATCCCATGCATATTTGTCCTGCAACGCCGCGTCGCGCAGCGCGGAAACCTCCGCATCGGGCACGATCGGCATCGTCTGCGCGTGCAGGGTGGCGGGAAGGGCGAAGGCGGCCGTTGCCGCGAGGAGGAGGTGCCTGGTCATAGAGCGATTGCTAACCGCCGCTGCGCGCTTTGCCAATCGCCTAGGTCCGGCTTGTTCACCGCGTTGCACAAGTTGGGGCGGGGCGCTACATGCGCGCCTGACTTTCCTGCACTTGCATATTCGATCGGAGAACACGCCCGTGTCCGCCCAATACGCCTTCGTCATGAAGGACATGACCAAGACCTTCCCCGGCGCGCCCA
>PAOI01000057.1 GCA_002707985.1 Sphingomonas sp. | reverse complement strand
TCGACAGCAACTGCGTAACGAGCGGCGAGATCTAATTGCTGGGCGCCGGCCATTGCCCGTTCCAAGAAGGCAGCGCCTGCCGTTGTGGGCGAAACACCAGTTCGACTTCTCTTGAAAAGGGGAAAGCCTAATCGGTGCTCAAGATGCTGAATGCGTCGGCTGAGTGACGATTGGGACAATGCCAGCATCTCTGCTGCTTGTCGAAAACTGCCAGTTTCCGCTGCCGCGATCGCACAGCGCAGATTTCGTAGATCCAGGATCATATTGGGCAAACATCACCCCCCATGTCGATATACGCTTCAGACGACCGCGTTTTTCCGGAATTTGGCGTTGCCAACACCGTCTCGGTAGTCCCGCGTCCTGAAAACTCCGTCGCTGATAGGGGAACACTGATGACAGCAGCTGCGCACGCTGAGGAGGAAACACCTAACTCCACCGATGGCGATTGATGTCGGCGGCAGCGTTCCTGATTATGCAACACAGATGTACGTTCGCCGATGCTACCGGATCGTGATCGGCAGTGCCACATGCAGATAAATTTGCGTTCCGGTCCCAGCAATTCCCACGCAATTGCCTCGGTCCGTCGCGCAGGGAAAGGAACGACGATGAAAGCGGCTGTCTACGATCATAACGGTCCACCGGAAGTCCTTCGCTACACGGACGTGCCCGACCCCAAAATTCGTTCGCGGGATGTCCTGATCCAGGTCGAGGCGATATCCGTTGAGGGCGGAGACCTGCTCAACCGTCGCAGTTCGCCGCCGGGGCACCCCGCATATGTCGTCGGCTATGCCGCAGCGGGCACGGTGATGGCGATCGGTGACGCGGTCACGGACCGCAAGCCCGGCGACCGAGTTACCTCATGGGGCTTGGATGGATCCCACGCCCAACTCCGCGCAGTTCCGACAGATCAGACTTGGCTGCTGCCCGCAGGCGCAGGCGTAGCAGAAGCCGCGGCGATCCCGATCGGCTTCGGAACTGCCCATCATTGCCTGTTCGCGAGAGGGCGGCTCTCAAGCGGAAGCTCCGTCCTCATCCAAGGTGCAGCGGGGGGTGTCGGGGTCGCGGCAGTACAGCTCGCCCGCCAGGCCGGCGCGACCGTAATCGCCGTCGCTAGCGGTGAGGATCGCGTCCGCAGCGTCATCGAGCTCGGTGCATCGCGTGTAATCGACCATAACGTCGAATCGGTCGTGGACGTGGTCCGTGACCTCACCGGCGGCCGAGGCGTTGACCTCATCGTCGATCCGGTAGGTTCCACCTTGGCGACATCCCTCGCCGCGCTCCGCGACGAAGGAGTCTTGGTGTCCGTGGGCAATGCCGGCGGCGGGGCTCTGACAGTGGATTTTTGGCCAGCGGTGCAGCGAAATCAAACGGTCATCGGCGTATTCATGGGAACCGTCCTGTCACGTGCAGCGGTGCGCCAAACCATCGACATGATGCTCGCCGACGTTGCGAAAGGCAGTCTCACCGTGCCAATCGACAGAAGGTTTCCGCTCGCCGAGGCAGGGGCCGCCCATCGGTATGCCGAGGACAACAAGGTCCTCGGCCGTATCGTGCTGATCCCCTGACGCCGATTTCGCGCCCAACCGCTACCGAGCGCCCGCTGTCAGGCGATCGCGCCCGCGTCGGCGGTCAAGGTGGCGCCTGTAATTACACTCGCCGCGGGACTTGATAGAAACACGACCGCATTCGCGATTTCACTCGGCTTGGCGAAGCGGCCCAGAGACGTCAAACTCCGTTGGAAATCTGCCGCCGGGCCGTCTGCGGGGTTCGCGTCAGTATCCACAGATCCGGGCTGCACGAGGTTCACGGTGATGCCCTGCGGCCCGAGTTCACGTGACAACCCGCGAGTGAAGGACGTAAGCGCGGCCTTGGACATCGCATAGGCCGTTACGCCCGGAAATGGGACGCGTTCGCCGAGCCCCGACCCAATCGAGATTATGCGCCCCCCAGCAGAGAGATGCGGAATGGCGGCCTTCGCGAATAGCACTGGTGCTCGCACGTTGACGTCCATCAGCTTCTGATACTCGGCCACATCGAGGTCGGCGATCAGACCGGAATGGCCGATCGCCGCGCTATTGACGAGAATATCAAGACCACCGAGCGCCGAGACGGCCTCGCTCACGGCGCGCGTGATCGCATCCGGGTCTGCGCTATCGGCCTGTATGGCGACCGCGCGACGTCCGACACCATGTATAGCTTGAGCGACCTCGTCAGCCTTTTCGGCGGCGTGCTGGTAGGTGAACGCGATGTCCGCGCCGCTTTCGGCCAGCGCCAGCGCGATCGCGGCTCCGATGCCTCGGGAAGCTCCCGTAACCAACGCACGTTTTCCATTCAGATCGATCATATATTTGTCCTTTTCTACCATTTTGACGCTGCCGGTGGCGCGAGTCCGTATGATGCAAGGCGCGAGCAGTGTGCAGCTCAGTCTCAGCTCGTCATGTTGTGTGAAAGCTATCGCCGCCTGTCACGTCCGCCTCGCGCAGGTGCACGATTGGCGTCGGCGGAGCCTCGTCATCGCTTCGCATTTCCTTCCGTCCTTGAGATAGGTCAGCGACAAGGAAACGGCATTCCCGATACTACCTTACTCTTGCCTGATCCTACCAAGTGACTAACTAATGGGGATGTTTGATCTCGAGATCGCGACCCGCCGCCTGCTTGACGATATCGCACCCCATATTGCTCCGCGTGGCGCGCTTGTTGGGCAGGCAACACCTGTTCCACGCTTGACGCTATGGACGAGCACGAGTGTCACGCCCCCCACAGCGGCGGTATTTGAGCCTATGTTCTATGCCGTCGCGCGTGGTGCAAAAGTCCTGACGATGGGCGCCAACCGTTTCGAGATGTCGGCCGGCGACTGCGCTGCGTCATCCTTTGGGCTGCCCTATTCTCATCAGCTCATTGGCGCGACGCCGGATGCTCCGTATGTCGGCATCAGCCTCCATCTGGACGTCGATAGGCTCACAAGGGTCGTACTCGATATGCCTAAACATCAGGAGCGATGGACATGCGCGGTAGCGGCGGGCGATCTGGGTGGCGTGGTCGGCGAAGCGTTCACGCAGCTCGTCGGCCTTGTGAACGCGCCTGACGACATAGGGGTGCTCGCGCCACTCTACGAAAGCGAACTCTATTATCGTCTCCTGCAAAGCGCGATGGGCGGTACGCTACGTCAGATCGTGGAGCGGAACGATCGTGTTCGGCAAATCAAGGCGGCCGCAGACTGGCTAGGCGCCCATAACGACGAACCAGTGATCATCCAGGAATTGGCAGCAAGCGCAGGCATGAGCGTGACTTCATTTCATAGGCACTTCAAGGCTGTTACCGGATACAGCCCGCTCGCCTTTCAGCGTCAAATGCGCCTTCTCAAAGCTAGAAAGTTGCTTGTGGCTGGCAGCACCAATGTGGCGCGTGTTGCATTCGAGGTGGGCTATCAAAGCCCGGCCCAGTTCAGCCGAGAATACAAGAACATGTTCGGCAACTCACCGCTGATCGATCTGCAGCGCTGACCTGACCTGATGATGTTCAGCAGGAACAAATGCTGAGAAACCCGGGTCCTCGCGTGCAACGGGACGGTCGAGACACGTATTTCGCCGTCCGTCAGAAATCATTGCGCAAGGAGGTAGAGCTGTTTCTCTCGGTAGTCCCAGACAGTCTTGAAATTCCGCAGGAAGACAAAACCGAGTTCGAGTTCTGTATCTTCGGTAATTCCAACCGGCGCTGCGCTGGCCGACGCGCCCTCTTCGACCTCGATGCCCGGAGCGCTGACGTCGATCCTATCGGCAATCCGAACAGTCGCTAGGTCGAATGTGTCCGGGTTTTCCGTTGAGCTTAGCTGACCACCGTCAAGCAGGCGCCGTCTTTTTTCCTCACCGATATTCAGAGACCCATACATGCCGGTGTCCAGGCTGACGATCGCATCCACATCGCCGATACGCGCCCGTATCAAAGGGATGTTGGGGAGCTTCCGGGTTTCGAACGGCAATGCTGCAACGAGCTTTTCGCCACCCAGAAATCTGTCAGGACCTTCTTCGTAGAAGGTTACTTCTAAATGCTGATAATCAAGTTTCATAGCGTAGCTGGAGAAAAATCCGTAGCCGATCCAGCCTAAAAAATCTGGCGTGATCTTCTCGAGCATACGCGCGTCCTGGCTCCGCACGCTGGTTACGCGCGGATAGTCGATATCCCCGATACGAATCTTCCGGACCTCAGAATGGAGGCGCACATCGTAGGTCTGGCCACTGCCGAAATGACCGGTGCCTATCTTGCTTCCCCCAACTAACGGCACCCGATGATCGTTGATCACAAGGGCATCCTGCATACCGGTGTCGAGCATGAACTTGCCCCTCACACCTGCGATCTCGCCCTCGATGAAGGGAAACTCCCGGACCATGACAAGAGGCAGTGTAACTGTCTTGCCGGCCAGCCGCATTTCCGGAGCGCGGTCTGATTTGGTTGAGATTGGAGGATTGGCGGTCGCAGATAGAGGTGTCACCAACGCTACCAAGAGCGACAGCGGTATCGCTTTACATCGCATGATGACTTTCAGATTGGCCGATAATCCTGATTGAGGGCCCTCATCGGAAGTAATGATGGCCGTTTTAATCTCCAATTGCATTTTTCTGGTCGCTTTCGTCTCGTCGGCATTGTTGGCTGGTTCACTTTCCACGTGAGTGGCCGTCCGGCTCTTACAACACTCGTTCATTCCCGGACTCGCGCGCGAGCTTGCCCACTAGCGGTTCGGGCCGGGCCTGAAGGAGCAGCCGATCGCTTCCTGACATGGCGTCTCCCTGGACCTGCTCGGAAAGGCGCTCATCGTCGCGACGGCGGATATCTTCAGCAACGTCAGCAATCTCAGCCTCGGCAAAGCCCAGCACGCGCAGACCTTCAGCGCCCATCACATAGGCGGACTCGACTGTCTCTCGGACCTGAAAGCCTACGCCAGCCCGGATCAATTCCACCGCATGCGCACGGTCGCGGCTTCGAACCAGGAGTCTCGCCTGCGCAAACTCATGCTGCGCCAACTCTACGATCTGCATCGCAGCCTTGGGATCATCGATGCAGACCATGATGACATCGGCACCGCCTGCGCCGGAATGATGCAGCACATCGAGCCGCGCGCCGTCTCCAAAGAACACCTTGAATCCATATCGCTCCGCGTCACGGATTCGATCTGGATCGTTGTCGATGACTGAAAGGTCAACGCCCTGGGCCAGAAGCAGTTGGGAGGCGATTTGCCCGAACCGTCCGAAGCCTATTATCAACGCGCGTCCTTTCAGGTCACGGGCATCATCGACGCCGTCCATCGACGTCTCCGTCCGCAAGACCCCCTCGGCCGCGATCATCAGCAGCGGGGTCAAGGCCATCGAAAGGATGACGACGGTGGCGAAGACGGCATTCTGTCGTGAGTCGATAACGCCACCGGCCGTTGCAGCCGTGTACAGGACGAAGGCAAACTCACCGCCCTGGAGGAACATGGAGGTGCGATGGAGCGCCTGGTGATTGGAGCTGCCGAAAAGCCGCGCGACTCCATAGACGACCACGGCCTTGGCGACCGTGAAGGCAGCCAGCATGGCAAGCAGAAGCCGCCATTCGGCCGCAACGATCGCGAGATCGAGGGACATGCCGACAGCTAGGAAGAAAAGCCCCATCAGTAGGCCGCGAAAGGGCTCGATGTCGCTTTCTATCTGATGGCGATAGCTCGAGTTCGACAGCATGACGCCGGCGAGGAATGCGCCCATGGCCATCGAGAGGCCCGCGACGTCCATCAGCAACGCTGCCCCGAGCACAACGAGCAGTGCTCCCGCCGTCAGGACCTCGCGGGTCCGCGCACGGGCGAGGAGCGCGAAGAATGGATTAAGCGCCCAGCGCGAGATGCCGAGCAGCGCGAACAACGCGGCAACTGCAACCAGCAAATTCGCCCATGATGCCTCCCCGTGAGACAAGGGTGACAGAAAGCCGACCACCGCAAGGAGCGGAACGATCATCAGATCCTCGAAGAGGAGGATCGCGACGGACTTCTGCCCCTCGCTCCCCGATATCTCTCCGCGATCCTGCAACACCGACATGATGACGGCTGTCGAGGAGAGGACGAAGCCAGTCCCGGCGATGAATGCGACAGGGCCCGGCAAGCCGAAGAGGAGCGCGCCGGTCAATCCCAGGGTGGCGATAGCGGCAGCGACTTGCGCAAGCCCCAGCCCAAAGATCTGGCCGCGCATCGCCCATAATTTATAGGGTCGCAGTTCGAGCCCGATGACGAAGAGAAACATCACCACGCCAAGTTCGGAGAAGTGAAGGATGGATTGCGCATCGGTGAAAAGACCCAGCACCGATGGCCCCACCAATACACCGGCGCCGAAATAGCCGAGCACTGATCCCAGTCCGAGCCGCCTGAATAGCGGCACCGCAACGACAGCCGCGCCCATCAATGCGACGGCAGGCCCAATCGTTTGTCCAAGGCTTACATCAGCCATGGTCGCCCTCGGGGTTCTTTCCGAATGGGCTCAATTTTGATTCCTCCCGTTGGACGTAATCGGGGCTGTTTCTTGTGCATCCTGCTTCGGCCATCGCAGTTGCACGAAGCGGCTGATTTCGTGCTGCAGTTCAAGGTCTTCCGGGGTTCCGCCCCCGAAGCCCCCGTGCGGCATCGCTTCGAAGATATGCAAATCGGCCGACACGCCCGCCCGGCGCAGCGCGCGGTGCATACGAACTGTGTTGGAAAGAAAGAGGTCGCGGGTGCCCGACTGTAGAAATGTCGGCGGAAAGCCACTCAGGTCACCATATAGCGGTGATACGTGGGCCTGCGAAAGGTCAGCGCCGGCCGCGTAAAGTAGGTTGCTCGACGTCAGACGCGTAGGCAGCACCAGATCCACAAGCCAATTTGTCTCGAAGCTATCGCCGGACTCCGTCAGATCGACCTGCGGCGACAGCAGCACCAGCCCAGCCGGGAATGGCAACCCCTCGTCTCGCGCTCTGAGCAGGGTCGCGGCCGCAAGATTGCCGCCTGCCGAACGTCCACCGATGACGACGTCTTCCGGTCGGTGGCGCTCAAGCACGTAGCGATAGGCCGACAGGGCGTCGTCCAACGCTGCGGGAAAGGGATGCTCGGGCGGGGTTCGGTAATCCACGCCGTAGCATTTCACGCCATGTTGGTCGGCCTGCATCTGCGCTCCGGCACGGCAGGCCTCACCGCTGCCGAACACCAGCGCGCCGCCATGGAAGTCGATATAGGCGCGCCCTTGCTCCGTTAGCGTTCGCGGCATAGCGAGATGGATCGTTGCGCCATGCCCGGTAAGCGTTTCGACGGTCGAGCCGGATTGTCCGGCCAGCGCGTTCACCGCCACCGCATATTGGCCGTCGACCTGGGTCTTGACGTGCAGCCATGCCTGAGGGTCGTTGGGGCTGGGCGCGACGAAGGCTGCGTTCAACACGCTCCCGTCGGCGCCGACAAGGCGTTCCAGCGCGGCACGAGCGGCGTCGCTTATCGAGGACGGGAAAGGGACGGTGTGCTGCGGTACGGCTACGCCGAAGTTCGGATCGTTCATCTGTGCTCGAACTCTTTGATGATGCAGGTGCGGATATCCGCCTCCAGGGCTTCCGCCAGCGCCGCGTTGTCATGTAATGATCGCGGTCACCCGGATCTCGATCCGCATTTCCGGAAGACCAAGTGCGTCGACACCAACCTGCGTCCAGATCGGCGCATGATCAGGCATATAGCGCCTGAATAGCGTTGCCATCGTCCCGTTGACCACCGGCGGGAATCCGCCGACGTGGTACGAGTTCACATGCACAACATTCGCCCAGCTTGCCCCTGCGGTGGAGAGAGTGCGCTCGACATTTTGAAAGGCCTGCACGATCTCGTCTTCGAGGTCTGCCTCTATGACAAGATCGTCGTTCCAACCTCCCTGACCGGAGATTTCCACGCGATCCCCAATGCGCACGGCCTGAGAGTAATGGAGCAGATCTCGAAGTCGGTCGCCATATCCGGGCGTGACGAAGAATGAGGGTGGTTGCATGATCGTCTCCTCGAAGGGGGAAGGTGCGACGGCGCTTTACTTGTCGGCGGGTGGTGGGGCGATACTTCTCTTGGCTCACGAAACCTCGCTCGATCCGCCTGGCGAGCGCAGGCGCCACCAGCAGACCGCACCGACAACGAAGATCAGGGCCGTCCTGACGAGATGACCGTGGAGCGCGGAGCCGGAGAGCCGAAGGTCGTCGAAGACCCCTTGCTGGATCGAGTTTACGGCCGCATGCGCAAGCGCCGCGGACCAAAAGCTCCCCGAACGAACGGTCAGCCACCCAAAGAGCAACGATGCGCCAAGCATCTGCAGCGGGAACAGCACCAGCGCGCCGAGCAAGGGGGTTTCCGGGAAGTTGTAGCCGGCGATCAGCCCCGGCAAGTGCCACGCCCACCAGATAAGCGCGACCCATAAGATGGCAGCCACAACGCCACAATGCTGTTCCAGATGGCCTTGAAGAAAGCCGCGCCAGGCAAATTCCTCGCCGGTCGTCGAGACAAGCCCGATGGTCGAATAAATAATCGCAGTGGCGCCAACATTGAGCAGGAACAGAGGCCAGTGTTGAAAACCAGCGCCCAATACCCATGGTCCTCCCGCGACAGAAACCCCGCTCGCAGCAAAGGTGAACCATCCCGATGTCGCCAATCCCGCCAACATGAGGATCCCGAGCATGGCGAAGGCTATCATCGTTTCCACGCCGATCCCGATCGGGAGGTAGCCTAATTTACCCAAGCGCCAACGGACGCCCTCGCGCGCCGCTCGACTGCGGGTCATAAACGCCAGGGCCAGGAAGGTCGGCGACCACATCACGAGGATGAAGACCGCTTTTGTGAGGCTGTTGTCGAGACCGAGCAGAAGGATAGCCAGAAGCTGGATGCACCAGCTCAGCGCGATAGCCAGGATCGCGTAAAGCACGATTGCCCGGAGCGTCATGGGCTTGCGCAAACTCTCAATGTTGATGGTGGCTCCAGTCATTCAGCACCCACCCGCGCTGGCTCACGGTCGCGGCCGAATACGTCCCAAGCCAGAGCGACGAGAGCTCCAAGAATGAGGAATTCCAAAAGGAACTGGCTCCAGCTCAAAACGCCCACCAGGACGGATTCGCCGGTAAAAGCGCTGTACAAGAGCGTGTTGCCGATCACGCCTTTGAGAAGCGCCACGAGGAAGGCGATGATCAGCACGCGGACTGGCCTCGATCTTGGAAGCCCGTCCCAGATAAGCACCGTCATCAGCACCGCCCCGGCGACCGCCTCACCAAAGGACAAATATGCGGCAACGGTGACGTGAAACGGGTATGGAAACGCATAGAGATCGGGACGGGCCAGCCACGCGAAATGCTGGATGAGAGGTTCAAGCGCGTAGGCCACAAGCTTTCGAGCGGCCGTGCTGATCGCGCCGATCGCCAATGCGGCAATTAATAGCGACGGAATGCTGAGAACCCATCGCACAGCGACCACGCACGACAGCGCAACGATGGCAACGCGTATCAGCGGACGGATCAGGCCGATCGCCGAATAGGCCCAGGCTCCCGTCACCACCCCACTCATGATCCCTACGCGCAATGTCTCTTGAATGGCAGCCATGATGACGAACGCGATGATCGTCCGCGCCATGATGCTGCGATGAGCCATGCTGGGATGGGCGAGCTTGAGAAAGGCGAGCAACGCACCGGCCATGAAGAATTCATTCAGCCATTGAGCCCAGACGGGTGGCTGAGGCAGCGGAAACGGCACGCCGGCCGCCAGCAGACCGACGTGAACGCTCATCGCCACGGCTCCAGCGAGAACCAGGCTCGCGGATAGCAGGCCGGGTCTTCGAACTGCAGACAAGGCGAAGGGAGCAGTCTGCTGCATCAATACTCCTTCGTGGTTCGGGCGTGCGGAGCTAGCTGGCGAAGTCATGGTCATTTGCCGAGGGATTCATCGAGGGACCGTCCGAGCTTCGTATTGATGACGGGGGTGCCCTCCAGAATGCGTTGAATGGGGCACTTGGCCGCGACGTCGAGCAAACGCGTTCGCTGCGTATCGTCGAGTTCGACACCTCGGATGAAGACGGTCTTCTCGAAGACATCGGCAGGGGTAGATGAGCCCGCAGAAAGCTTCTTCGCGTGATCAACCACCACTTCCACATGCTCAAGCGGCCAGTTCTGCTGGCGGGCGAACCAGCGCACGGTGATGGCACTGCATTCGGCGAGGGCGGCCGTCATCAGCTCGAAGGGGTTTGGGCCAAGTCCCCCGCCGCCGGCGCTGATCGGCTCATCACCGACAATGCTGTGAGCACCCATTTCGATTTGAACTGCAAAGAGGCTTTCACCGGTTTCCGAAGCCGTCGCGCGGGTACGCAGTGCCACCATTCGATTTCTCTCCGATCCGTCAGCGCGGATCTGCATGGCGACGCCGTGCGTCGGCGTTGATGGAGGCCGCACGACCTGAGTTCTCGGGACGCGTGATGCACAGGCGGCGACCGGCATAGTCGAAAGCGATCACGCCGCCGCTCCAAAGAGGGACGCCCAGGGTGCCGTCGATCCCAGTGCCTTCAAAAGCCGGGACGTCCGAGGTAAGGCTGACCTCCAGCGATCCGAAGCTGGAAGCGCCTGCGCGGACATCGGCTACGCGAACGACCGCACCTTTCACCGCACCGCCGACGCCATAGCCTATTTCTTTCGCGACGGCTTTTTGGAGCAGCCTCTTGCCGGGTTCGCTACGAACGAAGTCGCCCCCCAGAACCAACGAACTGTGGCGGGTGCCAAGGTCGACCAGCACCTTGAGGCGAACCGGCCGTTCGCCGCCAGTCGGGAGGACTTCGATCTCAACGACTGGAGACTCGTGCACGATCTCCAGCGGAATGGGAGAAGCACATCGAACCGTGGCTCCTGATCTGTCGACGGTTAACTGCCGGCGCGCGTAGTCGATGCTGACCGTTCCGTTCTGGAAGGCTGGCGCACCAAGAAGTACATCGACGGGAAACCCGGCCGAGGATGACAGATTGCCAAGATCGACCGCGTATGCGGCGAGGTTCTCGAACCGGAACGGCCCCGCCGCCAGCCGTGAAATGGTGACGGGCATAAGCGCCTTCGCTTCGTTGCCGCCACCGGCGGCATCACCGGCCGAGCCACCCTCGCTGAGGCCGAGTTCCTTGCTGGCCTGCCGGTCGATGAGCACCGCACCCGCCCCACTGTCAAGAACCCCGCTTCGTCGCTGTCCGTTCACGTCCACCGATATCCGGACAAGGTTGTCCGCCAACTCGAAGGGTATGACCGTCACCTCTGAGGTCGTTGGAGTCGGAACGCGGGACGCGGGCGCAGGTGCGTCCTGCATCCTTGCCGGTGATCCTGCCTGACCGCTGCCAGCGAGGAAGAGCGCCGCCACAAGTGCGACGCTGGTCGACACTGAGCCGCTCATTTTTCGGCGCTAGCCGGTTGCGCCGGCTCGTCCGGCAGTGGGATGAATTCGCCATCCTCCGCATCCGGCAGCTTCATGCGGCCCGCCTTCCAGTCGGATGCCGCCTGGGCGAGCCGATCCTTCGAGGACGACACGAAGTTCCAGAAGATGTGACGCTCGCCGATGGGCTCGCCGCCGAGAACCATGACGGTCGAATGCGTCTTGGCCTTGAAGTGCGAGGCACCCGCACCCAACACCAGCATCTGGCCGGCCTCGTAGCGCGTCCCGTGCATCTCGATCGCGCCCGCCGCGATGTAGAGCGCGCGTTCCTCGTGCTTGTCGGGCACCTCGGCAACCGCGCCCGGCTCCATCTCGAGATGGGCGTAGAAGAGTGGGGAATGGGTCTTGGCACCCGCCGTGAGGCCGTAGGCGCTGCCGGCGATGAGATGACCGGCAACCCCGCCGTCGTTCCAGTGCGGAAGGTTCGTGCCCGCATAGTGGGTGAAAGATGGCGCCGTCTCCTCGAACTCCTCAGGCAGCGCGACCCACGCTTGGATACCATGCAGGCGGTCGCCGACCGCGCGGGCATGCTCGAAACGCTCGCTGTGCGTGATTCCGCTGCCAGCCGTCATCCAGTTCACTTCCTGCGGCCGAATCGGCTGCTCGTAGCCCAGGCTGTCCCGGTGCATGATCTCGCCCGAGAACAGATAGCTCACGGTCGAAAGCCCGACATGGGGATGTGCCCTTACATCGAACTTGCGGTCGAGGCCGGGAGCCAGATCGACCGGTCCCATGTGGTCGAAGAAGATGAAGGGGCCAATCATACGGCGCTTCGCGAAAGGCAGGACGCGGCCGACTTCGAAGCCGCCGCCCAGGTCGCGGCGACGCTGATCGATGACCATTTCAATCATGGAGGCTCTCCGGCGCGATGATGTCGGCATATTCGGGATGCCGCGCGTAGTAGGCGGCCATGAAAGGGCAAAGCAGAACTGCCTTGCGCCCTGTGGCACGGATCGCCTCAAAGGTGCCGTACGCGAGTTTCGATCCGAGCCCTTGACCGGAGAAGTGTTCCGGCACGATCGTATGGGTCAGCACGATCCTGTCGCCGTCGAGCCTGTAATAGGCTGCAGCCATCTCGTGGCTGCCTTCGATCGGCAGCTCGAAGCGGTGCTCGGGTGGATTGTCCTCGACGGCGCTCACGCGAGGGCCTCCCCTTTGGCGAAAGCCAACAGGTCGGCGTTGATGATGTCGGGATGGGTCGCGAACATGCCGTGCGACAAACCAGGGTAGGTTTTGAGCGTGCCATTCGCGAGAAGCTTGATGGCAGTGCGGGCGGAGGCATCGATCGGCACGACCTGATCGTCTTCGCCGTGCATCAAGAGCACGGGCAGCGATACCGCCTTCAGATCCTCGGTGAAGTCGGTTTCGGAGAAGGCGACGATACAGTCGTAGTGGGCCTTCGCGCCGCCCATCATGCCTTGGCGCCACCAGTTGCGGATCAGGCCTTCGCTGACTTCTGCGCCGTCGCGGTTGAAGCCGTAAAAGGGTCCGCTGGGCACAGCGAGGAAAAATTGCGCGCGGTTGCGGCTGAGCGCTTGGCGGAAACCATCAAAAACCGACATCGGCAGCCCGCCGGGATAGCGCTCCGTTGCCAGCATGATGGGCGGCACCGCGCCCAGTAGGACGGCCTTGGCGACGCGCCCCGGTGCGCTGCGTGCAACGTAGCGGATCACTTCGCCACCACCCGTCGAATGTCCGATATGCACCGCGTCCTTCAGATCCAGCGCTTCGGCCAGTTCCGCGACGTCGGCCGCATAGGTGTCCATCTCGTTGCCGATATCGGTCTGATCCGAGCGGCCATGGCCCCGCCGGTCATGCGCGACCACACGGTAGCCTTTGCCGAGAAAGAACAGCATCTGGTTGTCCCAGTCGTCGGAGCTCAGTGGCCAACCGTGATGGAACACGATGGGCTGGGCGTCGCGCGGTCCCCAATCCTTGTAGAAAAGGCGGGTGCCATCCTTTGTCGTTAGTGTTGACATCTACTGGTCAATCCTTCTCATCGGAGTGTCTTCCTGCGGCTCAGATCAGCCACAATCGCAGTGCGGCCGGCTTGGAGGCCATGGTCTGGCGAACGGTGCCCGGCATCAGTTCCGCGTCACGCTTCCCGCGAAACCGCTCAGCCCTCCGCCTGATTAGGGACGGTGGCTCCGCCAGCAGCGATCTGCGCGACGGCGGCCGCGATCTGCGATCTGGCATGCGCGATCCCCGCTTCACGCGCTTCGGGACCAAAGCCGATCTTCTCGGCGTGGACAAAGGCGACGTCGGTGATCCCGATAAAGCCGAGCAGCTGCTTGAGGTAGGGCTCCTGGAAGTCGATGACCTTGGCCGGCCCCTCGGTATAGAGACCGCCACGCGACTGGATCACGATGGCGCGAATGCCCTTGAGCAATCCTTCCGGTCCGGACTCGCCGTAAGCGAACGTGACGCGCGGACGCAGCACATGGTCGAACCAGGTGCGTAGTGACGACGGAATGCTGAAGTTATACATGGGCGCGCCGATCACGAGGACCGTCGCGTGCTGCAGCTCAGCGATGAGATCGTCCGATAGCGACTTGGTAACGAGCTCATCCTCAGTCGCCGCGACGGCGCGAATGCCGGCGACGGTTTTCGGCGTCAGGTGCGGTATCGGGTCGCCGCCCAGGTCGCGACGGGTGACGACGGCATCGGGGTTCGCCGCCAGCAAGGACTGCACGGTGTCCTCCACCAGGGCACGCGAAACCGATCCTTCGCCCGAAGTGCTGCTATTAATCGCGAGAATTCGGTCCATACAGCGCTCCATTCTATCTCTGAAGCGCAGCCTACCATTCCCCCAAGCGGCTCAGTAGCATCGCCCGATGACAAGCTGTGTCGCAGAATGCGGAACGCTCCTGACCGTCTTGGCCCCGGGCGGAGTAGATCCACGGGAGTCGACGTGTGCTTCCCCCTGAACCGGCGCTCGCCCGACGGACAGTTCCTGTAGCGGCCGTGCATGGTGCGACGGCGCCACCCGCACGTCACCGCCACGGGGCTGAATGGGGTTGCTAACGCGCCGAATTATCCGGCCTTGGGTGGTGAAATCAGTTGGGTCCGGCCAGTTGGATCCGAAGCGCATCAAGTTCCGCGTCGGTTTGTTCGCGGATCGCGCGCATCATGTGTTCCGCATCATGATCGATCGACGATCTGGGCGGAACATGCCGTTGGATCGATAGCTCCACCACGCGCGCCGCAACCGTGGTCGGTTCGCCCTGCGCTGCGGAGCCGGCAAGCTTCTCCATACAGACGCGCAGGCGCTTGCCATAGAGCTTCCGCTGAGCCGCCGTCATGCTGTGGTCGATCTGCGCCAATGCCGCGGTAGCGCGCGAACCGGCCGCTTCGAGATCGCTCATCGATGCGACAATGACGTCGATACCGAAGGGCTTCAACTCTGCCCGGTAGGCAGCCGAGAAGGCCTCCATTGCCGCCTGCGACGCACCCGATACGCCATCAAAGTGACGAGGCATCTCCGCCGTCCATGAACTGATCTGGACGATGCGTCCGTGCGCCATCCGCAATGCCGGAAGGAAGGCGTTGATCACCGCGAGCCCGCCGAACACATTCACTTCAAATCCCTGACGGACCTCCTCCAGCGGGAGAAGTTCAAGTGGACCTGGCGACAGGTGGGTCGTGTTGTTGATGAGAATATCGAGCCCGGAGGCCCCGATCGCCTCGGACACTCCTGCGGCCCAAGCACTCACCGGCCCTGCATTCTTCAGATCGCATACCGCCAGACTGACACGCCCATTGGATGCACGCCGTAAATCCTCCGCCTCCTGTGAAGAATTGGCGGTGCCGAAGACGATGTAGCGCTTGGCGGCGAGCCCAAGCGCGATCTCACGTCCAAGACCCCGCCCAGCACCCGTTACCACGACGGATCGACCGGACCGTCCAATGCGCGTCGGCATGTCGTGTGCCCTTTGCCCTTTGCTCGAAAGTGGAAAGCCTCATCCTGTTCGAAGGCGTTCCCGCACCATGGGAGCGACTTCAGTACCGAGGAATTCGATCGACCTTTTCATCGCGGTCGTTTCGAGCGACGCGGTACTCATTTGGAAGGTGATGCGGGAGACGCCGCCCAGCGCCTCGCTGGCGCGCAACATCTTGGCCGCCACCGTTTCCGGGCTGCCGACCAGGAACGCGCCCTCCGGGCCGGCCATGTCGTCGAACTGCGCGCGTGTCGGCGGCGACCAGCCGCGCTCGCGGCCGACTTTGCCGGTCAGGTGCGCCCAGCCCGGAAAGAAGGCGTCGCGCGCCGCGGCGTCGGTCTCACCGACGAAACCCATCGCATGAATGCCAACCTTGAGTTTGGCAGGATCATGTCCGGCCTCGGCACCTGCCTCGCGATAGTAATCGACCGCCGGCCTGAACCGATCAAACGTGCCACCGATAATGGCCACCATCAGCGGAAGGCCTAGCGTTCCGGCGCGCGCGAACGATTGCGGCGAGCCACCAACGCCGACCCAAACCGGGAGGCGCGGCTGATGAGGCCGCGGGAATACACCCTGACCGTTGAGCGCCGGCCGAAACCGACCTTGCCACGTCGGGTGGCTCGTTTCGCCGAGCTTCAGGAAGAGTGCAAGATTCTCCGCAAACAGCTCGTCATAGGCACGCGTATCGAGACCGAACAGAGGGAACGCCTCGCCGAACGAACCCCGCCCGACGACGAGCTCGGCACGCCCCCGGGAGATCAGGTCGATCGTCGCGAATTCCTGGAAGACCCGCACGGGATCCGCCGCGCTCAGAATCGTCACAGCACTGGTCAGCCGAATACGGCTTGTGCGCGCAGCAGCCGCGGCGAGAATGATCGACGGAGCGGAATCGAGGAACTCGGCCCGGTGATGCTCCCCGATGCCGAACACGTCGAGCCCGACGCGGTCCGCGACCTCGACCTCCTCAAGCAGCTCTGCCATGCGATCGGTCGCCGACGGCAGCGCGCCGGTCGCGGGATCGGGCAGAATCGCTGCAAAGCTGTCGATACCTATGTCCATCGAAACTACTCCACTGAAGCCATGTCGAGCGACGCCGGGGAAATCAGGCGACCACCTCGGCAATCTCGATCAGGTTGCCGAAAGGGTCGGCGAAGAAGGCAAGCCGGCGGCTGATGGCTTCGACCAGGAACGGCCCGGCCACGATAGTCACACCGCGTTCCCGCAGCTTTTCGAGCGTCACGTCGATGCTCGCGACCTCGAGGCAGAAATGGTGATATCCGGCATAAACGAGGCTTTCGCCCAGATCAGCGTAGGGCCGCACATCGCGGGGGGCCGGCTCGCCGCCGCCCAGGATCTCGATGTGAAAGCGGTCGTCGGCTGGCGGTGCGATGAAGGCCAGCTTCTGGTCGCCATAGTCCCATTCGGCGACCACCCGGAAGTCGAGCGTCTCTACATACCAACGCTTGACGGTTTCATAGTCGGGCGCGCGCACCGCGACGTGATGGCCGCGCATGTCGGCGAAGGGCGAAGCAGCATTGTACGCGGGCGGAACGAGGTCGGTCATGAGAGCCCTCCTTCGTGATGAAAAATACGAAAACGCGGTAGAACCACTGCCCGCAGAGACCTGTAAGGCGACGATCGACCCCGCAGGCGCATCGCCCCCGCCGGGCCGAGGATGGGGAGCGCCGACCACCGCACGATCAGAACCTGAACGTCGTCTGGAAGCCGATCATCTTGATCGTCCGCGCCGGCCCGGTTTCCCGGATGAATTCCCCGGGCTGGAAGGCACTGAGCGATCCCGTAAAGTTCACGTTCGGCGTCGCCTGCCAGCTTACGGCCAGTTCGAGCTCCTTGCCGATGAAACGCGCGTCGCTGTCCTTGCCGCTGCGGACCAGGAAGCCGGGGACCGAGTAGACCCCGTCCTGGGTGCTCTGGCGCCAATAGGCCACGCCGGTCAGCGACACCGCGACGTCCTTGTGGGGATGAACCGTGATCGATGGCCGGACGTGGATCAGGTTTCTCGGACCGACCGGCGACAGCGCTCCAAAATACTTGCCGTTGGGGAAAAGTGCATTCAGCGTTCCCAACTTATGGTCGTTTGGATTCCCGTCGCCGGATACGACGTCGGCTGTGAGCCCAAGCTCGGGTTGCAGCGATACGTCACGGAAGCGATACCGCGTCTCGAACCCCGCGCCCCACGCCTCAGATTGGTAACCGGCGAAGGTGCCGCGCTGATACGCCGCCTCGACATTCCAGGCCCAGGTCCCGTTGTCTCCAAAGATCCGCGAACCGAAGGTGTGCGCCAGTTGCCTACCGCCCCCCTGATCGAAGACGGCGTTCTGATCCTGCAACCCGATGTAATACACATCGAAGCCGTTCAAGTGGCTAGAGTCGAGCCACTGCGTGGCGTAAAGGCCCCATACCTCCTTGCTGCGCGATCGTCTGTCGTTGAAGTCGCCCAGCCGCGTGTCGACCGGCTGGAGGTAGAAGCCGGTCACCTGGCGCGTCTTGCCGGTGTAGATCGCTTCAAACCCGTCGAACGGCAGAGGAACGCCGGTTCCATAGCGCCGGTCGATGAACCGCCCCGATCCGAAAGAAACGAGCTTGCGGCCCGCCGACAGGCGGAGCGTATCGTCACCCGCCACCGGCAGGTCAACGTCGACGAACGCCTGCAGCATATCGATGCCGGTGGCGTCCGCCGGGCCCTTCGGCCGATCTGTGCCCGAAATCCCCGAAAGAATCGGCATCGCGAAAACGCGGACCTTGCCGAGGTGCAGGTCGGCGTAAGGCATCAGACGGTTCCAGACGTAACCGTCGTTCGGCGATGATCCCCACAGCACATTGTCATAGCCTTCGTAGCGCGTGCGCGCCTCGAGGCCGGTCGAGAGGTAAACGCTGCCGTCGTCGTTCAACGGAATATATTTGAATGGCTCGGCCCAATCCCCCGTCCGCTTTGCGGGATCGGCGAGCCAGGACCAGTCTTCCGAATAGCGCTCGATCGTCAGCGTCGGGGCGCGTTCCACGTTGGTCGAAACCTGCGCGTTTGCCGCGAACGGTATCGCCGCCGCGGCGGCGACAAAGAGCAGGCGCCACCCGGCATCGGTGAGCGAAATGTTGCGTTGACCGCCATCGCCGGAAAGAAGATGTCTTGCGCGTCTGAGCCGCAGCATGGTGATGGCGAGCATCGACATGACACCGGTCTTCCACAGCGCGCCTGGCCGATACTCGCCAACCATCGCGATCAGCCCGCGTCGGACTCGACGGGGGTCTTGAGGAGCTGCTGCTCCCACAGATACGCAATTCCGCTGCCGCCAAAGTGCTGAATGAGGATCTCGGTCAAGTCTTCGACATGCTCGGTGCGCGCCCAGTCGCGCTGCCATTCACCAGCGAGCGCCATGACAGTCATTGGGTTCGCACCGGCCGCGATCATCCGCTGGACGGCGACCTCATGAGACTCCTTCGAGATACCGCCCGACGCGTCGGTGATCACCGTCACGTCCCAGCCTTCGCCGGCGGCCTGGATCACAGGCATCGCAACGCAGACTTCGGTCCAAAGGCCCGCGATGATGAGCTGCTTACGGCCGGTCGCCTTGACCGCGTCCACGACCTTCTGGTCCTGCCAGGTGTTGACCCAGGTCCGGTCGATCACCTCCTGACCCGGAAAGACGTCGGTGATCTGCTTGAAGAGGAGGCCGCCGCGGCCCGCGATCACGCTGGTGAGAATGGTCGGAACGTTGAAGGCTTTCGCCAGCTTCGCCAGGGCGGTCGTGAGATTGACCACAGCCTGAGGGTCGTGGCTGTTCAAGTTCGCGAGTTGATAGGGCTGGTGGTCAATCAGAACGAGGACTGAATCTTCGGGGCGAAGAAGCGAGTCGAGGCCGTTGCGGAATGTCATGGCAGGTCTTCCTTCCTAAAATTGGTTCCGTGGATCGCCGACATCGATCAAGACGACGTCCCGGGTTCGAATGTTGCCATTCCCCTTTCCGGTGCGGTAGCATCGGCGGACGATGTACTGTGTCGCACGAAGGGGAACGCTGAATGGAAATTGAAGATTTGCGGACGTTCGTCGAGGTCGCCGACGCGGGGGGTGTGACGCCCGCCTCTCGCCGCCTCGGCATATCCAAATCAATGGTCAGCCGGCGGCTTGTCCGGCTTGAGGCGGAGTTAAGCGTCCAGCTTCTCGCTCGCACCACCCGGGGTGCCGCGCTTACCGAAGCCGGCGCGACGTTCCGGGAATACGCCGCGCGGGTGGTCGCCGAGATAGATCTCGCCAAGGAAACAGTTCTGCCGGCAGGCGAGTTGAGGGGACGCCTCCGCGTCGCAGCGCCGCTGTCATTTGGACCGACGCACTTCGCGCCGGTCCTCGCCGATATGGCCTCGCGCCATCCGGAACTACACATCCACGCCGCCTATACGGATCGGTTCGTCGACCTGGTCGGCGAGGGATACGATTGCGCGATCCGCGTCGGCATGCTGCCCGATTCTAACCTGATCGCCAGAAGAATTGGCCCGCTTATCGGTAAGTACGTCGCGTCGCCGGCCTACATTGCAAAGCACGGATCACCGGAAACGCCCGAAGAGCTGGTGACCCATCAGGCGCTGATGCAGGGAACCGAGACATGGCTCGCTACGGTCGATGACAAGGTCATCACGATGCGACCGCAAGGTCGGTTCAAGGCTGACAACGGCGTCGCCCTGGTCGCCGCTGCGGTGGCCGGGATCGGGATCGCAGCTCTTCCTAACGACCTTATCCAGGAACATCTGGACTCGGGCGCACTGGTGCCAGTGATGCCGAATCATCCCATCCCTGAGCATGGCATTTACGTCGTCCGTCCGCCGGGACAGCACCCGTCGCGTAAGATTCGGGTCCTCACCGAGATGCTGATCGAGTGTTTCGGGCGCTCGACCGAGGATACGGAAACGCTCTCAGTATGAAGACCCCATCAGCTTGACTTCGCCCTCAATGCGAAGGCGGTTTCGGCCCTTCTCCCACGACGCTTGCGAGGCCCCTCGGAACGGGCGCGCACCGCTGGGACTTCGCGGTCGACGGCGAACGTCGATTGACGTCGGCAGAACTCAGGCAAGGCGCCATCTGCCTCTCTCCTCCCGCAGCAGCGTGGATCAGCGCTGAGCGCCAAGGAAAGCATGCGGCGTCTCGTGGCTGGGATCGTGCCCGCGGCGAGCACCATAGATCTGTGCCCGCCGCCAGGTCTGTCGTTTGGACTTACTTCTCTCCGTAGTAGCTCCCGAAGTATTTGACGGGCGACCATGCCGGAAGGATCGCGGGGAGCTCTGGCGAAAGGTTGCGATAATCCTGCCCGCCGAAGACGACTTTGCCGTTCATGACAGTCAGGACAGAGGAGACCGACTTGATCTGGTCCTCCGGCACCGCGAAGTAATCTCTGTCGAGCACCGCGAAGTCGGCCAAATATCCGGGAGCGATGGCGCCGATCTCCGCTTCTGCGTTCATGAACCACGCGCCTCCGATGGTGAAAAGTCTCAGCGCCTCGGCTCGGGTAAGCCGGTTGTCCTTGGCGAGCGCTTCGGATCCGGACACGGACTTGCCGGTCACCATCCAGCTTATGCCAACCCACGGATTGTACGTCGCTGCCCGGAAGGCATCGGTGGTCATGGCCAGCGGGATGCCGCTGTCGACGAGCATGCGAAGGCGCGGCGTCTCCAATGCCTTCTCCCGACCATATGTCTTGATGAAGCCATCTGCGTGCAGCGCCATCTTGCCATCCAGGGCGATACCGCCCCCCAGCTTCTTCACCCGAGCGATATTCTGCGGACTGATGGTCTCGGCGTGTTCGAGACTCCACCGCAGCCCGCCGAGCGGAATGATTTCGTTCACCTTCTCCAGAGCATCGAGGAAAGGCGAGATGTTCTCGTTATAGCTGATGTGCATGCGAAACGGGATGCGCCGCTCGACCAGCTTCTTCACATCCTCCTCGACGAAGCGCCGCATCGTGTCCGGCTCGATGACGACCGCTGGGCGATCGAAATTCTCGTGGTCGTGCACTTCTCCGCTCAAGACCTCGCCGGCTCCGCGATACTCATGCCCGTGCGCCAAGGCGGGATACAGGTTCTGTCCCGGGCTGATCGGCGCGGTCTTCGTGATCGCCTCAAGCTCCAGATCCACCATGTTCACCGGCCCGCCATCGCCGAGTTGCAGATCTACAAAGGGCATACGCACATTGAGGCGGTTGTCGCGAGCAAGGACGCTTACCCTTGCCTGCGCCTCGGGATATGGCCACCTGCCGCCGTTATCGATAATCGAGGTCACGCCGAACCGGTTCAGGCCGTGAACGCTATAAGCCAGCGAACTCACCTGTTCGTCGAAACTGGGCTGCGGCACCATCGCTTCCAAGGCAAGAAACAGCCACGTGTAGCCGTGGACCACGCCGGTGGGATTTCCGCGGCCGTCTTTTTCGATCTCGACGCCGTCGAGCTTCGGAAACCGATCAGTCCCTACGCCGAGCGCCGTCATCGCCTGCTTGTTCAGGAAGGCCTGATTGTACGCATATTGCACGATCGCAGGGTGATTGGGCGCCGCTTCGTGTAGCTCGTCCAGCGTCGGGAATCGGTTCTCCTTGAACTGATAAGGAGACCAACCTCCGATTACCTTGACCCACTGACCTTCCGGCGTGCGTCTTGCCTGCTCGCGAAGCATCGTCAATGCTTGGCGCAGCGTCGGCACACCATCCCAGCGGACATTGTAGTTGAAGGCCAGGTCATTGAGGACGTGGATATGGGCATCGACAATGCCAGGCACGACCCTACGGCTGTGGGCATCGATCACCTTGGTCGAAGGGTTCTTCAGGGCCAAGATGGCCTCATCGGGGCCGACCGAATAGATCCGCCCGTCCTTGACGGCCAATGCCGTCGCCTCTGGCTGGGCACGGTTGCCAGTGAAAATCTTCGCGTTGAAAACGATCAGATCAGCGCCAGAGTTCTGCGGCGCCGGCTGCGCCTGAACTGCGGAGAACCAAACAATCGCTACGAACCCGATCAATGCTTTCCGGATCATTTTCACTCGCCCCATAAGATGTTCGAAATGGCTCGGCGTACCCGCTTAGTTATCGGCGACGGCACTCGCGGCGGTCCGGGTTGCGTTCGCAACGCTGCTGGCGCGCCCGTTCGGCCATGATCTGGCCGTCCCTGGCGATGCGTGAGAGCCTTTCGGTCTCCTCAATCGACCGGAGTTGTTTGGTGTCGCGCCTGTGCTGCTGCGAAAGCATGCAATCGCTGAAGGCGGGTGTGCCGTACCTGTTGCCGAAGCTCTCGCACGTGCGCGCGTCCTCGCGTTGCTTCCGATTCCAGCCTTGCGCGCTCGCGTCATCTCCTCCGAAACCCATGCAGAGCATGGCGACGATGCCAACGGATACGAGAGCGGCGTGTTTACGTGCGAGAAGGCGTAGCATTGGGACTCCTGGTACTGTTCCGACGAGGCGCCGCGGTTCGTGTGCGATGCGAGCAGTTTCGTCGTCGGCTTCGTCGCACCCGCCTCCTAATGGGACTACCAATCCTGTGGTCGCGCCAGTAGCTCCACAAAATGACTTGCTGTGTCGCGTAATGCGGAACGCCATCGCCCTTACCAGTCAAGCAGCGCCGCGATCACTTCGAATTATCGTTGCCCAATCAGTCAACGGCATCAGGTCGCGGCGCCACACTGTCGATCACTCCGGCGACCCCGGCGCCTGCGAGTTGGAGCGACTGATTTGGGAAGGTCCCGCTTGATGCCCGGAGACATTCCAACCGTGCCCCAGCCTCGCAAGTCACGGCGACGCAGGCATCGCGGGCGTTCCTGCTTGCGTGACACAGTTGCCCCGGTTCCGGAGCTACTGATCCCGTTCTCGATACGGTATGGATTCGACAAATGCGGCCGCCGCCAAAAATCAGGAGGCTTGAATGTCGGACCACTATCAGAAGCTTCGCGTCGCGCACCGGTCGGGCGTCGTGACCGTCACGATCGAAAATCCACCGGTCAACATTCTCGACGCCGCGCTCATGACGGACCTGCGGAATTTTCTGATCAAGGTTCGCAACGATGATGCTACGCGCGTGATCGTCTTCGAGAGCGGTTCTCCTGACTTCTTCATCGCTCATGTGGATATGGCGTTGATCGACGATCCGCATGCGTTCGACGAGATCGCGCGTGATGTGCCCGCCGGCCTAAACGTCTTCCAGGCGCTTGGGGAACTGGTTCGCGAGCTTCCGCAAGTAACCATTGTGAAGCTCGCTGGCGTAGCGCGGGGCGGCGGCGCCGAGTTCATCGCCGCCTGTGACATGGCCTTCGGAGCGATCGGACGAGCCGGTCTCGGCCAGGTCGAGGCACTCATGGGCATCGTGCCGAGCGGAGGCGCGATGCAATATCTTTCGACGCGCATGAGCCGCGGGCGCATCCTGGAAATCATTCTGGGAAGCGGCGTCTTCAGCGCGGAGGAGGCCGCCGCCTATGGTTGGATCAACCGGGCGCTGCCCGCGACCGAACTCGACGATTTCGTCGATACGCTGGCCCGCCATATTGCCACCTTGCCGGCTGGTGTGGCGCAGGCAGCCAAACGTGTGCTGCCGCCTCCCGATCTCGGGGCCGGGTTCGTGCGCGAGCAAGCGGAATGGAGCAGGCTCTTCGCCGAGCCAGCGGCTGAGGCGCTGATCCGAGGCGGTCTGGCGCGGGGTGCCCAAACGGTGGACGGAGAAAGGCGTCTGGAGGAGATCCTGCGCAGCATATCGCCGTAGCGCTGCTCGAACGACGCGGCTTGCGACATCAAGCGATGGTTCGGGCCAAGAGAGCCGCGGATCGGCGCTTCGCACCACAGGACCCGACTGGACACGGTTGTGTCGAGGTTGCGTGCGTCTTCACGGCTGATGCCTTGGCAACAATGGCTGGGAGTTGATGTGGAGACGATCGGCAGGGCCTTCACCGAAATGCAACGGGTGCTTCGGCGGGATCTCATATCGCTGCGGCCATACCTGGAGCCAGCTTTTTGACCATGGTCCTCCCGCCCCCTTGTGACGAGTTGACTGCGCGCGGTATGTCAGGCGCTGTCGCGAATCCGGGATCGGGAACCATGGTCGCGACGATCCTAGCCTCGAGCTTGGCTGTGACCGTCGCATCGATCATCACAGTCGCACTGCCTTCGATGCAGCGCGATCTTGGCGCGGACTCCGCCGGTCTGCAGTGGATCATCAACGCCTATCTCCTGCCGATGTCGGCGTTGGTATTGCTCGGGGGGGCGCTCGGCGACCGTCTCGGGCGCAAGCGCTTTTTCATACTCGGCCTGGTGATCTTCGCGCTTGCGACCTTGGGCTGCGCATGTGCGCCCAACCTAGCGGTGATGCTCGCCGCACGCTTCGTTCAAGGCGTCGGCGCCGCCCTTGTCATCCCCAATAGCTTGGCGCTCCTTGCCGATGCCTACTCCGGGAAGAGGCGCGGACGCGCGGTCGGCACATGGGCGGCCGCGAGCACAATCGCCGGAGCGGCGGCTCCGCTGCTAGGAGGCGTCGTGGTCGATCACGCCGATTGGCGCTGGTCTTTCGCGATTGTCATACCTGCTGCAGCGGCGGCTCTTTTGATGGCAATACAAAGCATCCCAACCGATGTATCGCCACCGCAGCGCGTTCCGCTCGACTTAGCCGGAGGCGCGCTCGCCGTAGTCTCACTGGGAAATCTAGTTGTCTCGCTTACCTACCTCCCTCACTCAGGTACGTCGAACCCGGTCGTGATCGGCACAGCCGGGGTAGGACTTATGAGCCTTGTGGCCTTTTTGTGCGTCGAACGGCGCAAGAAAGCGGATGCGATCATGCCCCTCGGCATCTTCGCTTCCGGAAGCTTCTCGGGAATCTCGATCCTCACCCTGCTCCTTTACTGCGCCCTTGGCGGGTTCATGGTCCTGCTTCCCCTCTTCTTCATGAACGGACTTGGCTATTCCGCGACACGGGCTGGTTTCGCCCTTCTGCCGTTACCGCTCGTTATGGGGACGCTATCGCGACCTCTGGGAGGGCTTGCAACGAAATGGGGAGTCCGGCGAACCTTGTCGCTTGGACCTGTGGCAGTCGCGATCGGATTCGCGCTTATCGCAACCCTCCGCGAGGAGCGGGTCAGCTATTTGCTGAATATTTTTCCCGGTCTCGTGACGAT
The DNA here is from genome assembly GCA_002707985.1 of Sphingomonas sp. GTDB lineage: Bacteria > Pseudomonadota > Alphaproteobacteria > Sphingomonadales > Sphingomonadaceae > Sphingomonas. The sequence continues at coordinate 6,798 of PAOI01000057.1, read as the reverse complement.
ATCCCTCGGGATGGCGCTCACGGTCGCGCCCCTCACCACCGCCGTGATGAACGCGGTGGAGAACAGGTTCGTTGGTGTCGCTTCCGGACTGAACAACGCCATCTCGCGAACAGCCGGTCTGATTGCCACGTCTCTTCTGGGTTTGGTCCTCCCAAGCGCAAACACCGATAAGTCCGAGCTTCTAAACGGACTCGTCCACGCCTCGTGGGTCGGATGTGCCCTCGCCATGGCGGCAGCAATCATATCGTTCGCGAAGATCAGGGAGGAAGAGGTCAATTCTGACCTTAACGTCAACTCCCGGTGATCCGAAACACGGAACAGCCGCATATCCTCGCCCAATCGCAGAGATCGTCCACATATCCGTGGCGCAGCACCTGCTCGGCACCTAGCGCCGTCGATAAGGCACCGCGCGGCCAACCCCGCCTATGTGGCCTCTATGGTATCCGTTTCTCCGATACCTGCCTGGAACGTCTTTCGCAGCGGTGAATGCCGCAGCATGTATGTCAGTGCGGAAGCGTGAGGCTCCAGTCCCGGGCGCATGAACAAAAACCCGAAGCGACCCTCGACAGGCTACCGCGATGATCAAACTCAAGACGCGGTGACACGGCCCTGGTTGTGCTACCGAAGGAGGCGGTAGTGCCAGATAGCAAATTCCTTACGCCCGACGAGGTGGCTGAACGCTATAGGGGCGGCATTTCGGTCGGGACACTTCGAAACTGGCGCGCGATGCGTCTCGGCCCATCCTTCGTCAAAATTGGCAAGGCCGTGCTCTACCCGCTCGACGAGCTTGATGCATGGGATGAAAAGAATAAGGTGCAGTGCCGTGCATCCAGGGGCTTCGGCGCGCACGGTGGTGATCAGGCGTGATGGTCACGTTCGGGCATGATCAACCGCTCCCAGCCTCCGGCCCCAGTCCTCGCCACATTCCAATTTATTCCATAATAATCAAGGTCTTATGGTATTTAAAGGCATGGTTCACAACTACCCCGCTCAATACCCCTAGCCATTCACGGTCACGCATAGTCCCGCAAGATCATAGAAAGCAAATGATTTGAATAGCTTATGAAACGTTCGTCCGGGCCGAAGTGGGATGATAAATTAGCAGCTTCATCTGAAGGCTCTCACATGTTTGGATAGTTCGGACCGCCGCCGCCTTCGGGCACCACCCAGTTGATGTTCTGGGTGGGGTCCTTGATGTCGCACGTCTTGCAGTGGACGCAGTTCTGCGCGTTGATCTGCAGGCGCGGGCTTCCGATGTCCTGCCCCACGATCTCATAGACGCCCGCCGGGCAATAACGCTGCTCGGGCGCGTCATAGAGCGGCAGGTTCACCGTGATCGGCACCTCCGGATCCTTCAGCGTCAGGTGGATCGGCTGATCCTCCTCATGATTGGTGTTCGACAGGAACACCGAGGAGAGGCGATCGAAGCTGATCTTGCCGTCGGGCTTGGGATAATCGATCGGGCGCGCATGGTCCTTGCGCGCCAGTGTCGAGCAGTCACGATGATGCTTGAACGTATAGGGCAGGCCGAGCCCGAAATTGTTCATCCACATGTCGAGGCCGGCCCAGACCGTGCCCATCAGCGGGCCGAACTTCGCGATGGACGGCTCCGAATTGCGGACGAGCTTCAGCTCCTTCGCGATCCAGCTGGCGTTCACGGCGGGCTGATAGCCGGCCAGCACGTCGCCCTGCCGCCCGGCCGTCACGGCCGCGAACGCGTCCTCGGCCGCCAGCATCCCGCTCTTCATCGCGGTGTGGCTGCCCTTGATGCGCGGCACGTTCACGAAGCCGGCCGAGCAGCCGATCAGCGCGCCGCCAGGGAAGGCCAAGGTCGGCACGGATTGCCACCCGCCCTCGTTGATCGCGCGCGCGCCGTAGCTCACGCGGCGCCCGCCCTCGAGGATCTCGCGGATCGCGGGATGCTGCTTCCAGCGCTGGAATTCCTCGAACGGGTAGAGGTGCGGATTCTTGTAGCCGAGGCCCACCACGAAGCCGAGCGCCACCTGCCCGTTCGCCTGATGATAGAGGAAGCCGCCGCCCACTTCCTCGGTCAGCGGCCAGCCCTGCGTGTGGATCACGCGGCCAGGCACATGCCTGGCGGGATCGATATCCCACAATTCCTTCATGCCCAGGCCATAAACCTGCGGCTGGCACTCCGCCTCCAGATCGAAGATGCGCTTCACCTCCTTGGTGAGCGATCCCCGCGCGCCTTCCGCAAAAAAGGTGTATCTGGCGTGGAGTTCCATGCCCGGCTGGTAATCGGACTTGTGCGTGCCATCGCGCGCCACGCCCATGTCGCCGGTCGCAACGCCCTTCACCGATCCATCCTCGTGGAACAGCACCTCGGCCGCCGCGAAGCCTGGGAAGATCTCGACCCCCAACTCCTCCGCCTTGCCCGCCAGCCAGCGGCAGAGATTGCCAAGCGATCCCGTGTAGGTGCCCTTGTTGTGCATGAAGCTGGGGGTAAAGAGATGCGGCATCGCCATCTTCCCGCCCTTCGACAGGAACCAGTGATGATTTTCCTTCACCGGCACCTCGGCCATCGGGCAGCCGTCTTCCTTCCAGTCGGGCAGCAATTCGTTCAGCGCGATCGGATCGACCACCGCGCCGGAAAGAATATGCGCCCCGATTTCGGAGCCCTTCTCCAGGATGCAGACAGAGAAGTCCGTGCCCTTTTCCGAAGCAAGCTGCTTCAGGCGGATCGCTGCGGAAAGCCCGGCCGGGCCTCCACCGACGATCACCACGTCATACTCCATCGATTCCCGGTCGTGCATATTCATTCACCCGCGCGCGAAACGAAACTTTCGCGCTTTGTCCCGCATTTGAAGCTAAGCTACCCGTCGCAACTGAATATCACGCCTTGTTGAGCATTTTCTCGGCACTCGTCTTCACAAAGTCCGAGATCTGCCCCGACATCATTTTGAGAAACAGCGGCACGCTCACATCACCGCGGATCTGACTGTCCTCAATGTCGAGCTGCACCGGGATATTCTGCCCCATCGCCCCGATGACAAGTTGCAGCGCATAGTCCGATGGCCATTCGGAGCTGAGCGAACCTCCTCCCGGGATATGCGCTGCCAGCTTGGGCAGGCCGGCTTCGATCCTGTTCTTGGCTTCAATTTTACCAAGGCTGTGCGGTATGACGACTTCCATAGCTTCTTTCCTGTTCAGGCCGCCCGATCGACGAGCAGCAAAGTCGATGTTGCGGAGGCATAGAGCTTGCCCTGCACGTCAATCAGACGGGCTTCGGTATGCGCCACCCGCTTGCCCATCGACACCACCTGCCCAATCGCACGGATCATGCCGACCTTGTCGGTCAAGGGCGCATGATAAGCGACCTTGAGTTCGAGGGTGACGCAATTAATTGGTGTTTGCGCCGCGGAATTGGCCGCGACGCCGCAGGCAGAATCGAGCAGCGTCGCGGCATAGCCACCATGGGCGATGCCCATGAAGTTATATGTCTGCGACGTGGGGGTCGCTACAAAGACGACCTTGCCCTCCTCCGCCTCAAGCAGATCGATGTCGAACAGGTCCATCATCGGCGGCCGTGTGCCGGCCGCCATGAACTGTTCGATTTCTTCCAGACCGGTCATCGATCACCTCAGAGCTTTTCGGTCAGTTCGGGAACGATCTTGAAGAGGTCGCCAACCAGGCCGATATCGGCGACCTGGAAGATCGGCGCATCCTCATCCTTGTTGATGGCAATGATGGTCTTGCTGTCCTTCATGCCGGCGAGGTGCTGGATCGCGCCCGAAATGCCAACCGCGACATAGACTTCCGGCGCCACGATCTTGCCGGTCTGGCCGACCTGATAGTCGTTCGGCGCATAGCCCGCATCGACCGCAGCCCGGCTCGCGCCGACGCCCGCGCCGAGCTTGTCGGCCAGTGGATCGATGATGGCGTGGAAATCCTCCTGCGAGCCCAGCGCGCGGCCGCCCGAGACGATCACCTTGGCCGAGGTCAGCTCCGGACGTTCCGACTTGGCGATCTCGGCGCCGACGAAGCTCGAAAGCCCCGCATCGCCGCCCGTCGCCGCCTCAATGGCCCCCGAGCCACCCTCGCGGGCCGCCTTCTCGAAGGCGGTGCCGCGCACCGTGATGACCTTCTTGGCGTCCGACGACTGGATCGTCGCGATCGCATTGCCCGCATAGATGGGACGCGTGAACGTGTCCGCGCTCTCCACCGAGAGAATGTCGCTGATCTGCATCACGTCGAGCAGGGCCGCGACGCGCGGCGCGATGTTCTTGCCGTTCGAGGTGGCAGGCGCGACGAACGCATCGTAGCCGCCCATCAGCGCCACGATCGCGGGCGCGAGATTCTCAGGCAATGCATGCTCAAACGCTGCATCGTCCAGCGTCACCACCTTGGCGACACCCGCGATCTTCGCGGCTGCCTCGGCAATGCCGCCGATGCCTGCACCGGCCACCAGCATATGGACCTCGCCCAGCTGGGCAGCGGCAGTGACGGCCGATAGCGTCGCGTCCTTGACCGATGCGTTGTCATGTTCAACCCAGACGAGCGTATTCATATCTCATTCTCCGAAAAATCCGCCCCCGCTCCATCTCTGCACGCACAGGATGAAGCGGGGTGCGCCGTCACTTGCATGGGAGAGGTTCGGCAAGTTCGGCGCGTTTTAAGTCGATCAAATCGCCAATTCCTTGAGCTTGGTGACCAGCTCATCGACATCGGCCACCTTGGTTCCGGCCGAGCGCTTGGGCGGCTCCACAACCTTTAGCGTCTTCAGGCGCGGGGTGGTCTCGACGCCGAGATCGGCGACGGCCTTCGTCGCCAGCGGTTTGGACTTGGCCTTCATGATGTTGGGGAGCGACGCATAGCGCGGCTCGTTGAGGCGAAGATCGGTCGTCACGATAACGGGCAGCTTGAGGCTTACCGTCTCGAGCCCGCCATCCACTTCGCGGGTGACGACGACGCTCTCGCCCGACACTTCGACCTTGCTCGCGAACGTGCCCTGGCCCCAGCCGAGAAGTGCCGCCAGCATCTGGCCGGTCTGGTTCGAATCGTCATCGATCGCCTGCTTGCCGAGAATGACCAGGCCCGGAGCCTCCTCGGTGGCGATCGCCTTCAGGATCTTGGCGACGGCGAGCGGCTCGACCTCGTCGTCGGTCTGAACCAGGATCGCGCGATCGGCCCCCATAGCGAGCGCGGTGCGCAGCGTCTCCTGCGCTTTCTGCGGCCCGACGGAAACGGCTACGATCTCGGTCGCGACGCCTTTTTCCTTGAGGCGGATCGCCTCTTCGACCGCGATCTCGTCGAACGGATTCATCGACATCTTCACGTTCGCAAGATCGACGCCCGTCCCGTCCGTCTTTACGCGCGGCTTCACATTATAGTCGATAACCCGCTTGACGGGCACAAGCACCTTCATGAACCAATCCTACTCTGATGGGGATGCCGCCTGATATTCGGCGATCAGTGTCTCACAGATGGATCGGGCCGGCTGGATAGCGGTGGTAGCACCGACACCATGGCCCGCCGACCAGATGGTCTTCCAGACCCTCGCCTCCTCCGACAGCGACAATTCGCCATGGCCTTCTGGAAGCGTGGCCGCCTCCAGCGAAGGCCTGAGGAAATTGGCACCCACGCCGGTCACCCGATCCGTATAGACGATATCCGCCGCGGATGCGGCGACCATCATCTCCTTTTGTCCCACACTTGCTAGGCTCTCCTCAGCCGCAATAAATGGAGAGCCGATATAGGCCAGATCGGCCCCCATTGTCCGCGCGGCTGCAATATGGGCGCCGGAAGTTATGGAGCCCGCCAGCGCCAGCGGACCATCGAAGAAAGCGCGGATTTCGGCTATGAGCGCAAAGGGGCTCAGCGTGCCGGCATGACCGCCCGCGCCGGCAGCAACCGCGATAAGGCCGTCCGCACCTGCCGTGAGTGCCTTCTCTGCATGACGTACGCCGGTTACATCGTGAAGCACGATCCCGCCATAGCTGTGCACCGCATCGACGATATCGGGAACGGTGCCGAGCGAGGTAATGACAAGCGGCACGCGGTGCGCGACGATCAGATCAAGATCCGCATTCACACGTGGATTGCTTTTGTGGACGATCAGGTTGACCCCGAAAGGTGCCGCGTTCGGCATCCCCGCCAGCCTTCCCTCGATCTCGTGCAGCCACTGGCCGAAGCCTTCGCTGCTGCGCTGGTTGAGCGCCGGGAACGTTCCCAGCAGCCCCGCCTCGCAGCATGCGACAACGAGGTCCGGCCCCGAGACAAGGAACATCGGCGCCACGATGACGGGGATGGCAAGCGTCCCCACAAGGCTCGGCGGCAGCGTCAAAAAGCGTCGTCCGCCAGCGCCATCAGCGACTTCTTGCCCGCCTTGATCGCCAGGAAGCTGGCGGTCGCCTGAGGCAGGATACGCTCGAAGAAGAACGTCGCCGTCTTGATCTTGGCATCGTAGAAGCGCTTGTCCTCGCTGCCGAAGAAGAGCTGCAAGCCTGCGATCTTGGTCGCCTTGGCAAAGCAATAGCCCATGGCCACCAGGCCCATCAGACGCAGATAGCCCGCCGACGCCGCGCCCGCCTCTTCGGGATCCTTGAGCGCCCGCTGCGCGACCGTGGCCGTCGAAAGCTGGAGCGCCCCGAACGCCTTGGCGAGCGCCTCGACCATCGGCTTCATCGGTCCGTCGACGTTGTTTTCCTCGATGAAAGCCGACACCGGATGGAAGAAGCTGCGCAGATAGCGGCCCATATGGGCGCCGAGCTTGCGGCCGACGAGATCGAGCGCCTGAACGCCGTTCGTCCCCTCATAGATCATGGTGATCCGGGCATC
>PAOI01000056.1 GCA_002707985.1 Sphingomonas sp. | reverse complement strand
TTTGGGCGCGCGGCAGAAAGTCGATCGCGACCTGCTCGCCGTGCCGCCAATAGCTCGATATCTGCAGAATGGCGGGGCCGGAAATGCCGCGATGGGTGAAGAGCGCGGCGTCGTCGAACGCGGCCTTGCCGGCCTTTGCCCGCACCCGCGCCGATACCCCTGCCAGATCGCGGAACAGGGCATTGTCCGGCCCAAGGGATAGCGGGACGAGCGCCGGGCGCGGCTCGACGATTTTCAACCCGAAATGCCGCGCGAGATCATAGGCAAAGCCGCTCGCGCCCAGTTTCGGGATCGAAGGACCGCCGGTCGCGATCACCAGCGCAGGCGCTTCGGCAATGCCTGCGCCGGTCGTCACGCGAAACCGGCCGTCGGCGTGCGCAACATCGCGGATCGGCTGGCCGAACCCCGGAACGACGCCACCCGCGTGGCATTCGGCGATCAGCATGGCGACGATCCGTCGCGCCGAATCGTCGCAGAAAAGCTGCCCCAGCGTCTTTTCGTGCCAGGCAATGCCATAGCCGGCGATCAGATCGAGAAAGTCCTGCGGCGTATATCGGCTGAGCGCTGACTTGGCGAAATGCGGATTGGCCGACAGGAACCGGTCGGGCGCGGTGTGGAGATTGGTGAAATTGCACCGGCCCCCGCCCGAAATCAGGATCTTGCGCCCCGGCTCGCCATTATGGTCGAGCAGCAGCACGCGCCGCCCACGCTGCCCGGCCACGGCGGCGCACATCATCCCCGCCGCCCCCGCGCCGATCACGATTGCGTCGAATGGCCGGGGTTCAGTCACGCATATGCTCCAGATCGATGCTACGCTGCACGCCGATTGCCTCTAAAAATGCGCGATCGTGGCTGACGACCAGCAGCGCGCCGTCATAGCCCGCCAGCGCGGTTTCGAGCAGCTCGATGGTTTCGATATCGAGATGGTTGGTCGGTTCGTCGAGGATCAGCAGCTGTGGCACCTGCAGCCCCGAGAAGGCGATGGCAAGCCCCGCGCGCAACCGTTCACCGCCGCTCAGGCTGCCCACCAGCCGTTCCCCGGCACGATTGCGAAAGGCAAAGCGAGCGAGCGCGGCACGCGCATCCTGCTCCGAAAGATCGGGATGAAGGCGCGTCAGGTTGGCAAATATGGTCGCTTCCGGATCGAGCAGCGCGACATGCTGATCCAGCATCGCCACCGGCACTTCGCAGACGTGCGCAACGCCCGTGCTCGGCGCCAGATCGCCCGCCGCGATACGGAGCAGGCTGGTCTTGCCCGAACCGTTGCGACCGATCAGCGCGACACGCTCGGGACCGGTGATGGTAAGGGACAGCGGCCCGAACACCGGCATCGTTCCCCACGCCAAGCCGACCGATTCAAAGCTGAGCACCGTGCGATTGGCGGGCAGGTGACAGGGCGGCAGCTCGATCCGGATCGGCGTCACGATTTCCACTTTCGCCTGCGCCTCTGCGCGTGCTGCGGCAGCACCCTCGCGCATCCGTTCGGCCAGCCCGGCATCGCGACCGCTTGTGCGTTCGGAACGATCCTTGCGCGCGTCGAGCAGGATTTTGGGTTCGTCGCCCCGTGCGCGCTTGGCCCGGCCCATCTTGTCGCGCCGCGCCTTGCGTTCGGCCTGTTGCTGCACGGCGCGGGCGGTCGCCCGCGCGGCGCGCTCCGCATGATCGAGCGCGTCGATCGCGGCCTCGCGCGCTGCATCGCGTGCCGCGACGAATTCGGACCAGCCGCCACCATGGACGGTGCAGCCGACCGGCGTCAGTTCGACAATCCGATCCATGGTTTCGAGCAGCTCGCGGTCATGGCTGGCGACCAGCACGCCGCCCGGCCAATCGGCGATCAGGTGCATGATCGTGGCGCGTCCTTCGGCATCCAGATTGTTGGTCGGTTCGTCGAGCAGCAACAGATCCGGTTGCTCGATCAGCAGCCGGGCAATGCCCAGCCGCGTGCGCTCGCCGCCGCTGAAGCTGCCGATCGGACGGGAAAGCTCCCCTTGCGCGAACCCGCTCCGGGCCAGCGCGTCGATCAGCCGTTCCTCCAGTGTCCAGTCGGCCTCGGCGGCATCCTCGACACTGCCCGTTCCAGCCGCCAGCCGTCGCAACCGCGCCAGCCCCTCTGCTACGCCAAGCGCAGCTTCGGCGGTGAGATCGGGATCGTCCCAGCTTTGGCGCAACATGCCGACGCTGCCGGTGACCGACAGGCTGCCTGTAGCGGGCGTGCCGCCTTGCGCGATCAGGCGGAGCAGGCTCGATTTTCCCGAACCGTTGCGACCGACAAGCCCGGTCCGCTCGCGACCGAGCGTCAGGGTGAGATCGGAAAAGAGCGTGCGCCCGTCAGGGGTGACGAGCGAAAGCGAAGCGAGCGTGGCGAAAGCGGACATGAAGCACCTGAACAAGGGGAAGGGACCGGGCGAGGGTGTTCCGATTGTTCAATGCTGCCTCCATCGGTTCGCGGGAGATTGATTCATACGACACCCGCCCGGCGGCGGCAACGGGCCGAACATGTGGCAGCGATGCGTTGCCCTTGCAGGGCGCGGGGAAGGCGATAGAGTCCTGCCAGCGGATTGGGGGGAGAGCGATGGCGAACAATGCCACGGATTTGCCGCGTGACGGGGAAGAACCCAGCACGCATGACATCAAGCTGGTGATCGGCGCATCGTCGCTGGGCACGATCTTCGAATGGTATGATTTCTTCATCTGGGGCACGCTGACAGCCTCGGGCATTCTTCAGGCGAGCTTTTTCCCCAGCGGCAATAACGTGCTGGCGACCTTGCTCGCATGGGCCACGTTCGCGGTGGGTTTTGCCTTTCGTCCGCTGGGTGCGATCCTGTTCGGCTATCTGGGCGACCGGCTCGGGCGGAAATATACGTTCCTTGTCACCATTACTTTGATGGGCGTGGCGACGGCGGGCATCGGCTTTATCCCCGGCTATGCCGTCATCGGTGCGGCGGCGCCGATCCTGATCATCGCGCTGCGCATCGCGCAGGGACTGGCGCTCGGCGGCGAATATGGCGGCGCGGCGATTTACGTCGCCGAACATTCGCCGCCCGGAAAGGCGGGTTTCTATACCAGCTTCATTCAGGCGAGCGTCGCGGGCGGCTTCATCCTCAGTCTCGCGGTGGTGCTCACCGCACAGGCGATCTTTGCCCCGGTCTGGACCGATTGGGGCTGGCGGGTGCCGTTCCTCTTCTCGATCCTGCTGCTTGCGGTATCGCTCTATATGCGGCTCAAATTGTCCGAGAGCCCGGTGTTCAAGAAGATGCGGGCCGAAGGCGAAACCTCGCCCAATCCCTTCCTCGAAAGCTTTACCTGGCCGGGCAATAAAAAGCGGCTGTTCGTGGCGCTGTTTGGTATCGCCGCCGGGCTTACCGTGATCTGGTACACCGCGATGTTCTCGGTCCTCTCCTTCCTGCAGGGGCCGATGCGGGTCGAGCCGACCACGGCGCAGCTGATCACCGGCGGCGGCGCGATGGCCGGGCTGTTCTGGTTCATCCTGTTCGGGCGGCTGTCCGACCGGATCGGGCGGAAAAAGCCGATCGTTATCGGATATATCCTCACCCTGCTGCTGCTCTTTCCGATCTTCTGGCTGATCGGCAACGCCGCCAATCCGGGGCTTGAGGAAGCCGCGCGCCGCGCGCCGGTGGTCGTTTCCGGGCCGGAGTGCCGTTACGATCCCTTTGCCGCGAAACAGAAGGATGCCTGCGGGCAGTTGCTCGACTATTTCTCGAAGAAGGGCGTGAGTTACGACACCGCCCAGGCGTCGGATATCGACGTCACCATCGGCGGACGGCGCGTTGCCGATACCAGCCCCGCGTCGCTTGATGCCGCGCTGGCAGAGGCTGGCTACGACCTGAGTCAGACGATTCCGCCTGTGGGGAATATCGTCATCATCCTGCTCGCGATCGTCGCGCTCAGCGCGCTTGCCGGGATCACCTATGGCCCGGTGGCGGCGTTGTTGTCGGAAATGTTTCCGCCGCGCATCCGCTACAGCTCGATGTCGATCCCTTATCATTTCGGCACGGGCTATTTCGGCGGATTTCTGCCCTTTATCAGCCAGTATATCGTGGCGCGTACCGGCGATGTGCATGCCGGGCTGTGGTACACGATGGGCGTGGTGGCGATGGCATTGCTGGTGACTTTGTGGGGGCTGAAGGAAACCGTGCCTTCCGCAAAACCGGTCCCGCCCGCCGAGCCCTGATCGCTCGCCAGTCACGGATACGCGGGGGGTGGATTTCGGTTTGGATTTTCTTCACCCGATTTCGCTAATGCGGAAAACCATGCCGACTCCTGTGTTCCTGACGATCGATACCGAGCTGATGTGGCGGCACCATGCCGACGGGCACGATATCGACACGATCGTCGAGCGTTCGCTCGAACCAGCGGGCGTGGGCATTGGCTATCAGCTGGAAATGATGGCGCGCCACGGGCTGAAGGGCGTGTTCTTCGTCGATCCGATGCCGGCGCTGATTTACGGGCTCGATCCGATCAAGCGCGTCGTCGGTGCGATTCTGGAGGCGGGGCAGGATGTGCAACTGCATCTCCACCCCAACTGGACCGGCGCGAACCGCGAGGACCGCAGCGTCGCGACGCAATCCTTCGAACTCGCCGACTACAGCTTTGCCGAGCAATGCGAACTCATCGCCGGAGCTGCCGATCTGCTGACGGCAGCGGGCGCTCCCGATCCGATGGCGTTTCGCGCAGGCAGCTATGCGGCCAGCGACGACACCATCGCCGCGCTTTCCGAGCTCCAGTTCATCTATGACAGCAGCCACAATGGCAGCGAGCATCCCTGGCCCAGTGCCTTGTCGCTCGATGCGCGCCAGATCGCGCCGGTCGAACATCGCGGCGTGATCGAAGTGCCAGTGACGCTGATCGAGGATCGGCCCGATCATCTCCGCCATTTCCAGATCTGCGCGCTTTCCTCGACCGAAATGCGCGCCGCGCTCGACCATGCCGTGCGCGAGCATCATGGCGCGGTAACGATCGTCGGCCATGGTTTCGAGCTTGCCAACCGGTGCGGCACGCGTCCAAACGCAGTGCATGTGCGCCGCTTCGAACAGCTTTGCGGAATGCTTGCCGAACGAGCGGCGGCGTTGCCGACGGCGCATTTCGCCGATCGTCCGCGGCTCGCACTGGACAATGACGATCAGCCGCTCGGCCCCAGCGTCGTGCGGACGGGATTGCGTCAGGCCGAACAGCTCTGGTCGAACCTGGTCGCGGAGCGCGCTGCGTGAACGCTGTGTCCGAAATCGCACGGCAGCCTGAAGCGCGGCCCGCCGAAGCGGCACGCCCGACCTCGCTCAAGTTCGAGATCGGCGCGCGCACGCTGATGCAGGTCAGCCGCTCGCTGGTGCGCGTGCCGCTGGATCTGGCGGCTGCGCGCGGAGGGCAACTGCCGGTACTTCCGCCGCTCGACCGGGAAGCGCATGGCTATTCGGTCACATCGCTGCCGGAGGACCGGGCCGAGGCACTGGTCCATGCATCGGGCGGCATGCTGCCCTTCATACGCCAGCGCTATACGCGCTGGTACACCGATCTTTCGGGTAGCTTCGATGTCTGGCTGGGCGGGCTTTCGGGAAATACGCGGCAGGGGCTCAAGCGCAAGACGCGGAAGATCGCTCAGGAATCGGGCGGCGAGCTCGACATTCGCCGCTTCCGCACCGCCGAGGAAATGGAATGTTTCCACGATGTCGGCCGCCGCATCGCGCTGCGCACCTATCAGGAAAAGCTGCTGGGTTCGGCGCTGCCGGACACGCCGGAATTCCTGCGCGAGATGGTGTCGATGGCCGCTGCCGATTCGGTGCGCGCATGGTTGCTCTATATTGCCGGCGAACCGGCGGCCTATCTCTATTGCCCGGTGGTCGATGGCGTCGTTCTCTATGCCTATGTCGGGCATGATCCTGCGTTCAACGATCTTTCTCCCGGCGCCGTGCTCCAGCTGGAGGCGTTTCGCGACCTGTTCGGCGAGGGCCGCTACAAATGCTTCGACTTCACCGAAGGCGATGGCCAGCACAAGCGGACCTTTGCGACGGGCGGCGTGGCGTGCGTCGATTTGCTGCTGCTGCGGCCCAGCCTGGCCAACCGCGCGACCATGGCGGCGCTCGGCGGGTTCAACCGCATGGTGGCGGGCGTAAAGGGCGTGGTGATGCACTCTCCGCTCAAGGGCGCTGCGAACAAGCTGCGCCGCGGCTGATGACGTGCCTCTCCCCCTGAGGGAGCTGATCGCCTAAGCCTCTTTCATGCATCTGCGCGCCGAAGCCATCATCCTGTCGATCCGTGCACATGGCGAACATGGCGCGATCGTTCGCGCGATGACGGAACGGCACGGGCTTCAGCCGGGATATGTCCGGGGCGGTCGATCGCGGAGGCTCCGCCCGATATTGCAACCGGCCAATGTCGTGCAGGGCGAATGGCGCGCGCGGACCGAGGAGCAACTCGCTTCGCTGACCGTCGAACCCGTGCACAGCCGCGCCCCGCTGTTCACCGAACCGCTTCCCGCCGCGGCGCTTTCCTGGATCACCGGGCTTACATCGGCGGCTCTGCCGGAGGGGCAACCCTATCCGCGCCTGTTCGACGCACTCGATGGGGTGCTCGGCGCGATCGAAGCGGCCCCGGCGGCGCGCGGATGGGGCACCGCGCTTGTCCGATACGAATTGCTGCTGCTCGCCGAACTGGGTTTCGGGCTCGACTTCGAACAATGCGCCGTCACCGGATTGCGCGAGGAACTGGTCTTCGTCAGCCCGAAAAGCGGCCGTACGGTCAGCCGCGCGGCGGCGACCGGTTATGAAAGCCGGTTGCTCGCGCTGCCCGATTTCGTGCTCGGCGGCGGGGCGGCGGAGTGGGAGGATATCCTTTCCGGCCTGCAGCTTACCGGCCATTTCCTGGAGCGCGACATATTGGTCGGGCGCGGCGCCGAAATGCTCGCCGCACGGGCGCGACTGATCGAGCGGATCAAGAGAGCGGTTGCGTGAGCGCGCCGCCATCGCCAAAGCATGCCGCCGCGAGGTGGAACAAGGGAAAGCGATGGCTCTGATTGCGATTTTGCCGGGCGACGGTATCGGCCCGGAAGTGACGACGCAGGCGCGGCGCGTGCTCGAAGCGCTCGACCTGGGGCTTTCGTTCGAAGAGGCGCCGGTCGGCGGCGCCGCCTATCACACGATGGGACATCCGCTTCCCGAAACCACGCTGGAACTGGCCGGGCGGGCGGACGCGATCCTGTTCGGTGCGGTGGGCGACCCGACCTGCGATGCGCTGGAACGGCAGTTCCGGCCCGAACAGGCGATTCTGGGCCTGCGCAAGGCGCTGGGTTTCTGGGCCAATCTGCGTCCCGCAACGATGATGCCGGGGATGGAGGACGCATCGACATTGCGGCCCGATATCGCCGCGAAGATCGATATGGTGATCGTCCGCGAACTCGTCGGCGACGTCTATTTCGGCGAAAAGGGACGCCGCCAGACCGATGATGGCCGCCGTCAGGGCTATGACGTCATGTCCTATGCCGAGGATGAAGTGCGCCGCATCGCGGTGGTCGGTTTCGAAACCGCGCGCCGCCGCCGCAAGTCGCTGATTTCGGTCGACAAGGCCAATGTGCTCGAAACATCGCAGCTGTGGCGCGATGTCGTGAACGAAGTCGCCGCAGACTATGACGATGTCGCGCTTCAGCACATGTATGTCGATAATGCCGCGATGCAGATGGTACGCAATCCGGGGCAGTTCGACGTGGTGATCACCGGCAATCTGTTCGGCGATATCCTGTCGGATCAGGCGAGCATGTGCGTCGGATCGATCGGGATGCTGCCATCGGCATCGCTGCGCGACTGGTCGGGCGACAATGGTCTTTACGAGCCGATCCATGGCAGCGCGCCCGATATTGCCGGGCAGGGCAAGGCCAATCCCTGTGCAGCGATCCTGTCGGCGGCGATGCTGTTGCGCCACTCGCTCGACAATGAGGCTGCGGCGCAGCGGATCGAAGCGGCAGTGGCAAAGGCGCTGTCGGGCGGCATCCGGACGCCGGACATGGGCGGATCGCACACGACGTCGCAAATGGGCGACGCGGTTCTCGCAGCGCTCTGAGGCAAACGATGCAGCGACCGGCGCTCGAAGTTGCGGTGGTGATCCCCACTTTCAACGAACGCGCCAATGTTCCCATCCTGATCGAAAAGCTCGATGCCGCGCTGAAAGGGCGGCAGTGGGAAGCGATCTTCGTCGACGACAACAGCCCCGATGGCACCGCCGACGCCGCGCGAGAAATTGCGCGGCGCGATTCCCGCGTGCGAGTGATTCAGCGGATCGGCCGGCGGGGCCTGTCCTCGGCATGTATCGAGGGGATGTGTGCGACGTCCGCACCCTGTGTCGCGGTGATCGACGGCGACCTGCAGCATGAGGAAACCCTGCTGCCCGCGATGCTGGATGCGTTGCAGGCGCAACCCGAACTGGATGTCGTCATCGGATCGCGGTTCATGGAGGGCGGCGGTACCGGCGATTGGGATCGCGACCGGTTAGCCAAATCGGCCTTTGCCACGCGCCTGTCGCGCGGGCTGCTCAACCATGATCTGACCGATCCGATGAGCGGGTTTTTCATGATCCGTTCGGCAATCGTCCGTGATTTGGTTCCCGGCCTGTCGGGCATCGGCTTCAAGATCCTGCTCGACATCATGACCGCCAGCCCCCGGCCGCTGCGGTTCGTCGAACTGCCCTACACGTTCCGCGTTCGCGAAGTGGGGGAGAGCAAGCTCGATTATGTCGTCGCGCTCGAATATCTGATTGCGCTCTACGATCGCATGTTCGGGCGTTTCGTGCCGGTGCGGTTCGCGATGTTCTCGGCCGTGGGCGGGACGGGCGCGCTGGTGCATATGGCAGTGTTGTGGCCGTTGTTCCGCGGGATGGGGACCAGCTTCCTGCTCGCGACGATCGTCGCGACGCTGGTGGCGCTCACCTTCAACTTCTTCCTCAACAATGCGCTCACCTATCGCGACCGGCGGCTGCGCGGGGTGGGGGAGTTGCTGCGCGGCTGGGTCAGCTTTGCGGCGGTATGCGGTATCGGCGCGGTCGCGAATGTGAGTGTCGCGGCGTTTCTCTACGATGTCGAACACGGCTTCTGGGCAGTGTCGGCACTGGGCGGCATCGCCGTGGGCGCGGTGTGGAATTTCGCGCTGTCGTCGCGTTTCACCTGGGGCCGCTACCGCTAGCCGGCGTCACTTCCAGTCGGGGAACCACATCCAGAACTGGAATGCGTCGCGGTCCTGCAGCGCGCCGCCGGAAATGATCGGGAAGAAATAGATGAAGAGGATCAGCGCAACCGCGCCGAACCATTCCTCATATCCGCGTTTCTTTCCCCGGTCGAAATGCGCGAACGCGATTGCCAGCGCGACGCACAGGAAGATGCTCGACAGATAGTAATAATAGAAAAATCCCAAGGATTTCGGGATGATGATGTAGATGCCGAGCGACCAGGTCCAGAGCAGCGCCGCAGCTCCCGCAGCCAGGTTCTTCTCGCGCAGCCACGCCCAGAAACAGGCAAGCACCGCCACCAGCCCGCCCCACAGGATCAGCGGGTTGCCGATCAGCAGCACCCCGCGCTGGGCATCGTTGTTGAAGTCGTAATAATACCAGATCGGCCGCAGCATCAGCGGCCAGCTCCACCAGTCCGACTGATAGGTGTGATGCGCCAGAACCTGAGTCTGAGCCTCATACATTTTGAGCTGAAACGGAATCAGCTCCGACGGCGGAATCGCCGCATAGGTGAGGAAGAAATAGGGGGTGAAGGTCAGCAGATAGACTGCAATGCTGACCACGCCCATCGCCAGCAGCGCGGGGATCGTCGCCATGCCGGCCCAGTGTTTCTGCCCCTTGCCGGCGAACATCCGGCGCAGGACCGCTGCCGCTCCGCCGCCTTCCGCCAGGGCATCGCGCAGGCGGACGATCAGGAACGCCAGTCCCGCCATCGCGACATAGGGGATCGCCGCCCATTTGCATCCGACCGCCAGGCCCCACAGCACCGCCGCCAGCAGCCAGCGGCGCCACACCTTGCCCTGCGGCGCGCGCATCGCCCACAGCATTGCGACCATCGCCCAGAGCAGGAATGCGCCCAGAAACACGTCGAGCATCGCGATCCGCGCCTGAACATAGAGCATCTGGTTGAGGATCAGGAACACGGCGCCCGCCAAGGCGAAGCGCATCCGTCCGATCATCAGGTATATGAGGCTGAATGTCGCCATCACCGTCGCCGACCCGGCGATGGTCGCCATGATCCGCCAGCCCCAGGGATTGTCGCCCAGAATCGCCATGCCGAATGCGATCAGCTCCTTGGCCACCAGCGGATGTTCGGAATTGCGCAGTTGATCGAGCAGCAACAGGCTGCGCGCCGCGGGGACGTAATGAAACTCGTCGAAATTGACGACGGTCGGCCGCCCGAGATGCACCATCAGGAGAACTTGTGTGGCGAGCCCCAGCAGCAGCGCGACGGCGACGGGGCGATCCTGAAGTTGCTTGAGGCGTTCGAGCATGGCGTTCGGGGCGATAGCTCAACTATCCCGCCGCGTCAGCCATCTATCGCCCGGATGCGGCGGCGCCTTGACGGGCGCCCTCCCGTCGCCGCAAAGCGTGCGCCATGAAGCGTCATACCGGACAGGACCGCAGCGTCACTCAGAATTGGAAACCCGCCACCCAGGCCGTGCGCGGGGGCACCGCCCGTTCCGAATGGGGGGAAACCAGCGAAGCGATCTTCCTCACCTCGGGCTATGCCTATGATTGTGCAGGCGATGCCGCTGATCGCTTTGCCGGCGAACAGGTGGGGATGACCTATTCGCGGCTGCAGAATCCGACGGTCGAAATGCTCGAGGAACGGATCGCGCTGCTCGAAGGAGCAGAGGCATGCCGGACGATGGCGACAGGAATGGCGGCGATGACGGCGGCGCTGCTTTGCCAGCTCAGCCAGGGCGACCATCTGGTTCAGGGGCGCGCCGCGTTCGGTTCGTGCCGCTGGCTGACCGACAGCCTGTTGCCGCGATTCGGGATCGAAACGACGATCATCGATGCGCGTGATCCCCAGCAGTTCATCGATGCCGTGCGCCCGAACACCAGGCTGTTCTTCTTTGAAACGCCCGCCAATCCGACGATGGACGTGGTGGATCTGAAGGCGGTGTGCGGAATCGCGCGCGAACGCGGCATCCGCACTGTGGTCGACAACGCCTTTGCCACGCCCGCGCTGCAGCGGCCGATGGAATTTGGCGCCGACATCGTCGCCTATTCCGCAACCAAGATGATGGACGGCCAGGGGCGTGTGCTGGCCGGCGCGGTGTGCGGCACCAGCGAATTCATCAATGACGAACTGCTGCCCTTCACCCGCAACACCGGCCCGACGCTGTCGGCATTCAATGCCTGGGTGGTGCTGAAGGGGATCGAGACACTCGATCTGCGCATCCGCCGCCAGAGCGAGAATGCGCTGAAGGTCGGTCGTTTTCTGGAAGCGCGCGTGCCCCGGGTTAACTTCCCCGGCCTGCCCGGCCATCCGCAGCACAATCTGGCGATGTCGCAGATGGAAGCATGCGGCCCGATTTTCAGTTTCGAAGTCGATGGCGGCCGCAAACAGGCGCATGCGCTGCTCGATTCACTCGGCCTTATCGATATTTCGAATAATATCGGCGATAGCCGGTCGCTGATGACGCATCCGGCATCGACGACGCATTCGGGCGTTGCCGAGGAAAAGCGGCTCGAAATGGGCGTGACGGAGGGTATGCTGCGGCTCAATGTCGGGCTCGAGGATCCCGACGATGTAATCGCGGACCTCGATCAGGCGCTGCGTGCGGCGGGATTATAGGGATGGTATCGGCGTGATGGACGCACTGTTCGGCGAAGTCGCGACGACGCATGGGGTGACCGTGCGCGTGTCGGTGAGCTATCTGCCCGAACAGTCGGAGCCGGATCGCGGGCGCTGGTACTGGGCCTATCATATCCGGATCGAGAACGGCACCGACATGGCGGTGCAGCTGCTGACGCGCCACTGGATCATCACCGACGGGCGCGGCGGCCGCCATACGGTGGAAGGTGAGGGGGTTGTCGGCGAACAGCCGCTGATCGCGCCGGGCGGCAGCTATGACTATGTTTCGGCCTGTCCGCTGTCGACGCCGACCGGCAATATGCGCGGCCATTATCATATGCGTGGCGAGAATGGTTCGACATTCGACGTCACCATCCCCAAATTCGCCCTGATCGCACCGGCAGTGGCCGGGTGAGGGTTTCAGGGGGCCGTCGGGAATGAAGCGTACCCATCTTCCATTGAACGGATTGCGCGTGCTCGATGCCGCCGCGCGGCATTTGTCGTTCACGCGTGCGGCGGACGAACTGGCGGTCACGCCGGCGGCGGTGGGTCAGCAGGTCCGCGCGCTGGAAGATACGCTGGGTGTCGTCCTGTTCCGCCGCACCACGCGCGGGCTGGAACTGACGCCGGAGGGTGAGGCGGGGCTCGACGCATTGCGTTCGGGCTTTCTCCAGTTCGAGGAAGCCGTGCGTGCGATGCAGGCGGGGCAATCATCCAAATCGCTTGCCATCGCCGCGCCGCGCGACCTGACCGCCAAATGGCTGATGCCGCGCCTTTCGGAGATATCGAAAGCCGACGCCGATCTGCGGTTTCGCATCGTGCCCGCCGACGACAGCATCGATTTCACCGAGGCCAATCTCGATCTCGCGCTGCGCTGGGGCGAGGGGCCGGGCGAACATGAAGGCGAAGCGCTCGAATCGGACGGGATGGTGACGGTCGAGCATCCCGGCGGCGGCGCGGATACGAAAATCGGCTGGCCCGGATGCCTGGCCGAAGACACCGATGCGCTGATGCGCGTTGCCGATGCCGGGCTGGCGCTCGATGCCGCGGCGGCGGGGCTGGGGCGCGCAACCGTGCCGGAATTGCTGGCGCGCGGCGACATCGCTGCGGGTAAGGTGGTGGTGGTCGGCGAACCCAAACCGGCCCGCTACGGATATTGGATGGTCGCGCCGCTACCCCAATGGCGCCAGAAGAAAGTAAAGGCACTGGTCGAAGCGCTGGCGTCGTGAGCAAAACGCCCGATCTCGAAACCGATCGGTTGCGGTTGCGCGAACGGGTGCCGGAAGACGCGGTACCGCTGTTCCCGACCATGTCGGACCCTGATGTGATGCATTGGTGGTCGCGCCCGCCCTATGCGAGCGTCGAAGATGGCATCGAGGATTTTTCGCGCTTTTCCGATCCATGGCGCAGCTGGGCGATACTCGACAAGCGCGACGACGCGGTGATCGGCTTTGTCGCAGCGGGGGAGAAACGACAGCGCAAGGTGGTCGAGATCGGCTATCTGCTCGCGAAGAGCCATTGGGGCGGCGGCTTTGCGCGCGAAGCCGTTGGCGCCGTGATCGATCAGCTATTTGCTGAGGGCAACCGCCGCGTCTTTGCCGACACCGATCCGGAGAACACCGGCTCGCGCCGCTTGCTCGAATCGCTCGGCTTTCAATTGGAAGGCACGCTGCGCGGCGAGTGGGAAACCCATATCGGGGTGCGCGATTCGGTAATTTACGGGCTATTGCACAAGGATTGGTTCGGTCGCGCCTAGCGCGGCTCAGGCGTCGATCGCGTCTTCCTCAAGCCGCGCGGCATTTTCCTGAATGAAGGCAAAGCGGTGCGCCGGGTTGTTGCCCATCAGGCGATCGACCAGATCCTTCACCACCGCGCGCTGTTCATATTCCTCGGGCAGGCGCACGCGCAGCAGGCTGCGGGTGGCCGGGTCCATGGTGGTTTCCTTGAGCTGTGCCGGGTTCATTTCGCCCAGCCCCTTGAACCGGCTGACTTCCACCTTCTTGCCCTTGAACGCCGTTGCTTCCAGCTCGGCGCGATGCGCGTCGTCGCGGGCATAGAGGCTCTTGCCGCCTGCAGTCAGGCGATAGAGCGGCGGCTGGGCGAGATAGAGATGACCTCGCCGCACCAGATCGGGCATTTCCTGAAAGAAGAAGGTCATCAGCAGCGTCGCGATATGCGCGCCGTCGACGTCCGCGTCGGTCATGATGATTACGCGCTCGTAGCGCAGGTTATCGGCTTCGCAATCCTTGCGCGTGCCACATCCGAGCGCCTGAATCAGATCGGCGATTTCCTGATTGGCCAGAATCTTGGCGCTGGTCGCGCTGGCGACGTTCAAAATCTTGCCGCGGATCGGCAGGATCGCCTGCGTCTTGCGGTCGCGTGCCTGTTTGGCGCTGCCGCCCGCCGAATCGCCTTCGACGATGAACATCTCGGTGCCCGCCGCATCGTCGGTCGAACAATCGGTCAGCTTGCCGGGCAGGCGCAGCTTGCGGCTGCTGGTTGCGGTCTTGCGCTTGACCTCGCGCTCCTGCTTGCGACGCAGACGCTCGTCCATCCGCTCGAGCACATAGCCGAGCAGCGCTTTCCCCCGATCCATATTGTCGGTGAGGAAATGGTCGAAATGGTCGCGCACGGCCTTTTCGACCAGGCCGGAGGCTTCCGGTGAGGTCAGCCGGTCCTTGGTCTGGCTTTGAAACTGCGGATCGCGGATGAAGACGCTGAGCATCAGCTCGCTGCCCGTCATCACATCGTCAGCGGTCAGATCCTTCGCCTTCTTGTTACCGGTCAGATCGCCGAACGCGCGCAGCCCCTTCACCAGCGCGGCGCGCAGCCCGGCCTCATGCGTGCCGCCATCGGGCGTCGGGATGGTGTTGCAATACCAGCTATAGCTTCCGTCGCTCCACAGCGGCCAGGCGACGGCCCATTCGACGCGCCCCTGACTGTCGGGAAATTCCTGTTGCCCGGAGAAGAAATCGGCGGTCGCGCATTCGCGCGGGCCGACCTGTTCCTTCAGATGGTCGGCAAGCCCGCCGGGGAACTGAAACACCGCTTCGGACGGAACATCGCTGCCTTCGACCAGTTCGGGCGCGCATTTCCAGCGGATTTCGACGCCTGCGAAGAGATAGGCTTTGGAGCGGGCGAGCGTGTAAAGCCGCTTGGGCTTGAACGCCATTTCCGGCCCGAAAATCTCCGGGTCGGGCGTGAAGCTGGTCGTCGTGCCGCGCCGATTGGGCGTGCCGCCGACATGCTCGATCGGCCCGAGCGTCTTTCCCTGCGAAAAACGCTGGCGATAGAGCTGCTTATCGCGCGCAACCTCGACCACCGTATCGATCGACAGCGCGTTGACGACGCTGACACCGACGCCGTGCAGGCCGCCCGACGTGGCATAGGCCTTGCCCGAAAATTTGCCGCCCGAATGGAGCGTCGACAGGATCACTTCCAGCGCCGATTTGTCGGGGAATTTGGGGTGCGGATCGATCGGAATGCCGCGGCCATTGTCGCTGACCGTCAGGCGATTGCCCGGTTCCAGTGTCATTTCGATCCGCGTCGCATGCCCCGCAACCGCTTCGTCCATCGAATTGTCGAGCACTTCGGCGGCAAGATGGTGCAGTGCGCGCTCGTCGGTGCCGCCGATATACATGCCGGGGCGGCGGCGCACCGGCTCCAGCCCCTCGAGCACTTCGATCGAGGAAGCGTCATAGCTCTGGCCGGATTTGGAAGGATCGGACTCGAACAGGTCGTCGGACATGTTCCCGGTATGGGCCGGGCGATTCCGCAGCGCAAGGGCGGCGGTGCGCAGGGGCTGCTGAACGAAATCGCGGGCCGCGCATTGATGGGGCATGATTGCCCTGCTTTTAGACCTCGCCAATATCCTCGGCGGCTTCCTGCTCGCCATCGCATTGCTCGAACAATCGCCGCGCGTCGGCGACGATCTCGCCGGTTTCGCGCGCAAGCTGGCGCCGTTCGGATGGATCGTCGGGATCGTCGCACTGGTAACCGGCGGCTATTATCTGATCGTCCATCTGACCAGCGGCCCGCACGTCTTTCACTTCGAACTGGTGGCGATCGGCGTGGGGCTGGCGCTGCTCTGGAACCGCATCACCGGCAAGGCGCAGCCGAAAAGCGGGACGAGCGGCAGCGGATTGTTGCTCGCCATCTTCGGGATCATCGCGATCATCGTCGGGCTCCAGGGGCTGTTCACCCCCAACTGAGTCCCGCCGGAAAGAAAACCGCCGCGCTGCGATATTGCAGGCGGCGGTCTTCCGTTTCCTGTGATGGGTTGGCGCCGGCGCCTTATCTGACGCGCGGGCCGCCGAACGGCAGCGGAGGCGGCGGGCGGCGATCGCGGCGCGGCAGCTGCGCCTGATAGGCATGGCCGCAATGTTCGACGCAATAGGGGAAGCCCGGGTTCACCTTGTCGCCGCAGAAATGGAAATCGGGCTCACCCGGATGGCCCATCGGCCATTTGCAGATGCGGTCGTTAAGGTCGAGCAGGCTCGTCTTGCCTTCGATTTCCTTGCTGGGCTTTGCGGGCACCAGCCGGCGCGGCGGCGCGGGCGTTGCGGGCGGCGCCTGATCGCCGGGATTCTGACGCACAAAACCGCCCGGGCCGACCGAGCGAAGCGCGGGGCCGTCGCTCTTGGCCTGCGGCTGCGGCGCAGGCGCTGCAGAAGCCGGAGCGGGTGCTGCCGGTTGCGCTGGTTTGGGCGGGTTCGGCGGCGGCGGGGGCGGTGCCGCAGCCGCTGCTGCCGGGGCGGGCTTGGGTGCCGCTGCCTTGGCCGAATCGCCCTTCGATTCGTTCGGTTTGACGGGCGAGGGGCGCGATTGCAGGCCAAGGCGGTGCGCCTTGCCGATCACGGCATTGCGGCTCACCCCGCCAAGTTCCTCGGCGATCTGAGTCGCGGTCATGCCGCTGTCCCACATCTTTTTCAGCGTCTCGATCCGTTCGTCGGTCCAGCTCATGGTCTTCCTTCGAATTTCTTCCCTTGGCTTGCAGCCATGCGCCGCAGCGACTACCCGCTCGCATCATGGACAACCAGCCACCGATCCAGTCTTCCGCACAACATTCCCTGCCTGAACCGGGGGTGCCGGCCATACGGAACGTGAACTGGACGGGATTTTGGACTCTCTATGTGAAGGAGGTCCGGCGTTTCTTCAAGGTCCAGCTGCAGACGGTGTGGGCTCCTGCGGTCACGACATTGCTGTTTCTGGTCATCTTTACCGTCGCATTGGGCGGTAATGGCCGCCATGTCAGCCTGAACGGCCAGCCGCTGCATTTCGCCGATTTCGTCGCGCCGGGCCTGATCGTGATGGGCATGCTGCAGAACAGCTTTGCCAATGCCAGCTTTTCGCTGCTGGTCGGCAAGATTCAGGGAACGATCGTCGATTATCTGATGCCGCCGCTTTCGACGCTCGAATTGCTGGCGGCGCTGGCCGGGGGCGCAGTGACGCGTGCATTCTGTGTCGGCGGCGCGGTGTGGCTGGCGATGCTGCTCTGGCCGGGCGTGAACGTGATGCCCGCGCATCCGCTGGTCGTGCTATGGTTCGGCTTTCTCGGCGCGTTGTTCCTTGCCTTCATGGGCGTGCTGACGTCGATCTGGGCGGAAAAGTTCGATCACGCCGCCGCCGTGACCAATTTCGTGGTCGCGCCGCTGACGCTGCTGTCGGGTACTTTCTATTCGGTCGAGCGGCTGGCCCCGGCATTTCAGACGGTCAGCCACCTCAATCCCTTTTTCTACATCATCTCCGGCTTCCGATACGGCTTCCTCGGCCTTGCCGATTCGCCGGTCCTGTGGGGCGGCCTTATCATCCTCACGCTTGATATCGCGATGGGGTTGTTCTGCTACTGGCTGCTGCGCCGGGGATGGAAGGTAAAGAACTGACGGGCGTTGCCCGACCCTTGATCCGTTACCGCGAAATCGCCAAGATACGGGCCCGACGGTCCGGGCCCCTCTGGCGAACGCTGCCGGCGCGTTCGTGATGTCGGACGTTTCTTCCTGATGATGCCGGCTGCAGGAAGAAATGCCGATGGATTCGCACATGCTGTTGTTGTTGCTCGGCGGCGCCGCATTGCTGGCGCTGGGGGGCGAGTTGCTGGTGCGCGGTTCGGCTGCTCTTGCGGCGCGGCTGGGCGTTTCGCCGCTGCTGGCGGGGCTGACCATCGTTGCGTTCGGCACCTCCGCGCCCGAACTGGTGACCAGCGTGATTGCGGCACTCGCGGGATCGCCCGATATCGCCATCGGCAATGTCGTCGGATCGAACATCGCCAATATCCTGCTGATCGTCGGCGCGACGGCGGTGTTGATGCCGATCGCAGTCGATCGGAGGGCCTATCGCCGCGATGCCTTCATGCTGGTCGTCGCGACCGGTGCAACCGTGGCAGTGATGGTCACGCTGGGACAAGTGAATCGCATCGTCGGCGCGGGATTCCTGGTGTTGCTCGCGGTGCATATCCTCTGGGCCTATGCCGGCGAGCGTCGCCGTACCGTGGCGGTGTCCGAGGTTCAGGAGGAGGCGGCTGCGCCCGGCCTACGCGTCGTACCGGCGCTGTTGCTTGCGCTGCTCGGCGCAGCGGCGACCGTGGGCGGAGCCCGGCTGCTGGTCGATGGCGCGATCGCGCTGGCGCGCGAATTCGGCATGTCCGAAGCGGTGATCGGGCTCACCATCGTTGCGGTCGGCACGTCGCTGCCCGAACTGGTCACATCGATCGTCGCGGCAATCCGCAAACATTCCGAAATGGCGCTGGGCAATGTCATCGGCTCCAGCCTGTTCAATCTGCTCGGCATTCTGGGCGTAACCGCGCTCGTCCAGCCGCTGTCGGTCCCTGCCAGCATGATCCGTTTCGATGGCTGGGCGCTGGCCGTCGCGACTCTGGCGCTGGTGGGGCTGTTGCTGATCGTTCGCCGTATCGGTCGCAAGATCGGGCTGGCCATGCTGGCTGGCTATGCGAGCTATATCGTCCTGCTTTCGCAAATCTGACGCACAGCCGGCGCAATTGGCGCTGGAAACGGCCCGTAAAACCGGTGTTGACGCGCCCATGCCCCAGTCGGTAATTACCCGCTCCGGGCGGTCCGGCTGGGCCGCCCTTTTTCGTTTGTATCGAGGTTTATCTTCCACGTTTTTTTGAGAAGGAGCAGTTCCGATGTCTATCACCGCACTCATGCCCGTTTACCCACGGTGCGATGTGCGTCCGGTGCGAGGCGAGGGCTGTTATCTGATCGGGGAGCGAGGCGAACGCTATCTCGATTTTGCCGCCGGTATCGCCGTCAATGCGCTGGGCCATGGCCATCCGCATCTGACCAAAGCGATTCAGGAGCAGGCGGCGACGCTGATGCACGTCTCCAACCTTTACGGTTCGCCGCAGGGTGAGGCGCTGGCGCAGCGCATCGTCGACAACAGCTTTGCCGACACGGTGTTCTTCACCAATTCGGGCGCCGAAGCCGTGGAGTGCGCGATCAAGACCGCGCGTCGCTATCATTACGTCAACGGCAATCCGGAAAAGCACACGCTGATAACCTTCCACAACGCCTTTCACGGGCGGACGATGGGGTCGATCTCGGCGACCAACCAGCCCAAGATGCGCGAAGGGTTCGAGCCGCTCGCACCCGGCTTCAAATATGCCCCGTTCGACGATCTGGAGGCCGCGCTGGCGCTGATCGACGACACTACGGCGGGCTTCCTGGTCGAGCCGGTGCAGGGCGAAGGCGGTATCCGCCCGGCCAGCCCCGAATTCCTGCAGGGCCTGCGCAAGGCGTGCGATGAAAAGGGGCTGTTGCTCGTATTGGACGAGGTTCAGTGCGGCTATGGCCGTACCGGTACTTATTTCGCCTATGAGCAATATGGCATCGAGCCGGATATTCTGGCGTCGGCAAAGGGCATTGGCGGCGGTTTCCCGTTCGGCGCCTGCCTTGCGACCGAGGAAGCGGCCAAGGGCATGGTGTTCGGCACGCATGGCTCCACCTATGGCGGCAATCCGCTCGCCATGGCGGCTGGTCAGGCGATCCTCGACGTGATGCTCGAGCCGGGCTTCTTCGAACATGTCCGCACCATGGGCGACCGGCTGCGCAACGCGCTCGAGCAGATGATCCCCAACCATGACGGGCTGTTCGACAGCGTGCGCGGCATGGGGCTGATGCTCGGCGTCAAGCTGAAGGATCCGGCGGTAAGCCGCGATTTCGTGGCGCATGCCCGCGACAATCACGGGCTGCTGCTGGTGGCGGCCGGCGAGAATGTCGTCCGCGTGCTGCCGCCGCTGGTGATCGAAGACGAACATGTCTCCGAATGCGTCCAGAAGCTGAGCGAAGCCGCGCGGAGCTATACGCCGCCGGCCTGACCGCAAAGACTATCCACCTCCGTTTGCCCTGAGCTTGTCGAAGGGCTGTTCTTCGCGTTCCAGCTATGAAGAACAGCAGGGCTTCGACAGGCTCAGCCCGAACGGGGCGAGGGGGGATTTGAAATGACCGATGTCCGTCACTTTCTCGACCTGTCCGATGCCGGCAGCAAAGCGATCGCCGCGATGCTGGCCGATGCCGCCGCGCGTAAGGCAGCGCGCAAGGGTTTGCCCAAGGGGCAGCCCGATCCCGATGCGCCGCTGGCGGGCCATGTGCTCGCCTGCGTTTTCGAAAAGAACTCGACGCGCACCCGCGTCAGCTTCGACATGGCGATCCGCCAGCTAGGCGGCACCTCGATCGTGCTCGATGCAGGCACCAGCCAGCTCGGCCGCGGAGAGACCGTCGCCGATACAGCGCGGGTACTGTCGGGCTATTGCGATGCGATCATGGTGCGCACCGACGATCATGCCAAGATCGAGGAAATGGCCCATTATGCCAGCGTGCCGGTGATCAACGGCCTCACCGATCACTCGCACCCGTGCCAGATCATGGCCGACATGCAGGCAGTGATCGAGGCGGGCAAGCCGCTTGAGGGGCTCAAATGGACCTGGCTGGGCGACGGCAACAATGTGCTCCACTCGATCGTCGAAGCCGGCGGGCTGATGGGGTTCGACGTCGTCGCCTGTTGCCCAGAAGGCTATGATCCATCGCCCGAGGTGATGCGTGCGGCGGGCAATCGCGCGTCGCTCAGCCGCGATCCGGCTGCGGCGGTTGCCGGGGCGGACGTGATCGTCACCGATACCTGGATATCGATGGGGCAGGCGCATGCCGAGGAAAAGCTTGCGGCGATGATGCCCTATCAGGTTACCGAAGCGCTGATGGCACAGGCCAAGCCCGACGCGATCTTCCTCCACTGCCTGCCCGCGCATCGCGGCGAGGAAGTGGTCGCCGAAGTGATCGACGGGCCGCAAAGCCGGATCTGGCCGGAGGCGGAGAACCGACTCCATGCCCAGAAATCGGTGCTGCGCTGGTGCTTCGGTCAGATCGGTTGATCGCGGGGCTTCCCGCTACCATCTTCGGATAAACCCTTTACCCATTCGGCGTCAGGCGTGGTCGATTTCCCTATCGGCTGCGTCGGCGCCGATTGGCGGAGATAATCGTGACCGAATCTGTAGCTACGCCCGATCTCGACCGCGCGATCGGTTTCACCATTCCCGCCCGCCATGCACGCGGGCGCCTCGCCCGGCTCGGCCCCGTGGTCGACCAGATTCTGGCCGCGCATGCCTATCCCCCGGCAATCGAACGGTTGCTGGGAGAGGCGCTGACGCTGACGGCGCTGCTCGGCACGACGCTGAAGGATGCCGGCGGCCAGCTCACCATGCAGGCGCAGACCGATCGCGGCATCGTCAAGCTGCTGGTGTGCGATTATCAGGGCGGCGCGCTGCGCGGCTATGTCCAGTTCGATGCGGATCGCCTGGCGCTGCTCGGCGCAAATCCGTCGCTGTTCGCGATGTTCAACCAGGGCTATCTGGCGATCACCTTCGATCAGGCGGCGACCGGCGAGCGCTATCAGGGCATCGTGCCGCTGGAAGGCGAATCCTTTTCCGACGCTGCCGAACAATATTTCGTACAGTCGGAACAGATTCCGACGCTGATCCGGGTCGGGACGCGGCGCGATGCCGATGGCAAGCTGATTGCGGGCGGGCTGTTCCTCCAGCATCTGCCCGATGGCGAGGAAGGTGGCGAACGACTGCATTCGCGCGACGACCACCCCGAATGGGAACATGTGTCGACGCTGGGCGCGACGATGGGCAGCGATGAACTTGCCGATCCCGAACTGACGCTCGAAACGCTGATCTGGCGGTTGTTCAACGAAGAACGCGAAGTGCGCGCGCTCAGCGGCGTCGCGCTTTCGCGGGGTTGCCGGTGCGACACCGCGCATATTCGTCAGGTCCTGGCGAAATTCCCGGTCGAGGAGCGCGAAGCGATGGCCGATGATTCCGGTTTGATTACTGTAGATTGCGCCTTTTGTGCGCGTGGCTTTCCCGTTTCGCTAACGGAACTTGCGTCAGAAGAGTTGTAAGTTGTTGCAGCGCACACGATATTCCTGCTGTGATGAATCATGACCGCCCCTTGCCGGGAAGCTCCCTGGCACAATCGCCCCGGCGCCGGATCGGTACGGCGGCGGTAGCGTTGGCGTCGGTCGTCGGATTGTTCGCGATGGCGGTCGACCCGGCGATTTCCACTGCCAGCGATTACGAAGCATCCTCTTCGTCGCAATCCGGTGGCCAGTCGCTGGCCGCGCTTGCGACGCTCGAAAAGGGGCAGTGGCGCCTGCGCGAGCGCAACAGCAATGCCACGCGCGATATCTGCGTCACCAATCCTTCGGCGCTTGTGCAGTTGCGGCACGGCAACGCGCAATGCTCGCATTTCGTGATCGAAAATACCGCCAGTCAGGCGACTGTCCATTATACCTGCCCCGGGCATGGCCATGGCCGGACGACGATTTCGGTCGAAACGCCTCGGCTGATCCAGCTTCAGACGCAGGGAGTGATCGACGGCGCACCCTTTTCGAGCGAATTCGAAGGTCGCCGTACTGGCAATTGCCGATAGGCGCGAACGGGCTGACGCTTTGGTAACCATTTTGTCGGATAGTGAGGCCATGCGCCCCCCTTTGGTGCGCGTTCCTCCTGGCAGGGGTTTTCCCCGCGACCTTGGGCCGTTCTTCCGGACGGCCCTTTTTCTGAAGGTCGATGGCGCGGTGGGTAGACGCAGCCGGAAAAACCGTTAGCGCTTGCAATATGACTGACGCCGGAACCTATGCCGTCGTCCTCCTTTCCGGAGGGCTTGATTCGATGGTGTCTGCCGCGCGCGCGCGCGAGGACGGCCATCGCCTGCTCGCGCTGTCGATCGATTATAATCAGCGGCATCAGGTGGAGCTCGCCGCTGCGCGCCGCATCGCCCATGCGTTGGGTGCGGAGCGGCATGTGGTGCTGCCGATCGACCTGCGCGCGTTCGGCGGATCGGCGCTCACCGACGCGATCGACGTGCCCAAGACCGGCGTCGGCGCCGACATTCCGGTAACCTATGTCCCCGCGCGCAACACGATTTTCCTCAGCCTTGCACTAGGCTGGGCAGAGGCGATGGGCGCACGCGATATTTACATCGGCGTCAACGCGCTCGATTATTCGGGCTATCCCGATTGCAGGCCCGAATTCATCGAGGGCTTCGAAAAACTCGCCGAGCTGGCGACCAAGGCCGGGGTGGAAGGCGAAGCCTTCCGCATCCGCGCTCCGCTTCAGCACATGACCAAGGCAGAGATCGCAGCGGAAGCCGTGCGGCTGGGGCTCGACGCAGGGATCAGCTGGTCCTGCTATGATCCGGCGCCGGGCGGCGTGCATTGCGGCAAATGCGACAGTTGCCGGCTGCGCGCCAAGGGATATGCGGAGGCAGGCATCCCCGATCCTACCGTCTATGCGGTTCCCGCCTGAGGGCGACGCAATGAGCTACGCCGTCAAGGAAATGTTCCTGACGCTTCAGGGCGAGGGCGCCAATGCCGGCGCGCGCGCCGTGTTCGTGCGCTTTGCCGGCTGTAATCTCTGGTCGGGCCGCGAAGCCGATCGCGCCACGGCGATCTGCCGTTTCTGCGATACCGATTTCGTGGGCATCGACGGCATCGGCGGCGGACGTTTCGCCGATGCGCAGGCGCTGGCTGCCGCCGCCGCCGATCATTGGGGGCCGGATCGCGAGGCGCGCTTTGCGGTGCTGACCGGCGGCGAGCCGATGTTGCAGGTCGACGACGCTCTGGTCGATGCGCTGCATGCCGAAGGCTTCCGCATCGCGATCGAAACCAACGGCACCTTGCCCGTTCATCGCGGCATCGACTGGGTATGCGTAAGTCCCAAGGCGGGCAGCGACGTGGTCCAGCGCAATGGTGACGAACTCAAGCTCGTCTGGCCGCAGGCCGGGATCGATCCCGAGGAACTCGAACGATGGGATTTCGGGCTGCGGCTGGGTCAACCGATGGACGATGCCGCCGCCGATGCCAATCTGGCCGCAGCCATTGCCTTTGCCATGGAACGGCCGGGCTGGCGCCTGACGCTGCAGACGCACAAGCTGCTCGGCCTGCGCTGAACGCCGGGCGTCCCGGTCAGCGCTGCGGTCTCCCCATCAGAAGTTGCCGCAGCGATCCCAGCGATAGGTGTGGCCGCGCCGCCAGCAGCGTTCATCGGCGAAGGGCGGAAAGGGGGGCAGGCTGATGCTGGGATTGATGCGCTCGGGCGTAAATGCCTGATCGCCCACCGGGATCAGGCTGTTGCGCAATTCGCGCATCCGGTCATGCGCCAGATCGCCCAGCTTGCCGCGCGGCGTGAACACCGCCTGATGCCCGATCGAGGCAGCGGTCTGACAGAAGTTCAGCTGCGCCGAAACGGTCGAGAAACCCGAATATACGCGCGTGCCGAAGCGATCGAACTCTGTCTGCCCCTCGCGCCGGTTGGGCGCCACGCGAACGAAATATTTCTGCAGTGTCGCATAGGAGTCGGCAAGCTCCTGACGATGATCCCGCAACAGCGCTACATAATTGGCGTGAGTCAGAAGCGTCGGTTCGAAATAGCATTGCAGCGCGGCGACATTCAGCGCCGAGCGCAGATTCCAGACCAAAGCGGCACGCAGTTCCTCTGGCGTGGCTTCGGGCATGTCAGAGCCCACGATACCCGGCTCGGCACCGGTCACGCGCGCGCCGGTCAGATCGGCCGAACGAAAGAAAAACTGCGCGGACGCAGGCGCGGAAGCAAAGATTCCCACCGCCAGGCCAATAGCGATCACGATACGCCGAACAGACATGCCAACCCCATGAACCACAATATGATATAACTGCTGGTCTGCTGGTTACGGGCTTTTGAGTCCGGCCCCAAGTCCTTTTTCGATGCGGCCGCCGGCGGCAGGACAATCCGGCGCGGCGTTGCGCCAAAGCGACGATTGCCCAAAAAAGAAACGGCCGCCCGGTTGCCCGGACGGCCCTTTCCATCACGACAGACGCGATGAATTACATCATGTTGGCGTCGGTCATGTTGTCCATCATGTTGCCTTCGACCATGCCGTTGGCAGCATCGGCACCGGTGACCATGTCGTCTTCGGCGCCCATGTTTTCGATCGGCGTAACTTCAGTCGAGTTGTCGACAACAGCAGTCGTTTCGCTGTTGCAGGCCGACACCGCGAGCGCCGCACCGGCGATCATCGTGGCCGCGACGGCCTTGGAGAGAATTGCACGCATGTAAAGCTCCCTAGATAATGGGTCTGGATAGCATTACGCTATAATCACCCAAACCGCGATGGACATTAGTCGCTTCGCACTTCCCCCTCAAGAGTGGTTTTTTCGCGAAGGGGCTCAAGCGAGTCCAAAAATGGCAAAAATGTGGCAAAAAGGGCGGAATCAAGCTCTTTCGGCGTGTGCATTTTTTTCAGCTTCGCGGCACTCGTTACGGGAAAATCTGCGATTCCGCACGGAATAATGCCCCCGAAATCGTCCAGATCGGGGTTGAGGTTCAGCGCGAACCCATGCAGCGTGACCCATTGGCGAATGCGTACGCCGATCGCGCCGATCTTCGCTTCCTCGCCGCCGTCGCGCGTCCAGATGCCGATCCGGTCGGGCACGGCCAAGGCATCTATGCCCAGGCGCTTCAGTGCCGCGATCACCCAGTCTTCGAGTGCGTGGACATATCCGCGTACGTCGCGGCGGCGTTTGCGCAGGTCGAGGATCAGATAGCCGATCCGCTGGCCAGGGCCGTGATAGGTATAGCGGCCGCCGCGCCCGCTCTGAACGACCGGAAATCGCGGATCGATCAGCTCCGCCGGGTCCGCACTGGTGCCTGCGGTATAGACGGGCGGATGTTCGAGCAGCCAGACGAGCTCGCGCGCTTCGCCGCGCACCACCGCCGCCGCGCGCGCCTCCATTCCCGCCAGTGCGGCTTCATAGGGAACGGGGTCGGCCGACACCCGCCATTCGATATCGCGAACAACTGCTTCCATCGCAGCGTGAATTGGCGCCGCTCGGCAGGTTTCGCAAGCATTGGCTTTCAGCGCCATCAGGGTTAACACCCGAGCACGGAAATCAACGAGGCAGACCACCACATGGTCAGGATGAGCGCCGTCTGGGATCGCACGGCGGAGTTTTTGAGCGACAATCTGACGCTGATCGTGCCGGTGGCGGTGATCGCCTTTTTCGTTCCCGCCTCGATCGAGGGGAGCCTGCCGAATGCTGCGCAGGTTCAGGGCGCGCTGGCGATCCTGCTTCCGCTTGCGAATCTGTTTTTCGCAGTGGTGTCGCTCTGGGGGGCGCTGACGGTCGTCGCCATGGCCGCCCATCCGGCCGAGATGCAGGGGGCGGGCGGTGTTGCTCGCGATCGCCTGATTCCCGCACTGATCGTCTGGGTCGCGTTGTTCGCGCTGCTCATCCTGCTGCTGTTGCCGGTCCCGCTGGCGCTGATGCTGAACGGCTATGACGTCGCTGCGCTTGCGCGGATGGAGGAGGTGCATCTGACCGCGGCGATGGCCTGGCCGATCGCTATCTACTGGTTTCTGGTTGCGGCAGTCACGCTCTGGGCGGCGGCGCGGTGCATCCT
The DNA here is from genome assembly GCA_002707985.1 of Sphingomonas sp. Taxonomy (GTDB): domain Bacteria; phylum Pseudomonadota; class Alphaproteobacteria; order Sphingomonadales; family Sphingomonadaceae; genus Sphingomonas. The sequence goes on along the minus strand of PAOI01000056.1, from coordinate 4,693 downwards.
CGTCTCGCCGTTGATCGTGCTGGAGAAGCGCATGTTCGATGCGATTCCCCAGTCGATCCGGATGACTCGCGGCCGGACTTGGCAGATTATCGGGGTGATGCTGCTCTTCGCGCTGGTGGCGATTGTTTCGATGCTTGCGGCACGTGTGGTGTTCGGTTCGATCTTTCAGCTGATTGCCGGGGGCGATCCCGGCCCGATCACGCTGGCGGGCGTGCTGACATCGGTCACGGTGGCGGCGGTGCAGACCGCATTTTCGGTGATCTGGCCTGCGTTTGCCGCCAAACTCTATCTTGCATTGACTTCGGCGGCGTCGCGCGAACATCAGGTGACGTGACCAACGATTTTTCCGCGATATTCGGCGATGCACGCGCGCTTTGGCGTGCGAATCGCGATCTGCTGATCCGTGTCGGCGGAGTGTTCCTCTTCCTGCCGGCATTCGCGACGCAACTTTTCCTGCCACCGCAGGAGGTGCAGGACGTCACCTTCGAACAGGCGTTCGAAGCGACCGTCCAATGGGCCGCCGCCAATGCCCATTGGCTGTTGCTCGACAGGCTGGTCTCGCTTTTCGGCGTTGTGACGATGCTGATGCTGCTGCTCGCTCGCGCCGAATCGACGTTGGGTGAAACGATGCGCCATGCCCTGCGGCGTTTCCCGGCCTTTATCCTGCTGTGGCTGCTGGTTTCGATGCTGACGACGCTCGGTGCGATGGCGTTCATCGTGCCCGGTCTCTACCTCACCGGGCGCACGTTCCTGATCGGCGCGGCGCTGATCGCCGAGCCCGAACGCGGACCGGCTGCGGCGTTTTCGGCCGGGATCGAAGCGAGCCGTGGGCGCGGATGGATGCTGTTCCTGATCGCCGCGATCATCTGGCTGCTGGCTCTGGTTGCCACCGGCCTTGCAGGCGACCTTGGCCGGGCGTTCGACGCGCTTGGCGGGCCGATGGTCGGCGGCGCGGTCGGTTCCGCGTTGTCGTCGGTCGTCTCTATGGCGGCAGCAATCGCCATGGCGCTGCTGCAGGTGGCCGCCTATCGTCGGCTGGCCGCTCCCAGACAGGGGATTTGAGGCGCCGAATCGCCCGGCAGCGCGCCGATCAGCCGGGGATCGACGAAAAGTTCCACCGTGCGGCGGATCGGCGTGAACCGGAACCGGCGATAAAATCCCAGCGCGGACGGGTGGTCGAGCGTGCAGGTATGCACCCAGACGCGCGACACATCGGCGCGCCATGCCAGCGCCAGCGCCTGACGCATCAACCAGCCGCCCTGCCCCTTTCCCGTCCATTCGGGGACCAGCCCGACAAAACCGAGCTCGCATTGCCCCGGTTCGCGGAAATCGAGTTCGAGCATGCCGACTTCGACGCGGTTGCGGTCGACAACGGCGTAGATATGGACCGAATCATCGTCCAGGATCGCGCGCAGCGCGGCTTTCTCCATCACCAGCCGCGAGAACCAGAGCCAGGGCGCGCCCACACGCCGGAACAGCGCGCGGTATCTGGCGCTGTCCGGTCTTTCCCACCGCACCAGCTGAAGCGGCGAGGGCGGCACCGGCGCAGGACGCGGGCGCTCGGTCATCTCCAGCGTCGTCACGATTGTCGCGACATGATCGTCGGGGACGGGCGTCAGCGCCATGTCAGCTCCAGGTGGCGAGCGGCGGCAGGCTCATCAGGATCGCGTCGATATTGCCGCCGGTTTTGAGCCCGAACAGCGTGCCGCGATCGTAAACGAGGTTGAACTCGGCATAGCGCCCGCGCCATTCGAGCTGCTGCGCACGATCTTCCGCCGTGAACGGCATCCCCATCCGTCGCCGCACGATGCGCGGAAAAACGTCCAGAAACGCGCGGCCGACATCCTGCGTAAACGCGAAATCGCGGTCCCAGTCGCTTTCCAGATGGTCGTAGAAAATCCCGCCGACCCCGCGATGCGTCTGGCGATGCGGGATGTAGAAATATTCGTCCGCCCATTGTTTGAAGCGCGGATAATGTTCGGGATCGTGCCGATCGCACGCTTCCTTCAGCACCGCGTGGAATTCGTCGGTGTCCTCGGCATAGGGCAGCGGGGGGTTGAGATCCGCGCCGCCGCCGAACCAACTCTTCGTCGTTACCAGATGCCGCGTATTCATATGCACCGCCGGAACGTGCGGATTGGCCATATGCGCGACCAGACTGATCCCGGTGGCGAAGAATTTGGGGTCTTCGCCCGCGCCATGGATCGTCCTGGCGAAATCGCCTTCGAAAGTGCCGGAGACGGTCGAGACATTCACCCCGACCTTTTCGAACACCTTGCCCTTCATCAATCCGCGTACGCCGCCGCCGCCCGGCTCGCCCGACGGATCGATCCGATCCCAGGGCAGATATTCGAACGAAGCGTCCGAACCGGCTTCGCGCTCGATTGCTTCGAATTCGGCGCAAATCCGGTCGCGCAGCGATTCGAACCAGGTGCGGGCGGTGTTCTTCTGTTCGTCGGGCAGCATGGACCGGCACCTAATGGGGTGGGGCGGGACTGTCGAGCGGGCGCGTCGACGGTCGGCCACCGACGGGTCAGCCGGCGACGGGCCAGCCACCGGTCTGGCGCAGCGCTTCGGCCGTGGCGATCCCGACCGACACCGAAATGTTGAGCGAGCGCATCCCCGCGCGCATCGGGATCAGCACGCGTGCGTCGGCGCGCGCGTGCACGGCCTCTGGCACGCCAGCCGATTCGGATCCGAACAGCAATATGTCGTCGGCAAGCAGCTGTGCCTGCGGCAGCGGCGTGGCGCCGCGCGTCGTGAACAGCACGATTCGGCCATCGACGCTCGCGCAAAAGGCGTCCCAGTCGACATGGCGCCGGACAGTGACATCGCGAACATAATCCATGCCGGCGCGGGCAAGCGCTCGCTCGCTCCACGCAAAGCCCATAGGCTCGATCAGGTCGACATCGGCGCCGAAACAGGCGGCGGTGCGCAGAATGGCGCCGACATTTCCGGCGATATCGGGTTCGAAAAGCGCAATACGCATGATGGCGCCTCGTTGCCCCACTACACGCACCATCGCAATCCGGTCGCCGGTGCCAGCGCGGGCAGATCGTAACGCAGATGCAAAAATGCCTGTTGGCAAATCGGTCTCCCGGCGTCTATCAGGCCGCCAGCCACCGGGGGCATCCGGGGGGCTGGGCGGGGCATTTGCCCGACGTCCGGGTCCGGGTCGCGTGTTCGCGCGAAAGAATATGAAGTGCAAAGGCTGACGCATGGCAACGCTTGATCAAGCAGTTCCACCTGAAGGGGCCGCCGGTCCCGAAGGCGAATCGCTCGAAAATCCCCGTCGTCGCGACTGGCTCCAGTACGCGGCCGTTTCATTCGGCGCGGTCGGAGCGGGCGTGGTGGTGCTTCCGCTCGTCAATTCGATGAATCCTTCGGCCGACGTGCTTGCGCAGTCGACCACCGAAGTGGACCTGTCGGCGATCGAGCCGGGCCAGGCGATCAAGGCGACGTTCCGCAAACAGCCGCTGTTCGTCCGCAACCTGACTCAAAAGGAAATCGACGAGGCGAACGCAGTGCCGCTCAGCGCGCTGCGCGATCCGCAGACGCTGGCCGAGCGCACCAAGGAAGGTCACCAGAACTGGCTGATCACGCTGGGCGTGTGCACCCATCTGGGCTGCGTGCCGCTGGGCGCGGGCGAGGGTGAGAATCGCGGCCCGTTCGGCGGCTATTTCTGCCCGTGCCATGGTTCGGCCTATGACACTGCCGCGCGCATCCGTCAGGGGCCGGCGCCGTCGAACCTGGTGGTTCCGGACTATGAATTTACGTCGGACACGACGGTAACGGTGGGTTGAGGTAAGGCGAAATGAGCTTCCCCTGGGCAAAGCAATACGCGCCGAAGCATCCGGTGATGCAGTGGATCGATGAGAAACTGCCGCTGCCGCGCTTCGTCTATAACGCGGTCGGCGCGGGCTATCCGGTGCCGCGCAACCTCAACTATTTCTGGAATTTCGGCGTCCTTTCGGGTGTCGCGCTGGTGTGTCAGATCGTCACCGGCATCATTCTGGCGATGCACTTCCATTCCAGCGCCGCCGGTGCGTTCGAATCGGTCAACGGCACGATCATGCGTGACGTGAATGCCGGCTGGTTCATGCGTTTCGCGCATGCCAACGGCGCGTCGATGTTCTTCATCGTCGTCTATACGCATATCGCGCGCGGCCTCTATTACGGGTCGTACAAGGCGCCACGCGAAATGGTGTGGCTGCTCGGCGTCGTGATCTTCCTGCTGCTGATGGCGACGGCCTTCATGGGCTATGTGCTTCCCTGGGGTCAGATGAGCTTCTGGGGCGCGCAGGTGATCACCGGCTTCTTCTCGGCGATTCCGGTCGTCGGCGACTGGATCCGCATCTGGCTGCTCGGCGGCTATGCGCCGGACGATGCCGCGCTCAATCGCTTCTTCTCGCTTCACTATCTGCTGCCGTTCGTGATCGCCGCGGTTGTGATCCTGCACATCTGGGCGCTGCACATTCCGGGTTCGTCGAATCCGACCGGCGTCGAAGTGAAGGACGAGCAGGATACGGTGCCGTTCCACCCCTATTACACGGCCAAGGACGGCCTGGGGCTGGTGGTTTTCCTGATCGTGTTCGCGGGGCTGGTCTTCTTTGCGCCGGACATGCTGGGGCATCCGGATAACTATATCCCGGCAAACCCGCTTTCGACGCCGGCGCATATCGTGCCCGAATGG
>PAOI01000055.1 GCA_002707985.1 Sphingomonas sp. | reverse complement strand
TGGAAGATGATCGTCGGCGGTTCCGCGCTTCCCGGCGCGCTACGCGAGGCTGCCTTCGCGCAGGGTATCCATGCCTTTGCCGGCTATGGCATGTCGGAAACCGCGCCGGTGGTTTCGATCGCCAGGTTCGATGCGGAGGATCCGAGCGATCGCTCGGACAGGTCGCGCCTGGCGGGCCATCCGATCCCCCTGGCCCAGGTGCGGGTAGTCGACCCCGAAATGCGCGACGTCGACGAGGGGGAACTGGTGGTGCGCGCGCCCTGGCTGACGATGAGCTATGGCGCCGACCGAGCGGCCTCCGATGCGCTGTGGCGCGGCGGCTGGCTACATACGCAGGACGTCGCGCGGATCGACGAGCGCGGCGATATCGAGATTCGCGACCGGCTGAAGGACGTGATCAAGACCGGCGGCGAATGGGTCTCCTCCATCCAGATCGAGGAGCTGGCGATGCAGCATCCCGCGGTCGGATCCGCCGCAGTGATCGGCATTCCCGATGCGCGTTGGGGCGAACGCCCGATCCTGTTCGTAACCGCAAGGGATCGGCAGCCGACCGTCGAGACAATGCGGACGCATCTCTCCGGATTCGTGTCGAAAGGCATTATCAGCCGCTACGGTATCCCCGACCGGTTGATCGTCCTCGACGAACTTCCCAGGACAAGTGTCGGCAAGATCGACAAGAAGGCGTTGCGCCTGGCCGCCGGAGACGCCTGAAATGCTCCGGCTGCGCTTCGCCGGCCTGCTCGCCCTGTTGCTCGCGCTTGCCGGGCCCGCCGCCGCCAGCGATGCTCCGTTCGCGGCGCCGCCGCTCGCGATAGGAACGTCCTGGTATCCCGAGCAATGGCCGGAGGAGCGTTGGGAGGCGGACCTCGCGCTGATGGAGCGCGCGCATTTCCGGGTGGTGCGGCTCGGTGAGTTCGCCTGGGCGCGCATGGAGCCTGCCGACGGGCAGTTCGATTTCGTATGGCTCGACCGGGCGATCGCAGCCGCGGCACGCCACGGGCTGAAGGTCGTGCTCGGCACGCCGACCGCCGCGCCACCGATCTGGCTGACCGAGGCGCATCCCGACACGCTGCGCATGGACGAGGATGGCCGCGTTCAGCCGCATGGCGGGCGCCAGCAGGGTTCCGGAGCGAGCGCGACCTATCGCCGCTATGCGGTGCGGATCGCGGGCGCGATGGCGCAACGCTATGGGAACAATCCCGCCGTCGTCGGCTGGCAGATCGACAACGAGCTTGGCGTCGAGACTTTCGATCCCGATGCCATTGCGCAATGGCGCCAATGGCTTGCCGATCGGTACGGGACGGTCGAAACGCTCAATCGGCGCTGGAGCACCGAATATTGGAGCCAGCGCTACCAGCGCTTCGATCAGGTCCGGCTGACGCTGGACCGGGACCAGAACCCGGCGCTGGTGCTCGATGCGCATCGCTTCTTCACGTCGATCTGGGCCTCCTATGTCGCCGATCAGGTCGCGGCGATTCGCGCCCATGCCGATCCGCGCCAGTTCGTGACGACCAATTCGACGCTCTGGAACAATCGCTACGACGCCTATCCCGTTCACGCCTCGCTCGATCTGGCGTCCTGGGACGCCTATGTGCCCGACGGGCGGCCCGACTGGATGGCGCTGGCTCTGCATCACGCGGTGGTGCGCGGGTTCAAGCGCCGCAATTTCTGGCTGATGGAAACGCAGCCCGGCTGGGTGAACTGGGGCACCAACAATCGCGCGCTCGATCCCGGCCAGACGCGCGAGCTGGCGTGGCAGGCCGTGGCGCACGGCGCCGATGCGGTGCTGTACTGGCAGTGGCGCAGCGCGCCCGGCGGCCAGGAGCAATATCATGGCACGCTCGTCGGCGCCGATGGCACCCCGATGCCGATCTATCCGGAGATCGCCAGGACCGCTGCCGAGTTCGCCCGCGCCGGCCCGCTGCTGGCGGGCACCACCCCGCAGGCCGAAATCGCGATGCTCTATTCGCGGGACAGCCGCTGGGCCATCGAGCAACAGCGGTTCGCGCGCGACTATGATCCGGTCGCGGTCATGAAAGACTGGTATCGGCCGCTGTTCGCCGCCGGCCGGGCAATCGACGTGCTGCCCCCGGACGCGGACCTCTCGCGCTATCGGCTGGTGCTCGCGCCATCGCTGAACGTGCTCGACGGCGCGACCGCCGCCGCACTCGAACGCTATGTGCGCGGCGGCGGGCAGCTTGTCCTCGGCCCGCGCTCGGGCATGAAGGACGGCGACAACGCGTTGTGGCCGCTGCGCCAGCCGGGCCCGCTCGCGTCGTTGCTGGGCGCGCATGTCGAGGCCTTTTACGCGCTCGACGAAACGGTGCCTGTCACTGGCCCGCTAACCGGGATCGCGCGAAGCTGGGCCGAGACGCTCGCGGTCGATCGCTCCGACGTGGAAGTGGTCGCGCGCTATGCCGCGGGCGGCTGGCTCGCGGGGAAGCCGGCGATCGTCACGCGCGCGATCGGCCGTGGGCGCGTCACCTATGTCGGCGCGCTGCTGGATGCCGATGGTCAGGCTGCGCTTGCCCGAATGCTCCTGCGCGATATACCCACCGCCGCGCCCGCGGACGGGATCGAACGCGCAATCCGGCAGGATGGAGACCGCCGAATTCTCATCGCAATCAACCATGCGGACCATCCGGCGCCTTTCGCCGTCCCGCCGCGCGGCAGGCTGGTGCTTGGCGACGTAAGCGAGGGACAAATCGCCGGACATGGTATTGCGGTGATCGCACTGGCCGGAACCGACGAGCATGGCGCAGGCAGCCGATGACGGGAGAGCCCATGAAACGCGCGTTTTGGACCCTTGCCTGCCTTGCGGCGAGCCTTTGGCTCTCGCCGTCGGCGCTTGCGCAACGCTCGCCGGCCGATCTGTTCGGACCATTGTTTGCGGAAGTGCAGGAGGGGCACATCTTTCCGGACGGGAAGACCTTTGCCGATGCCGTGCCGAAACGGAGTCCGGAGGAAATACTGGCGGCGTATCGCCGACTGGAGACGCATGACGCCGCGACGCTGCGCACCTTCGTGCTTGCCAATTTTTCGGTGCCTGGAATCAACGATACCCGCCCCGTGGATCTGCGCGCGCACATCCGGGCGCTCTGGCCGTCGCTGGTACGGCAGCCGCAAACCATTCCCGAGGGAAGCTCCGCACTGCCGATGTCGGCACCCTATGTCGTGCCCGGCGGTCGGTTCCGGGAACTCTATTATTGGGACAGCTATTTCACCTTGCTCGGCCTGAAAGTCGACGGCCAGCAGGCGCTGGTCGAATCGATGCTGACCGATTTCACCGCCATGATCGAGCGCTACGGTCACATCCCGAACGGCACGCGCACTTATTATCTCAGCCGGTCGCAGCCACCATTTTTCGCGTTGATGCTCGATCTGTCGACCGACCGCGATCCTGCCACGGCGCAACGTCGCCTTGCCGCGCTGCGCCGCGAATATCATTGGTGGATGAAGGGAGCCGACTGCCTCGATGCCGCCGGCGCCTGCCTGCGCGTGGTGCGGATGCCCGACGGGACGCTGCTCAACCGATATTGGGACGACCGCGAAACGCCGCGCGACGAGAGCTGGGCCGAGGATGTTACCACGGCAAAGCAGGATCCGTCGCGCGATCCGGCGATCCTCTACCGCCACCTGCGCGCCGGTGCGGAAAGCGGCTGGGATTACAGCAGCCGCTGGCTCGTCGATCCGCAAAGGCTCGCATCGATCCGGACGACCGATATCGTGCCGATCGATCTCAACAGCCTGATGTTCGCCATGGAGCAACGGATTGCGCGTGGATGCGCCGAAATGGGCGACACGCGCTGCGCGGCGCGGTTCGCGCAGCTTGCGACGCGAAGGCGCGCGGCGATCGATCGCTATCTCTGGCTACCCGACCAGGGCCGCTATGCCGACTGGGACCGGATTACGCGCAGCGCAACGCCGCGATTGTCCGCCGCAACTGCCTATCCGCTGTTCGTCGGCGCCGCATCGCAGCCGCAGGCGGCAGCGGTGGCACGCACCATAAGCGAAAAGCTGCTGGCTCCGGGCGGCCTGCGCACGACCACCGAGCGCACCGGCCAGCAATGGGACGCGCCCAACGGCTGGGCGCCGCTGCAATGGATCGCGATCGCTGGCCTCGATGATTATGGGCAAGCCGGGCTGGCGCGGGACATCGCCCGCCGCTGGCTGGCGACGGTCACCGCGACCTTTGCCGAAACGGGGAAGATGCTCGAGAAATATGATGTCGAGGAGCGCCGTCCGGGCGGCGGCGGCGAATATCCGACCCAGGACGGTTTCGGCTGGACCAACGGCGTGGCAAGCGCATTGTTGGATCGGTACCCGGAACTGAACGCGCAATAGCATCCGGAAGCGTCGGAAGCGCCTGTCGTGCTCCCCGCTTCCTTCGCATGTCACACCGGGTCGGATCGACAATCAGCGAAGTCAGAGCACGCGCCGCGCAATCTACTCCTCGCATTCCTGCACGATGCGCTAGTCGCAGCGCGCGGCGATCGTCGCGCTATATTGGCCGGCGCCGCGCTTCGCCGACATCACAAACTGATAGGTACCTGTCGAAAGCGGCAGAGGCGCGTAGCGGCCCTGCGTCCCTTGCAAGGCCTGCCAGATCGGCGCGTGGCGGTCCGAGAAAACGCCGATACGCACCGTAAATCCTGTCCCTCCCCCACTTCCCCAACCCCCACCCCCTTGCTACAGCGCGCGCGACTCTCGTGCTCACCGGTCCGGGCTGCGCGCGTGCGGAACGATCCGCGCCGCGCCGCGCTTGGAAGAACAACAAGGGAAAGGCCCTCACATGACAGCAATCGGCCAGGACAGCCTCGGAACGCGCGACACGCTCAGTGTCGGCGGCAAGACCTACAGCTATTATTCGCTGCCCAAGGCGGCGGCGAAGCTCGGCGATGTCAGCCGCCTGCCGTTCAGCATGAAGGTGCTGCTCGAAAACATGCTGCGCTTCGAAGACGGCACCACCGTCACGCCCGAGGACGCGCAGGCGATCGTCGACTGGCAGGCGAACCCCCACGCGCCCGAGCGCGAGATTCAGTATCGCCCCGCCCGCGTGCTGCTTCAGGATTTCACCGGCGTTCCCTGCGTCGTCGATCTCGCCGCGATGCGCGATGCGATCACAAAGCTTGGCGGCGATGCGGAAAAGATCAATCCGCAGGTCCCCGTCCACCTCGTCATCGATCACTCGGTGATGGTCGACGAATTCGGCACGCCCAAGGCGTTCGAACAGAATGTCGAGCTGGAATATCAGCGCAACGGCGAACGCTATGAATTCCTGAAATGGGGTTCGAAGGCGCTGGCGAATTTCCACGCCGTTCCGCCGGGCACCGGCATCTGCCATCAGGTGAACCTCGAATATATCGGTCGCGGCGTCTGGTCTTCGCAGGGGCCGGACGGCGAAGTCGCCTATCCCGACACGCTCGTCGGCACCGACAGCCACACGACGATGATCAACGGCCTCGGCGTGCTCGGATGGGGCGTTGGCGGGATCGAGGCCGAAGCGGCAATGCTCGGCCAGCCGGTTTCGATGCTGATCCCCGAAGTCGTCGGCTTCAAGCTGACCGGCGCGTTGCCCGAAGGCATCACCGCGACCGATCTGGTGCTGACCGTGACTCAGATGCTGCGTGCGCGCGGCGTTGTCGGCCGCTTCGTCGAATTCTACGGTCCGGGCCTGGCCAGCATGACGCTCGCCGATCGCGCGACCATCGCCAATATGGCGCCCGAATATGGCGCGACCTGCGGCTTTTTCCCGATCGACGACAAGACGCTCGAATATATGCGCCTGACCGGCCGCCCCGACGAAGACGTCGCGCTGGTCGAAGCCTATTGCAAGGCGCAGGGCATGTGGCACGACGAAAGCGCGGCCGAGCCGATCTTCACCGACACGCTCGAGCTCGACATGGGAACGGTCAAGGCGAGCCTCGCCGGTCCCAAGCGTCCGCAGGACCGCGTGAGCCTCGACGCCGTCGACGAAGTGTTCAACGGCGACCTTCAGAAAGTGTACAAGAAGGAACGCCCGGTCCGCGTCGATGTCGATGGCCGCGACCATGATATCGGCGATGGCGACGTGGTGATCGCCGCGATCACCAGCTGCACCAACACCTCCAACCCGTCGGTGCTGATCGCCGCCGGTCTGGTGGCGCGCAAGGCACGCGAAAAGGGGCTGACGCGCAAACCGTGGGTCAAGACCTCGCTCGCGCCGGGATCGCAGGTCGTCACCGATTATCTCGACAAGGCGGGCCTGACCGAGGACCTCAACGCACTCGGCTTCAATCTGGTCGGCTATGGCTGCACCACCTGTATCGGTAACTCCGGCCCGCTGGCGGAACCGATTTCGAAGGCGATCAACGGCAACGACATCGTCGCCGCGTCGGTCCTCTCGGGCAATCGCAACTTCGAAGGCCGCGTGTCGCCCGACGTGCGCGCCAACTTCCTCGCCTCGCCGCCGCTCGTCGTCGCCTATGCGATCAAGGGCACCGTTACCGAAGACATCACCGAAACCCCGGTGGGTCAGGACAGTGACGGCAACGACGTGTTCCTCAAGGACATCTGGCCGACCAACGAGGAAGTCCAGGGCCTGATCATGTCCTCCGTCAAGGAAGACATGTTCAAGGAACGCTATGGCAATGTCTATGCCGGCGACGAACATTGGCGGAAGATCAATGTCGAGGGTTCGGACACCTTCCAGTGGAACCCGACCTCGACCTATGTCGCCAATCCGCCCTATTTCGAAGGCATGGAAATGACGCCGGCTCCGGTCGGCGACATCATCGATGCCAAGCCGCTGGCGATCCTGGGCGATTCGGTCACCACCGACCACATTTCGCCCGCCGGCTCGATCAAGGCCGACAGCCCGGCGGGTACGTACCTGCAGGAGCATCAGGTCGCCAAGGCGGACTTCAACAGCTATGGCTCGCGCCGCGGCAACCATGAAGTGATGATGCGCGGCACCTTCGCCAATATCCGCATCCGCAACGAAATGGCGCCGGGCACCGAAGGCGGCGTGACGAAGTATAATGGCGAAGTCATGCCGATCTATGACGCAGCAATGAAGCACAAGGCCGACGGCACGCCGCTGGTCGTCGTCGCGGGCAAGGAATATGGCACCGGTTCGTCGCGCGACTGGGCGGCAAAGGGCACGATCCTGCTCGGCGTCCGCGCGGTCATCACCGAAAGCTTCGAACGTATTCATCGCTCGAATCTGGTCGGCATGGGCGTCCTGCCGCTGCAGTTCGCCGAAGGCGTGACGCGTCAGACGCTGAAGCTCGATGGATCGGAATCCTTCACCATCAAGGGTGTCGCCGATCTGCGTCCGCGTCAGGATGTCGAGGTCGAACTCACCCGCGCCGACGGGTCGACCGAAACCTTCATGACCAAGTGCCGCATCGATACCGTCAACGAGTTGGAATATTATCTCAACGGCGGCATCCTGCAGTACGTCCTGCGCAAACTCGCCGCCTGATCGGATCGGCAATGGCGTCGAAAAGCTTCGAGGCCGCCGTTCGCAAGGTCATAGCGCCGCGGCTTGCCGAGCTCGGCTTCCGGCGCTTCGGCACACGATATGTCCGCCCCTGCCCGCCCTTCGGCGTGCAGGGGCTGGCCCTTATTCAAAGCAAATGGAACGGCAGCGGCTATTGCCGTTTCAGCTTTCTCGTGACGCGCTCGCTGAAGCTCGGCGTGTCGCACGAGGGGCTGGCCGAGCGCGCGCGGCGCGATAACGGCCTGTTCGACACCGACGCATTCCGCTTTCAGCGTGTCGAATGGCTCGGCACCCTCACCGAAGTGCGCGCGGATTTCCAATATGGCTATCTGCCCGACGACGCGGCCGGGATCGAAGCCGCGCAGCGTGAGGCGCTGGCCGATATCGAACGCTATGCGCTGCCGTTTCTCCGCTGGGGCGTCGCCAATCCCCTGCGCGGCAACGACCAGACGCGCGCGGCGCAGGAGGAAGCCCGCTGGCACGAATTCGTCGGGATTCCGGCCCCGTCTGAATCCGCTTCCGCTACCCCCTCCTGACGGGCAGAGGCGCCATAAAGCCCCTCCGCCCTGTTTCATTTTCTCCCGACGAAAGCGGGCCTGACCGAACTGCGCCGTTACGCGTCCATGTCCGAAAGCACCGCGTCGAGCTGATCGAGCTGCTCGGGCAGGCCAGCCGCCGATCCCTGCATCGCTTCTTCCAGCGCCTGCGCCGACGGATAGGCTTCGTGGAAAGTCAGCAGCGTCTTGCCGTCCTGCTCGGCAAAGGTGACGGTCGTCACTGCGCCTTCCTCGCCCTCGTCATTGGTCCAGACGATGCGCTCGTTCGGCACCACATCGAGATATTTGCCGAAAAACGCCATGGTTTCGCCGCCGGCGCTGAATTCGAGCCGGTATTTGCCCCCGGTGCGAACGTCCATGTCGCATCCGACCAGCGAAACACCCGTCACCGATTTGGGCATCCACCAGCGGCGAAACAGATCGGCCTGGCTCCATGCCTTGAACACCATGTTCGGCGGCGCATCGAATATTCGCGTCACGACCAGCTCGCGATCGCCCCTGCGCTCCACTCTCGTCTGATTGCGCGCACCATCCTCGCCCTTAACCTGCTGATCCATCGCCATTCTCCTGCTTCATCTCGTTGAGGATTTCGTCCAGTTCGTTGAACCGGTCTTCGAAAAGCTGGCGGTGGACTTCGATCCACGCTGCCTCTTCCGCAAGTCCGCGACTGCCCAGCGCACAACTGCGCACCCGGCCGACCTTTCTGGTGACGACCAGCCCTGCCCGTTCCAGCACCTGCACATGTTTCTTCATGCCGGTCAGCGTCATGCCGAACCTGTCGGCAAGCACCGTGATCGAAGCTTCGCCGCGTCCCAGCTCGTCAATAATCCCGCGCCGGGTTGCATCCGACAGCGCGGAGAAGGAGAGATCGAGAGCGGCGTTGGAATACTGAACCATATAGTTCAGTGTTACGCCGATTCGGCACGCTGCGCAAGCCACGGGCGGAGGCGAACCACGCGCGGACCAGCACTGAGAGCGTTGCTTCCCGCTTTTCCGCCATTAATCGGCCACATCCGTCGCACGGCTGCATCAAACTGAAATCTGTCGGCTATCTCCCGCACCTAGCTCCTGCCTCCCGCGGCCACCCCCGCCGCGGATGAACATCAGGAGTTAGTTTCATGCGTTTCTACGCTTCCCCCATCATCCTCACTGTCTCGCTGGCCGCCGCTGCGCCGGCCTTCGCACAGGATTCCGACGTCGAAGCATTTACCGGCGCCCGCGCAGAGGTGACGGTCGGGCTCGATCAGCTGCGTTTCAATCTGGCCGATGTCGGCGGCGACGCCGATGCGCGCGGCAAGCAGAACGACCTCGGCTATGGCGTCACGCTCGGCTATGATTATGCCGTGTCGCCCAGTGTGATCGTCGGCGTCGAAGGGGCGGCGAATTTCGCCGATACCAGCTATACCACCGACACCGGCAGCCTGCGCGCGCGTCGCGATCTCAGCATCGCCGGCCGGGTCGGCACGCCGATTACGTCGAACAGCCTGCTCTACGGCAAGCTCGGCTATTCCAATTTCCAGCTGACTCAGGACAGCGGCAGCGGCGCCAGCCGCGAAACCCATGACGGCGTGCTGATGGGCGCGGGCGTTGAAGTGAAGATGACGCCGGACATCTACTGGAAGAGCGAATACAACCACACCGACTATTCGGACGGCCTGATCTCGAACGACATCACTACCGGTATCGGCATCCGGTTCTGAAAACCGGCGGGAGGGTCGGACTGCGGCCCTCCCGCCCCAACCGGTTATTTCCGGCGCTTCTTCTCCCCGTTGAGCGCCGCCGCAGCGCGCACAAGCGCCTTCAGCGCCTCGCCGTAGATCGCATCGCCTTCGAAAATATCGATCGCCCGGCGCACATTTCCGTCGAGACTGGCATTGAACAGCCCGGCCGGGTCGTCGAGCGACGCTCCCTTCGCGAAGGTCAGCTTGACTGCCTTCTTATAGGTCTCGCCAGTGCAGAGGATCCCGTCCTTCTCGAAGGTCGGCACGCCGCGCCATTTCCACTGTTCTTCGACATCGGGCACCGCTTCGTGGATCAGCGCGCGTACCTGCGCCAGCACCTCGCCGCGCCAGTCGCCAAGTTCGGCGATCCGCGCATCGATATGTTCCTCAGGCGTCGCTTCCCCTGCCACCGTCAAACCTTTCCCCCATCGCTGGCGGCCGGAGCCGCCTATAGCCGGGCCATCGTCAGCCAGGCCGGATCGCCGAGCCACGCCCGGTCGAACGCCGCCTCGGCTGCTTCGGCCTCGATCCGGTTTCCCAGCGCGCGTTCGGTCTTCGCCAACCCCCACAGCACCCAGCCATTGGCCGGATAGGCCGACAACGCAGCAAGGAACGCCGTCTTCGCATCGGCATAGCGCCCCGCCTGATACAGTGCCGCGCCCAGTGCCTGCCGCACCGGATAGGACCAGATCGGCGGCTCGAGATAGGGCAGGCGATCCTCGATCTCCGCCGCAGCAGCGAAGCGTTCGATCGCGCCCTCCCAATCCTTCGCCGCCATTGCCCAGCGCCCCTGCGCCACCGCTTCCGCCAGTCGCAGCACGTCGCCCGCCGGGAAATATTGCGCCTCCAGCGATGCGATATTGGGCGCCTCGCCCGCCGCGCGGATTTTCGCCAGCGCATCGGCAAACCCCATAGCGTTCTGCCGTTCCGCAAAGGCAACCGCCCGCGCGAACTGATGCAATCCGCCGACCATCGGCAGCCGCGCATCGGGCGCCTCGAGCGCCAGGATCGTGTCGGCATCGGAAAATTGCGCATGCGCCAGATAGGGCGCGGCGTGGATCATCTGCAGCCAGCCAATCTCCACTGCCGGATCGGCGTCCAGGATACGCGTCAGCCGCGCGCTTTCGTCGAGCGCGGTATCGATATCCCCCGCCATCTGCGCCGAAGTGACGAGGAAATGGACGTTGTGCGGATAATAGCCGAACCGATAGAGCCCATCATCGCCGACCTGATCGAGAAACGCCTCATCCGCGCGCGCTGCGTCAACATTGACGCGGATCGAGTCCGCAAACCGCCCGAGCCGGAAATAGATATGCGCGGGCATATGGACCAGATGCCCCGCCGCCGGCGCTATTCCCGTGGCCAGCCGGTCCGCGGCGGCCTCGGCGCGATCGGCGTCGCGGCTGGCCTCCATCATATGGATCATCAGATGGCTCGCCTGGGGATGATGCGGCGACCGCGCGACGACGGTTTCGAGTAAGGTCAGCGCAGGCCGCATCGCCGGCTTCAGCGTCTTTGCGTCGCTTTCCCAATAATCCCACGGGCTGGTGTCCATCACCGCTTCTGCCGCCAGCACCGCAATATCGTCCTGATCGGGATAGGCAGCGGCGACCGCCAGCATCGCCGCCGCATAATCGGCGGCGAGCGCGGCCTGATCCGCATCCGGGTCACGCGAATAGCGTTTGGCGAGCGCGGCGATCAGCGCCTGCGCCTGGAGCCCCGCTCCCGGCGCCAGCGCCACGGCCCGATCGAGCGCCGCAAACATTGCGTCACGCGTCGCCGGGTCCATTGGCGCGTTGATATTGGGGCCATAGGCATAGGCCTCGCCCCAGAAACACAGCGCGCAATCGGTATCGCGCGCCTGCGCCTCCCGGAACGACCGCACCGCCGCCGCATGGTTGAAGCCATACACCAGCATCAGCCCCTGGCTGAAATAGGGTTGCACTTCGGCCTTGCCGCTATTTGCCGAAAGCGCCACCGGCGGCAGCCCCGAAAGCAGCGGCATCGGCCCCTGCGCGCCACCATGGCGCGCGCTATAGGCAGCTGCGAGCCGCAATCGCTCGGCCAGCCCGTCGCCGCGCGCGCCGCAGATCGCTCCTGCCCGCTTGATCGGATCGAGCATGTCGAGAACCGCTTGCGGCGTCGGCGATGCCTGGGGCACGGCCGCACCGCATCCGAGTGCCGCGCAACCGGCGGCAACGAATATCTGCGTGATGAGACGCATGCGCCCCTCCCTGCCCATGGTCGCGCCACCATAGCAGAAAATGCGCCCCGATGCGCGAGTGTTGGCATACCCGCATGAAATGGAGGCAGCGCGAGCAGACCTCGGCGCTCGGAACATCGCTGCGTAACCGGTCTTTATCGATTGGATCGCTATTCTTGGCCGTTTCCAGGGCAGAGCGGCGTTCGAATTGAACAGCGGACAAATCCAGTATCGACCCGATATCGACGGACTGCGCGCGCTGGCGATCCTGCCGGTGCTGCTATTTCACGCGCGCTTTCCGGGAGTCACCGGCGGCTATGTCGGCGTCGACCTGTTCTTCGTCATTTCCGGTTTTCTGATCACGCGTATCATCGCGCGCGAGATCGACGAGCACCGTTTCTCGATCATCCGCTTCTACGAACGGCGTGCGCGACGCATCCTTCCTGCGCTGCTCCCGGTGATCGCGGTGGTGCTGGTGGCGGCAGCGATCCTTTTCCTGCCCGGCGATTTCAAGGGCGTACCGCCGTCGGCACTCGCCGCGACCTTCTTCGTATCGAACATCCTGTTCTTTTCCGAAATCGGCTATTTCCAGACCGGCGCCGATACCAAGCCGCTGTTGCACACCTGGTCGCTGGCGATCGAAGAACAATATTACATCTTCTTTCCGATCCTGCTGATCCTGATCGCGCGCTTTCTGCCGCGCTGGCGCAAGCCGATCGTGGCTGCAATCGCGCTTGTCTCGTTCGCGATGGCAGTGGCGACACAGGGCGACGGTTCGGGTTTCGCCTTTTACTGGCTGCCTCCGCGCGCATGGGAGTTGTTTCTGGGCGGCCTGCTCGCGCTGGGCGTGTTTCCGGAGATCCGCAGCGCCCTGGCGCGGGAGGGCATCGCCGCGGCAGGCCTGATTGCGGTGCTCGCTGCGGTCACATGCTATGACCACCATACCGTCTTCCCCGGCGTAACCGCACTTGCCCCGGTGCTGGGCGCGGTGGCGATGATCCATTGCGCGCCGGGCACCGCCACCGGCCGCCTTTTGTCGTGGCGGCCCTTCATCGCGATCGGACTGATCTCCTATTCCCTCTATCTGTGGCACTGGCCGCTGATCGTGTTCACCGAATATGCGACCGGCGAGCGGCTGGCTGGCCTGACGCAATGGGCTGTCGTTGCCGCCTCCTTCGCGCTCGCGTGGCTGTCGTGGCGATTCGTCGAAGCGCCGTTCCGCAACAGCGCGATCATGAATCGCCGGACGATCTTCCTAGCTTCCGGAGCGGGAATGGCACTGATGGCGGCAGTTTGCGCGGCATTGCTGCCGCTTGGCGGCTGGCCCCAGCGGTTCGGCCCGGACGTGGCGCGCATGGCCGCGGCCACCAACGACTTCAGCCCGTATCGATCGCGATGCCATGATGCCGATCCGGCCAATGGCCGCCCCGCCTGCGTACTCGGCGCGCCCGATACACCGCCGAGTGCGGTCGTCTGGGGCGACAGCCATGGCGTCGAAATGGCCTATGTCCTTTCGCAGATGCTCGCCCGGAAAGGAGAAGCGCTGGTCGAGCGTACGCTCTCCAGCTGCCCACCGATCCTGGGCCAACCATTTGCCGAAGCGCCCGATTGCGAACGGATCAATCGCGACGTGATGGCATCGATCCTCGCCGACCCGAACATCAAGACCGTCTATCTGGCCGCCTTCTGGGCCAGCCCGGCCTATGCCGACCCGCAAACGCTGGCACGGCTCGACAACACGATCGCCCGGATCATCGATGCCGGACGCAAAATAGTGCTGATCGGGCCGGTTCCGCCCAATCTGTTCGATGTGCCGCGCCAGCTGCAGCGGCTGGCGAGACAGGGCAAACTATCCGAAGCGATTGGCCGCGACCGGCGCGACATCGCCGCTGCCGAAGCGCGAATCGGCGAGGTTGCAGCGCGCTGGCAGGGCCATGGCCTAGAATATATCAATCCCGCCGAAACGCTCTGCGCAACTGGCCGCTGCATCCTGTTGCACGACGGCCATCCGCTCTATTTCGATAGTCACCATCCAAGCGTCGCGGGCGCGGCGCTGATCCTCGCGCCACTATCGCGCGAACACGCCACCCGCTGATCCGCGCGGCGGCGATCAGCCCAGCGCGCGCCCGGCCACGGCGTCCAGCTTCGCGAGCACATGCGGATCGCGCGCATGCGGCGCAGTGATCAGTGCCGTGTCGAGGCAGGTGTCGATCGGGCTGGCAGGGCGTTCCTCCGGCAGTGCGCGCAGCAGGTTGAGCAGCATCGCGCGCGCCGTTTCGGCATTGCCCATCAGCTGTTTGATCACTTGCTCGACAGTCACGTCCTCATGCCCCTCGCGCCAGCAGTCATAATCGGTGACCATGCCGACCATCGCATAGGGAAGCTCCGCCTCGCGGCATAACTTGGCTTCGGGCATCGCGGTCATGCCGATGATGTCGCAGCCCCAGCTGCGATAGAGATTGCTCTCTGCGCGCGTCGAAAATTGCGGACCTTCCATCACCAGACAGGTGCCGCCGACATCGACCTGAACCCCGGTCGCCTTCGCCGCATCGGCGACGAGGCCCGACAGTCGCGGACACACCGGATCGGCCATCGAAACATGCGCCACCATGCCGGTGCCGAAAAAGCTCGACGGGCGGCCCTTGGTGCGGTCGATGAACTGATCGGTGATGGTGAAGCTGCCCGGCGGGCGCCCTTCGGCAAGCGATCCGACCGAAGAAATCGACAGGACATCGGTGACGCCCAGCCGCTTGAGCACATCGATATTGGCGCGCGCATTCAGCTGTTCGGGCGAAATCCGGTGCCCCCGGCCATGGCGCGGCAGGAAAACGACGCGGACATGCCCGACGCGACCGACGAAACAATCGTCGGACGGCGATCCCCACGGGCTGTGCGTTTCCACCCAGTCGGCGTCTTCGATGCCTTCGACATCGTAAAGCCCTGATCCGCCGATGATTCCGATCGTCCAGCCGCCCATGGGTCGCTCCATATTGTCTCTATTCGCGGCACTTGCGCGCGCGTACAAGGGCGCTGATGCCTCAGCCGACGGCCCGGTGTCGAGATAACTTTGTTTCTGGAGAGTCCATGTTTCGCGCCTTGTCGCTTTTTGCCGCCGCCGCTCTTGCCACGCTCCCTGTCTCTGCACAGCAGGCCAATACCGCCATCACCGGCGTCTGGCTGGTGGAGGACGGCACTGCGCAGGTCACCATCGCACCGTGCGGGAATCAGGTTTGCGGCCGTATCACACGCATCATCCGGGCTCGCCCGGGCTCCAACGGGCGCGATCAGAACAATCCCGACCCTGCGCTGCGCAATCGCCCGATCCTGGGCCTTTCCATCCTTAGCGAAATGACGCGCGACGGCGATGTCTGGCGCGGCAAGATCTATGATCCGCGCGGCGGCAAGGTCTATCGCTCGGTGGTCGAGCGCGACGGCACCAACCGCCTGTCGGTAAAGGGATGCGTGTCGTTCATCTGCAAGTCGCAGACCTGGACGCGCGTTTCCTGACCCATCGCAACGATCAGCCGGCGGGGCACTGCGCCCCGCTGTCGACCCAGGCCCTGGTCAGCGCACCGAACTCGGCCTGGGTCCCCGGCGCGGGCGTACGTCCCGCTCCCGGATTCCAGCCCCAGCCGACCAGCGAATCATGCGCATTATGCTCGACGATCTCGTCGAGCGACTTGCCGCCGTTGCGCGCCGGATCCTTGATCTGCTCGCAGATCTGGGCGAGCGTCTTGCCCTCCCACGCCATTTCGATTGGCGCCAGATGCCATTCGGGATGGCCGGGAATGCTGCCCTCGCCATTGGCGAAAGCGACATTGGCCGGGCCGTGACAGGTGCTGCACTCCAGCCCCGCCGCGCCATGACCATCCGGGCCGCGCGTCACCGGTGGATTATGGGGACGCTGGTCATCGCCCTGCAACGGACGATCGGTGCGCGGGTGGCAATTCACGCAGCGCGGGCTTTGCAGCACCTTGCCCATTTCCTCGAAGATCGCGACCGACCGCTGCGCGGGATCGCCGATCGCGGCGAAGCTGCTCGCGGGACGCAGCCCTTCGCCGCTTTCGCGCGGCGCGGCGACAATGGCGATGGGAAGCGCGACAGCGGAAAGCGCCAGCGCCGCAATGCCGGAGGACATCAGCTTCATACATTGTCTCCGTGAATGAAGGGCAGCCGGTCGACGGCCTTGCCGGTCAGCTTGCGCCACGCATTGGCGACTGCCGGAGCGATCGGCGGCAAGCCGGGCTCGCCGACGCCGGTCGGGTCTTCGCGCGACGCGATCACCGCCACCTCGACTTCGGGCATCTCGCCGATCCGCAGCGATCGATAGGTGTCGAAATTATGCTGCTGCACGACGCCACCGTCGCCCAGTACCAGTTCGGAATAGAGCGCATGACCCAGGCCATAGCCGATGCCGCCTTCCATCTGGGCGCGGATGACATTGGGGTTCACCGGCACGCCGCAATCGACTGCACACCACACCTTGTGCACGCGCGGCACGCCATCGGCCCCGCGCGACACTTCGGCGATCTGCGCCACATAGGTGCCGAAACTCTTGTGCACGGCAACGCCGCGCGCGCGGCCCTCCGGCACGGCGCTACCCCAGTCGGCGAGTTCGGCGACGCGCGTCAGCACGCCCTTACGCCGATCTTCCTCCATCAGCGCCAGCCGCCCGGCGACCGGATCGACACCGCCCAGTTCCAGCAGCCGATCGAGAAACGTCTCGACCGAATAGGCCGTGTGCGTACTCCCCACCGACCGCCACCAGAGCGTCGGCACAGGCGAATCGACGATGTGCGTGCCCAGCCGGTGCGCCGGGAAGGCATAGCCGGATTCCTTCGCACCCTCGACCATCGTCGTGTCGATGCCGTCCTGGATCATCATCGGTTCCATCGGCGTGCCCCGGGCAAAGGACTGGCCGGCGATCACCTGATCCCATCCGACGATCCTGCCCGCCGCATCGACGCCGCCGCGCAGGCGATGGACCATGATCGGCCGATAATATCCGCCGGTCAGGTCATTCTCGCGCGTCCAGACATGCTTGACCGGCGCGCGACCGCCATAGGCTTTGAACACGCTTGCCGCTTCGACCGGGAACGCCATGGTGGGCTCCACACGGCGCCCGAAACTGCCACCGGCATATTGCTGATGCAGCACTGCCTTTTCGGGCGGCACGCCCAGCACCTTGGCGGCGGCGGAAAGCTGCGCGACCTGCATCTGCGCGCCCATCCACATTTCCATGCTGTCGCCGTTCATTTCGATAACGGCGTCAAGCGGCTCCATCGGCGCGTGCGCCAGATAGGGGAAATAATAAGTGGCTTCGATCGTCTTTGCCGCGCCCGCCAGCGCCGATGCGACATCGCCGTTGGCTTCGGCTTCGGCACCCGGCTCTGCGGCCGCAGTCGCACAGACGCGGAACAGTTCCTCGCTCGATCGCCGTTCGGCGGCGGACAAATCCCATTCGACCTTCAGCGCCGCGCGCCCGCGCATTGCGGCATAGGTATCGCGGGCATAGACGGCGACGCCCTGCGGAACCGGCTTCACTGCCAGCACGCCGGGAACGGCCATTGCCGCGCTGTCGTCCACCGACGCCAGCTTTCCGCCGAAAGCGGGGGGATGGAGGATCGCCGAATGCACCATGTTGGGGCGGCGCACGTCCATCGTGAACTGCACGCTGCCATCGCTCTTGATCGCGCTGTCCACTTTGGGAACGTCGGTCCCGATCAGCGCCCATTGCTCGGGGGTCTTGAGCACCGGCTTTTCGGGCGGGGTCAGCGCCGCCGCATCATTGGCAAGCTCGCCGAACGTCGCACGCCGATCGCCATGGCTGACGACGCCCTTCGACGCAGTGACTTGCGAAACCGGCACGCCCCAGCGTTTGGCCGCGGCCTCGACCAGCATCGCCCGCGCCGCCGCGCCTGCTTCGCGCATCTGCATGAATGCAGTGGCGATCGCCGTCGAACCGCCGGTTCCCATCGTGTGGAAGGCGGCATTGGCATAGAGCGCGTCGTTGGCGGGCGCCATTTCGACGGCGATCTGTGGCCAGTCGGCATCCATTTCGTCCGCCGCCAGCGTGGCGAGCCCGGTGGCCGGTCCCTGACCGAATTCGATATTCTTGATGACGATGACGACCTTGTTCTCGGGCGTCACGCGCACAAAGGCATTGGGAGCAAAGGGCGCTTCGGGCGCATTGCCCGACACGGCGCGCGCCGCCGCGCGTCCGGCGGGAAGGCTGAGCCCCAGGATCAGGCCGCTGGTCTGAAGGAAGCGGCGGCGGGTGGGCGTGATTGCGTTCATCGGATCAGCCCTCCATCGCTTCGGCGGCGTCCTTGATCGCCTGCCGGATGCGGACATAAGTGGCGCAGCGACAGATATTCCCCGCCATTCCGGCGTCGATATCCGCATCGCTCGGCTTTGGCTTGGCCTTGAGCAGTCCGACTGCCGACATCACCTGCCCCGACTGGCAGAAACCGCATTGCGGCACATCGATCGCAACCCATGCGGACTGCACCGCTTCCGCCTCGGGGCCCGAAACGCCTTCGATCGTCGTCACCGATCGTCCCGCAACCGTCGAAACCGGCGTGACGCAGCTGCGGCGATTCTTGCCGTCGAGATGCACGGTGCACGCACCGCACTGCGCAATGCCGCAGCCATATTTGGTCCCGGTAAGGCCCAGATGGTCGCGCAACACCCACAGCAGCGGCGTATCGGGATCGCCGTCAAAGCTGGCGGCAGCGCCATTCAGCGTGAATTCGGTCGCCATCATGCCCTCCTTATGGCTTTGCCGAGAGGCTCATATCGGAACGATGTTGCGCTTGCGAAAGCTCTCCGCAAAAAAACGAAGGAACGAACCAAAGGCTCCGGCCTTTCATTCGCTGACGATATGCCGCAGGGAGGGACAGTGCAAAGGGGAACTACCGATCAACTCGCGGCCCCGCCCGCTGAGCTGCTGCGCGGCGCGAGCCTGTTTCTCGATTTCGACGGGACGCTGGTCGAAATCGCCGACCGCCCCGATGCGGTGCAGGTGGACGAGCGGCTCCACAAGCTGATTGCATCGCTGGTAACAGCACTCGACGGACGCGTCGCCCTGATCAGCGGACGCCCCGCTGGCGAAGTGCGCAGCTTTCTGGGCGGCGGCGCAGAGCCCGGCTTCGCCATCGCCGGCAGCCACGGGATGGAATTTCTCTGGGCCGACGGACACCGCACTGCAGCGGAACGCCCCGCCTCGCTCGAACAGGTGCATGAAGCGATGACGGCGCTCGCCGCCGAAAATCCCGGCGTGATGGTGGAAGACAAGCCGCTCGGCGCCGCGCTCCATTTCCGTCAGGCACCCGAAGCCGAAGAGGCATGCCGCGCGCTCGCCACCAAATTGGCGGACGTCCACGGGCTGAAGCTCCAGCCGGGCAAGATGCTGTTCGAAGTCCGCACGACAGGCGGCGACAAGGGGCGCGCAATCGCGACCTTCCTCGAAAAACCCGAATATGCGGGCACTCGCCCTGTCTTCATCGGCGACGACACGACCGACGAACCCGGTTTCGCCATGGCCGCGCGGCTGGGCGGCGCCGGCATCCTTGTCGGCACGGCGCGCGACACATCGGCAACCTATCTGCTGGCAGGCGTTCCCGAAACGCTCGACTGGCTGACACAAGCAACGGAGGCGCTCGCGTGACCAACCTGGACCTCTGGCCGATCGGCAATTGCCAGGTAAGCGCGCTGATCGATCGCGCGGGCAATTTCGTCTGGGGCTGCGTGCCGCGCGTTGACGGCGATCCGCTGTTTTCCTCGCTCGTCCGGGGCGAAGACGCCGCCAGCGAAACCGCGCAGGGGCTGTGGTCGATCGACCTTGAGGACGGCGTCGCCGTCGAGCAACGCTATCTGCGCAACACGCCGATCCTGATCAGCCGCCACACCGATGCCAGCGGCAATGCGATTGAGATCATCGATTTCTGCCCGCGTTTCGAACGACTGGGCCGCACCTATCGGCCGGTCGCCTATGCGCGGATCGTCCGACCCGTGGCGGGCAGCCCGCGCATCCGTGTGCGGCTGCGTCCCACCTGCCACCATGGCAGTTCGTGCCAGCAACGCATCGGCGGATCGAACCATATCCGCTATTCGATGGACACCATGACGCTGCGGCTCACCACCACGGCGCCGGTGGGGATGGTCCAGGAGGAGCGCGCCTTCCGCGTCGAACAGCCGCTGCATTTCTTCCTCGGCCCGGACGAGAGCTTTGCCGGTAATGTCGCCGCCACGATCGAGGACATGCTCGCCAACACCACGCTCGAATGGCAGGAATGGGTGCGCGGCCTCGCCATCCCGCTCGAATGGCAGGAAGTGGTGATCCGGTCGGCGATCACGCTAAAGCTGTGCCAGCATGAAGAAACCGGCGCGATCGTCGCCGCACTCACCACATCGATTCCCGAACATGCCGATTCGCAGCGCAACTGGGATTATCGCTACTGCTGGATTCGCGACGCCTATTACACCGTTCAGGCGCTCAACCGCCTCGGCGCGCTCGACGTGCTCGAAAATTATCTCGTCTATCTCCGGAATATCGGGGATTCGGCAAAGGGCGGGCATGTCCAGCCGCTTTATGGCGTGCTCGGCGAATCCACGCTTGAGGAACGCATCGCTCGCGATCTGCCCGGCTATCGCGGCATGGGCCCGGTACGGATCGGCAATGCCGCCTATGACCAGCGTCAGCACGATGCCTATGGCCAGATCGTCCTGTCCAGCGCGCAGGCATTTTTCGACCACCGGCTGTTCCGCATGGCCGGGATCGAGGATTTCGAAGCGCTGGAGCGCGTCGGCGAGCGTGCCTGGCAGCTCTACGATCAGCCCGATGCCGGCCTGTGGGAGCTGCGCACGCGGCAAAGCGTCCACACCTATTCCGCCGCAATGTGCTGGGCGGCATGCGACCGGCTGGCCAATGTCGCGGGCGAGCTGGGCCTGCCCGAACGCCAGCATTTCTGGGAAGCACGCGCGGGCACGATGCGTCAGCGGATCGAACAATCGGCGTGGCGTGAGGAGGAGCAATTCGTCTCCGCCACTTTCTCGGGCAGCGATCTCGACGCCAGCCTGCTCCAGCTGCTCGATCTGCGATTCCTGCCGCCCGACGACCCTCGCTTCGTCGGCACGCTCAAGGCTGTCGAGGCCGGGCTGCGGCGCGGATCGCATATGCTGCGCTATGCCACGGAGGATGATTTCGGCCTGCCCGAAACGGCATTCAATGTCTGCACCTTCTGGCTGATCGAAGCGCTGCATTTCACCGGTCGCGGCGAGGATGCCCGTGAATTATTTGAAGAAATGCTTTCACGTTGCACCGCAGCAGGGTTATTGTCGGAGGATATCGACCCGGTGACGGGCGAATTATGGGGGAACTATCCCCAGACCTACTCGCTGGTCGGCATGATCAACTGCGCCGTGTTGTTGAGTAAACCATGGAGCGCCATACGATGAGCCGATTGATTATTATCTCCAATCGCGTCAGCGCCCCCAAAGGGTCGATGTCGGGCGCGCAGGGTGGCCTCGCCGTCGCGCTTCAGGCGGCGTTGCGCGAATCCGGCGGCATCTGGTTCGGATGGTCGGGCGAGCTGACCGAGAATTTCACCGGCCAGATCAATTTTCAGCGCAACGAAGGCGTGACGACCGCGACGGTCGACCTCGAAGAACAGGATATCGAGGAATATTATAACGGCTATGCCAATCGCACGCTGTGGCCGCTCTTTCACTATCGCATCGATCTCGCCGAATATGAGCGCGATTTCGCGGGCGGGTATAAACGTACCAACGAACGCTTCGCTGAGACCGTCCGGCCGCTGATCGAACCCGAAGACGTCATCTGGATTCAGGATTACCACATGTTCCCGCTGGGTTCGGAGCTGCGCAAGCGCGGTTTCCGCAACCGGATGGGCTTTTTCCTGCACATCCCCTGGCCCCCGCGCCGCCTGCTCACCACGCTGCCCGAAGCGCATGAACTGGTGACGTCGATGTTCGCCTATGACGTGATCGGCTTTCACACCCAGGAATGGCTGGACAGCTTTTGCGATTTCGCGCGGATCGAACTTGGCGCGGTGCTGGAGGACGATGGCCTGGTGCGGCTGGGCGATCGCACGGTCCGGCTGCTCAACTGCCCGATCGGCATCGATTCGCAGGATTTTCAGGCGATGGCCGATTCCGACGTCGCCGCCGCGACCTTCAAACAGATGCGCAAGAGCGCCGTCGATCGCGCAATGATCGTCGGCGTCGACCGGCTCGATTATTCCAAGGGACTGGAAGAGCGGTTCAACGGCTATGAGCGGTTCCTTGAGGAAAGCCCCGAGGAGCGCAAGGAAGTGTTCCTCCTCCAGATCGCACCGCCCTCACGCGCTGCAGTGGACAGCTATCAGCGGATCCGCGCGCGACTGGAGGCAATGTCGGGCCATATCAACGGCGCCTATGCCGATCTCGACTGGGTTCCGATCCGCTATGTGAACAAGGGCTATCCCCGCGATGTTCTCGCAGGCGTTTATCGCGCCGCGCGCATCGGTCTGGTCACTCCGCTGCGCGATGGCATGAACCTGGTCGCCAAGGAATTTGTCGCCGCGCAGGATCCGGAGGATCCCGGCGTGCTGATCCTCTCGCGCTTCGCCGGCGCGGCGGCGCAGATGCCGACGGCGCTTCTCGTCAATCCGCTGTCGGCAGAGGAAATCGCCGATGCCATTCGTCAGGCGCTGCGCATGCCGCTCGAAGAGCGTAAAGAGCGGTGGAAACCGCTCTACGACAATGTCGTCACAGAAGATGTCAGCTGGTGGCGCGAGCGGTTTACTGCGGCGCTGACGGCGGAGGTGCAGGATCAGCAAAGCGAAGTGGTGGACTGATTTCGGCCTCGCTGCGATAGCGCAGCACCGCTTCGGGCATTTCCTCGCGCACGAATTTCAGCATCGCCTCGCGCACGTCGCAGCGCAGGTCGAATGCGGTCGGCGCGTCCTTCGCCGTCATCAATCCGCGAACCTCCACCGATCCGTTGGGCTTGGTGTCGGTCACCTGAATATTGTTGAACCGCCCGTCCCAGCGCGGATTGGCCTCGACCACTTCCTTATGCTTGGCGCGAAAGCGATCGATGTCGGCATTGGCATCCAGATACCAGAAGACGCTGCCGAGCAGCTCGCTGGTCTGCCGCGTCCAGTTCTGGAAACTGTCCTCCAGAAATTTTGAAACCGGCACCACCAGCCGCCGCTCGTCCCAAATCTTGACGACGACATAGGTCATCCGGATTTCCTCGATCTTCCCCCATTCGCCTTCGATAATGACGACATCGTCGATGCGGATCGGTTCGGTCAGCGCCATCTGGATACCGGCGATCAGGTTCTTGAGCGCAGGCTGTGCCGCAGCGCCCACCGCCAGCGCCGCCAGCCCGGCCGAAGCGGCCAGCGTCACGCCGATGCTCCGCACGCTCGGAATGCTCATCAGCATCGCGCAGAAGGTGATCAGGATCACCACGACGCTCGCAATGCGGAACAGGATATCTGCGCGGGTGCGCCGCCGCCGGGCGTGGAGATTATCCTCCACCGAAATATCCGCGCGGCGCTGCACGAAGCCATTGGCGACCCGGATCAGCGCGACCGCCAGCCAGCCTACCAGCGCGGGGACAACTAGCCCGGCGATCTGGTCCCATATCGCCGCGGCGCGGGCATTGAGCGACAAGGCGGGGCGTACCCAGGCAAGCGCGAAAGCGACGAGCAACCATCGGCTCGGGCGCTTCAGGCGGCGGACAAGGTCGGCGGCGGTCAGATAGGGCGTGCGTTTCCCGATCCTGCGGACGACGATCAGCACGATCTGGTGGAACAACAGGGCGAACAGCACCGCCAGAGTGCCGACCACAACGTCCTCGATCCAGCGTGCGTTGGGGTCGGCCCCGACCAGATCGAGAATCGGTGTCGTCACCGATGCGATCCAGTCGCTCGCTTCGGCAAGGAAATCCTGCAAAATGCCGCTCCCTGTTGCGTGTCCCTTTCCAACGGAACCGGGCGCTGCCGGTTCCCGCAGTGCGGCGCGATCGCATATGCCGCGCCCGGTTATCCGCCGCTTCCGCCGTCACGCGGCGCAGCAAATCCTGCGCCTACAAGGATGCAGCCATCGGGATAGGTGCGCAAGGCACAGGGCGCGGAGACAAGTCCCCGCGCCCTGCCTGCCCGATCCGGATCGGGATATCGGCCGGAGCGCTCTCCCCTACGCTCCGGCCAGACGCCGCTATTGCGGCGGCGTCGCGAGCAGAGTCAGCATGCCGGGACGCATGCGATTGGCGGCGATTTCGATCGTCGCGCCCGATGCCGTGGTCATCAACGGTCGGAAATCGCTGCCCGGCATATTGTTCGCCACCAGCTTGAACCGCGTCAGATCCGAACGAAACCGCTGCTGATCCGCCTCGGTCATCCCGGTGATGGCAAAGAACAGGTCATAGAGTTCGCTGAACGCCATCGGGTGCGGATGATTGCCGAAATCGACCTGGAACGTGCCAGCCGGCGCATTCGCGCCGTCGGTGGTGAGCAGCGCCATGCCGTAATTTTCTTCATTGGAAATGCGCCCCGAACAAAGCAGCAGCTTCGCGCCTTCCAGCACGTCGGCGGTCCCCTCGGAATCCTTGAAGAAGGGGCAGCGGCTCTCGTTCACATCGCGGAACGCTTCCATCGCGGCGCGTTGCTCGGCCACCGACGGATAGCTGGCAGCGGGCGTGGTCTCGGCGGCGGTGCCGGCTTCGCTACCCGCGTCGCTGCTGTTACCGCCGTCGGATCCACAGGCTGCCAGCGCGACTGCCATGGCGGCAACTCCCGCCATTGCGAAAATTCGTTTCACGATCATCCCCTCGCTCTTGTCAGTGCCTTTCCGGGCGCCCGATCATTCGCAGGCCGAGATTTCGAACTTTGCGCCGTTTGCTTCGAGTTCGGATTGCGTGGAGCCATAGCTTTTCATCAGCGGCCCCAGCGCGCGGGTGACCGAATCATTGGCCGCGATCGAGATCGGCCCGACCTGCGACGAATTGCCTTCGGGATCGGTCGCCAGGATCGTCACCTGACGCATATCGCTCGAACCATTGGTGATCCGCGCCGATATCGTGTTCGCGAAGATCCCTGAATCCACCAGGATATCGAGCTTCACCGCCGAACATCCGCCACCCATCCCGCATGAGGACAGCAATCCGCACCCCAGGGCCAATGTCATCAACCTGCTCAGCTTCAGCATCGTCGCTCCTTCATCCGCCGTTCCCCCATAGTTTCCGGAGGATAGATACAGACAGGATAGAGCCGGGGCGGAGGGTGCGGGCACCTATAAAAAGATTAAGGAGCGCCGGTTTCCACGCTCTGCGGCGCGGGCGCGCCGAGCAATCCGGCACGAAAAGCGCACGGCAATATCTCGCGATTGAGCGAACAGCCAAGCTTCGCGCGCAATTGCTTCAGGTGAAAGGAGACCGTCACTTCGGACACACCGATCCGGTCGGCGATCTGCTTGTTCGACAGGCCGTCCCATAGCGCCATCAGCACATCATATTGCCGCGGCGAGAGCCTGAGCGCTTCCAGCGCGACGCGCTTGCGGCACTCGGGGTGTAGCTGCTGATAGGCGATCGAATAGATGGTATAGAGCAGCGGCACATGCTTGCCGATAAAATCGGTAAAATCGGATGCCGACATCAGGTCGGTGCCGATCGCGATCCCGCCATCGACCTGCCCATGCGCATTCTTGTGCGAAAATCCCACCGCGCGTTCCATGCCGGCATGGCGCGCTTCGGCGATCAGCTCGCGCCCCTTGGGCGACCAGACCAGCGGCTGCGCCTCGTCGACCGCGAACATGAAAGCGGGGCGGTCGCTTTGGAGCACATGCGGGATCAGTGCGTCCTCGGGACCGTAATTCCGTGCCGTATAATGCGATACCCAATCGTTACGGAAATTCTCCAGAAATATCGGCGCGTCACCCGTCGTTCCGTTCGGAAAGACGACATAATTGACGACGTTGAACCCCAGTCCGAGCAGCGATTGCGTCAGGCAACGCCATTTTTCCTCGAAACTCTCTGCGGATTCCATCCGATAGATATAGTCTATCAGGACATTCTGCATCTTGCTTCAGGCGCCCGGCACGTCGTTGCGCGCGCCGTGGTCACCCCCTCCCACCGGTAACACGACTGTTAAGATCGCCGCATGAAGCAGCGAAATACGCCCCGAGCACTTTGGGGTAGCGATCTAAGCACAGGCGCCATGAGGGGTCCAGCTTTCGGGAGCTGCGCGACTGTCCCGCGACCGCCCCGCGAAGTCAGGACATGCGATAGGCCTTTTCGGGATCTGGAGGAGCCGAACGCGGCGAGGTTCAACCCGCACGCCCCGCGCCAGAACGATTCTGCACCCAGGTGCCCGGACCAGCAGGAAGCAAAGCGCGCGCGTTTGACGCTCCGATCGCCACGTTTAGCGCGCAGATGACGGACGCCATCGGCGCCGCAACGCCAAAAAAGTCGCCGAAGCCGCCGAAGCCGGCGGCTTCGAAATGCAAAAACCCCGAAATGCTAGGCCGCGTGGACAAATTCCGCAGCCTTGGGTTGCCTGATAGCGTCAGTAGATAACGCCCAGCGCTTCAAGAAGGAATGCGCCTAAGATGAATGTTAGGAACCCGAAGAACGCGGTTCGGTAATGATTTTGTGCCTGAGCGAACTTGAAAAAAGTTGGGCTGCGATCGCGTTCGCCCCAACCTGGGATATGCCAGAATAAGAAGCGCAATCTCCCGGTACGCGCTGCTTCCTTGTTTGCCCTGAACGAAAGCACTGTGATTGTGCCGCTAATTACCATCAGGAGTAGGGCGGACCACGCTGGCATAGGAGCATTATGATGCGGCATGCGGCTCGCCGCAATGACAAGGTTGACGTGATCCGACAGGATTGATTCCAGGCTGCCTTTTGGAGGCAGGCTGGAGCAGGGGCGATCTCAACGAAGCGGAGTGGCATGTTCTGAAGGACTTGCTGCCTATTGAACCTGAAAACCGTGGTCGAGGCAGGCCACCCGAATAGAACCGCTCGATCATCAACGGCATACTCTGGCGGCTCCGCTGCGGAACGCCGTGGCGCGATGTGCCGCCCAAATATGGCAGTTGGAACACCATCTATCGGCGATTCCGGCGTTGGAGTGAGGCCGGGGTCTGGGAGAGCGTCGCGGTGACGCTGGCCGAGATCATGGCGGACAGCGGCCACTACAGCATCGACAGCACTACACTCCGCGCCCACGCATCGGCAGCGGGCGGAAAAGGGGGACTCATCGACGCGCTCTTGGCCGCTCGCGGGGTGGGTTCACCAGTAAGCTTCACGGTCTGGCTGATGCCCTCGGACGACCGCTCGCCTTCCATTTGACGGTCGGCGAGGCGGCAGATTGCAAAGCCTATGACGCCCTTATCGACCTGCCCGAGCGTGCGCCTGACGCGTTGCTCGCCGACAAGGGCTACGACGCCGACGCAATCCGTGCCGACCTTGCCGAACGGAATATTGAGGCCGTCATCCCTGGCCGGTCAAACCGCCGCGTGAAAATCGAGCATAATCGGGCGCTCTACAAGCAGCGCAATCGCATCGAGCGTATGTGACGTGACCCCCAGCTTTCCCCCAGCTGGGATTAGAGTCGGGCGGTTGTTTTGCGCATCAGCGCGGTTGAAGCAACGGGCTGCGTAGCGGAGCCCGTAGGGCGTAGCGAAGCAGGCCATTGCCTATCCAGTTCGGCGGCGAACGCCGCCGGTGTTGCGTATCCGAGAGACGAGTGCGGTCGCTCCCGGTTGTAGTCCTCCACCCAAGCCGCGATCTCGACCCGGGCATGTGCGAGGCTCATGAACAGGGTCTCGTTGAGCAGCTCGTCGCGCATCCGTCCGTTGAAGCTCTCGACGTAGCCGTTCTGCATCGGCCGGCCCGGCGCGATGTAATGCCACTCCACCCCGATCTGACCGCACCACGCGAGGATGGCATTGCTGGTGAGCTCGGTGCCGTTGTCGCTGACGATCATTCCGGGTTTGCCCCGCTGGGTGATCAGATGTGTCAGCTCACGCACGACACGATGCCCCGAGATCGAGGTGTCGGGCACCGCTGCCAGACACTCTCTCGTCACGTCATCGACCACGTTGAGCACGCGGAACCGCCTGCCAGACACCATCTGATCATGGACGAAGTCCAGGCTCCAGCGCTGGTTCGGCAACGCCAGCACCGGAGCAGGCGCTCTGGTCCCGACAGCACGCCTGCCGCTGCGTCGTCGCCTCACCGCCAGCCCTTCCTCCTTGTAGAGCCTCTGGGTCTTCTTGCGGTTGATCACGATCCCCTCCCGACGCAGCAGGATATGCAGACGGCGATAGCCGAACCGGCGACGCTGGTTGGCCAGTTCGCGCAGCTTCTCACGCAAACCCGCGTCATCGTCCCGGATGGAACGGTAACGCACACTCTTGCGATCGGCATCAATGACACGGCCCGCCCGCCGTTCACTCATCCCGTGGCATGCCTGGAGATGAGCAACAGCTTCCCGCTTGGCAGCGGGCGTCAGAACTTTTTTGTCAGAAGATCCTTCAGCGCAGCCTGATCGAGCATCGCATCAGCCAGCAATCGCTTCAGCTTCGCGTTCTCGCTCTCCAGCTCTTTCAGTCGCCGGGCCTCGGATACCTCCAGCCCGCCATACTTCGACTTCCAGTTGTAGATCGTCGCTTCCGATACGCCGTGCCGCCGAGCCAGGTCAGCGGTCTTCGCGCCCGCTTCTGCCTCCTTCACCACCCCGATAATCTGCTCTTCCGAAAACCTTCCACGCTTCATCGTCTGTCCTTCCTTCAGGCCAGACTCTAATCAAGCGTGGAGGAAAATCAGGGGGGCACGTCATATGTTCTCGGACAGCTCAAGATCAACCGCGCCATCGCCACCCGCTACGACCAACTCGCCAACAGCTTCCTCGGCATGGTCCATCTTGCCACCGCCAGATACTGGCTCAAATTTGTCCGCGCTGCCTAAGGCGCCCAAACGCAAAAACGCCCGCGCAGGACGAGCCTGGCGGGCGTTTTGATGTTTGGTTGCGGGGATAGGATTTGAACCTATGACCTTCAGGTTATGAGCCTGACGAGCTACCGGACTGCTCCACCCCGCGTCAAAGGCTTGCGCTACACCCGGATCGGGGAGCGAAATCGTGAATGGGTTTTTCTGTTGAAACGCGCGCAATCCACACCGGCTACAATGCCTGGCGAGGACCTACTCTTCCGTCGCTTAAGCGACAGTACCATCGGCGCTGTCTGGTTTCACGGCCGAGTTCGGGATGGGATCGGGTGGGTCACAGACGCTATAGCCACCAAGCAATGAAGCCGGTGTAACTGCGGGTTCCAAATCGTGCACTGTATCAAGGCTTCGACGATCATCCGATCGACGACTGCGCAAGGACTATACGTCCAGGGCTGTCGTTGATGGTGGGACTCATCAAGCGCGAATAGAGCAATTAGTACTGGTTAGCTCCACGCGTTACCGCGCTTCCACATCCAGTCTATCAACGTCATGGTCTCTGACGGCTCTATGAAATCTTATCTTGAGGGAGGCTTCCCGCTTAGATGCTTTCAGCGGTTATCCCGTCCATACATAGCTACCCTGCTGCGCCGTTGGCACGACGACAGG
>PAOI01000054.1 GCA_002707985.1 Sphingomonas sp. | reverse complement strand
CGCGAACAGTTCGCGGGCGATTCCGGCATCATGGCGGGCACCAGCAAGCCCGACTACGCCCGCACGGTGGATCTCGTGACCAAGGCCGCGATCAAGGAGATGATCGTCCCCTCGATGCTGCCGGTGCTTGCTCCGATCGTGGTCTATTTCGTGATCACGCTGATCGCGGGCCAAGAAAACGGCTTCGCGGCTCTGGGCGCCTTGCTGCTCGGCGTGATCGTGGGCGGTCTGTTCGTCGCGCTGTCGATGACGGCAGGCGGCGGCGCCTGGGACAACGCCAAGAAATACATCGAGGACGGCAATCACGGCGGCAAGGGCTCCGAAGCCCACAAGGCCGCAGTGACGGGCGATACGGTCGGCGATCCCTACAAGGATACGGCCGGCCCCGCCGTCAATCCGATGATCAAGATCACCAACATCGTCGCCCTGCTGATGCTCGCCGCACTGGCGGCGGCGGGTTCGGGCGGGACCGAGATGATGGCTGCGCTCGGCGGCTGATTATCTGCTCCGGTGAAAGCGAGGGCCCCGGCAGGCAACTGTCGGGGCTTTTATTCCATTCCCGGTGTTTCTCGCCGCTTCAATGACTTGGCGCCTCGCCTTTCCCCGCCTAAGCTACCGGTTCGACGGGTCGGGGGACCCATGGAAAGCCGGGGGAATACCAGGATGAAGATACGTACCATGGCGGTCGCTGCGATCGCGGCGGCAACGCCGCTTGCCGCACTGGCGCCGGCACCGGTCGCGGTCGCGCAAACCGCCCACCACGCCACTCAGGATTTCGCGCAGCTCCCGCTGCTCGAAGATCCGCAGCTCTCGCCGGACGGCACCAAGATCGCGGCGAAGATCGCGATCCGCGGCGAGCAATATTTCGCCATCATCCCGATCGGCGGCGGCCAGCCCAGTATTGCGCGGTTCGCCGGCAGCGAGCTCAACTGGTTCACCTGGGTCAACAACGACTGGCTCGTCGCGGGCGTGGGCGGCAAGATGCCGGTTCAGCAATGGGGTGAATTCTATGTCCGTCGCGCGGGGGGAATCAGCGCCGCAGACGGCAAGATCGTGCAGCTAACTCCGCCGCGGTCGAAGGGAATCGGCATCAACGCGGACAATCTCGTCTGGGTCGCCGATGACGGCACGCCGCGCGTCCGCATCGCGATGCAGGCCTCGCTCGACTATAGCCAGCCCAGCTTCTGGCCCGAAGTCTATGAATTCAACGTATCGACCGGCGACCAGCAACTGATCGTTCAGGGCCGGCAGGGCGTGATCGACTGGGCCACCGATCACAGCGGCGCGGTGCGCATGGGGATCGGCTATGAAGGCGACGGGCGCCGCTATCGCGTCCTCTATCGTCCCGATGACAATGCGGGATTCCGCGAAGTCATCCAGGCCCGGGTGAACGATCGCAGTGTCGACCTGCCCGACGCGTTTCTGGGCGACAAGGCGATCACGCTGGCGAGCGGACCGGATGGCTATACCGGCGTCTATGAATATGACCTCGAAACGCTGACCACGGGCGAACGGCTGTTCGGCGTCGAGGGTTATGACGTCAGCGCTGTACGCTTCACACCCGAAGGGGACGACATCGCGGCGGTCTACTACACTGACGAAAGTTCCAAGATCGTCTGGTTCGACGAGCGGCTGAAAACGCTCGTCGAGGAAGTGAAGGCCAAGGTTTCGGGAGGGATCGCCTCGGTCTATTCCTATAGCGAGGACATGCAGCGCGCCATCGTCCGCGTCGGTGCCAGCGACAGCCCCGGGGCCTGGTTCCTCTATGACCGGGCAAGCGGCCAGATGGCGAAGCTCGGCGATGTCAATGCGGCGATCGGGCTGCAGCGGCTCCATCCGGTGTCGACCGTCACTTATCAGGCGCGCGACGGCGTGGATATCCAGGCGGTGCTCACGCTGCCACGCGGCAAATCGAGCAATCTGCCGCTGATCGTGCTGCCGCATGGCGGCCCTTCGGCGCGCGATTCCGAACATTGGGACTGGTGGACACAGTTTCTCGCGGATCGCGGCTATGCGGTGATCCAGCCCAATTATCGCGGTTCGACCGGCTTCGGACAGGAGTTCGAGGATATGGGTCGCGGCGAATGGGGCCTGAAGATGCAAGACGACCTCAACGATGCGATCACCTATCTCGCCGGCGAAGGCATTGCCGATCCGGCGCGCGTGTGCATCGCCGGCGCATCCTATGGCGGCTATGCGGCGATGCGCGCGGCGCAGCGCGATCCCTCGCTCTATCGCTGCGCGATTTCCTATGCCGGTGTCTCTGATATCGACGCGATGCTCAAATATGATCGCGGTTTCCTGTCGAACGCCAGCGGCGATTGGCTACGCGACCAGGTCCCCGACATGAAGGCGGTGTCGCCGATCAACTTTCCCCAACAGTTCGGCATTCCGGTGCTGCTGCTCGCGGGCAAGGAAGACAAGACCGTGCCCTATCAGCAATCGCGCGACATGGCCCGGGCACTGGAGCGCGCCAACAGGCCCGTTGTCTACATCGAGCAGGACAAGGCCGATCACCATTTCAGCCGGATGGAAGATCGCCTCGAATTCCTTCAGGCGATGGAGAGTTTCCTGGCAGAGCACAACCCTGCGGATTGACGGAAGGCAGATGAGAAAAGGCCCCGTCCGGAGATATCCGGGCGGGGCCTTCACTTGGGGTGACGGGGGGACACGGGGGCACGGCCCCCCGTCTCGCGCGGTTCGGGGAGAACAGGCTTACCGCGCGATTCCGATAATGGCTGAGGCTGTGTATCCCGCGCTCGTGCTGCCGCTGACATCGGGCGTCTGCTGGGCGATCTGGGCCGAGCTGTTGTCGCCGAACACATTGTCGCTGCTGATCGAGATGCGCGAGAAATTGGAAATGCTCGCCGAATAGCCGCTGGCATTGCTGTACACGGTCGAACACACGTCGCTGGGCATCGCCAGCTGCGACGTCAGCACCGCATATCGCCCGCTCGTCGCTGCCGACAGGCTCGAAAACACTTCGAAATGCATGTGCGGCCAGCGCCCGGAATAGCAGCCGGGGAAGATCGTGGTGAAGGTCACCTGACCGTTGGCGTCGGTTACCTGAACCCCGCGCAGATAGCTTTCGGCCGGCGCAGAATAGAGCGAATAATTGCCCGCTGCATCGCAATGCCACAGATAGACGGCATAGCCCTCCAGAGCGCCGCAATCGGAATTCACGTCGACCACCGTCAATGTGATCTCCACCAGCACGCCTTCCGCCGTATTCGTTGAACTCAGGAAGCTCGAGCGGATGTCGCTGCGGACGATCCCGGTTGCCGTCAGCGCATTCGACGTCGATCCCGACGATGTGTTGGTGCCGTCTGCGGGATAGGGCCCGGCGGTTTCGCTGGGATCGACGATGCACGCCGCAGTCGATGTGGTCGGTGTAGGCGTAGGCGTGGGGGTCGGTGCGGGAGTGACCACCGTCCCGGATCCGCTGGTCGTGCTGCTGCTGCTCGCACCGCCGCAACCGACCACAAATGCTGCGGAGCTCGCGCCGGCAAACAGGCGCAGCGCCTTTCGCCGGTCGGCAATCGACCGCATCGTGATCAGATCATGTGCCAGTCCGCGATCGTGGTCTTCAATATGCTCGGCCATGGTCGCCGCGTTCTCCTCATTGACGATGAGGAGCTTTTCGGCGCGGCACATCTCCGCCCGATTTCATCGCTTGGCGCAAATATTTCAGCCTGTTGCGATATCCGTCAGCGGCAACGTCACCGTGACGCGCCCGCCCCCCCGGGCGCAGCGCCCAGCGTTACCGAGCCGCCATGTGCCTCGGCAATGGCGCGAACGATGCTGAGGCCCAGCCCGGTTCCGCCCGTGCTTCGATTGCGTGAGGGGTCGCCGCGCACGAACGGTTCGAACAACCGCTCGACCTCGCCTTCGCCGAAACCCTTGCCTGCATCGTCGACCGTGATGACCGCGCGATTCGCGCGTACTTCCCAGGCCACCGTCGCGCGCTCGCCATAGCGAATCGCGTTGGCCACGAGATTGTCGAACAACCGCCGCAACGCCGCCGGATCGGCGCGAACCAGCGCGCGTGGCCCCGGATCGAGCGTGACCGGCGATCCGGCCGCCACGGCATCCTCAACCAGACTGTCGATCAGGCTGCCAAGGTCGACGCGCGGACGATCCGCTGCCGAACGTTCGTCGCGCGCAAAACGGAGCACCGACGCGAGCATCGCCCGCATCTCATCGATTTCCGCAGCGGCGCGCGCGCGCGATTCCTCGGGAAGCTGTTCGATCCAGAACGCGATACGCGACAGCGGCGTCCCCATATCATGCGCGATCGCCGCCAGCATCGCGGTGCGTGACTGCGCCTGTGCCAACAGTCGCGCCTGCATCGCGCCCAGCGATCTGGCGAGCATCCGCACTTCGCGCGGCCCTTCGTCGGGCAATACCAGCGGCGTGTTCAGCCGCATATTCTGTGCCGCATCGGCGAGCCGGACGATGGGTCGCGAAATCGCCCGCGCGATCAGCCAGCTGGGCACCGCAAGCAGCAGCAAGACCGCGAGCGTGACCGCCAGCGTCGTCCCCTGCCATGCCGAAATCAGCGGTTGCGGGCGCGACTGAACCACTCGCCAGCCGCCGTCCTGCTGTTGCAGGCCGACGATGAAGGTGCCGCTCAGGAAGATGCTGGGCCGGCCGGGTCCGCCGCGTTCGCGAGTCTCATCGTCCTGATAATAGCCGCGTACCCGCGCTACGGGCACCTCCAGCATCTCCGCGACCAGCGCGTCGAGCAGGACGTCGCGCTCCTCGCCGCGCCGGGGTTTGGGCGCCGTATCGACCGATATTGCCGCCAGCCTTGTTTCCCAGCGACTATATGGCGGGGCTTTGCTCGGCAGCTGGCCCGGATTGGCCTTGGAGGATGCGTCCGGTTTCGGCGGGGCATATTCGTCGCCCGGCAATGGCGCGCCGTTCAACGCTTCGGCCACTTCGCGCAGGATCGTCGGACGCTCAAAGGGTGGCGGGCCACGAAACGTGATCAG
Organism: Sphingomonas sp.; assembly: GCA_002707985.1. Lineage (GTDB taxonomy): Bacteria > Pseudomonadota > Alphaproteobacteria > Sphingomonadales > Sphingomonadaceae > Sphingomonas. The sequence goes on along the minus strand of PAOI01000054.1, from coordinate 7,043 downwards.
CAGATAGCCGGCAAACGATGCCAGCAGCGCACCGACCGTCAGGGTGAAGATGGTGAGCGCGATTGGCCGCGCCCGCTTTTCAGCGACGCTGGACATCGGCGACGAACATATAGCCTTCGTTGCGCACGGTGCGGATCAGCTCTTCGCCGCCGCCATGCGACAGCTTTTTGCGCAGCCGACTCATCTGCACGTCAATCGCGCGGTCGAAATGCTCCGAATTCAGCCCGCGCGACAGATCGAGCAGCATATCGCGGCTGAGTACGCGTCGCGGATGTTCGACCAGCGCCAGCAACAAACGAAACTCGCCGTCGGACAGGTTGATGACGACATCGTCCGGATCGGTGAGCTCACGCCCCACCGGATCGAGTCGCCATCCGGCAAAGCGCAGCCATTGCCGCTCGCCCGGCGACGGCGCCGCAACGCGTTCGTCGGTGCGCGCACGCCGCAGCACCGACCGGATACGCGCCAGCAATTCGCGGGGATTGGCGGGGTTGGCGATATAATCGTCCGCGCCCATTTCCAGCCCGACGATGCGATCGACTTCCTCGCCGATCACCGAAAGCAGGATCACCGCAGGACCGTTCTTGCGATCCATCGAGCGCAGGATTGAAAGCCCGTCCTCGCCCGGCATCATCACGTCGAGCACCACCAGCGCAAAGTCGTGCCGCGCCATCGCCGCTCGCATCTCCTCGCCGCTGGCCACGGCCTCGACGACATAGCCGTGATTCGACAGGAACCCTGCCGTCAATTCGCGGATGCCGGGATCGTCATCGACGATCAAAAGGCGCGTTTCGAAATCCAAGGTTTCTGCTTGAGCCAACATGTATTTCGGGCTGAAACCCCGGTGTATCGCGCACATTTCATCGCGGCAACATCGGGCAAAATACGACATTCCGGCCGCAGCTGTTGCATAATCGCCACATGAGCGACGCAGGGCTTGCGGGCTGGCAATGTTTCGCTACCCAAGCGGCAATGGCCGACGCTTCCGCTCCCACCCCGATGATGGCGCAATATCTCGCGCTCAAGGAAGAGGCCGGGGACTGCCTGCTCTTCTATCGCATGGGCGATTTTTTCGAGCTGTTCTTCGACGATGCAAAGGTAGCCAGCGCCTGCCTCGATATCGCGCTGACTGCGCGCGGCAGCCATGGCGATGACAAGGTGCCGATGTGCGGCGTGCCCGCGCATTCGGCCACCGGCTATCTCGCGCGGCTGATCAAGGCGGGGCATCGCGTCGCCATCGCCGATCAGATCGAAACCCCCGAGGAAGCGAAGAAGCGCGGCGGATCCAAGGCGCTGGTCGCGCGCGCGATCGTCCGCGTCGTCACCGCCGGGACGCTGACCGAAGAAGCCTTGCTCGACAGCCGCAGCGCAAACTGGTGCGCTGCAATCGGCGAGGCGGGCGGCGAAGTCGCGATCGCCTGCGCCGATATTTCCACAGGCCGGTTCGAAGTGATCGAATGCGGCGCCGATCGCGCAGGCGCTGAACTGGCGCGTTATGCCCCGGCCGAAACCATCGCGTCCGAGGCATCGGATTTCGCCGATCTCGCTACGGCGCTGCGTCCGAAAACCGACTTCGATTCGGCACGCGGCGAATCGCGCCTAAAATCGCTGTTCGGCGTTGCGACGCTTGATGGCTTCGGTGCGCTTTCGCGCGCGGGGCTGGCGGCGGCTGGCGGGCTGGTCGCCTATCTCGATCACACCGCCAAGGGCGCGCTCCCCTTTCTTCGTCCGCCGCACGTCACCCGCACCGAATCGGCGATGGCGATCGACGCGGCAACGCGCGAGAGCCTCGAACTCACCGTTTCGCAATCGGGCGCGCGCAAGGGCAGCCTGCTCGATGCGGTCGATCGCACCGTTACCGGCGCGGGCGCGCGCATGCTCGGCGCGGATATCGCTGCGCCGCTGATGGACCGCCCCGCAATCGAAGCGCGGCTCGATCTGGTCCAGCGTTTCCACGACGATGCGGGGCTGCGCGATATGGTGCGCGGCGCGCTGCGCGCCATGCCCGACATTGGCCGCGCGCTCGGGCGGCTCGCGGCGGGGCGCGGCGGCCCGCGCGATCTGGGGCAGCTCCGCGACGGACTCGACGGCGCATGGCGGCTCGGCGAAAAACTCTCGGGTCTTGCCGATCGCCCGCCCCTGCTCGATGCGCTCGTGCCCCAGATGCGCGGCCATGGCGAACTCATTGACTTGCTCCAGCGCGCGCTGGTCCCCGATCCGCCGGTCGACAGCGACAAGGGCGGCTATATCGCCGAAGGCTATGACGCCGCGCTCGATGATCTGCGCGATACCGGCGCGGGCGGGCGCCGCGCGATTGCAAAACTCGAAGCCGAATATCGCGCGCAAACCGGCATTTCGGCGCTCAAGATCAAGCATAATGGCGTGCTCGGCTATCATATCGAAGTCCCCGCCAAGTCCGCCGACCGGCTGATGGCGCCCGACAGCGGCTTTACCCATCGCCAGACGCTCGCCGGAGTCGTCCGCTTCAACGCGCCCGAACTCCATGATCTGGCGATCAAGGTGACGCAGGCGGGTGCCCATGCGCTCACCGCCGAAGCGGCGCATCTCGAAGACCTCACCGCCACCGCACTCGACCGCCGCGAAGCGATTGCCGCCACCGCCGACGCCCTCGCCCGGCTCGATGTATCGGCGGGCCTCGCCGAACGCGCAGCAGAGGGCGGCTGGGCCCGCCCGGCGCTGGTCGATCACGCGTGTTTCGATATCGTCGGCGGTCGGCATCCGGTGGTCGAAGCAGCCTTGTCGCGCAGCGGCGAGCGTTTCGTCGCCAATGACTGTTCGCTCAGCGAGGATTCGCGCCTCTGGCTCGTCACGGGGCCGAACATGGGCGGTAAATCGACGTTCCTGCGCCAGAACGCCCTGATCGCAGTGCTGGCGCAAGCGGGCAGCTATGTCCCCGCCACCCGCGCGACGCTTGGCCTTGTCGACCGGCTGTTCAGCCGCGTCGGCGCGTCGGACAATCTGGCGCGCGGGCGATCGACCTTCATGGTCGAAATGGTCGAAACCGCTGCAATCCTGGCACAGGCGACGCCGCAAAGCTTCGTCATCCTCGATGAAGTCGGGCGCGGCACGTCGACCTATGACGGGCTCGCCATCGCCTGGGCAGTGGTCGAGGCGATTCACGAGGAAAATCGCTGCCGCTGCCTGTTCGCGACCCATTATCACGAGCTGACCCGGCTCGCCGAACGCTGCGACGCGCTCACCCTCCACCATGTCCGCGCGCGCGAGTGGAAGGGCGATCTCGTCCTCCTCCACGAAGTCGCCGAAGGCCCTGCCGACCGCAGCTACGGCCTCGCCGTCGCACGCCTCGCCGGACTGCCCCCGATCACGATCAAGCGTGCCCGCGCCGTGCTCGACAAGCTTGAGGCAGGCCGCGAAAAGACCGGAGGCCTCGCGGCCGGTCTCGACGACCTGCCACTGTTTGCCGCGATCGCCGAGGAAGAGCCCGAAGCCACCGATCCGCTGCGCAGCGAACTCGAAACGCTCGACATCGATGCCTTGAGCCCACGCGAGGCGCTCGAAATCCTCTACCGCCTGAAAGGGCTCGCCGCCGAATGACCGCCGCAGACCTGACCGACATCTTCCTCGCCGCGCTGATCCGCGCGCATGGCAGCACCAAGGCGCGCTGGCGCAAGGTGCTGGGCCGTCCGCGCGTCTATGACCGGGAAACCCATCCGCATTGCAACTGGTCGTTCAGCCCCAGCGGCAGCGTGGTCGAAGTGGCGGCGGTGGAAAACCTTGCCGACCGGCTGCGCGGCGAATATCCGATCGTCAGCGACGCTTGAGTCGCCAGTGCGTGAGCAGAGTAAAGCCGGATGTTCGACATTGCCTATGACGCACCGGCCAACATCCTGCGCGTCCATGTGCGGGACTTCTGGTCACCCGAAGATGTGACCCGTTTCGCGGGTGCCGTGGCGTTGGCGCTGCGCGATGCCCGCCGCATGCGAAGCGATTTCGACATCATCGTCGAATCGTTCGATTTCCCGGTTCAGGCCAATCACGTCGCCGATCTGCTGGCAGGGATAAAGGACGCCGGCATGACCGCGACCAGCGGCCGCGCCGCCGTGGTGGTGGGGAGCCGCCTCAACCAGCTTCAGGCCGAACGCACGCTGGTGCATCCTCGAGTAAAGGTGTTTGCGACGATGGAAGCAGCCGAGGCATGGCTGGCTACGCCCGTCTGAGCACGCCTGCAGCCCTCACCCTCCGTGGGTCATCATCCATTTTTCGAGCACCGGGGCGATGCGGGTGCGCCATTTCGATCCGTTGAAGATGCCGTAATGCCCCACGCCCTTGGCCATATGATATTGCTTCATGCCGTCGGGCAAGTTGGTGGCGAGCTTCAGCGCGGCCTTGGTCTGGCCCAGCCCTGAAATATCGTCCTTCTCGCCCTCGACCGCGAGCAACCCGATATCGGTGATCGCGCCGGGATCGACGCGCTTGCCGCGATGCATCATCTCGCCCGTCGGCAGCGCGTGGCTCTGAAACACGACATCGATCGTCTGGAGATAGAATTCGGCAGTCATGTCGCAGACCGAGCGATATTCGTCGTAGAAGCTCATCGTGGCGTCGGCGCTTTCGCCATCGCCCTGGACCAGATGTTTGAACATCTCCCAATGGCTGATCATGTGATTGCCAAGGTTCATCGACATGAAGCCGGCAAGCTGCAGAAAGCCCGGATAGACGCGGCGTCCTGCGCCCGGATAGGTCATCGGGACGGTCGCGATCACATTCTGTTCGAACCAGCTGAACGGCCGCTCGGTCGCCAGCGTGTTGACCGCGGTCGGCGCCTCGCGCGTGTCGATCGGCCCGCCCATCATCGTCAGCGTCGCCGGGCGGCACGGATTCTTGTCGGCGCTCATCACTGCCGCGGCGGCATAGACCGGCACCGAAGGCTGGCACACCGCGAGCACATGCGTGCCCTCGCCTATGGTTTCGAGGAATTCGATGACATAGTCGATATAATCGTCGAGATCGAAGCGGCCTGCATGCATCGGCACCAGCTTCGCGTCATGCCAGTCGGTGATATAGACGTCCGCGAACGACAGCATCCGTTCCACCGTTCCGCGCAGCAGCGTGGCGAAATGGCCCGACATCGGCGCGACGATCAACAGCTTGGGCGCACCCGGCTTCACGCCCTTGCGGACAAAGCGCTTCAGGTTGCCGAACGGCTTTTCCAGCACGATTTCCTCGACCACCTCGACGCGCTTGCCGTTGATTTCGGTATGGTCGAGCCCGAATTCGGGCTTGCCGCGCGGCGCCGCAGCATGGGCGAACACTTCCAGCGCCGAAGCCAGCACCGGACCGCCGCCGAAATAGGCAAAGGGATTGGCCGGATTCTGCAACAATCCCGCGCTGAAATTCGCCAGAGCGCTGGCTCCTGCCAGCATCGACCGCTGAATTTCATACGCGTTGTAAAGCATGGCCATCCTTCTTGCAGCACCGGCGGAGCGGCGGGGGCCCGGAGCGGTATAGCAGCCCGATTGTGCAGTGCAATGACGGGCGGATACGGAGCATGATCCGAAGCGGAACGGGCGGAAGCAACAGCGCCGCCTGCGCCCGACACCGGCAGGGCGGTTTCCTCCCCCGGACATCCGCGCTAGGGCAGCGGCCAGATGACCGAGCCCGCCCTGCCTCCGACCGATCCGACCGCCAACGCAGCGCCCGCAAAGGAACGCCGCCGCCTCGGAAATTTGCGCGTCGTGTGGGGGTTCACCCGGCGCTATCCGCTTCAGCTACTCGTGGCGATGACGGCGCTGCTGGTGTCTGCGGGCGCGACCTTGTGGATCCCGCGCACCTTTCAACTGGTCGTCGATCACGGCTTTGCCACCGGTGCCGATCCGGACAGCATCGGGCGCTATTTTGAAGAATTGCTGCTCGTCGTGCTGGTGCTCGCCATCGCCACGGCAGTGCGATTCTACAGCGTCACCTGGGTCGCCGAACGCAGCGTCGCGGATATCCGCGCCGCGGTGCACCGCAACCTGCTGCGCCTGCCGCCGCAATGGTTCGAGGAAAACCGTCCGTCGGAAATCGCCTCGCGTCTCACCTCCGATACGGCAATCGTCGAACAAATAGTCGGATCGACCGTATCGGCGGCCCTGCGCAATCTGCTGATCGGGATCGGCGGCATCATCTATCTGTTCGCGCTGGCGCCGGCGATCGCCGCCTATCTGCTGATCGGCATTCCGCTCGTCATCCTGCCGATGGTCGTGCTGGGCGGCCGGGTGCGCAAACTTTCCCGGTCGAGCCAGGACCGAATCGCCGATATCGGCGCGATGGCCGCCGAAACGCTGGGCGCGATGCGGATCGTGCAGGCATTCGGCCAGGAACGTCGCGAAGCCGAACGGTTCGTGGGCGCCGTCGATCGCGGCTTTGCGACTGCGCGCCGCCGGGCGCTGATTCGCTCGATCATGACCGCGCTCGTCATCTTCCTGTTGTTCGGCGGGATATCGCTGATCATGTGGGACGCGGTTTCGGGCGTCGCCAGCGGGCGCATTTCCAGCGGCGCGATCACGGCCTTCGTCATCACCGCCGGGCTTGTCACCGGTTCCTTCGGCGCGCTTACCGAAGTCTATGGCGACGTGCTGCGCGCCGCGGGCGCCGCCGCGCGGCTGGGCGAACTGATCGCGGTCGAACCCGACATCGCACCGCCTACCGACCCGGTTGCGTTGCCGCAACCGCCGCTGGGCGCGATCGATTTCGCCGGTGTCACGTTCCGCTATCCGACGCGACCGGAGAGCGCCGCGCTCACCGACTTCAATCTGTCGGTCGCGCCGGGCGAAACCGTCGCAGTGGTCGGGCCGTCGGGCGCGGGCAAATCGACGCTGTTCGCGCTGCTGCAGCGTTTCTACGATCCCGAATCGGGCGAAGTCCGCATCGACGGCGTGCCGATCCGCAGCGCGGACCCCGCCGATATCCGCAGCCGTATCGCAATGGTGCCGCAGGAAACGGTGATCTTCGGCGCGTCGGCGCGCGACAATCTGCGCTACGGCAAATGGGATGCCGATGACGCGGCGCTGTGGCAGGCG
>PAOI01000053.1 GCA_002707985.1 Sphingomonas sp. | reverse complement strand
TCGAGGAACGTGCGGCCCATCAGGAAGTTGGACGCTTCCGCCGCGACATTCTTGGCCAGCTTGGCCAGACGCTGCGTCGCGATGACGCCGGCCAGCCCGCGCTTGCGCCCGCGGCACATCAAATTGGTCATCGCGCCGAGCGACGCGCGCCGCACGTCCTCCGCCACTTCGCCGCCGCCCGACGGCGCGAAAAGCTGCGCTTCATCGACGACGACCAGCGCCGGATACCAATGGTCGCGCGGGGCATCGAACAGGGCGTTGAGGAACGCGGCGGCGCAGCGCATCTGGCTTTCCGCCTCCAGCTCATCGAGGCTCAGCACGACCGAGGCGCGATGTTCGCGCACCCGCGCGGCAAAGGCGGCGATTTCGCGCTCGCTATGTTCGGCGGCTTCGATGGCGATATGGCCATATTCGTCGCCCAAAGTGACGAAATCGCCTTCGGGATCGATGATGATCTGCTGGACATGGCCCGCCGAGCGTTCGAGGAGCCGGCGCAGCAGATGCGACTTTCCCGATCCCGAATTGCCCTGCACCAGCAGGCGCGTCGCGAGCAGCTCCTCCAGATCCATGCCGACGGCATCGCCCTTGCCGTCCAGCCCCATGTCCACGCTGATTGTCATTGCGCCCAGCAATGGCCGATGCAGGCTTGCCGGGGCAAGGCGCGAATAGCATTATCCACAGATTGTCGGCGGGCATGGGAGGGAATAATGCGTCTGGCGATGATCCTCACTCCACTGGCGCTGATTGCGGCGCATGCACCGGCTCCCGCGACGGACCCCGCGCCGATCGACAGCGTCGCCTTCATGGCCGGCGACTGGGGCATGACCGATGCCGATGGCTGGACGCACGAACATTGGAGCGCGCCGATGGGCGGCACGATGATGGGCTATGCGATGTCGGGCGCCGATACAGTGACGTTTCGCGAATTCATGCGGATCGCGCCGAACGATGACGGCCAGCTGGCGCTGGTGGTAACCGGCGTCGATCTCACTCCGGTTGCCTTCACGCTGACCGAAGCGGCAGCAAATAGTGCGACGTTCGAAGCACCCGAGCATGATTATCCACAGAAAATCAAATATATACGCGATGGTGACGTCATGGTCGCGACGATTTCCATGACCGACGGCAGCCATGTTTCGACATGGGAATATCGACGCAAATAGGCGCGCCGTTAAAGTGTTGACGCGGGATCAGGGCCGCGTCGGGGGAGGAAAAAGCGATGCGGGTACCGATCGGATTGACGCTCATGCTGCTGGGAGTGATGCCGATCGAGGCATCCGCGCAGGTGCTGTCGCTCGAACCGGGCGAAGCCGCGACCGTGAAACTGGTGCCGAAATTTGTCGCCAGCGCGCCCGAACCCGCGGCCATAACCCCGTTCGACGCTTTCGTCTTTTCGCAGATTGTACCGGAGATCGCCGATCCCGACGAGGGGCAGATGGTGGCGATGGATGACCCGGCGCTGATTCCGACAATCACGCCGGGATCGATCCGGCTTCGCTTTCTGGCCGTGCCGGACCATCCCGACACGATGCTGGTCGTCGAAAACGGCTATGATCGGGCGGTTCGCTATCGCGCGACGATCACGGTCGGAGAGGAGCAGATCGATACCAGCATCTGCATCGTTCCGGGCATGCGCCCCGGCATCGAGCACTGGCCGGACAGCATTTCGGAGATATCGCTGTATGATTTTCGCCTGATCAAAGGGGATGACGGGCTCGCGCCCTGCTTTTGATCGACCTACCCGGTTGCTCGAGCCGCGTTGTGCCGTGATAAGGCGCCGGTGATCGATCCGAACAATGTCCTGCGCACCACATTCGGCTTTTCCGGCTTCCGCGGCGTGCAGGAGCAGGTGGTCGATCGCGTGCTTGGCGGGCGCAATACGCTCGCGGTGATGCCGACGGGGGCGGGCAAGTCACTCACCTATCAGCTGCCCGCTGTCGCGCTGCCCGGGACGTGCCTCGTCATTTCGCCGCTGATCGCGTTGATGCACGATCAGCTGCGCGCGGCCGAAGCGGTGGGCATTCGCGCCGCGACGCTGACCAGTGTCGATGACAATCGCGAAGAGACCGTTGCGCGCTATCGCCGGGGCGAGCTGGATCTTCTGTACGTCGCGCCGGAGCGCGCTTCGTCCGAGGGGTTTCGCAACTTGCTGCGCGCGGCCCCGCTCAGCCTGTTCGCGATCGATGAGGCGCATTGCGTTTCCGAATGGGGGCATGATTTCCGTCCCGATTACCGGCTGTTGCGGCCGATGCTCGACATGTTTCCGGAGGTGCCGCGCCTCGCGCTCACCGCAACGGCGGACGCGCATACGCGGGCGGACATTCTCGAACAGCTCGGCATTCCGCAGGACGGGCTGATCGTCGCCGGGTTCGACCGGCCGAACATCAAATATCATATCGCGCCGCGCGACAGCGTGACGCGCCAGATCGAAGCCGTTCTGGCAGATCAGCCGGGGCCGGGCATCGTCTATGCGCCGACCCGGGCAGGGGTCGAACGGCTCGCGGAGAAGCTGGCGGAAAAAGGGCGATCGGTGCTCCCCTATCATGCCGGGCTCGACCCCGAGGTACGGCGGCGCAACCAGGCGGCGTTTGTCGCCAGCGAAGACATGGTGGTGGTCGCCACGGTCGCGTTCGGTATGGGGATCGACAAGCCCGATGTGCGCTTCGTCATCCATGCCGGACTGCCCAAATCGATCGAGGGCTATTATCAGGAAACCGGCCGGGCAGGGCGCGATGGCGATCCGGCGGTGGCGCATCTGTTCTGGGGCGCAGAGGATTTCGCGCGCGCCCGTCAGCGGATCGGCGAAGTCGAGGAACATCGCCAGCAGGGCGAGCGAACGCGATTGGACGCGCTGGCCGGGCTGGTCGAGACCGCGGGGTGTCGCCGCGCGGTGCTGCTGCGCCATTTCGGAGAAGATCCGCCCGAAACCTGCGGCAATTGCGACAATTGCCTGAACCCGCCCAAGGTCGCCGATGCGACGCAGGTCGCGCGCAAGCTGCTCTCCGCAGTGTATCGCACTGGGCAAAGCTATGGCATCGGCCATATCGAGAAAGTGCTGATCGGCGCCAATGACGATCGCGTCACTGAACGGCGGCACGACCAGCTATCGGTGTTCGGCATTATCGAGGGCGAGGAGGCGGCACTGATCCGCCCGGTATCGCGCGCGCTGCAGGCGCGTGGCAGCCTGATCGCGACCGAACATGGCGGACTGAAGCTCGCCGGGGACGCGCGTGAAATCCTGAAAGGCGAGCAGGCGATCGAGATCGTCGTGCCGCCCCGGCGCGAACGGCGGCGGCGCGGCGGGGCGAGCGCGGCCAATCCGGTCGGCAATCCGCTGTTCGAGGCATTGCGTACCAAGCGCCGCGAGATTGCGCAGGAAACCGGGCTGCCGCCCTATGTCATCTTTCACGATTCGGTGCTGCGCGACATCGCCGCCGCGCGACCGACCAGCCGCGCCGAGCTTGCGCAAATCTCCGGCATCGGCGAGCGTAAGCTCGATGCCTATGGCGAAGAGTTTCTGGGCGTGGTGCGGGAGATGGCGGATGCTTAGAATATTCGTGACAGCCTTTTCGCTGCTTCTGGTCGGGGCCTGTGCGCCGCACCCGCGCAGCGCGTCGATCGCGCCGCCCGACGGCACGATCAACCTGCGGATCATGAGCTGGGGCAAGACCGTATTCGCCGTTTCCGCCGCGCCCGATGGCAATTTGGTGTTCAGCAAGGCGAAGGGCGATCTGTTCGGCCAGCCGCCACAGCAATTCATCGAGCATCGCGTGACGGGCGACGTCGCGGGCTATCGGCGCATCGCCGACGCGCTTGCGCCCGCCCGCCGCTATGCCGGTACGACGGTGATCTGCGAACAGCGCATCACCGACCAGCCCTATGGCCGCGTCCAGTGGAGCGGCCCGCCTGCGCATCATGTCGATCTGGATACCGGTTGCATCGCCCCGGCCACCAGCGAAATTGCCGCGGCGGTCGAAGCGGCGCGCGCGGCAGCGGAAGCCGCAACAGCTTCGGCGCCGTCGAATGAGGTCATCGTGATCGAGGACCTGCCGCCATCGCAATGATGGCGCGAACCGGGAGGGCAGATCGCATGCGAAACGCACTATGGGCGATGATTGCGTTGGCGTTGACTGCCTGCACGCCGATGCCGGGGACCGAGGCGGCTTCGGGTCAGGAACAGGCGGCAACCACGACGATGCCGCCGCCGCCGCAGGAAATGCCCGCTCGCCTGACGCTCGATTATCGAAGCTGGGGCGTGCTGCGTTATTATTTCGACATCGCGAGCGATGGCACCGGGACGTTTCGCTATGCCGAAAAGGGCGGGAGCTTTTACGAACCGCCGATCGTGACCAAACAGGTGGCGATCACGCGCGATCAATATGCGCAGCTCGTGGCGACGCTGGCGCCCGCCTATGGCTATGCGGCGTCGCCCATTGGGCTGAAATGCGAACGCCGGATGACCGACGCGCCCTATGGCACGATGACCTTTGTCCGCGAGGGCGGGCCGAGCGAATTGCGCTTCGATATCGGCTGTTTCTCCGACAATTCGGCAACGGTCTATGATTCGATCCATTCCGCCATCGAGCTGGTCGAAGGCTTCACTGCCGATCAGCCGGAGGTTGAGCGTACCGGCTCCTGATCGCCGCGATTCGGGCATGGCCGGGTTGACGCGCCCCCGGCGGGAAGCGCAAGGCGCGGGCATGACCGGACGCAAGATCGACTCGCATTTCACTGCTTCGCCGCAGATCACCCCCGAACAGGTGCGCGAAATCGCGGCAGAGGGCTTCACAACGCTCGTCTGCAACCGCCCCGATGGCGAGGAAGCGGATCAGCCGCGCAGCAGCGACGTTCGCGCCGCAGCCAAAGCCGCCGGGATGCGATGGGAATTCATTCCGGTCACCAGCGCCGGCTTTTCCGGCAATCAGGTGGAAGCCATGGCGGGCGCGCTCGAACAATCCAGCGGGCCGGTATTCGCCTATTGCCGTTCGGGCACGCGCTCGACCAACCTCTGGGCATTGGCAAAGGCAAGCCAGGGCGGCGATCCCGAAACGCTGACCAAGGCGGCGGCGCAGGGCGGCTATGATCTTGCCGGCATTCGTCCGCTGCTCGACGCATTGTCGGGAAAGGCCTGACGGCCCGCCGGGGGTTGCCATATCGCGCCGCTTGACCGAAAGGCGCGCGCATGACCGACATCGCTATCCGCCGCGCGCTCCTCTCCGTCTCCGACAAGACGGGCCTTGTTGACTTTGCCAAAGCGCTTGCCGCGCATGGCACCGAACTGGTTTCGACCGGCGGCACGGCAAAGGCGCTGCGCGAGGCGGGGCTCGACGTCAAAGATATTTCCGATCTGACCGGCTTTCCCGAGATGATGGACGGACGGGTGAAGACGCTGCACCCGATGGTGCATGGCGGGCTGCTCGCAGTGCGCGACAATCCCGAACATGCCAAGGCGATGGAAGAGCATGGCATCGGCGCGATCGATCTGGTCTGCGTCAATCTCTACCCCTTTGCGCAAACGGTCGCTTCGGGTGCGGATCGCGAAACGGTGATCGAGAATATCGACATTGGTGGCCCGTCGATGGTGCGTTCGGCGGCGAAGAATCACGGCTATGTCGCGATCGTCACCGATCCCGCCGATTATGCCGCCATTGCCGAAGAGCTGACCCAAACCGGCGGCAAGACGCGGCTGGCAACGCGCATCAAGCTTGCAGCCAAGGCCTATGCGCACACCGCCGCCTATGATGCGGCGATCGCCAACTGGTTCGCCTGGGCCGACGCCTTCACCAACCCGCTGGGCGAAGAAGCGCTGGGCGCAACGCCGTTCCCGCAGACGATGCCGCTGGCCTTCGCACACAAGGAAACGCTGCGCTACGGCGAGAACCCGCACCAGTCCGCCGCGCTCTATCTGCCGCAGGCGCCGGGTGCTGCGGGCATTGCGCAGGCCGAGCAGCTGCAGGGCAAGGCGCTGAGCTACAATAATTACAACGACGCCGACGCGGCGCTCGAACTGGTCAGCGAATTCCGCGACGGCCCGCCGACCGTGGTCATCGTCAAGCACGCCAATCCGTGCGGCGTGGCAAGCGGCGACACGATCCTCGACGCGTATAAGGCCGCGCTGGCATGCGACAGCGTGTCGGCGTTCGGCGGGATCATCGCCGTCAATCGCCCCCTCGACGGCGATACGGCAGCGGCGATCACGGAGCTGTTCACCGAAGTGGTGATCGCGCCGGGTGCCGACGATGCCGCCCGCACGGCGTTTGCGAAGAAAAAGAATCTGCGCCTGCTGATCACGGGTGAATTGCCCGATCCCAAACGCCCTGGCTTTGCGTTCAAGACGATTGCCGGCGGGCTGCTGCTCCAGTCGCGTGACAATGGCGTGCTAGCCGAGAGCGAACTCAAGGTCGTTACCAAGCGTCAGCCGACGCCGCAGGAACTGGCCGATTGCAAATTCGCCTGGACCGTCGCCAAGCATGTGAAGTCGAACGCGATCGTCTATGCCAAGGGCGGCAGCACCGCGGGCGTCGGCGCGGGACAGATGAACCGACTGGAAAGCGCGCGCATCGCCGCGTGGAAGGCAAAGGACGCCGCCGAAAAGGCCGGGTGGAGCGAGCCGCGCACCATCGGGTCGGCGGTTGCTTCGGACGCTTTCTTCCCATTCGCCGATGGGTTGCTCGCCGCAGTTGAAGCTGGCGCGACGGCAGTGATCCAGCCGGGCGGATCGATCCGCGACGATGAAGTGATTGCGGCGGCCGATGAAGCCGGGCTCGCGATGGTCTTCACCGGCATGCGGCACTTCCGCCACTGATGGGGTGCCTGCTGCGAGCAATGGCGATCACGCTATTGCTCGCAGCGATTCTGGTCGGCAGCGGCAGTTATGCCCTGTCGCGCTGGACCGAAGCGCAGTTGCGCAAGACGGGCGAGCCGACCGGGATCTGCATTTCGCGAGACCGACAGGCCAATCCGCTCTGGCCGCGCACAGCTCTGGCGCGACGTAGCATGTTGGCGCGGGTGGCCCTCAGCCGCCGAACTGCTTCCGACGGCGGGGTCGGATGGTGGCAGGCGAAATATTGGGCGGTACGCCAACTCGGCTTTTTCACGCTGAGCGATGCCGATCAGGCCCGGCTGCTCGAACAAATCCGCGTCTGCCCGCTGCCTCTCCGCCCCTGAACCAATATCGTCCGGAAAGGCCTAAACCTTCTCCTCGAACGGCAATGTCGGCTGGGTGTTCTTGGGCAGTTTCTGGAACAGCGCCTTGTCCTCGGGGCCGAAGGCGAAACGCACGATGACGAACAGGAAGGTGACAAGGATCGCCGGCATGCCGACCGACAGCCGCGCCCATTCGAACTGCGGCGGCAGGCGATAGAAAGCCAGACCCACCAGAGTCGCCGCGACAATCGCCAGCAGGAACGACCAGCGCAGGCTGACCACCGATGCGCCGTCCAGCATGCGCGAGAGCAACCCCGCCTTGATCGCCGAAGCCACGGTAAGCGAAAAGGCAAGCGCGACCGCCGGGCCCGCCGCCTGCCACATCAGCGGCAGCCCCATGTTGCGCGCAACAAAGACGAGCGCGAAACTGAGCGCGATCTGGAACGCCAGCACCAGCACCGAAATCACCAGATTGCGGTGGCGACAGATATACACCAGCGCCGCCTCGCACACCGATCCGGTCGATGCGAGCATCTCAGCCACCAGCAGGATGCAGAGCGCAGCTGCGCCGGTAACGAATTCGGGGCCGATCAGGCCCATTACGCCCGGCGCCATCACCCCGAATGTCACCATCAGCCCCGCCTGCGCGGCGATGATCCAGAAACCCACTTGCCGCACCTGCCGTGCCACAGCGGCCTTGTCATTCTCACGCAGGCTCTTGGTCACGACCGGGCCGAGGATCGGGTCGAAGCTGGATTTGAGGCGCTGCGGGATCGAGCTGACCTGCTGCGCCATATAATAGACGCCGACCACTTCGGGTACGAACAGCACGCCCAGAATGAAGCGATCGACATTGCGCGTGCCCCATTCGATCGCATCGGCCCCGGCGAGCGGCATGTTGCGCCGGGCGAGCGCCGAAATCCGCTCCGGATGCGGCACCCATCCGCGCGGCAGGCCATATTCCCTGAGGAACGGAATGAGCGACGCGATCAGCGCCGCCGCCATCGCGACGACATAGGAGAGGATCAGCCCGTCGCGCGAGGAGATATAGGAAAACACCCATGCGGCGATGCTGATCGTCCAGGGTTCGATGATCGCACGTGCCGTGACCGACGCCTTGATATTATGACGATAGGCAAGCGCGGCGAGCGATACGTCCGACCATGCGACCGCGATCACCACCAGCGCGACATAGCGTTCCAGCCCCTGCACGGTGCTGTTGGGAAACATGATCTGCGGCACGAACCACAGGAGCGCGCTGGCCGCGATCGAGGCCAGCAGGGCAACCACCATCGCGTCCCACACGACATGTGCATGCGGACGATCGGTATGCGCCAGCGCCTGCGCCAGCCCGCGCTTCAGCCCCAAAGTCGCGATCAGCGCGAACAGTTCGATGACCAGCACCGCGATCGCGAACCGGCCGACGATCTCCGGCCCATAAGCGCGCCCGGCGATGAACAGGAACGGCAACCGCGCAGCAAGCCGCAGGACAAAACCAAGGATATTCGTCCGCCCGCCCTTGGCGAGCGTCGCGATATCTTCGGAAGAGCCGTTTTCGACGGAGGCGGAGGCGTCAGTCGCCAAGGGTGGTTCTCGCGATGCTGACGCTGGCGACGTTCCAGCCCGTATCGCCTTCGATCGGATCGGTGCCCGTCAGATAATAGGCGATCCAGGCATAGACCATCATGCCGCCACGCTCGCGCGCGAGCGTATAGACCGGATTGAAGCACCAGCGGATACCATCGCCGCAGCGCTTCAGCCCAAGGCCCCAAAGCTGGGAAAGCGGCAGCGCGGCAATCCCCGAGCGCGCGGCATCGCACCACCCCGCAACCGGTCGCGAGGTCTGATCGACGCAATCGACCGCCACGGTATCGCTGCTCACGCCCTGCACCAGCCGGGTCTGCGCAGCGGCCAGCGCACCCAGCGCACGCATGACCTGCGCTGCAGAGGGATCGTCATTCTCCCCGATCACGACCGTGAAATAGCCGGCGCCATCGGCGGAAATCAGCGCAGGCAGCGTCGCGCAATCGGCCGCCGGATCGATCGCCCGGAAATACCGCGTCGGCATGCGCGCCACGACGCTCAGGCGATCGCCGTCATCCGCGTCGCTCGGCGCCAGCGACACATCCCATCGCATCGCCGTGCACAGGCCGGCTTCGGCGGTAGGCACCGGCGCGCTGGTTAGGCTGACGCGCAGTCCGGTATCCTCCGGCTCGACCTGCGACCCCACCGCGTCGCCAGCATGGTCGGGCAACAGCGTTTGCGCCAGCGCCGGCATATCCATCGCTTCGATTTCCGAGCGGTCAAATACGGACTCCGAGTGGCCTTCCTGCGCGGCGGCAGGGACAACCAGCAGCAACGCTAACCAGACCGCCGAAAACAGCCGAATCAATGCGCGGCGCCCCAGCTCGGGCCGGTGCCGATTTCCACACCCAGCGGGACGCTGAGCGTAATCGCGGGTTCCGCCGCCGTCGCCATGACGCGCTCGATGACGGGTTTCGCAGCTTCCACATCCCCCTCCGGCAGCTCGAACACCAATTCGTCGTGAACTTGCAGCAACATACGCACATTGGGCAAGCCCGCTTCGCGCAGCGCCGGCCCCATCCGCGCCATCGCGCGCTTGATGATGTCGGCGCTGGTTCCCTGAATCGGCGCATTGATCGCCGCGCGCTCGCTGCCCGCGCGCTCGTTCTGGTTCGGTGCCTTGATTCGCGGGAAATGGGTCTTTCGCCCGAACAGGGTGCGGGTAAAGCCATGTTCCTTGGCGAAGGTAAGCGTTTCGGCGATGTAGCGGTTGATGCCTGGGAACCGCTCGAAATAGCGGTCGATCATCACCTGCGCTTCATCGGGCGTCACGTCGAGCCGCCCGGCCAGACCCCAGCGTGAAATGCCGTAGAGGATGGCGAAGTTGATTGTCTTCGCGCGCCCGCGCGTATCGCGATTGACCTCGCCGAACAGTTCCTGCGCCGTCATATTGTGGATGTCGTCGCCGCGTTCGAACGCTTCGCGCAGCTGGGGCACATCGGCGATATGCGCGGCGAGGCGCAATTCGATCTGCGAATAGTCCGCCGACAGGATGACATTGCCCGGTTCGGCGACGAACGCATCGCGGATCTGGCGTCCCGTCTCGGTGCGGATCGGAATATTCTGCAGGTTCGGATCGGTCGAGGAAAGCCGCCCGGTCTGCGCGCCGGAAATGCTGTAGCTGGTGTGGACGCGGCCCGTTTCGGGGTTGATCTGCGCCTGCAGCGCATCGGTATAAGTGGATTTGAGCTTCGAAAGCTGGCGCCAGTCGAGCACCATCCGCGCGATTTCCGCGCCCTTTGGCTGGTCCTTGTCGGCGGCGATCCGCTCCAGCTCGTTGACGTCAGTCGAATAGACGCCCGACTTGCCCTTGCGCCCGCCTTTTAGGCCCAGCTGTTCGAACAGGATATCGCCAAGCTGCTTGGGGCTGCCGATCGTGAATTTGGCGCCCGCCTGTTCGTGTATCCGCGCTTCCAGATCAGCCATCTGATGCGCGAATTCGGTCGAAAGGCGCGACAGCGCCTCGGCATCCACTTTGACGCCTTCGCGCTCCATGCCCGCAAGCACCGCGACCAGCGGGCGATCGACCATTTCATAGACGCGCGTCACTTCCTCATAGGGCAGACGCTGTTTGAACTTGCGCCACAGTCGCAGCGTGACATCGGCATCCTCGGCGGCGTAGCGAGTCGCGGCCTTGAGATCGACTTCATGGAAGCCGAGCTGTTTCTTGCCGGTGCCGACCACTTCCTTGAACGCGATACAGCTGTGCGACAGATGCGTGGCGGCAAGCTCGTCCATGCCGTGGCCATGTTTGCCCGCGTCGAGATCGAAGCTCATCACGATCGTATCGTCATAGGGGGCGACATCGATCCCCTGTCGCGCAAGCACGATCAGGTCGTATTTGAGGTTATGCCCGATCTTGAGGACCGCCGGATCCTCCAGCAGCGGCTTGAGCTTTTTGATGACCGTGGCGCGATCGAGCTGCTGCGGCTTTTCGGCGAACATGTCGCTGCCGCCATGGCCGACCGGGATATAACAGGCGAGATTAGGGTGCAGCGCCATGCTGATGCCGACCAGATCGGCCTGCATCGCATCGAGCGCGCTGGTTTCCGTGTCGATCGCCACCCATCCCTGATGCCGCGCCGCGATGATCCAGCGTTCGAGCGCGGTTTCGTCTGCCACGGTTTCATAACCGTCATGGTCGCAGGGCGGGTCTTCGGGCGTTTCGGGCGGCGGCGGCGCATCCTCGGCCATTGGCGCGTCCGCAACGCTCGTCAGGCGGTTGAGCAGCGACTTGAACCCGTGATGCTCCAGAAACGCACGCAGCGGCGGTTCGGGAATGCCCTTGAGCTCCAGTTCCTCGAGCGGATCGGGCAGCGGCACGTCGCGCGCCAGTTCGACCAGCTTGCGCGACAGCCGGGCCATTTCGGCATGCTCGATCAGATTGTCGCGCATCTTGGATTTCTTCATGTCCGGCGCGGCGGCGAGCACGCTTTCGACATCGCCATATTCGTTGATCAGATCGGCCGCGCGTTTCGGCCCGATGCCCGGCACGCCCGGCACGTTGTCTACACTGTCGCCCATCAGCGCGAGCACTTCGCCCAGCTTTTCCGGGGGCACGCCGAATTTTTCGATCACATGTTCGCGGTCGAGCCGGCGGCTGTTCATCGTGTCGAGCATGTCGAGCCCCGGCTCGATCAGCTGCATCAGATCCTTGTCCGAACTGACGACGGTGACTTCCCACCCCTGTGCCAGCGCGGCCTTGGCATAGCTGGCGATCAGATCGTCCGCTTCCCAGCCTTCCTCTTCGATGCAGGGCAGGCTGAAGGCGCGCGTCGCATCGCGGATCATCGGGAATTGCGGGACCAGATCCTCGGGCGGCGGCGGGCGATGCGCCTTGTACTGATCGTACATCTCGTTGCGGAAGGTCTGGCTCGATTTGTCGAGCACCACCGCCATGTGCGTCGGCCCGTCCTCCTTGTGGAGCGCATCGGCCAGCTTCCACAGCATCGTCGTATAGCCATAGACTGCGCCCACCGGCTCGCCATGGACATTGGTGAGCGGAGGCAGCCGGTGATAGGCGCGAAAAATATAGCCGGAGCCGTCGACAAGATAGAGATGTGGCATTGCCGACCGGGCTTAGCAGGCGATCGGGCGGCATGCGACAGGAACTGTGCAAGCAACCCGAACGGGCGCGGCGCTGAACCTAATGGTGGTTCGCGACCACCGAGGCGACCACGGCCTGCATCAGTTCCTGACGCTGCGGAATAGTGCGCGAGGTATCGCCGATCAGTACCGCGATCGTATAGCTCTTGCCGTTGGGTGCCGTCAGAATGCCGACATCGTTATAGCCCGCCGTGCGGCCCGAAAAATCCTGTCCCGTGCCGGTCTTGTGCCCGAAGCTCCAGCCCGCGGGCACCGCGCCGCGCAACCGCTGGCGCCCGGTGTGAGAGCTTTCCATCGTCGCGATCAGCCAGCTGGTCGAATCGGCGGACAGCAGCTCGCCCCGCTTCAGCCGGGCAAGCGCCTGTGCAATCGCAGTCGCGGTCGCGCCGTCGGGCGGATCGGCGATGTAATTATTGAACGCCGAGAGCCGGACCGCGCTGGGGAGCGCGGCGCGTGCCTGATAAAAGGCGCGGCCGATCGAATATTCCTGCCGCCACTCAAGCCCCGCAGTTCCGGCCTGAAGCAGCCGCTCGCCCGGGCCGAAACGGATCGCGCCCAGCTGCTTGCGCGCAATGAAGTCGCGCACCGAATCCGGGCCGCCGACATAGCGGAGGAGGATGTCGTTGCAGGTATTGTCGCTGTTGGTCAGCGCGCGGCGCAGCAATTCGCGGATCGTCGTCGGATATCCGTTTTCGCCGATCAGCGTCGCCACCGGCTGATGAAACACCGTCAGATCGGCCTTGGTCACCGTATAGGGATCGTCGAGCGTCAACCGGCCCTGATCGCGATAATCGAGCACCGTCATCGCCACCCACAGCTTGCTCACGCTCTGCTGCGGCATGCGGCGTTCGCCATTGGCGGCGACGCTCCAGCCTTCATCGACGCTGGTAACGGCGATGCCGACAATGCCGTCGAACTGGCTTTCCAGCGCCGTGATCGTCGACAACAGCCCGGCGGGCGCTTCGGGCGGGGGCGGAGGCACGGGTGTCGGCGTGGGGACGGGTGTGGGAACCGGCATGCGCACGGCATATTCGGGCACAGGCACATAGCCCGCCGACGAAGGCGATTGATGCACCGCGCAGCCGACCAGCATCGCCGGGGCGAACCCCGCAATCGTCATCGCGCGTTGAGCGACCGTGAACTTACCTAACTCAATCACTGTGGCACTGCCCCTTGCCCATTCAAATCATGGCGCAATTTGGCCCCGCGCAACAAGCGGTTCGTGGTTTCGTTGCGACGAAAATGCGTGGCATAGCGACGAACGGTGAATAAGGAACGAATATGGAAGCGTTCGACGTAACCACATTGGGCCTGTTGCTGTTCGTTGCGTCGCTGGTGGCGATCGCGACGCATCGGCTCAACCTGCCCTACAGCATCGGCCTCGTCACTGCCGGGATTATACTGGCGTTGCTGCCACTCGGCATCACGCTGCCGCTGACGCCCGAGCTGATCTTCTTCGTATTCCTGCCGCCTTTGGTTTTCGAAGCGGCGATCCAGATCCCGTGGAAGCCGTTTCGCCGCGAATTGCCGCTGCTGTTCGCGCTGGTGACGCTGGGCGTCGTGCTTGCGGCCGGCGTTGTCGCGGTCGGCATGCACTGGTTTGCCGGGTGGAGCTGGATCGGCGCGGCGCTGTTCGGCGTGCTGATCGCGGCGACCGACCCGGTGTCGGTGATCGCAGCGTTCAAGGCGATGCATGTCGAAAAGCGGCTGCATCTGCTGGTCGAATCGGAAAGCCTGCT
>PAOI01000052.1 GCA_002707985.1 Sphingomonas sp. | reverse complement strand
GGCCGCGCACAACGCCATCGGTGCCGGGGGTCCAGGTGATCGGAACGACGTTGAGCTGATCATAGCGCGGCGTAACCATCCGGGCGCTCCAGCTGTCGGCCCACCATCCGCGACCGAATTCGAATCCTTCCTTGTGCACATTGGCAAGGCCCCATTCGCGGAACTTCGCCGCCGTCCAGGTTTCGGCGCGGCGCATGCCCGGCGAATTGGTCAGCCGCGGGCCGATCACGTCGGTCAGATATTGGGCGATTCGCATCACTTCGGAATCGCGGGTGCCTTCATCGACGATTCGCGCCACCTGGCCGCGATCAACTTGCTGAGCGTGGACGGGAACGGGCGGAGTCAACAGCATCGCGGTCGCGACGGCACAGGTTATGGCGCGCATGGGCCTCCGAAGGGCTTGTGAAAGGATGCGGGACGCTATTCGTGCCTTTCGTTGCGCGCAAGGGTCGGCAAGGCGTTGACAGCGCCGGTATGGTTCGGCATTGGCTCGCGCTCGCTGAAACAGCGGTTCCATGGACAGGTGGCCGAGTGGTTAAAGGCAGCAGACTGTAAATCTGCCCGGGTTTCCGTACGCTGGTTCGAATCCAGCCCTGTCCACCAAAACTGCCGAAATCGGTACAAACTCAAATCGTTATTGATTTGGGTTTCCTGTCTTCAGCGGCTTTGGTACATATGCTTGGTACATAAGCCTGCCGCCGAGGCGAGAATATCGGCGGGGTCGGCCCAAATCTGGTGGGGCCGCAACCGGGGTGCGCCGCGATGAGCGGGGTACGCAGTCCACACCTTCAGCGACGGAATGGCATCTATCACCTGCGCGTGCGGGTGCCTGATGACGTTCGGTCGCTTCTCGGTCGGTCCGAAGTGCGCCGGTCCCTTGGGACCTGTGCGTACGGAAGGGCTCGGCGTTCGGCTGCAATCAATCAGCGAAGTACGTTACGGGCCATGTTCGACGCGGCAGGCATTGTCTCGATCGATTGCTCGCAGACGGTCGGTGATTTGATCTTCATGGTCGAAGGTGGGTTGCTGCGGAGGCGGGTGGTCTGGCCGGCGGCCGGCCGGCTGTGGTCTCCGCACCGTTGTCTCCCAGCCGTCGCACGCCTCGGCCTTCACCTGGACGCATCGCTTCGCCAAATCGAAGGCTAGGCCAGCCAGATCGCAAAACGGCGTGCCGAGCACCTTTCCCTCAGGTGAAGTTAGAGGGGGGAAATGGCGCCTTCTGGGCCGTCTTCTGCCTGTCCGGTCGCAGACAGGGAAATTGGGAAAGCTGACATTCAACCGTATCGATGTGCTAGGCTGCCTCCGCCTCAAAATACCTCTTCGGATACATCGGAAAGCCTGTTGTCTGATATAGTGCTGAGCCATGCGCTGATATGCGGGAGCTCTGACGAGAAGAAAAAGTCACAAGCTGCCGTTTTTCCTTGAAGGAGATTCGCATTTCCGGCTGATGCCTGTTTCAGGAACAGGTTCGCCAAAACGCTCTGGTCCAACCAGAGCCAAGCCATGACTGTATGCCCGATCGCGCGTAAAAAGGGGGTGGCATGCTCCAACACCGCGCTCGGGGAGCAAGCGCGCAGGGACGAAACAGCACTCTCTATCTCATTCCAAGTGGCCCTTAGCTCTACCGCGTAGTGCCGCGTCTCCGGCTCGAGCCGTGCTCGCACGATCGTTTCATTCACGCGCGATCGAAGCGCTGCAATTCCGTCTGGTGAGGCGAGAATCTTGCGTTTCAACAGATCGATCGCCTGGATGCCGGTGGTTCCCTCGTGGATAGGGTTCAGGCGGTTATCCCGGTACAACTGCTCGACGTCGAAATCGCGCGTATAGCCATAGCCGCCATGGACCTGAATCGCGAGATCATTGGCGGCCAGCCCGAATTCAGCCGGCCAGCTCTTCACGATCGGCGTCAGCAGCGCGAGCAGCGCGGCGGCTTCGGGATCCTCCTCCGCGTCGTCGACGAGGCGCGCGGCATAGAGGCAGAGCGACAGCGCGCCCTCCGCATAGACCTTCTGGGTCATCAGCATGCGCCGGACGTCCGGATGTTCGATAATGGCGGTCTGCGGCCCGTCGGGGCTGTCCCGGCCCTGTCGGCGATCGCGGGCATAGGTCACTGCCTGTCGATAAGCGCGATAGGCCAGCGCCGCGCCGCCGATCCCGACATTGATCCGCGCCTCGTTCATCATCGTGAACATCTGGCGAAGGCCATCGCCCTCGCGCCCCACCAGCCAGCCGACCGCACCTGGTCCCTCACCGAAGTTCAACAGGCAGTTCGCCGTGCCGCGATAGCCCATCTTGTGATTCAACCCGGCGACCGCGATGTCGTTCGCCGTGCCGCCGGGCAGCATCTTTGGGACGATGAACAGCGAGATGCCCGCGGTGCCGGACGGCAGCGTTCCATCGGCGAGCGGTATCTTGGCGAGAACAAGATGGACGATATTCTCCGAAATGTCCTGATCGCCGCCCGAAATCCACATCTTGTTGCCGGTCAGCCGGTAGCGGTGGCCCAGTTCATCCTGACCGTCGAAGGCGGCTCTGGTGTGGATGTCGCCTAGATTCGACCCGGCCTGGGGCTCCGATAGGCACATCGTGCCGAGCCATTCACCCGCGATCTGGGGGCGGGCGAAGGCATCGATTTGCGCCGGCGAGCCGAAGGTGGCGATCAGGCGGGCATTGGCCGCGGTCAACATGGGGTAAGCGGCCGTGGCGATGTTCGCGGCCGCGAACCAAGCATAGCTCGC
Organism: Sphingomonas sp.; assembly: GCA_002707985.1. Taxonomy (GTDB): domain Bacteria; phylum Pseudomonadota; class Alphaproteobacteria; order Sphingomonadales; family Sphingomonadaceae; genus Sphingomonas. Next base: position 19,339 of record PAOI01000052.1, on the reverse strand, counting down.
GGCGCAGATCGTGAAGGGAAGGCCGATGCCACCCAATCGCTCGGAGAAGCCAAGCGAGCACATGCCGGCTTCGGCGAAGTCGTGGATGGCGTCACGCACGGCGGGCAGAACGCGAACCGAGCCATCCTCGATGCGAGGTTCGATTCGGTCGGCTTCCTTATAGTGCGGAAGGAACGAGTCGAGCGCCAGTCGCTCGGCGAGATCGAGCGTTGCCTGCGCGGTTTCGCGATCATAGTCGGCGAATGTCGGCCGCTCGAACAGGCGTTCTGTGCCGAGCCAGTCGAACAGCAGAAAGTCGATATCCTCGCGGCGCAGCAGCGGATTGGTCATGCGGTTTCTCTTTGAAAGGAGCGCGCAAGCGCGGTGTAGTCCGCAAGGCACTCGGGGTTGGCCATCGCGGACGGATCGATGACGGTTTCGACGGCAGCGCCCTCGAACAGGCGCTTGACCGGAAGCTCCTGGCGTTTCGAGGACAGGGTGCGGGGAACCGCGCACACCGCCAGAATCTGGTCCGGGACAAAGCGTGGTGACAGGGACGAGCGAATGGCGTGGGTGATCCGCGCGCTCAGCTCCGCTGAAACGCTATCCCCATCAGAGGGAACCACGAACAGCAACAGGCGGCTGTCCGCCGCATCGACGCGCACATCCACGACGAGCGAATCGGCCACGCCGTCGAGTTGCTCGATGGCGTCGTAGATCTCGCTCGTCCCCATGCGATGCCCGCCGCGATTGATCGTCGCGTCGCTGCGGCCGAAAATTTCGCAACTGCCGTCCGCTTCGATCTTCAGCCAGTCGCCGTGCCGCCAGACGCCGGGATAGTGGGCGAAATAGGAATCGCGATAGCGCTCGCCGTCAGGATCGCCCCACAGATACAGTGGCATATTAGGGAGGGGGCGGGTGCAGACGAGTTCGCCCACTTCGCCGATCACCGGGCGACCGGTTTCATCCCACGCCTCGACGGCAGCGCCGAGCTGGCGGCACTGGAGCCTGCCCGGTGCCTCGGGAAGCTCGCGATTGCCGGTGCAGAACGCGCCGCAGATATCGGTGCCGCCACTGCTGTTGAACCACCAGGGGGACGATACGCCGGCCGCACGGACGCCTGACGATACCGCCGTCTGCACGCTGGCCGGCAAGGGTGAAGCAGTGCTGCCCAAGGCGCGGAGGGCGGAAAGGTCACCCGCATCCGCAAAGTCGAAACCCGCCTTGACCGTCGAGGTGTAGAATTGCGCGCCCGAACCGAAGAAGGTCACACGGTTGCGGGCTGCAAAGCGCCAGAGCACGCCGAGATCCGGCTGTTCGCGCGATCCGGTGGGGCTGCCGTCGAAGATGCAGATCGTCGTGCCGCCGAGCAGCCCGCCCACCTGCATGTTCCACATCATCCAGCCGGTGGAGCTGAACCAGTGGAACCGTTCTCCCGGCGTTCGCTCTTCGTAGCTTGCGCCGAGATCGGAATGGAGTCGGCCGGCGGCCGCGGCGAGGAGAATGCCGCCATGACCATGGACCAGCGCCTTGGGCTTGCCGGTCGTGCCGCTCGAATAGACGATCCACAAGGGATGCGCGAACGGCAGCCAGTCGGGCTCGAAGTCGCCATCGGTTTCGGCGTCGGCACGCGATGCCTCGGTGAAGTCGACTGCTTCGGTAAGTTCGCTGGTGGCATGGCCGGATCGCACGAGAAAGACCGTCTCGACCGTCGGCAATTCGGCGATCAGCTGTCGCACGACATCGCTCCGGTCATGCGTTCTTCCCGCGTAGCGCACGCCGTCCGTAGCGATCAGAATGCGCGGCTCAATCTGCCGGAACCGATCGAGGATCGCCGGGACGCCCATGTCGGGCGCGCAGATCGCCCAGATCGCCCCGATCGATGCGCAGGCGAGGAAAGCGATCACCGCTTCGGGCCGATTGGGAAGATAGGCGACGACACGGTCCCCCGGGCGTATGCCGCGCGCCTTCAGCGAGGCGGCGAAGGCCGCGACACGCGCCTGCAGCTCGTGCCACCCGATCTGCGCCACGGGCCCCTGTTCGTCTTCGGCAATGATCGCGGGGTGCCCCGCCGCCTGCGCCGCCGTGGCATGACGGAACACTTGCGCCGCATAGTTGACCGATGTGCCCTCGAACCACTGCGTCTTGGGCATCGGCTGAGGCCCGACGACGCGCTCCGGCAACGGTGTGGGTGATTCGATGCCCTCGAATTCCCAGACGATCCGCCAGAATTCCTCCGGCTGATCCACCGACCAGGTGTAAAGTGCGTGATAATCGCGAAACGGTCGGCCCGACCTTTCCGCAGCATGCTCGCGAAATCGACGGATCAGTGGCGGGACACTGGCTGACTGAGACATTCTGCTACCTCAATGGACATCGGCGAGCTCATGGCCGCTGCCACGTGGGCAGCGGGCCTGTGGCGTGCGTCGCTCGAACGAACGGCACTCAATCTTCGTTTGTCTGGTGGCCAAATGCGGTCGAGATGATCTCGGCGGTCTTGCGCAAATGCGCGACGGTAAGCTCGATGAGCCCATCGGCATCGCGAGCAAGGGCTAATTGCAGCATGTCGTGATGCTCGTCGTCCAGATTGCGGTTCGTCTGGACGTGAAACATCAGGCCGCGATAGCGCTCGGACTGTTCGTATAGCCGAGCATGCAATGCGAGCATGCGCTGGTTCCCACAGGCGCTGACCAGCGCGCGATGGAAACTGGCATGGCTCGACATCCATGTTTCGCGCGCCTCAGCCTCGGGCAAATCCTTGGGCAGATTGCGCAGGCGATGTTCCGCCGCCAGGATATCGGCTTCCCAATTCACATCGCCGCGTTCGACGGAGCGAGCCAGCGCCGCAGCCTCGATCTCGCATCGGAAGTCGGTCAGGTCGGTGAGGTCGGCCAGCGAAAGCGGTGCTACGACGAAGCCGCGCTGGTCGCGCGATATGACCAGCTGCTCAGGCACCAGCCGCGACAGCGCCTCGCGCACGGCCGCCTGACTGACGCCGAGCTCGGTGGCCAGTTCGTGGATTTTCAGCTTCTTCTCAGGAACGTGATATCCGCGCAGAATATCGGCGCGGATCGCCTTATAGGCGACGCTTGTCTGGCTGCGCGGCGCATCCAGGGTGATATCCGATCCGGCGCGCGCGCCGAGGATCGTCGTGTTGCCGCTATCTTCAACCATCTGTCGCGCCTTCGATTTCGTCCGAAGAGGAGGCGAAGCGACCTTCCCGACGAGGCTGCTTCGTACAATCCCCTCCGGGTGCATGCCAACCTGCAACTACGGAAAAGACGTCCGTCCAGCGATCGCCCCGCCATGCAACATGCTGATCCGGCCGGACGAGCGCCAGACGTACGCCGATCAGATGCGCCACGTCGATAGATAGCGGCTGCTGGACGTCCAGCGGCACCCCGTGCGTCGCCGCGTCGTGTTGGGCACGCGCAATATCCTCCAGACTCGCGTCCGACGCTGCGATCAGCGTGAAGCCGCTTCCGATGCAATCATACAGCGATCGCCCATCCGCCAGCCACGCATGCGGCAAGAGATGCCCCGGCCGCGCAGTTGGGACATAGACCTGCGTATCATGCGGCGGCGGGGGGCCTTCCTCCGCGCAGACGAGCGGAGACTCTTCATAACCAAGCCCCAGCACGGTGCCGAGCGTGTGAAATTCACGCCCTTTGGTCGACTGGAGCAAAGCACCTAGTCGTTGGCGATCTGCACGGCCCTGCGGCGTATCATCCTCGATGGCGGTCGGCAGGGCGGACGCCGCCACCGCCAGATTTGCCACCGCCTCGTCCAGCACCTTGCGATGGATCGGGCGGCGCTCGACCTCATAGCTTGCCACCAGCTGCGGGCCGCCCCAGCCTTGTAGCGTCGCAGCGATCTTCCATCCAAGGTCGACGCCGTCGGCGATTCCCATGTTCATGCCATAGCCACCGAACGGGGGATGAAGGTGGCACGCATCGCCGACCAGGATCATGCGACCCTCGGCATAATGGCTCGCCAGCAATTCGTTCGAATACCATGCATCCGCGCTGAGGATTTCACAGGGCAGATCGATCCCCGTCCGCGCGCGAATCATCTCGGCTGCCTGTTCGGGTGTCAGCGTCTCGTCCGGGCCCAGGGCAGGGCCGAAAAACCAGATGTCGTCGCGGTCCATCGGACCGATCCCGCTGAAACCGTCGCGGCCGATCTGGAAATAGATCGCGGCCGGGCCGAAGCCGTGCGCGTCGGAAAGGCCTGGCGCGCGGAAGATGACGTTGTAGCTGCGCGCAAGGCCGTGGCGCCCCTCCATGCGGGCACCGATCAGGTCGCGCACCTTGCTGCGCGACCCGTCCGCGCCGACCAGATAGCGCGCCGTGACCGTCATGGGCGTGCCCGCCACATCGATCATAGCCGACACTTGCTCGCCATCCTGGGTCGCATCGTCCAACCTGGCGTCGAACCGCACATCGACGCCTGCCAGCGAACGAAGCTTCGCGAGCAGCACCTTTTCAAGCGCGTATTGCGGAATCCATTGTGCATGCTCGGGATAGAGCGGCGAACGTACGGGCGCGGCATCGAATGCGTTTTCGAATCGCGCCAGTTCGTGCCCGTCGGCCCCCAGCCGCGTCACGAAGACCATGTTGTTGGGAAAGTCGATGCCGAACGGTGCCTCCTCAGCCAGGCGGTCGGCAATGCCCCAGCGCCGCAGATGCGTCCGGGTGCGGACATTTGTCGTCTTGGCACGAGGCGAGACACCGCCGCGCTCGTTCTGCTCCACAACCAGCACACGGATGTTGCGAATACCGAGTTCGATTGCCGTCGCGAGGCCGGCGGGGCCTGCGCCGACGACGACCACATCGTAATCAAGCGGAGTGGATATCGTCATTGGTTCGTCCGCGCCCGTCCATCGGCAGATGATGCCAGTACCTTGTTCTCGATCGCGCCGATCCCGTCGATCTCGCATCGAACGACGTCACCGGCCTTGAGATACTGGGGCGGCGTCATCGCAACGCCGACGCCGCCCGGCGTGCCCGTTGCGAGCAAGTCGCCGGAGTCGAGCGTGAAGGCCGTCGAGAGATAGGAAATCTGCTCCCACACATTATAAACCAGGCCCGACGTATCACCATCCTGCCGCAACTCGCCATTGACGAAACAGCGCAGCCGCAGTGCATGCGGATCCGCGATCTCGTCCGCCGTGACGATCCACGGGCCGATCGGGCCGTGCGTGTCGAACGACTTGCCGACCGTGAAGGTCGGTGAATGCATCTGCCAGTCGCGCGCCGACACGTCGTTGCACACGAGATATCCAAAGACGTGATCGCGTGCGTCAGCAACGGCGACGTTCTTCGCTGGCTTGCCGATCACGACCCCCAGTTCGACTTCATAATCCAGCGCTTCGCTGACGCCGGGATCGGTATCGGTATAGGGGCCGACGATGCAACTCGTCTGCTTGTTGAACCAGAACTGCTTTTCCGGAACGACACCGCCAAGGCGCTTCACCTCCGCGACATGTGCCTTGTAGTTCATTCCGATCGCCATGAATTTGCCGGGCCGTTCGATCGGCGCCAGCAGCTCGAGCGTGCTCAGCGGCAACGAGTCCCCATCCCCGTCGATCACCGCCTGCGCTGCCGCAAGTGCCGCGTCCCCGCCAGCGATCAGCGTCAGCATCGTCGGGTAACGATCGTGCAGGACGTCCAGCGGCCTGACAGCATCACCGATCACGGCGCCGAGCCGCGGCGTACCTCCATCGTCAAACCTGATCAGCCGCATCCACCGCTCCTTGCCATCGATATTGATTGCGGCGGTATTGGCGCAGCGATTCTGCATTTTCCAGAAAAAAATCAACTTGACCGGGAAAAAATAAATTTTATGCGTGTTTCAACAGAGAGCGCTTCAAGGCGAGCGAATCAGGAGTGGACTTCATGACGTCAGAGACAGGCGCGCCGCACCCGGCGCACCGCAACATCTTCGTGTCGCATTCCTTTCCTGAGCAGCAGGTCGACCTCGGCGAAGTCACGTTGAATTATGTCGAGGCGGGAGACGCGGGCAAACCCGCGCTGCTGCTGGTTCCCGAACAGACCGGCTCCTGGTGGAGCTATGAACCGAGCATCGCCATGCTCGCTGAGAACTTTCACGTTTTCGCGGTCGATATGCGCGGCCAGGGTAGAAGCGATTGGACGCCGCGGCGTTACAGCCTCGATAATTTTGGGAATGACCTGGTTCGCTTCATCGCTCTGGTGATCAAACGGCCAACCATCGTGGCGGGAAATTCCTCGGGCGGCGTTTTGGCGGCCTGGTTGTCGGCCTATGCGATGCCGGGACAAATCCGGGGCGCGTTGTGCGAGGATGCGCCCTTCTTCGCCTCCGAACTGACTCCGGCATATGGCCACCCGATTCGACAGGCGGCAGGCCCGGCCTTTGCATTGATGCGCGATTATCTGGGCGATCAGTGGTCGGTGGCGAATTGGGAGGGCTTTGCTGCCGCGGCCAAAGCCTCGTCCTCCCCGATTGCGCGGCTGTTCTTCGCGACCGAGGAGGCTCCGCAGAACCTCAAGGAATATGACCCGGAATGGGGGAGGGCATTCTACGAGGGAACGGTCGCATTGCATTGCCCGCATGATCGCATGCTGGCGCAGGTCAAGAAGCCGATGCTGCTGACGCATCACGCGCACCATATCGATCCGGAGACGGGCGATCTCGTTGGCGCGCTGAGCGATTTTCAGGCGCAAAAAGTGCAGGAGATCGTGCGATCGACCGGTGTGCGGATCGACTATCAATCGTTCCCCGACGCGCTTCACATGATGCACCTGTTCGATCCGGCCCTCTACACCCAGGTCCTGCGCGAGTGGGCGGCGACCCTGCCAGACGCATAGGAGAGATGTGATGAGCCTCATCAAGGTCATCGACATCGCGTTCGTCCGCTTCCAGGCCCCGGATCTGGGCAAGATGCGCAGCTTTCTCGAGGACTTCGGCCTGCGCTGTTTCGACGCGAACGGCAGGCTGTTCGCCGCCGGGAGCGACGGATCTCCGTTCGCACATGTCACGCAGCTTGGCTCACCGGCCTTTCTGGGCCTCGGTTTCCAGGCCGAGACGCTTGCCGATCTCGAACGGTTGGCCAAGTCGGAGGATAAGGTGATCGAGCGCGCCGAAACGCCCGGTGGCGGGCACCGCGTCCGGCTAACCGACCCCGACGGCTTCGAAGTCGACATTGTCGCCGGCCAGGAATGGGAAACGGCAAGCCCGCTGGACCCCGACGTTCCGTTCAATTCCGCGGCCGAACGCCGCAGGCTGCGAGCGGCAGTGCGCGTCCGCCCCGGCCCGTCGAAGGTCCGCCGGCTTGGTCACGCTGTTCTCATGGTGTCCGACTTCAGCCGGTCGGAGCGCTGGTACAAGGATCGGTTCGGCCTGATCACGTCGGATCAGGTCGAAATCGAGCCCGGCAACCCGATAGGCGCCTTCCTGCGGTGTGATCGGGGCGACCTGCCGACCGATCACCACACGTTGTTCCTGGCGCAGGCGCCGCAAGGACCGGGCTTCAACCATGCCGCGTTCGAGGTCGGCGGGTTCGACGATCTCATGGCTGGTCACTCCCATTTGAAATCGCGGCAGCACAGCCCGGCATGGGGAGTCGGCCGCCACGTGCTGGGCAGCCAGATCTTCGATTATTGGAAGGACCCGTGGGGCCACGAGCTCGAACACTGGACCGATGGCGACCTGCTGACCGCCGCCGACGCCCCGGGTGTCGTCGGCCTCGAAGAGCTGCTCGGCACGCAATGGGGATCGCCGCATCCCCTGCAAAGCGATCAGAATTGAGCGGGCCGCATCGGCGGCGGCAATCAAATCAGAACGAGAACAAAAGGGGAGAGAGATATGCGGTACATGGATTTCAGTAGGGCGATGCTCCTCAGCGGGATCGCGGCGGTCATCGGTCCGGTTCCGGCCCTGGCGCAGACTGCGACACACCCGGATGAGCAGCAAGCGCAGGTCGATGCCTCGACCGCGCCCGAGATCGTCGTGACTGCCCTCAAGCGCGACCAGGACCTGCAATCGGTTCCGGCGACGGTTCAAAATGTCGATGCGGAAGCGATCGCGACGCGCGGGGTCAACACGTTCGAGGATATCTCCCGTGTGGCGCCGGCGGTCAACATCAACACCGCGCCCACGGCGTCCAACTTCTCGATCACTATTCGCGGGCTCGGTTCCGAGCCGGGCGAGGCGGCGTTCGACAGCTCGGTTTCGTTGTTCGTTGACGGTGTCTACACGCCGCGATCGCGCGAATTCAGCGCGTCGCTGTTCGATGTGGAATCGATTCAGGTCGTAAAGGGTGGCCAAGCTGCGCTGCTTGGCAAGAACACCAGCCTGGGCGCGGTCGCGATGACGACGCGCAAGCCGGGTGCCGATTATGCGGGCGATTTCCGAGTGGGTCATGATCTGGAACTTGGCTCCGTACTGGCCGAAGCCGGCGTCGATCTTCCGATCAGCGACACATTCTCGATCCGTCTCGCGGGCCGCTATCTGCGCGATGTGAGCGGGACCGTGAACATCGTCGATGGCAGCCGCTCCATCGCGACGTCGCGCGCAGGGCGAATCGTGGCACGCTGGACCCCGACCGCCGATGTGGACGTCACGGCGATGTACCAGATCGCCGCATCAAGCGCGATCGGCACCCGGGCGGAACTGATCCGCTCCGCCGGCGCCTCGGAGGCACTGGGAGCAGCCGCCGGCTACCCGGGGCTGGTGGAAGCCGTGCTGGACTATCGCACCGCGATCTATTCGCCGACGCTGGGGGGATCGTCATTCGAATATATCGATGCGCAGCGCGGGGCGCTCACCATCGATTGGCGGCTCGGTGATTATACGCTGACCGCGCAGACCGGCTATACCCGGTCAGATTTCGAACAGGACGTCGATGGCGACTTCGTCCCCGGCGACTATTCGGTCTATGGCGCTCCGGATCGATCGCGCCAGTTCACTCAGGAGCTGCGGCTCGCCTCGCCGACCGGTGGGACGTTCGATTTCATCCTCGGGGCGCTCTACCTGCGCGGCATCTATGCAAATGATGCGACCTATAATCAGAACTTCCCGTCACCAGCGCCGGGCGTGCCGGCCATCTCCGGCTCCACGCTGACCAGTTTCTATCAGCGCGACAGCGCCGTTTCGGTATTCGGGCAAGGTAATCTGTCCCTGACGGAGGCGCTGAAGGCGTCGATCGGCCTGCGCTACACCAGCGAGAAGAAATCGGCAGATTTGGCGCGGACCGTGCTCGTTCCCGGTTTCTACAGCCTCGTCGCGTCGCCTCCCTTTGCGCCGTTTTCCCTCTCGGAGCGCGAGGGCAATATCGACGCCTCGTTCGGGCTGAGCTATCAAATGAGCGACCAGGCGCTGATCTATGCGTCGATCGGGCAGGGCACCAAGGCGGGCGGCTATGCCTCCTCGGTCACCGATCTGCGGACGGCGCGGTACGAACCCGAACGTGCGCGCACCGCCGAAGTCGGGATCAAGACCCAGTTCGACGATCGCCGGATCACGGTGAACGTCGCCGGTTTCTATACGCGGGTCGATGACTATCAGCTGGTGTCGTATAACGGCGTCGCGTTCGTGACCGGCAACACCGACCTGCGTTCCTATGGAGTCGAATCGCAGCTGTCCTGGGCGCCGTCGCGCAACTTCAGCATCTATTCGAACAACACCTGGGCCAAAGCCAAGGATCTGCGGTTGGGCCTGGAGGCGACGCATGCGCCGGTGTGGAGCGGAGTCGCCGGGTTCGACGCGGGCCACGATCTGGGAGGCTCACTCCGTCTGTCCGCCCAGGGCGCCGTAAACTATCGGTCGAGCCAGATTGGACAACGTGCAGCCGGATTGCCGCGTCTCCCGGCGTCCACACGCTTCGACCTGTCATTCGGCATCGAGGACCGGGATTCGGGCGTTGCACTCCGGCTCATCGGCAAAAACCTGAACAACGAGCGCACGTTTGGCTTCCTGTTCCCGGCCCCGCTCCAGCCCGGCAGCGTGGTAGGTATTCCGATGCCGCCGCGCAGGATCATGCTGCAACTGAGTTACGGATCCCGGTGAACCGCCGGCGCCAGATCGATCGCAGGAGACGACATTGCCAATAATTCCGATGAATCGGCCGATCGCCCGCTCGCTCGCAGCGGTCACATTGCTACTGACGCTGCCGTCGCATCTGGTCTTCGGCACTGTTGCTGTGGCGCAGGAAGCGTCGGCCGAGCGCGCAATGTGGATCGAACTCGGCACTCGCAGCGGCCCGGTCCCCAGCGCCGACCGTTCGCAACCGGCGCATCTGCTTAAATGGGGCGATCAGACGATCCTGATCGATGTCGGTGATGGTGCCGCCGAGCAACTCGCCAAGGTGGGCGTCATGCCCGCCGACATCGATGCGATCGTGATCAGTCATCTGCATTTCGATCATATCGGCGGGCTCTTCGGGCTGCTCGGCATGCGGTACCAGGCCAGCCTGACCGGCGCGGCACCGCTCGTCATCTACGGCCCGCCGGGGACCCAGGCGATCGTCGACAATCTGCTTGCCGCCTTCACGCCCGCGACAGCGCTAACACGCATGCCCGCGGCGACTTATGAGGTTCGCGAACTGCAGGACGGGGCGCGCGTCAACATCGGCGGGATCGCCGTGACTGTCGCGGGGAACAGCCATTATGACCTATGGCCGGATGCCGCCGCGCGCCCGGTGTCGTTGTCCTATCGATTCGACGCGCCTGGCCGGTCGATCGTTTACACGGGCGACACCGGCCCCAGTCGTGCCGTCGAAACGCTCGCAGCGGGCGCGGATTTGCTGGTGAGCGAAATCATGGACGTGGAAAGCGCCCTGGCGCCGGTTCGAAGCGGCGGGGCGCGGCTGAGCGCGGACGAGGAGGCCTTTATTCGGGACCACTTCACCAAGCAGCATCTGGTGCCTGACGAGGTCGGCAAGCTCGCAGCAGCTGCCGGGGTCAAGGCGCTGGTCGTGACCCATTTCGGCGGCGCCTCGAGTGACCCGGAACAGATTCCGCGGCTCACCGGGCAGATCCGTGCGCATTACTCAGGACCCGTCACCTTCGCGCGCGACCTCGATAAATTCTGATCCGCCACCCGATCCTCGCTCCCGCCCGCTTCGACAAGGAACCAGACGTGTCTTTCACGAGCCGTGAAATCCGATCGACGATCGGGGCGAACCATTCGCTTGCGCTTTCCCTGGCGACGCAGCCGGTCGGCGACCCCGCCGACGATGAAGTGATCGTCCGGATCGAGGCCGCGCCGCTGAACCCCAGCGACATCGGTCTGATGCTCGGTCCGGCCAAGATTTCGACAATGAGAGCCGACGGGAGCGGGCTCGTCTTCGACTTGCCGTCTGACGGACTGGACGGTCTGGCGGCGCGCATCGACAAGCCGATCCCCATCGGTACCGAGGCTGCCGGAACGGTAGTGGCGGCCGGGGCGAATGCGCGCGCGCTCGAAGGGCGCGTGGTGGGGCTGTGGGGCGGCGGCATGTATGCCGATTACCGCCGGATAGCGGCCAGCGCAGTCGTCCCGCTGCCCGATGGGATGCGTGCTGCCGATGGCGCCGGCATGTTCGTCAACCCGATGACGGCGCTCGGGTTCGTGGAAACGGCGAGACGTGGCGGACACCGGGCGATGGTGCATACCGCTGCGGCCTCCAATCTCGGCCAGATGCTTCAGAAGATTTGCCTCGCCGATGACATCACGCTGGTCAATATCGTCAGGTCGAGGAGCCAGGAGGCGCTGATGCACGACATCGGCGCCACGCTTGTGCTGAACAGCAGTGAGGATGATTTTACCGAGCGGCTGACCGACATGCTTGCCAAAACGGGCGCCACGGTGGCGTTTGACGCGATCGGCGGGGGCACGCTGGGTGGTGCGATCCTGCGCGCGATGGAGCGCGCCGCCGCCAGGGATATGCGCGAATACAGCCGCTATGGTTCAGGCCTTTTCAAACAGCTGTATATCTATGGGAATCTCGACCCGGGACAGACGCTGCTGGATCGGACGTCCCTCGGTTATGATTGGAGCGTTTCGGGCTGGCTGCTGATGCCGTTCCTGCGCGCCGCGGGCGCGTCGGTGATCGCGCAGATGCAGGCGCGAATTATAAGGGAGCGCTCGACGATTTTCGCGAGCAGCTTCTCGCGCGAGATCGGGCTTGCCGAAGCGCTGACCCCGGAGATCCTGCGCGCTTTCGAACGCAGATCGACGGGCGACAAGTTCCTGATTAACCCGACCCTGGACCGCTGAAGATGGCGGATGCCCTGTTCTCGCTGGAAGGGCGCGTGGCGCTGGTGACTGGGGGGTCGCGGGGTATCGGCCGAATGATCGCCAAAGGGTTCATCGATCGCGGCGCGCGCGTCTACATTACCTCGCGCAAGGCCGAGGCCTGCGCCGCGACTGCCGACGCGCTGGGGCCTGCGTGCATTCCATTGCCGCAGGATTTGTCGACCCTGGCCGGGATAGATCGGCTCCTAGAAGACCTTCGCGCGGCTGAGCCTTGCCTGGACATCCTTGTCAACAATGCCGGCGCGGTCTGGGGCGCGAGTTTCGAGCAATTTCCGGAGTCGGGATGGGACAAGGTGCTCGACCTCAACCTCAAGTCTCCGTTCTTTCTGGTCAAGAAGCTGCTGCCGATGCTGCAGGCCGCCTCTAGCAGCGAAAGACCGGCAAAGGTCATCAATATCGCGTCGATCGACGGCATGACCTTGCCACCTAACGAAACCTATTCTTACCAAGCGGCGAAATCCGCTTTGATCTTTGTCACGCGCAGTCTGGCAGCCAGGCTCGCGCGGGATCAGATTATCGTGAACGCTATCGCGCCCGGCCCGTTCGTTTCGGAGATGAATCGAGTGGCCCGCGATAATTGCGAGGCGCTGGCTCAGCAAGTGCCGCTCGGCCGTATTGGCTGCGACGATGACATGGCTGCGGCCGCGATCTACCTTGCTTCACGCGCCGGTGACTTTGTCGTCGGCGCGACCTTACCCGTTGATGGCGGGGTCGCCCTGGCGACTACTCGTACCTTTTAGGTTGAGCTCTCATTGAATGCCACAAGACGAGGATTGCGGCGAAGGGGGACGCTGGTCGCACCTCTTGTGGGGGCAGTCAGCAAGAACGAAGCTTCCCGCCTGGGTCGCGCTCGCCAACGTCCGATTTGAGAAAGCCAGACCGGTGGGACGGGGAAGAGACACGCTGACCGGAACCGTTGACATTCCTGCTGCGCCCGGACGGGTGCAGGAAGGGGCTACGATCGCAATGAGAGCCCTTGGTACACACTGGTACACAGCTTGGTACACACGCAATTCTCCGCGCTATGCACTTCAACAACTTAGGTCCCAAAATGGCAGACAGGAACCTTTCCAGCCCTGTCCGCCACTCTCTTGACAAGTAGATGTGGTTCAGCCGGCCGGGGGCAGGCCGCCGTCGTTATCGCGTAAACCGCATTCGGATATGCCCCTGCACGGTCCGACCGATAATCGGACAGTCGCCCAGACGCGTGACGCCGATCCGGCTCTCCTCAAGAAACGCGGCCAGTTTCGGCACTGCTGTTGCGCCGTCGATCACGCGGCATTCGGTCAGCCTGCGATTTGCGCCGATGATGCACGAATAATCGCCCTCCATATCCTGGGGAGGCAGGCGACGTCGGCTGAGCCATTCATCATATGGAGTCGGCTGAAACTTCAGGTCGGACATTTGCAGGACCGCCGGGCAGGGCGGCGGCCGGGAAACGCAGGCCGCGGAGAGCACAGCCGGCAGGATCGCCGCTACCAGGCGCAGATTTCGAAATCCTCGCCGGTCCAGCAGGCCGGGTCTTCGGTCGAGCGCGTCGCTGCGCCCCAGCGCGAATTGACGCCAGCGGTGGTCAGGCCGCGCACTTCGGCCTTGCCGGGCGCGGTGATGCCGACGCCGATCAGCGTGATTTCGTCGGTCAGCGGCTTTTCGTCGGGCAGGGACAGCGCGAAGCTGCCGTCGCTGTCCGCCTGAAACAGGCACTGACCATCGAATTTTGCGCCATAATCATTGGTGATGCGGCAATGGACCATCCGCCCGGTCGGCGTCGGATTGGGCGTCAGCGCGCCATATTCGTCGAGCGGCGCTTCGGCAGCGTTTTCGGGCGGCGCGATCAGATTGCCCGGCTCGGTCATGTTTACGGGGGATGCCGGATTGTCGCCGCCACCACCGCACCCTGCGAGCAACAATGCCGCTGCGGAAACACCAAGCCATTTGGGCGTCATTATCATCTCCGTATGCGATCGAGGGTCAGAATATCGCTGCTACCATCTGACGGAAAGCATCTGCGCGGTGGCTCATCGCGTGTTTCCGATCGGGGTCCATTTCGCCGAACGTGATGTCCTCGCCGATCGGCTGGAACACCGGGTCATAGCCGAACCCCTTGTCGCCGCGCGGCGGCCAGACGAGCGTGCCGTCGACGCGGCCTTCGAACCATTCCACATGGCCGTCGGGCCAAGCAAGCGCGAGCGCGCAGACGAAATGTGCGTCGCGGCTCGCCTCGGGGCCTTTTGCGCCCAGTTCGCGCTCGACGCGCTCCATCGCAAAGCGGAAATCCTTGTCCGGCCCCGCCCAGCGTGCGGAGAAAATGCCGGGTTCGTTGTTCAGTGCTTCGACGCACAGGCCGCTATCGTCGGCAAGGGCAGGCAGGCCGGAAAGATCGGCCGCCTGCATCGCTTTCAGTTCGGCATTGGCGACGAACGTCGTGCCGGTCTCTTCCGGCTCGGGCAGGTCGAGATCGCCTGCCGAAACGGGCGTGACGCCATAGGGCGCCAGCAGTTCCGCAATCTCGCGGATCTTGCCCTTGTTATGGCTGGCGATGACCAGCTTGCCGGGAGCAAGTTTGCGGATCGCCTGTTGCGGTTCGGTGCGCGGTTCGATGGTCATAGATGTTCCCGGATGTCCCTCAATATTGCGTGGATGCGGTCGCGAATGTCGCTGCGTTCCTCGCTTTTGCGGCGCTGGAAGAACTTTCGCCCTTCCAGCACGGCGATCACGGTCAATGCGCCAAAAGTCAGCGGGAGAACATAGGGCGCAGCGGCGACACCTATTCCGATCGCGCCATAGCTGACCCAGGAAGCGAAATCCGGGCCATGGCGCGGTTCGGCCGCTGCATTTTTCATATCCTCGGCAAAGGCGGTCAGCCATGCCTTGCACTCGATGCGCTCCTGACGCGAAAGCGACGCGGTATCGGGCATCGCGGCGCGGCGGGCGATCAGAACGTCGCGCATCCATTCGAGATTGGTCGCATGTGCGTCGGGAAGTATCACCGGAAATCCGGCAATCCAGCCGGCCCAGGCCGGATCACGCACCTGTGGCGGCGCAGGTGCCTTATTCGGCGACACTGGCGGGCAGTATTTCGCGATCGCGCGCGTGCCGCCGTTCGATCGCCTGCCGGCCAGTCGAGGCGAGACGATGAATCATCGCCACGCCCAGCAACGAAATTGCCACCCACCATGCCGGCGATCCGGATTCCCAGGTCGCTTGAGAAAGCGCGCCGAATTGCTGGAGCAGCAGCAATATCACCGTGACCGCCAGTCCGGCGCTGATTGCGCCCAGCACCCAGAGCAATTCGCTGCGATTTTCACGCATCCGCGCTTCGAGCAACGCTTCGCGTTGTTCGAGCATCGCGAGCCGCGCGAAAATCGCATCATGCTCTTCCGGACGCAGGGGCGGGTTCATGACCGCAGAATAGCCTGCCCGCCCCTTACTATCAACGCCCGACGGCCTTGCGTTGCGCGGCGAAGATGTCGTTGCAGCCGATCCGGGCGAGGCGGAGCAGGCGGAGCAGCCCTTCCTCGTCATAGGTCGCGCCTTCGGCAGTTGCCTGTGCCTCGGCGATATTGCCGTTCGACAGCAGCACGAAATTGGCGTCCGCGTCGGCATTCGAATCCTCGTCATAATCGAGGTCGAGGACCGGATTGCCCTGATAGATGCCGCAGCTGATCGCCGCGACCTGCTGTTCGATCGGATCTTCGGTGATCGCGCCTGCCGCCATCAGCTTGTCGACCGCCATGCGCAGCGCCACCCATGCGCCGGAGATCGACGCCGTGCGGGTGCCGCCATCGGCCTGAATCACGTCGCAATCGAGCGTGATCTGGCGCTCGCCGAGCTTTTTGAGGTCCGTGACGGCGCGGAGCGAGCGGCCGATCAGCCGCTGGATTTCCTGCGTCCGGCCCGATTGCTTGCCCTTGGCGGCTTCGCGGCTGCCGCGGGTGTGGGTGGCTCGGGGCAGCATGCCATATTCGGCCGTCACCCAGCCTTCGCCCTTGCCGCGCAGCCATGGCGGGATCCGTTCTTCGACCGATGCCGTTACCAGCACCTTGGTATCGCCGAAACCGATCAGGACCGATCCTTCGGCATGGCGGGTATAGTTGGGCTCGATCGTGATCGCGCGCATTTCGTCGGGGGCGCGGCCGGATGGGCGCATCATTCAAACTCCTGTAAGCTAAGCTGCGCGACGTAGCGGCCAGGGAACGAACGCGCTAGCCCGCGCGTCGATCCAAAATTCGCGGGCCGGCAAAGGGAGGAATGCTATGCGGTGGATGGTTGCGAGCGGATTGGCACTGATGCTGGCGGGATGCGCGACGAACGATTCGGGGTTGCCGGTGCCCTCGGGGCCGATCGCGACCGAGAGCGAATCGATCAGCTATGAAACCAGCCCCTGTTTCGGTCGCTGCCCGGTCTATCGCGTCACGGTGCGCCCCGATGGCACCGGCGTTTTTGTCGGCGAGCGCTTCACGCAGGTCGAGGGCGAGCAGGCGTTCACGCTGACGCCGCAGCAATATGAAGCGTTCAAGGCGAAACTTGCGCCCTATCGCCCCGAAACCGGTGAGCGCCGGATCGCGCCGGGCACGCCGGAATGCAAGCTGGCAGCGACCGACTTGCCGCGCGTTTCCGTGCAATGGACGCGGCCGATCGGCGACAGCCAGAGCCTCTATTTCTATTATGGCTGCGACATGGAGAAAAATGCGACGATGGCGCAGGCGCTGGGCGATGCAGTCGATCTGCTGCCCATCGAGGCAATGATCGGCGCGCAGCCCTGAATTATAGGCAGCAGATTCCCCGTCACCAGAGGTAGGGCGCGGCGGCGTCTCCCGTTAAAGGACAACCTGTCCTCCGCCTTCCTTCACCCTGCGCGTGCCACCTCCCCCTGGCGGGGGAGGATTTGTGAATCGGCGTATTGGTTGGTAATTTGCAGGTGGCGATGGGCACGCCTAAATCAGGGGCATGAGCACGCCGACCATCCCCGAACTTACCGATCGCGCGCGCGACGTGTTTCGGATCGTGGTCGAAAGCTATCTCGATTCGGGGTTGCCGGTCGGATCGCGCACCATCTCGCGCATTTCGACGCTCAACCTGTCGCCGGCGTCGATCCGAAATGTGATGCAGGATCTGGAAGAGCATGGGTTGCTCGCCGCGCCGCATACCAGCGCGGGGCGGCTGCCGACGCAAAGCGGGCTGCGGCTGTTCGTCGACGGGATGATGCAGGCGAGCGAGCCCTCGGCCGAGGAACGCGCGGCGATCGAAGGGCGCGCCCGTGAAGGCGGACCGGTGGAGGAGGCGCTGGCCAATACCACTGCGGCGCTTTCCGGCCTGTCGGCCTGTGCCGGCATGGTGCTGGTGCCCAAGCGCGAGCCGGTGCTGCGCCAGTTCAGTTTCGTGCCGCTCGGCGGGGATCGCGCGCTCGCGGTGCTGGTCGGGGCGGACGGATCGGTCGAGAACCGGGTGGTCGACCTGCCCGGTGGCGTTGCGCCGGGTGCGCTGGAACAGGCGACCAATTATATATCCGCCACCTTTGGCGGGCTGACGCTGGGCGAGGCGCTGGCGCGGATCGGGCGCGAGATCACCCATGAACGGGCACAGCTGGACAGCGCGGCGCGCGATCTGATCGAACGCGGCCTTGCGGTGTGGAGCGAAGATGGCGGCCAGCGCCCGGTGTTGATCGTGCGCGGTCAGGCGCGGCTGCTGGAGGATGGCGCCGCGGCCGATCTGGAACGGGTGCGGCAATTGCTCGACGAACTGGAGGGCAAGGAGGAAATCGCCCGCCTGCTCGACAGCGCACGGGAGGCAGAGGCGGCGCGGATTTTCATCGGATCGGAGAATAAATTGTTCGCGCTTTCCGGCTCTTCGGTTATCGCACAGCCGGTTCGCGCGATGGACGGCCGGGTGGTCGGTGTCGTCGGCGTGATCGGTCCCACTCGGTTGAACTATGCCCGTGTCGTCCCCATGGTGGACTTCACAGCTTCGACCCTTGCCCGTATTTTGGGCTGACGAACGAGAACAGGAATACAATGAGCGAAGAAAAGTCCGCCGGTTCGGATGTGAAGGAAGGCGAAGAAACGCTGCGCGAGGAAACTGCCGAAAGCGCGCCGGAAGTTGCCGAGCATGACAAGCTGGCCAAGCTTGAGGCAGAGCTTGCCGAGGCCAAAGCCGCGGTGCTTTATGCTCGCGCCGACGCGCAGAACATGGTTCGCCGCGCGCAGAAGGAAACCGACGACGCGCGTACCTATGCCGTAACGCAATTTGCGCGCGACATCCTGTCGGTTGCCGACAATCTTTCGCGCGCGCTGGCGGCGATCCCCGACGAAATGCGCGCTGACGACAAGATGAAGGGACTGGTTGCAGGACTCGAAGCCACCGGGCGCGAGCTGGAGACCGTATTCGGTCGCCACGGCATTTCGAAGGTTGAATCGATGGGGCAGCCACTCGACCCCAACCGTCATCAGGCGATGATGGAAGTGCCGAGTAGCGATGCCGAACCCGGAACGGTGGTGCAGGAAATTCAGAGCGGTTACATGATCAAGGACCGTTTGCTGCGTCCGGCGCTGGTAGGTGTGGCAAAGAAACCAGACTGATTTCTTCTTTACGAGGCGAAGGCAACTTCGCGCGCGACATTCCCGAACAGGCGTAATAATGTTGCGGCTCGATAAGGGCCGCTGACCCGTGCGTAAAAGGCGCGCGAGGCGTTTGCGGCCTTATGCAGCACATTGGGGGATTGCGCGCGTTGGGGGGGAAAAGGTCTGTTGAGCTGATTGCAGCGGCGGTGCTGGTCGCCGCTGTGGTGCCGGCGCACGCGCAGGATGTACCGGCGGGGGAGGCTATGCCCGCGCCCGACGGCGTCCAGAACAGCGGCGTGATCGTCTACCCGCCGGATTTCTTCGCCAGCTATAGTCCCAGCACTGCGTTGGACATGATCAACCGCATTCCCGGCTTTTCGCTGAATGCCGGCAATTCGTCGACGCGCGGCCTTGCCGGCACTGCTGGCAATGTATTGATCGACGCCGATGTGCCGACATCCAAAAGCGACAGTGTCCGTGAGCTTCTCGAGCGGATTCCGGCCGCGAACGTCGAACGGATCGAG
>PAOI01000051.1 GCA_002707985.1 Sphingomonas sp. | reverse complement strand
TCTACCAGGGCGCCAAGATCGGCATCGTCGGCCCCAATGGCGCGGGTAAATCGACGCTGATGAAGATCATGGCGGGCATCGACACCGAATTTTCGGGCGAGGCATGGCCGGGTGAGAACATCACGGTCGGCTATCTGCCGCAGGAACCGCATCTCGACGCCAGCAAGACGGTGCTGGAAAACGTCAAGGACGGCGCGCGCGACATCGCCGACATGGTCGATCGCTTCAACGCCATCTCGGCCGAAATGGGCGATCCGAAGGACGATACCGATTTCGACGCGCTGATGGAGGAAATGGGCGTCCTTCAGGAAAAGATCGACGCAGTCGATGGCTGGACGCTCGACAACCAGCTCGAAATCGCAATGGAGGCACTGCGCTGCCCGCCGGGCGACTGGCCGGTGGAAAGCCTTTCGGGCGGTGAAAAGCGCCGTATCGCGCTCACGCGGCTGCTGATCCAGAAGCCGTCGATCCTGCTGCTCGACGAACCGACCAACCATCTTGACGCGGAAAGCGTCGAATGGCTGGAAAACCACCTGAAGGAATATGCCGGTGCGGTGCTGATGATCACCCACGATCGCTATTTCCTCGATCACGTGGTCGACTGGATCCTCGAGCTCGATCGCGGAAAATATTTCCCGTACGAAGGCAATTATTCGACCTATCTGGAAAAGAAGGCCAAGCGCCTCGAACAGGAATCGCGCGAGGAATCGGGTCGCCAAAAGGCGATCAGGGACGAGCTCGAATGGATTCGTCAGGGCGCCAAGGGCCGCCAGACCAAGTCCAAGGCGCGTATCGCCAAGTTCGAACAGCTGCAGGACGCGCAAAAGGATCGCGCGCCGGGCAAGGCCTCCATCGTCATTCAGGTGCCCGAGCGTCTGGGCGGCAAGGTGATCGAGGCGAAGAACATCAGCAAAGCCTATGGCGACAAGCTATTGTTCGAAAACCTGTCCTTCATGCTGCCGCCGGGCGGCATCGTCGGCGTGATCGGCCCCAACGGCGCGGGTAAATCGACGCTGTTCAAGATCATCACCGGTCAGGAAACGCCCGACAGCGGCGAAATCGACATCGGCCCGACGGTGCATCTCGGCTATGTCGATCAGAGCCGCGACGATCTGAATCCCAAGCATAATGTCTGGGAAGAGATTTCGGATGGCCTCGATTATGTGAAGGTCAATGGCCACGACATGTCGACGCGCGCCTATGTCGGCGCTTTCAACTTCAAGGGCCAGGACCAGCAGAAGAATGTCGGCAAGCTCTCGGGCGGTGAACGCAATCGCGTCCACATGGCCAAGATGCTGAAAAAGGGCGGCAACGTGCTGCTGCTCGACGAACCGACCAACGATCTCGACGTCGAAACGCTGGGCGCTCTCGAGGAAGCCATCGAAAACTTCGCCGGCTGCGCCGTGGTCATCAGCCACGATCGCTTCTTCCTCGATCGCCTCGCCACGCACATCCTTGCGTTCGAAGGCGACAGCCATGTCGAATGGTTCGAAGGCAATTTCGAAGCGTATGAAGAAGACAAGCGCCGCCGCCTGGGCGACGCCGCCGATCGCCCGACGCGACTGGCGTACAAGAAGCTGACCCGCTGAGGTTGCGTTGAGACAAGAAGGGCGGCAGGGGATCTGCCGCCTTTTTCTAACTTGTTGAAATTCGGAAGCGGTTGTTGATCGGCATGTTGCGATGAAGTGGCGATCAGGGCAGGTAGGGATTGCGGACCCCAACGGCGGAGCCGACAAAATCCCCGCGACCATCTTGTCCGGCATGGATCAGCACTAACTCATCGGCATTAGGCCCGACAAAGAGCAGCTTGAATTGGCCCGATGCCACGGCGACCCCCGACTCCGTGGCGCCTGTCACCATATTTCCGGACATTGTGCCGGAAAATCTCACACTATAGATGCCGCCATAATTTCCGCTAAAGAAGTTTGTTCCGCCCATCGAAAGCGATCCGGAAATTGTGTGAGTATCAAAGTCGACGGCGATCTCGTCCAAGCTTGTTGTGAAGTAGAGAGCGTTGTCACCCGCATAATTTCCGCGCCCGGTGAGCGAATATTTCACGATTCCGGATCTTGGTATATCGGTTGTCGGCGTTGCGGGACCGAACGCGAAATATGTCAGGCGCGTGTGGCGCTCTCCGGTTTCGCTGATGCTGTGCTGCCATCCACCGATGCCCGCATATTTTGGCTCGACGCTACCCGAGCCAAGGGCCGTACTCGTATTGACCTTGTTTCTGTAAAGCGCGAGATAATCCGCCGAGTTCGCGGAAAGGCGACTGAATAGCACCGTCGGATAATTTTTCTCGTTGGCCCAGGTATCGCTGACGAGCTGCGCACGTCCGAAAACGGCGCCGTTGACGGAATCAGACAGACTATAGCCGGTCGAACCATTGTAGCTCCCCTTGAACCCGGGCGTGTCGAGCGTAACGGTTCGATTGCTGGTAGTGCCGCCGCGCGTATCTTCAGTCAAATCGCTGGTCGTGCCCGCTGTTGTAGTCAATTCCATCGTAGCTGCAATGAATGCCGCGTCGGACGTTGGCTTGACTTCACCAGTATTCAGCAATCCCGCGCCAGGACTTGGCGACGTAGTTGGTGTCGATGGATTTGCGCCGGGTGGGGTGACTATCGTTCCGCTACCGTTATTGCCGCCGCCGCAAGCCGCGAGCAAAGCGCAGGATAAAATCCCGACGCCCGATCGAAATACAGAAACAGTCATTTAGCCCCCCGGTAGCCATCTTACAGCTACACTGCTGTAGCTGTGCTAATGACAGGAGGACAATAGTTGTATCACCGCCCGACGCGACTAGCCTACAAGAAGCTGACCCGCTGATCGTGGGGCGCGAGCGGCGTTTCCGCCCGCGCCTTACGCCTTCGCCATCGCGAAAACGCACCCTGTCGCGAACCACCGGCGGAACGAAAGTGCTCGCGCATCATTCTGCCCCTGTACCAATTCAACAGGGGAGTACGCGTAATGCTTTGGACTATCATCGTAATTTTGCTGGTGCTGTGGTTGCTCGGCTTGCTCGGCAGCGTCGGCGGATCGCTTATCCACCTGTTGCTGGTCGTCGCCGTGATCGTGCTGGTGGTGCAGCTGGTGCGCGGCCGCAGAGTCTGACCCGCCGAACCTGGCGGGCTCAGGAAACAAAAAAACGGGCGGCAGAGAAATCTGCCGCCCAGTTTGGGCAGGGTCGTGGTGGCGCTCCCTTTGGATTGTCATCCCGCCACCTTGCACCGAAACCGATGCCCGGGGGTGGGCTCGGCTCGATCTCCTTCGTGGGCTAGCTGCTGATTTCCAGCGGCGGCACCGACCAGCTTCCATCGATCACCGATTGCTTCGGCTCATAGGTGCGGAAAATCGCTTCGAATTTTCCTTCCGGTGTCGGCACCCAGACCACATCATCCTGTTCCGGCCGTTCGCGCGACAGATAGAGGACGATCGATCCGTCTTCGCGGCGACGAAGGTCCGATGATCCCGAATTGATCGAATGCCGGTCGATCGGTACTTCGAAAAAGAACAGGCGTCCGTCGGCGTCGGGTTTATAGACGCTCAGCGACCAGAAGGCGTTCACCGGTACGCCCTCCGGCGGGATCACCATCCGATAGCTATTTTCTCCGGTCAGCTCCTCGCCCTGGGCATCCGTCTCTGTTCGGAAATAGCGCGCATCTTCGGTCTTGAGCGCGCCAAAGCCGATCAACGCGATCGCCGCACGCACCACGTCATTATCGCCGTAATTCCCCAAAATCGTCGGTGGCGCGTTCCATCCCGGCTTGTTCTGCGAACGCGACAAGCCGCTGCGCATCACCGATAGCGACCGTGGCAGCCACGCGCTCCACGCGGTGCGGGCACCGACCGAAACGCTTTCCCATGCGGTCAGGTCTCCCGGAATGATCCCCTTGCCCGCAAAGCCTGTAGCGCGTGCCACCTGCGGATGGCTCGGGGAGCGGCCCAGAACTTCGTTGGTCAGCGCCAGAAAAGCCGGCGGCTCCATTTTCGGCGGCGCCAGCGTGGTGAAGCGGCGCGGCTGCGCGTCCGGGTTGACCGGTTCGACGACAATCCCGCTCTGCACGGCACGCGCAGCCTCCAGATCGTCGGTACCGGAAACAAAGGTGCGCGCCAGCAGCCAGGCATCGTTGGAGGGCATGCGGATCACCGACGGGCCGTCCTTGACCGGGCTATCGGGCCCGACGATCAGATAGGTGCCGGCCTTGCCGCCGTTTTCGACATGGCCGATCATCCGCTGGTCGGTGAACATGTCCATCAGCGCGACGGACAGATAACGTTCGCCGCTGTTCGGCAGGGTTACCCGGACCGGCGTTTGCGACAGTTCCAGAACCGCCGAGGTGTACAGCGTGTCGTTATTCGGCGCAGTGACCGATCGAATGCGCTCATCGGCCAGATCGCGAACATGGATATGGCGGTTTATCAGCACATCCGCGCCGCCCGCGCGACGCGCGGCATCCGCCAGCGCGTCCTCTGACACCAGCGTGTCGCCGACGTCGATCTGGCCGGACAGCGCCTGCATCGACCGGGCAAATTCATAAGGGCCGAATGCGTAGAAAAAGGCTTCGATAACCGATCCGTCGAGCGATCCGTCCAGCTGATCTTCGCGGGAATTGGGATCGAGGCTGGGCATGCAGCCGGCCAGGCCGAGCGCGCCAAACGCCGAAAGATTGTAAAGTGCGGCACGGCGCGTGATAGGATTGCGCATGGTTCAGATCCTTTCGCAGGAAAAGCCGACGTCACGAGCTAAGAGATTATATGTACACTCGTACATATATGTTGCGCAATGAGTTCGCGTCAAGAGGATCAGCCGCGTCGGCGCGGTCGTCGCAGCGCCGATTCGCCCGGCGGGCGCGATGCCCTGATCCGCGCCGCCACACGCTGTTTCGCCGATCATGGTTTTGAAGCGACCGGAATCCGCATGATTGCGGCGAATGCCGAAGCAGCTCCCAATCTCGTCGCGGTGCATTTCGGTAATAAGGAGGGGTTGTGGCTCGCCTGCGTCGAATCGCTCGCTCAGGTTCTGGCGCCCAAAATCGGTGCGCTCGTCGCATTGGCCCAGCACAGCGAGGCGGACCTGCGTGATCGGCTGAAGCTGGCGATCGGTATGACCGCCGCCTATTACGATCAAAATCCCGATCTCCGCGGCTTCATTGCGCGCGGCAGCCTCGAATCCCCGCCCAAAGCCGAGCTGATCGCCGAACGCCTGCTCAAACCGTTGTTTCAGGCGGCGCGTCCGCTGATCCAGCAGGGGATTGATTCGGGGATGATCCCGATCGCCGACGCCGCGATGGTCTTCGTCATCCTGAACGCGGCTCTGGGCCAGCCGGATCGGATGGCGTCGGCACTTGCGATCTTGTCATCGCAGCAACCGGAACCCGATGTCAGCGCACGGATCGGTGATGCTCTGGCGCAGCTGCTGTTGCAGCCGGAGCGTGCCGATGACCGCAAGCCCTGACCCAGGCCGCGCCAACCTGCCGCTCCGCAATTCGCGCTGTCCTACACGTCCCGGTCACGCTACCCCATCTTCAGACTCGCGGTCGTCGCATGCGGCCGCGCGCGCGTGTTGGTGCGAACCTGTGCGAACTTTGTACGGAAATGCGTGCGTTTTGCGGGGGCGCTATCTTCCCGCTGGTACGATGCGTATTGCGGAGTTAATACACGGGACCACATATCGATTGCGCCGAACATTGGCGCCCTGTTGGAGCTAGGCCGAACCCATGTTCTCGATCCTCCTCTCGCTCGCCATGCCCTATGCCGCGGCTTCGGTTCAGGACGATCCCCTCGTGCCAAAGGTCGACGGCACGCAAGTTCAGGCAGGGGAGGTGTGCTGGGCGCTCACCCATAACGGCACGGTGCTCGGCGCGATGTTTCAAAAGATCGTTCCGCTCGAAATGGATGGCGAGCCGGCATGGGATATCGTCACGCATCAGCGCTTGTCGGGCGGGGTGTTTGATCTGCGCGACCATGTCGTCGTCCGTCAGTCCGATCTGACGCCGATGGCGTTCGACAGCGTCGACGCGGTAAAGGCGCGGATGAGTGGGCAGCTGCACATGATCCGCCTGCGCTATCGCGGCGGGTCGGTCGATGGCTTCCGCATGGCGAAGGGCGAAACCGACGCGATCCATGCCGATGTTCCCGATCCCGTGTGGGACGGCAATTTGTGGGGCATCCCGTTCGGTGCGATCGTCGATCTGAAACAGGGCGAAAGCTATACGCTGCCCATCTATCAATATGATGACGGCGTCGGCGCCTTCACGCTGAAAGTCACCGGATCGGAAACGGTCGAGACGCCCGACGGCCCGGTGGAGGCATGGACGATCGATGCAGGCACCTCGCCCGATCGTCGCACCACCTATCTGATCGCCAAGGACGACGGGCGCGAACTGGGTACGCGCGCGCCGGGCGGTTTCGGATCGCATCTGGGCGGCGATTGCTCGGGTTTTGCCGAGGCGACCCGACCGGCTGCGCCGGAGGACACGGACGCGCCGGGCGACGCGCCTGAAGCGGTCGAGGCACCCGAAACGCCAACCAGCGACGACTGACCCGCACGCGTCGCGCCGAAACGTTCCGCTCCGCAATGCTCTGCATCGGGCGGAACGCTCCGGCGGACGGCGTTATTGGGCGGGCAGGGGCTCGTCGAGCGGCTGTTTGCGCTCGGGCGCCTTGCCGAGCAGGCTGACGATCACGATCGCGGCCATTGCGGCGGCAAAGCCCGGGATGATCTCGTACACGCCTTCGCCGCCCAGGAAGCTGGAATTCCAGCCCATCGCGATCCACCAGATCACGACGCCCGCGCCGACGACCAGACCCGAAACCGCGCCTGCGCCGGTCATCCGTTTCCAGGTGAGGGCGAGCAGGATCAGCGGGCCGAAGGCCGCACCGAACCCGGCCCAGGCATTGGAAACGAGCTGCAGCACTTCGCTTTCGGGATCGAGTGCGATCACCGCCGCGACGACGGAGACCAGCATCACGCAGATACGCCCCACCGTCACCATTTCCTTCTCGCTCGCCTGTTTGCGGAAGAAGAGGCGGTAAAAATCCTCGGTCAGCGAGCTGGAGGCGACCAGCAGCTGCGACGAAACCGTGCTCATGATCGCGGCAAGCAGCGCGGCGAGCAGGAAGCCGGTGATCAGCGGATGGAACAGCATGTCGGCCAGCACGATGAAAATCGTTTCGGCATTTTCCATCGGGATGCCGTTACGCTCGATAAAGGCGCGACCGGCAATGCCGACGCCCAGCGATCCGATCAGCGACACGCCCATCCAGGTCATGCCGATGTTTCGCGCCGTCGGCACTTCCTTGAGCGAACGGATCGCCATGAAACGAACGATGATATGCGGCTGACCGAAATATCCCAGCCCCCAGGTCACAGCGGACAGAAAGCCGATGAACGTCACGCCGGCCGTCAGGCTGAGGAAATCGGGATCGACATTGTGCAGCGCCCGCGTCATCGGCCCGACGCCGCCTTCGCCCATCGTCGCGACGATCGGCATCAGGATCAGCGCCACCACCATGATGCAGCCCTGCACAAAGTCGGTCAGGCTGACGGCCAGGAAGCCGCCGAACATGGTATAGGCCAGCACGACGCCCGCCGTGATCCAGATGCCGAACGCATAATCGCTGGCGCCGATCATTTCGGGGATGCTGCCGAACATTCCGGCAAAGCTGGTCTGGAACAACAGGCCGCCACCGACCAGGCTGGCAGCGGAATAGACCGCGAAGAAGATCACGATCACTACCGCCGAAATCACCCGCAGCGGGATCGCCTGGGTCGGGAAACGGCGCGAAAGGAATTCGGGGATGGTCAGGCTGTCGTCCAGCTCCTCGGTCTGCTGGCGCAGGCGCGGTGCGACGACGAGCCAGTTGACGAAAGCGCCGATGAACAGGCCGATGCCGATCCATGCTTCCGAAAGTCCACCGAGATAGAGCGCGCCGGGAAGGCCCAGCAGCAGCCAGCCGGACATATCCGAAGCGCCGGCGGAAAGCGCCGCGACAGCGGGAGGAAGCTGACGACCGCCGAGGAGATACCCCTCGCTGTCGTCGGTCGATTTGAGCCAGGCATAAACCCCGATGCCCAGCATCGCGATGAAATACACCGCAAGGCTGATGATGATTCCTGTCTGCATGGGCCGGGACGTAAGGCGGTTCGTCGCGAAAGTCACCCCGTCCGCCGGAGAAACCCATTACCTTGCGGGGAAATGCCGTGCTTCGAAGCAATATTTCAGACGGTTGCGCGTTTCTCGAATATTGTGAAATTCGAGGCTGTCGCATCCGAGACGTCGAGTTTATCCACCCGTGCGTTTTCCGGACCTTGCCGACATTGGGCGATAAGGCGTTCGACCGCAGTCTGATCGCCCTGTGCAACGATTTCGACCCTTCCGTCGGACAGGTTCCGGACCCATCCGACCAGCCCCAGCTGGCGTGCCGTCGCCACGGTCCAGTCGCGGAAGAATACGCCCTGAACCCGGCCCGAAACGAACAGGTGGCGCGCAATCATCTCAGCGCAGGCGCTTCACATAGACCTGCCCACCTTCGCGATGCTCGGTCTGGAAGTTGGGGATCGTTTCGATGAGGTCGGACAGGCGGCTATAGCCATAGTTGCGCGTGTCGAAGCTCGAACGATTGCCCGCGCGCTGGCCCACGTCGGAAAGCGCGGCATAGCCCCGCTCATCGCGCTTGGCGCTGTTATAGGCGTCGATCAGCAGCTTGAGCAGATCCTTGTCCAGCGCCTTTTCGGGCTCGGGGGCGGTGCCGCTCGCGGGGGCGGGCTGGCCCGATTTGATCAGCGCATCGACATCGATGAAGCGCGTGCACGCCTGACGAAATCCGTCGGGTGTGCGCGGCGTGCCGAAGCCGTAAACGGGGAGGCCTTCCTGACGAATGCGCATCGCCAGCGGCATGAAATCGCTGTCCGACGAAAGGATGCCGAACCCGGTGACGCGACCGCGGAACAGCAGGTCCATCGCATCGATCGTCATCCGCATGTCGGTGGCATTCTTGCCCTTGGTGATGTCGAATTGCTGATAGGGCTCGATGCCGTGTTTCAGCGTCATGTCGGCCCAGCCCTTGAGCGACTGTTTGCGCCAATTGCCATAGACGCGGCGGATATTGACCGTGCCCAGTTCGGCCAGAACGGTCAGCACCGGGTCGATCGAGGCGGGGGACGCGTTGTCGGCATCGATCAGCAACGCGACATTGCCCGCAGGCGGGCCAAGATTGGAATTCTGCATGACTTCCGATGTAGGGGGTGGGGGACAGGCTGCACAATCCCCCAAAGGAAAACCGCCCCCGCACCAACGGCGCAGGAACGGCATAGTCGAGGCTCAGTCGCCGCGCCTCGGCGCGGGATATCGCTCGCCATGGGCGATCTCGTCTTCCTTGGTGACACGGGTATGCGTGTCGGGATCGTCTGCGCGGGCCAATGCGTCCTGCGTGCCGACGTCGCGCTGGATATTGCCGCCCTCGCGTCCCTGCTGTCCGCCGGATACGCTGTTCTGTTCGGCACGATCGATGACTTCGCTGTCGTCATGGTCGCGCGCGGTTTGTGTGCGGTCGTTCATGGTCGATCTCCTTTCCTGTCAACCAATGAACGGACCCCGCCGCGCGTTCCCATCTCAGGCAGTGAAGCGCTTGGTAAATCCCTTTACCTTCGGCATTTCCATCGCCGTGGCCTCCACGCGGGACACTTGCGCGGCGCGCGGGCCGGTGCGACAATCGTCGGTGAAGGCGTCGATCGCGCTATCATCGCCCACTGCGACGATTTCCACGCGTCCGTCGCTAAGATTGCGTACCCAGCCGGTGACGTTCCATTCCTTGGCAGTCCGTACCGCCCAGTCCCGATAGCCGACGCGCTGCACGCGTCCTTCGATCAACAATCGTCGCGAACCCATAATCCCCACGCTACGCTTACCCGGCGCAAACCCCGCGCCCGGACAACAGCTTAGCCGCAGCGGCTGGCGCCGCGAAGACCGGCCCGCCGTGCCCGCGCCACGCATCGCCGCGCCTCATGCGCCGGGATAGGTGATTTCCAGAATTTCATATTCGCGCTCGCCGGCGGGCAGCATCACCCGGCGCAGATCGCCGATGCCGGCGCCGCGCAGCGCCCGCGACAGCGGCGCGTTCCACCCGATCCGCCCGGTCGAGGCATCGGCCTCGTCATCGCCGACGATCGTCAGCGTTCGCTGATTATCGTCCTCATCGGCGATCAGCACCGATGCGCCGAAATAGACGCGCTCCTTGTCGGGCTGCTGGGCGGGATCGACCACCTTGGCCGCCTTCATCCGTTTCGACAGCCAGCCCAGCCGTCGATCGATCTCACGCAGCCTTTTGCGGCCATAGATGTAATCGCCATTCTCCGAGCGATCGCCGTTCCCGGCGGCCCAGGCGATAGTGTCGACCAGTTTCGGGCGCTCTTCGGCGAAGAGCTGGTCATATTCCGATTTCAGCGCGGCATAGCCTGCAGGGGTGATGTAATTCGGGCGATCCATCGGGCGAGTGTAGGCGGGGTGGCTGCGCGGGGGAATGGGGGAGAGTGCTGCGCCTTACAGGCAGCCGAAGTCCCGTACCGGATTACCGGCGGCGGTCGAGCTTTCAGCCTGAAACGCCGCTGAGGCGTGTCAACATAGCCCGAACCGGCCGCTTGGTCCCGGTTCGTGCAACGTTACCGGCCCGATCCCGGATAGCCGATCCTGAACTCTTTCGGATGCGTCGCCCCCATCAAATTCTCGACGAAATAGTCCCACCGCCGCCGCATCATGTAGCTCGACATGTCGCCATAGCCGTGATGCGCTCGCGGAAACAGGATCAGGTCGAAATCCTTGTTCGCCTTCTCGAGCGCATCGACCACCAGCAGCGTCGACGAAACGGGCACATTGTCGTCGAGCATCCCGTGCACCAGGAGCAGCTTTCCCTTCAGATTATGGGCATAATCCGCATTGGCCTGGGTGTCATAATTCGACGTGTTCCCGTCTGTTTCCAGCAAGCCGAGATATTTTTCGTAATAATCATCCTCATAATTGCGGTTGTCGTGATTCCCGCTCTCGGCGATGCCGACCTTGAAGAAATCGGGAAAGCGGAACATCGCGGCTGCCGTCGCATTGCCACCGCCCGAATGGCCCCAGATGCCGACGCGATCGATGTCGATCCACGGATTGCGCGACGCCAGATCCTGGATTCCGGTCATCTGGTCGGGGACTGCCTGAAGCCCCATGTCGCGATAATAATAGTCCTGAAAGGCCTTTGTCCGTCGCGGGGTTCCCATCCCGTCAATCTGTACAACGGCAAAGCCCAGCTGTGCCAATGCACCGGAATCGCCGTACGACGGGATAAACTGCCGGGTGGGGATCGTTCCCATGAACGGCCCCGGATAGACATAGTCGATGATCGGATATTTCTTGTCCGGGTCGAAACCTGCGGGCTTGAAAAGCAGGCCATAGCACAGCGTCTTGCCGTCGCTGCAGGTGACGGCAATATTCTCCGGCGGCTGCCAGCCCGTCGCCCGCAATCGCGTCAGGTCGCCTTGCGCCAGTTGCGCAACCACCGATCCGTCGGCGCGCCGCAGCACGGCGGTCTGCGCCTCCTGCGGCGTCGAGTAGATGTCGACGAAGTAGCGACCATCGCTTGACGCGAGGGCGATATGGTCCTGCTTCTCCGGCGTCAGCAGGCGCGGTGTACCGCCGTTCAGATTCACTGCGTAGATGCTTCGATAATAGGGATCGACGCCGGGCTCCCGCCCGACACCGGCAATCAGCATCTTGCCCGTTCGCTCGTCGATGAAGACGGGGTGGTCGACGTTCCAATGCCCCTGCGTCACCTGCCGCACAAGCCGGCCGGTGCCGGCGTCGTACAGATAGTAATGGCCCCAGTCGTCGCGCTGAGACCACCACAGGATCTGGCCGCGCTCCGACAGATAGCGCCAGTTGATCCCTTCGTCATTATACCCGCTGTCGAACCAGGTCGGCACGGTTTCGGTGAACACGTCGCGTACCGCGCCGGTGTCCGCATCGGCGATGCGCACCGTCTCCACCTTGTGATCGCGCGAGGTCGAAACGAACGCCAGCGTCTTGCTGTCCTTCGCCCATTGCATGTCCTGCGGGCCGTCGCCGCACACCACATCGTCGCATAGCGACGAGCGGTGCAGATCGGCCGGCATGTCCAGACGAGTCACCTGGGCATTGTCCACGTCGATAATGACGCGGTGGATCTGAATGATCTCCTCGTCCCCGACAAACGGATATTTCCACGTATCCGTGCGGCCGTGGCCAACCTCGGTCGTCGTGGTCGAGAAATCAGCCACCGCGCGCTGATCCTGCTGGAAGGTCGCCACCTTCCTGGAGTCTGGGGACCAGATCACAATCGCCTGATCCGAATGCTTCCAGCCCGCATTATCCGTGGCGTAGCCGAAATCCTGCACACCATCGGTCGTTAGCTGCCGCTCCGCCCCGGTGCTTGTATCGCGAACCCAGAGGTTCCAGTCGCGTATGAAGACCGCGCGCTTGCCATCCGGGGAAAGCACCGCCGGAACGTCGCCGCGCTGCGCAGCCAGCTTCTCACAGCCATATGGCTGCGCCAGGCCGCATTCATATCGCTCGCCGCGCACCGTCACGATCGCGATGTTCTTGTCGAAATCCGGTTCGAAGCCCGAAAAATACAGCCTCGTCGCGTCCCGTTCCCTCAGCCCGGCGGCATTCAGCGATTCCAGCAACGCTGCCGTATCGAAAGCCGGTGCCTTGGTGCCGTTGGTCGCATCGCCCAGCATGATCGTCGGCACGCTGTGGTCGGTGTCGATATACCAGAAGTGCCGCGTGTCTATCCAATGCGCCGACCGCACTGCGTGGTCGACGAGCGGCGCGGTCCACGGACTCAGCTGGTGCATGGCGCGCGTATAATCGTCGGCCGTCACCGTCGGTGACTGTTGCGCTGCCGCCGTGCCGGCGATCAAGGAAATCGAGAGGCAGCAGGCAAGCAAACGCATGGAGAGACTTTCCAAAAGAGAGGATTCGGCCGTTTGAAGAAAGCAAGATGCGCAAGCATTCCCATGGCTTGCGCCCTCGCATCTCCCATCCGGCGGAACACGAACAGAGGCGTTTATGCGAGCCGGTGGCTTCGATGGCAACAGCCCCGATTCACGGCGTTGAGTGTCGGTTCGACACGCTCTCGGTTTTGGAGCGGTACTCGCATGTCCGGTTTCGTTGGGCCGATGACTGAAACCGGGCCGAACCGGCCCAACTACTGACCACCAACCGGAGCCCCAAAGGAGGCCTGTCCTACCCGACCGATCCCCGCTGACCTCCCTCGCATGCTTCACGGCATATGCGCTCGCAGCAACATGCCACTCCGCACGGACGGGGGTGGGGGACGAGGTGTCTCTTGTGTCTCTTTCGCAGCGCGCGGCCTACGCCGGACCGCGAATCGCCGGGGTCAACCCGGCGTGCGCTTGCCCAGATACCAGGAAATGCGGTTCGGCCCTTCGGATCGTGCGCGCTCGGGGTTCATCAGGTCGTACACCACGGCGTTTTCCAGCACGCGCTGGACGTAATTCTTGGTTTCGAAGATCGGGATTTCCTCGATCCATTTGACCATATCGACCGAGGGCAGGCGCGGGTCGCCATTGGCGGCGATCCAGCGGTTCACATTGCCCGGCCCGGCATTATAGGCTGCGACCGCCAGCGGATAGCTGCCGCCATAATAGCTCAGCATCCGCTGGAAATAGCTCGACCCCAGCTGAATATTATATTCCGGATCGCGGGTCAGTGCGTCGCTGGAATAGGCAAGGCCCATCTTGCCCGCCTGTTCGCGCGCCGTGCCCGGCATCAGCTGCATCAGGCCGCGTGCGCCGGCGTGGCTGATCGCGGCGCGATCGAACTGGCTTTCCTGCCGCGCGATCGCGTGGATGATCGTCCAGTAATCCTGTTGTGCCACCGGCACCCGGACCGAGGGGTAACCCGCGGCGGTATAGTCCGAAAATCCGTTCTGCAGCGCGGACCGGCCGACCATCACGCCCAGATCGGGGCGATCGATCGTCCGGGCGAGTTCGGCGGCGAGCACGTGATCGGCGTCGGTCTTTGCCGTGTTGGCGATCTGACGCACGAACAGGCTCTGGTCTTCCCAGCTGTCTAGCGTGCCGAGCATCTGCGCCGCGCGCACGACTTCGCTGTTGTAGAATGCCGTGCGGATTTCCGGAGCCACTTCGGTGGCGCCCATCGCGGCCGGCGCCGTCAGCGGCACGCCCATCCGTTCCTTCGACAACTGGCCGTAATATAGGTCGGGGAAACCCGCCGCGCGCTCGTACCACGCCCTCGCGATCTCGCTCTGGCCTGCAGCTTCGGCGCCGCGCCCGGCCCAGTAAAAGCCCTTCGACTGAGTCTGGGGCGTCCGCGATCCGCCGCCATAGCGCGCAAACATCTCCATCGCGTCGCTGGGGCGATTGAGCTTGTAGAAAGCGGTGGTGCCGGCGAGCCAGACGAGGCTCGTATAATCGTCGCGCACGCCATAGGCTTTTTCGCTGACATCGGTGCCGGGCAGGAACGCATCGTCCACCTGGCTGGCAATGTCATAGGACTGTTGCCAGTTGCCGTCATTCGCCGCGCCACGCGCCGCGATCAGCAATATTTCAAACCATTCCTCGACATCGCCGGGCAGCGCGGTCAGCCGGTGCGGCTCGGCCAGATAGGCGCGCATTGCGCCGCTCTGGCCGTTGGCGCGCAACCACAGCGCGCGATCGCCCATGAAGCCGGGATCGCGCCGCTGCGCCGCGCTCACGGCGCCCGAAAGTTCGGAAACGTTGGCGGCATTGGTGCGAAAGGCGAGCCGCGCGGCAAACAGCGCACGCTTTTCCGGAGAGACGAGATTCGACAGCCGCGCGGCGGCGTCGGTCGCGCCGTTCCACAGCAGCATGTCCATCCGCGCGTCATGGTCTTCGAACCGCAATGCCGGCGCGAAACGACCAAGCAGGGCGGTTTCGTCTTCGCTGCGCAGCCGCCCCTTGCGCCATGCCGCCCGCGCCTGTTCGGCGGCTCGCTCGGGCTGGCCCGATGCCGACAGCGCTTCGGCGAACCGCAAATGTCCAGCAGCGGTCAGTGGCGGAAATTGCTCGAAATAGCGGACGGTGAGGCCGGGATAGAGATCGCCCGACTGGAGCACCGTTTCTGCGGCGGCCCGGCGGCTCGTCTCGCCCGGCCATCCGGGATGGAGCAACAGGAAATTGGCATAATCGGTGAACGGATAGTTATCCGACTGTTGCAGGCGCTTCCATTCGACCAGGGCCTCGGCCAGGCTGTTCGATTGAATATAGCCGGGCGTCTCGCCGGGCACGCCGCTTTCCAGCTGCGTGCGATACCATTGGACCTGTTCCTGCGTCAGCTGCGAAGTGGCGGCGACGCCCGAAACTCCAGCAACCAGAAGCGCGTTCTTGAGCAATGTAGCCAGCATGCTGGACATCATACGGAAGCGCGGACTATCTGCCACCCCAGATTTTACCGGACGGGAGCAATTCGGGACGTGTTTTCAGGGTCGATACCCGCTTTGGTAACGCCGTTTCGCAGCGGATATTTTGCCGAAAGCGATTTCCGCGCGCTGGTCGACTGGCAGATCGAGCAAGGCTCGTCGGCGCTGGTGCCCTGTGGCACGACGGGCGAGGCCGCGACCATGTCCGCTGAAGAGCATTTCCACGTCGTCAAAGTGTGCGTCGATCAGGCGAAGGGCAGGGTGCCGGTGATCGCCGGGGCGGGATCGAATGACACGGCGGTCGCCTGCGCCAATGTGCAGGCGGCCAAGGAAGCCGGTGCGGATGCCGCGCTGATGGTGCCGCCCTATTATAACCGGCCGAGCCAGGAAGGCATTTTCCGCCATTTCGAAGCGGTTGCGCAAAAAACCGACCTGCCGATCGTGCTCTATAACGTGCCCGGCCGCACCGTGACGGATATTCATCCATCGACGATGGCGCGGATCGTCACGGCCTTCCCCGAGACCTTTGTCGGGGTGAAGGATGCGACTGGCAATCTGGCGCGCGTCAGCGAACAGCGCGCGGGCTGCGGCCCGGATTTCTGCCAGCTCTCGGGCAATGACGAAACCGCGCTCGCGTTCAACGCGATGGGCGGGGTGGGGTGCATTTCGGTGACCGCCAATGTCGCGCCGAAACTGTGCGCGGAGTTTCAGGCCGCCCTGGCCGCGGGCGATTATGCCACTGCGCTGACATATCAGGACAAGCTCTATGCGTTGCATATCGCGATGTTCACCGATGCCTCTCCCGGCCCGGTGAAATACGCGATGACGCGCGTGCGTGAAGGATTTCCAATGGAATTGCGCCTGCCGATGACCGAACCGAGCGATGGCAGCAAGGCGGCGATTGACGCGGCGCTGACGGCGGCGGGGCTGGTCTGACGCGACGCTGGCGTTTCCAGTCGACGGCGGCTGTCGAGACAGGAAGGCAGTGCAAAGAAAAAGCGCCCGAACATAGTAGTTCAGGGCGCTTTCAATAAAAACCCTAGGGCCTACGGGCTGGCAGGTTCGTCTTCATCATCGGTGACGACGACACCGGCCACCACCGCCGCAACGCCAACTCCGATGGCCAGGATAGTGCCGATGGTTTCTGGGCCTGCGCGGTTGCTTTTACCGGCAGGCGTACTGGCGCGAGCATGAGACAGCGAGAGCGAAGAAGCCGTGCCCGACGCCGCAATTGCCGGCGTGGCGACGAGGCTGATTGCCGCGGTAGCGGCGAGAAGCTTGGAAATCATGGGGTGCTCACCTCAAATTGGATAGAAAGCCTAAGGGTGGTCGTAGAGGTCCTACGGGCTGGCAGGCTCATCCTCGTCGTCCGCAACCACAACCACCGCACCAGCGATGATTCCCACGACGCCCAATACTACGCCAATTGCCGGGGCGATGGCTTTGGAAGACTTGCCCCCCACAGTCGACGCCCTGCTGAGAGACAAGGCGCTCGTGCCCTGTGTTGCAAGGGCGGGCTGAGCAACGGTTGCGCTGGCCATCAGCGCAATAGTTGCTCCCATCAGTAATTTCTTGAGCATCATGCCGTATTTTCCCTTATTTTCACGCACTAACAAGCGCGGTTAGAAAAAGGTTTCACGCGCCTTGACCATTGTAAATATAATTTAGGTTCAATTCCGATATGTCATAGGTTTGTTGGTTTATCGATAAACCGCGTTCGGAACGCATTCTGACAAGGGCGCTCATCCTTTCGGATTAAATCTTATCGATTGATTTTGATGAATTTTCATTGATGCCTGCGAGAGGCCGAAATTCGCTATCGCACGCCGCCAGTCGAAGACGTGTCTCCCGATCTCGTCCGACCCCGGCACAGAAATATAGATTTCTACTCTGCTGCGTTGCAACAATGTCACGCTGCGACAGTCTCAACCTTTAAGCGCGGTCCTTGAAGAGGGTGTCATGGCCCCATTCCTCCGGGGTGCTTCCCTTATCAGGCCTCAGCCCCTAAATGCGCTTCCCCTATGGCTCGCCCGCGTCCCCCTGCCGAAAAATCGAAGACCGTCGCCGAGAACCGGCGCGCGCGGTTCGATTATTTCATCGACACCGTGTATGAAGCGGGCATTGCGCTGACCGGCACCGAAGTGAAATCGCTGCGTTTCGGCGAGGGCTCGATTGCCGAAAGCTATGCCGAGGTGAAGAATGGCGAGGTGTGGCTCGTCAATTCGAACATTCCCGAATTCAGCCACGGCAACCGCTTCAATCACGAGCCCAAGCGCCCGCGCAAGCTGCTGTTGCACGAACGTGAGATCAACAAGATGCACGGCGCCGTGAACCGCGAGGGCATGACGCTCGTGCCGCTGTCCATCTATTTCAACGGTCGCGGTCGTGCGAAGGTCGAGCTTGCGCTCGCCAAGGGCAAGAAGGCGCATGACAAGCGCGACACGATCAAGGAACGCGCCTGGAAGCGCGAACAGGGCCGGTTGCTGCGCGAACGCGGCTGAACTCCCTCCATTTCTGAAATCTCGGGTAATAATATCACGCGGGTTTGACGCTGCGTACTAACGAGCTAATACGGCGCATCACTCGAATTCATGGAGTCCCCATGCGCTTTCCGCTGCTTGCTTCCACTATTCTGATCGCGCCCGTTCTGCTGGCCGGATGTTCGATGAACGATGCGTCGACCGCATCGGCATCGCAGACGACCGAAGTCGCCGATGCCGCGTCGGTCGGCCCGGTCGCTCCGGCTGAGGCGGCCGGCCCGCAGATCGGTGCGTTCGGTTTCGACGAGGCGGGAATGAACCGCTCGATCGCGCCGGGCAATGACTTTTACGGCTATGCCAACGGCACCTGGGCGGCCAATACGGAAATCCCCGCCGACAAGTCGAATTACGGCATGTTCACGGCGCTCGACGACCTTTCTCGTCAGCGCACGCAGGAAATCCTGCAGGAGGAAGTTGCCAAGGGATCGAAGATCGGCACGGCGTACACGACCTATCTCGATCGCGATCATATCGATTCGCTCGGCCTCGCGCCGATCCAGCCGTGGCTCGATCAGATCAAGGGAATGTCGTCCAAATCGGGTTATGCCGCGCTTGCCGCGCAGGCTGATCGTAACGGTGTCGGCATCCCGTTCGGAACCTATGTCGGTCAGGATGACAAGAATCCGGAGGTTTATGCGCTGAACCTCAGCCAGTCGGGCCTCGGCATGCCCGATCGCGACTATTATCTTTCGGACGATCCGAAGCTGGTTGAAACGCGCCAGAAATATCTTGCGATGCTGACCAGCATGTTGTCGCTTGCCGGGGAAGCCAACGCGGAAGCCCGCGCAGCGGCGATTCTTGCGTTCGAAACCAAGATCGCAGAGGCACATTGGACCCGCGTCGACAGCCGCGATGCGGACAAGACCTATAACAAGATGACGGTTGCGGAACTTACTGCCGCCGCTCCGGGATTTGATTTCCCGACCTATTTCGCCGGCATCGGCGCGAATGTGGATTCGGTGATCGTCGCGCAGCCCAGCGCCGTTACCGGCATTGCCGATCTGGTCCGCACCACGCCGCTGGCGGTGCTGAAGGACCAGCTGCTCGTCCGTTCGCTGGTCAGCTATGCCAGCGTGCTGCCGTCGAGCTTCGACGATGCGTCCTTCGCTTTCTATGGGACCGCGCTGTCGGGCACGCCGCAGCAGGAAGAGCGCTGGAAGCGCGCTGTGAGCTTCACTACCGGTGCGCTGGCCGACGATGTCAGCCAGCTCTATGTTGCCAAATATTTCCCGCCAGAAGCCAAGGCCGCCGCCGACGAACTGGTGCGCAATGTGATCGATGCGATGGGCCGCCGCATCGACCAGCTCGACTGGATGTCGCCCGAAACCAAGGTGAAGGCACACGAGAAGCTGGCCGCGTTCACGCCGAAAATCGGCTATCCTGATCGCTGGCAGGATTATTCGGACCTGGAAATCGTCGCAGGCGACGCATTCGGTAACAGCCTGCGCGCGCGCAACTGGGCGCATAACGACAATATCGGCCATCTCGGCAAGCCGCTGCAGCGCTGGGAATGGGGCATGACGCCGATGACGGTGAACGCCTATGCCAATTTCGGCATGGTGGAGATCGTTTTCCCCGCGGCGATCCTTCAGCCGCCCTTCTTCGATCCGAATGCCGACCCGGCGGTGAATTACGGCGGCATCGGCGCCGTGATCGGTCATGAGCTCAGCCACCATTTCGACGATCAGGGCGCCAAATATAACGCCGAAGGCCGTCTGACTCAGTGGTGGACCGACGAAGACATCGCGGCGTTCAAGGCGCGCACCGACGCGCTGGTCGCGCAATATGACAAATATGAACCGCTGCCGGGCCTGCATGTGCAGGGCGCGCTGACGCTCGGGGAGAATGTTGCCGATCTTGCCGGTCTGACGGTCGCTTATGATGCGTACAAGCATTCGCTGAATGGTCAGGCCGCACCGGTGATCGATGGTTTTTCGGGCGATCAGCGCTTCTATCTGGGCTGGGCGCAGGTGTGGCGCCGCAATTATCGTGAGGCCAATCTGCGCCAGCGCCTGCTCACCGATCCGCACTCGCCCTCGGAACAGCGCGCGTGGGTCGTTCGCAATCTCGACCCCTGGTATTCGGCGTTCGCACCCGATGCGTCGCAGAAGCTGTATCTGGCGCCGGAAGAGCGCGTAAAGATCTGGTGATCTGAACGCGGTTCATACCGAAAATGCGGCCCGCCGAATCATCTCGGTGGGCCGTTTTCGTTTTTGGCCGGGCGTGAGATTTCATTTGCCAAATCGCGCGTTTCGGCGCCCGGATGCTTGACCGGAAAGCGTGTCCGGCACAGGACGGGCCATGGCTTCGGTACCGGCTGCCCCTTCCCGTAAACATCCCCGCGCGCTGATGCCGCTGCTCGCGGCGGTGCTGGCGGGTTTCGCGGCGGCGGGACTGGTTCTGATCACGCTCCATGATCGCGCGCTCGCGGTCGGGTTCATCGCCACGACGCTGCTGGTGGCGGGTGGGCTGCTCGCCGCGCGAAAGCTGTTCGGCGGCACGGATGCGGCAGAACCGACCATCGACTGGTCGGTCGCGCACGCCTTGGCAGCGGCGAGCGACGATGCGCTGGCGGTAACCGATCGCGCAGGCCGGCTGGTATGCGCAAACGCGCGCTATGCGGCCTTGTTCGAAGGCTATCCGACGCCCCCCAATCTGCCGGTATCGGTCGAGGCCGGGCAATCGCTGCATATCGCCGGTCGCACGGCCTGGCGCGATGGCGAAGGGCGCAGCGATCCGATCGACGTGTCGGGCGCGCCGGTAACCGCGCAGGTCGCGCGCGTCGGCGAGGATATGCTCATATGGCGTTTCGTTGGCGTTCAGGGGCTCGACCTTGCCCAGACGGTTCAGACCCTGATCGCGAGCCAGACCGGCGATCGGCTGGGCAGCGCGGGCATCATGGCGGCGCTGGTGACGCCGGAAGGGCGCGTGCGGTCGGCCAATCGGGTTCTGCGGCTGCGTGCGATGGGTCGCGACGATGCCGCGATCGAAGGACGCGATTTCACGCGCTTCCTGATTACCGACAGTAGCGGGCAAGTGCGGTTCGAGCGCGAGGGCCTGACCGGCACGCCACTGCGCGTCCTGCAGATCCCGTTTCTCGACGCGGAGGATTCGCCGATGCTGGTCGCGCTGCTCGACGAAGAGACGAGCGCGGTCAACACCCCCGCGATCGGGGGCAGCGCGACGGCGCATGTCCGCTCGCTGATCTCGCTGCTGCCGCTCGGCATGGCGCTGGTCGATCGCGACGGGCGTTTCGTCCACATGAACGACGCGTTCGTCCGCGCGACGCGCGTCAACGCCGCCGCACCACCGCTCTATCCGGGCGACCTTGTGGTGCGTGAGGACAAGGCTGCGCTTGCCGACGCGGTGCGTCGTTTTTCAGGCGGTGCGGCGCATTCGACCGATATGGCGATCCGGCTGGCCGACGCACCCGAAGAGCCGCTCGCCATCTCGCTGGCGAGCGCGCGTGGGCTGGGCGAGGCAGCGGTGCTGATCAGCCTCAAGGATTCGGGCGAGGAGGGGAAGCTGAAGCGCCAGGTGGCGCAAGCGACCAAGATGCAGGCAGTGGGCCAGCTTGCCGGCGGCGTCGCGCATGATTTCAACAATATCCTGACCGCGATTATCGGCCATTGCGACCTGATGCTGATGCGCCATTCGCCGGGCGACAGCGATTATGACGATATTCAGCAGATCCGCGCCAATTCGAACCGCGCGGCCAGTCTGACGCGCCAGTTGCTCGCCTTTTCGCGCCAGCAGACGCTGCGGCCGCAGGTGCTGCAGCTTCCCGACGTGATTTCGGAGGTTTCGAACCTGCTCAAACGCCTGCTCGGTGAGACGGTGAAGCTCGAAGTCAAGCATGGTCGCAATCTGGGGCCGGTCCGCGCCGATCCCGGGCAACTGGAGCAGGTGGTCGTCAATCTGGCGGTGAATGCGCGCGATGCCATGCTTGCCGCCAATCCCACCGGCGGCGGGACGCTGACGATCGAAACCGCCGCAGTCCCTTCGTCCGAAGTGCGTCAGATGGATGAGGATGTGCTGCCGGTGGGCGATTATACCGCGCTGCGGATATCGGATACCGGCACCGGCATACCGCCCGATATCCTGCCCAAGATCTTCGAACCCTTTTTCACGACCAAGGAAGTCGGGAAGGGGACGGGGCTGGGGCTTTCCACCGTCTATGGCATCATCAAGCAATCGGGCGGTTTCATCTTCGCCGAAAGCGAAATGGGGAAGGGAACCGCCTTCACCATCTATCTGCCGGTGCATGCGGCTGCGGAAGCCACCAAAGCCGTCACGCCGAGCAAGGAGAAGCCCGCCGACCTTTGGGGCAGCGGCACCGTGCTGGTGGTCGAGGATGAGGACATGGTTCGCGCCGTCGCCGAACGCGCGCTGACGCGGCAGGGCTATACTGTCATGACGGCGGAAAATGGCGAGGCGGCACTGGAGCTGCTTCAGGATTGCGATCGACCCGATCTGCTGGTGTCGGACGTGGTGATGCCCTCGATGGACGGACCGACGATGGCGCGGCAGGTTCGCCAACGCTATCCCGATATCCCGATCCTGTTCATGTCGGGCTATGCCGAGGAACAGCTGCGCAAGTCGATCGACCTCGACAATGTTGCATTTTTGCCCAAACCATTTTCGGTGCAGCAAATGGCCGAGGCGGTTCGCGAAACCTTATCTGCGAAATAGCTTGGCCTCAGCAGGAAATTTCTGCATTCCAGCATCCTATGGCCAGTATCAATAGTGTTTTGATCGTCGAGGACGAACCCTTGATCGCGATGATGCTCGAGGATTTTCTCGACATTCTCGATCGTCGGGTCGCGGGCACGGCGGACAGTTGCGAAACCGCATTGTCGTGCCTGAAGGAAGGCGGTGTCGATGCCGTCATCCTCGACGTCAATCTGCGCGCGGGCGAAACCAGCTGGCCGGTCGCTGACAGGCTGGCCGAAAGCGGTATTCCCTTTGTGCTGGCAACCGGAGGGTCGGACGACAGCATCGCCGATGCGCACAAGGGGCGTCCGGTGCTGCAAAAGCCGTTCACGCTCGAAGCGGTTGAGGCCGCCCTTGAATCGCTCGACTGACCGCGTTGGACAATGACGCAACGGGCACGTCGTCGCCGGGCGTTTGGGGCAGCGGCGGCGGTCCTGCTGCTGCTCGCCGGGGCTGTTGGCGCGTGGAAAATGAGCAAGGCGCGCTGCTTCGCGCTGTTCATCACGCCGCTTTGTCACGTGGATACGCAGCAGAAGCTGGTTGCGCTGACCTTTGACGACGGGCCGACGCCGGAGGGCGTTGCGATCGCACTCGACGCGCTTGCCCGTTACGATGCGCATGCGACGTTCTTCCTGATCGGGCAGGAGATGCGGCAGCGTCCCGGCGAGGCGCGCCGGCTGGTCGATGCGGGGCACGAAATCGCCAATCACAGCTATTTCCACCGCCGCATGATTGACCTGCTGCCGGGCAGGGCGGCGTCCGAAATCCGCGACACCGACGCTTTGCTGGTTCGCGAAGGCGGCGCTACGGGGCTGTTTCGCCCGCCTTATGGCGCGAAGCTTACGGGCCTGCCGTTCGCGTTGCGCGATAGCGGCGACCGGATGGTGATGTGGGACGTGGAGGATCCCGCCGAAAAGCAGGATGCGCGCAGCTATGCCGATTCCATTTTGGCGCAGGTCCGGCCCGGATCGATCATCCTGATGCACATCATGTACCGCAGCCGCGCAACCGCGCGGGCGGCGCTGCCGTTGATCCTCGATGGACTGGCGGCGCGCGGCTATCGCGTCGTGACGGTCAGCGAGCTGCTGGCGGCGCAATAGCTGCGATCAGGCAATCCGGGCGGGGACCTCTGCGGCATCGGTCGCAAGACTTTCTGAAGAGGCAACTGCTTCCCAGGGAAAGACGAACCAGTCCTTCGTTACCGCGCGGTCGATCGTGCGTGCGCGATATTCGACGCGCTGGCTCGATCCGCTATTGTCGATCAGGGTCGCGAAACGGACATTGTCGGCAATCGCCCCTGCCGCAGCCAGTGCCGCGCGCAGTTTCGCGATCGTGCCGCCGGTATCGTTGATATCGTCGACGAACAGCAGGCGTTCGCCCGATGTGGTTCGCGCGGCGAGACGCTCGAGCGGCGCATCGGCGAAATCGGGGACTTTCGAACTATGGTCAACCGACAGCATCGGCCGACCGGTCGCGTGGCTCAGATAGACCGCAGGCGCCAGCCCACCACGACCGATGCCGATCAGGAAGCTGGGCTCCCACGCGCTGTCGTCGGCGATGGCCTGTGCAAGCCGGTGCACATGAGCGACGAATTCCTCGTGCGGGATCGCGGTGAATACCGGCATCAGTTCGCCGCCACCCAGGCATCGAGCCGGGCCAGATGGTCGGCGATTTGTTCGTGCGGAAGGAACGAGCCGAGAAAGCTGTTGCGCGCGAGCGTCACCAGTTCCTCGCGGCCGAGCCCGCGTGCCCGTGCTGCCGCGACATAATTGTCGGCGACATAGCCGCCGAAATAGGCCGGATCGTCCGAATTGATCGTGGCGCGCAACCCCGCTTTCAGCATCCGGTCGATCGGATGCGCATTCATGTCGGGAATGACGCAGAGCTTCAGGTTGGAAAGCGGACACACCGTTAGCGTCATCCCACTTTGCGCAAGCCGCTCGGTCAGCTTCGCGTCCTCCAGCGCGCGATTGCCATGGTCCAGCCGGTCGATATGGAGCAGATCGAGCGCTTCCCACACATATTCGGGCGGACCTTCCTCGCCGGCATGCGCGACTGCCTTCAACCCCAGGCTGCGTGCCGCTTCGAATACCCGCGTGAACTTGCTCGGCGGATGGCCGACTTCGGACGAATCGAGCCCGACGCCTTCGATCCGGTCGAGCCAGGGTTCGGCGGCTTTCAGCGTTTCGAACGCAGCGTCCTCGTCCAGATGGCGGAGGAAGCAGAGAATCAGTTTCGAAGTAAGCCCGTGTTTCGCTTCGGCTTCGGCCATGCCCGCGAGAAGCCCGTCGGCGACGACCTGAAACGGGATGCCGCGATCGGTGTGCGTTTGCGGATCGAAGAAGATTTCCGCGTGGCGTACGCCATCTGCCGCCGCGCGATCGAAATAGGCAGTGGCAAGATCGCGAAAATCCTCCTCTGTCCGCAGCACATCCGCGCCGGCATAATAGATGTCGAGAAAATCCTGCAGGTTCGAAAAATCATAGGCGGCGCGCACATCTTCGACACTGGCGAAGGGGATCGACACCTTGTTGCGCTCGGCAAGCGCGAACATCAATTCGGGTTCGAGGCTGCCCTCGATATGCAAGTGGAGCTCGGCCTTGGGCAGGCCTTTCACGAAGCTGGCGAGATCGGTCATCGGGGGAGCATCGCGCGCGGCGCGGTCGCTGGCAAGCGCTCAGTGGCGTTGCGGGCGGCGTGCACTGGACTTGCCGGAGCGGCTAAGCCACCATGGCGATCCGACGCAGAACGG
The DNA here is from genome assembly GCA_002707985.1 of Sphingomonas sp. Lineage (GTDB taxonomy): Bacteria > Pseudomonadota > Alphaproteobacteria > Sphingomonadales > Sphingomonadaceae > Sphingomonas. The sequence goes on along the minus strand of PAOI01000051.1, from coordinate 6,027 downwards.
TCGATGGCAAGTGGCCGACCAATGGGCGATCAGTCGGCACAAGGGGGGGAGCCATGAGATCCTTGTTTCATCGCGTCATAGTCTCGGGCGCTGCGCTCGGCGCTCTGGCCGGCTGCGGCGGAGAGGCCCCACCTGCGCCGAGTGCGCAGGAACTCGCCTCGCGCGATCTCGCCGGTGTGCTCGAGGCGCTGTGCCCCACCAACAATTTTCTCTGGGACACTTTCGATGCCCGCGCGCAGGAACTGGGTGTCAAGCCCGATGGCGGCGAAGTGACGACTGCCGCCGCAACCGGCAAGGGCGACGTGGTTCGCGATAAATGGGTCGCGGTGAACAGCCTCGGTCGCCGCGTCACCGTGTGGATGGCAGAGGTTGGCCCGGAACGTGTGGGTGAGGGGGTGCTCGGGCAGGAAAATGTCCAGCGCACGCGCTCGGGGCTGGTCTGCACCGCCTATGACCCGAGCATGAGCTTCGCTGATTTCGAGGCCGCGAATGCCGCGCGCGAAGGCGGCGGTTCGCGGGGCGTATTGAAGAAGCGCGATGGCAGCCTGGTGATGGTCCGCCGTGCGTGGGTCGAGCAGAGCACCGAAAATTATTATCGCGAGTTCGACGCCTATGCCCGTGGCGAGATGGTGAACGATGTGGTCGGGCCGGGCGTGGAATATACGCGGCGAAGCTATATCCTGCCGAACTGAGGCGGCGCCGGCCCGCGCGCTACTCCCAGCGCCCGCGTTCCACGGCAGCGACGACGTCGGAAACGCGGATCGTGCGTGCAGCGCGCCGTCGCTTGCGATTGATGATTGCCCAAGCTGCAATGAAGAGCCCCAGAACCAGCACCAGTTCCTGGCCGCGCGAAAGGTTAAGAAAATCGCCTAGCTGGGGTCCTGCAACGCCGATCACGAATATGGTCAACAGCATAAGACCGAATCGGCGCGCGGTATCGTCTGGATCGAAATATTCGTCCCAGCCCTGCCAGAGCGCTGTAAGATCGACCCGATGCCGGTCTGCCAGTCGTGAAAAGAACTCCACTGCACCGCGTCCACCAAGGCCGAGGTCCTCCGCCAATCGGGTATTAATCGCCACCGAATCCCGCGGAACACGGCATTGATCGGCCAGCAGGGCCCTGATGTCGTCGTTAATGGTCACGCCAGACCTTATAGCCCGATTTCGGAGAGCATCGACATCAAACAAGTTCTCCTCTTGTTCTTTTGGAACAAACGCTGTACATGATCAGCCAGACGTTGAACGCGTTTCGGCATTCCTTTAGCGACAGGGACGAATCCAATGGCGGCTTCTCTCAAGGTGATCGACGGCAAGATGGCAGCAACTGACAAGGCAGCAGGCGAACGGCAAAAGGCTCTGGACGCGGCGCTCGCCCAGATCGACCGCGCGTTCGGCAAGGGCAGCGCGATGAAGCTCGGCTCGAAGGAGACGATGCAGGTCGAAGCGATTTCGACCGGATCGCTGGGGCTGGACATCGCGCTTGGTGTCGGCGGCCTGCCGCGCGGCCGCGTAATCGAAATCTACGGTCCGGAAAGCTCGGGCAAGACGACGCTGGCGCTGCATGTCATCGCCGAAGCGCAGAAAATGGGCGGTACCGCCGCCTTTGTCGATGCCGAACACGCGCTTGATCCGGTTTATGCCCGCAAGCTGGGTGTCGATATCGACGAACTGATTGTTTCGCAGCCCGATACCGGCGAGCAGGCGCTGGAAATCACCGATACGCTGGTGCGTTCGAATGCCATCGACGTGCTGGTGGTCGATTCGGTGGCCGCGCTGGTGCCGCGGGCCGAAATCGAAGGCGAAATGGGTGACAGCCATGTCGGCTTGCAGGCGCGGCTGATGTCGCAGAGCCTGCGCAAGCTGACCGGATCGATCAGCCGCTCGCGCTGCATGGTGATCTTCATCAACCAGCTGCGCATGAAGATCGGCGTGATGTACGGCAATCCGGAAACCACGACCGGCGGCAACGCGCTCAAATTCTATGCCTCGGTGCGGCTCGACATTCGCCGTACCGGCCAGATCAAGGATCGCGATGATATCATCGGCAATTCGACGCGCGTGAAGGTGGTGAAGAACAAGGTCGCGCCGCCGTTCAAGCAAGTCGAATTCGACATCATGTATGGCGAAGGCGTGTCGAAGATCGGCGAGATCCTCGATCTCGGCGTCAAGGCCGGGCTGGTGGAAAAGGCCGGCGCCTGGTTCAGCTATGACAGCGTCCGCATCGGCCAGGGGCGCGAAAACGCCAAAACCTTCCTCAAGGAAAATCCCGATCTTTGCGACCGGCTCGAAAAGGCGATCCGCGGTCGCACCGATCAGGTCGCCGAGGAAATGATGACGGGACCCGACGCAGAGGATTGAGTCCTTCTACAATAGGGTATCGGCCGTTTCGCTTACGCGCATGGGGCGAAGGCGGTCACGGGACATGATCCCACAGGAAGACCCGGCGTCGCTCCCTTGCGCCGGGTCTTTCCTGCTGTCCGGCTCGTGCTGAGGTTTACTTCCCGCGTTTCGGTGCCCGGGATCGATCGCGCGATTTTCGTGCTGAAATTGCGGGAAATATCCGGGCCGACACGCTAGACCGCGCTCCAACGCTTTCGCTGACGGAGCTCAGACACAATGATCACGGTCCACCATCTCGAAAATTCGCGCTCGCAGCGTATCCTCTGGCTGCTCGAAGAGCTGGAAATACCCTATGAGGTGGCGCGGTATGAGCGCAACAAGCAGACAATGCTCGCGCCGCCCGAACTCAAGCGCGTGCATCCGCTGGGCAAGTCGCCGGTCATCACCGATTCGAGCAGCGCATCGCAGGCTGGCCCGCGTGTCGTGGCGGAGACCGGCGCGATCATCGAATATCTGGTCGAAAAGGCGGATGGCAAGCTTGGCGCCCCGGCGCACCGCGAAGACACGCTGCGCTATCGCCATTTCATGCATTATGCCGAAGGGTCCCTGATGCCGCCGTTGCTGGTGAAGCTGGTGCTGACGCGCGTGCCGCTGTTCGGCAAGGCGGCACAGAAACGCATCCAGCCGATGATCGACACGCATCTCGACTGGATCGAAACCGAACTCGCGTCGCGCCCCTGGTTCGCCGGTGACAGCTTCACCGCCGCCGACATCATGATGAGCTTTCCGCTGGAAGCCGCCGCGGCGCGGGCCGACGCCCGGAGCGGCCGTCCGCATATCGGCGAATGGCTTGAGACCATCCATGCCCGGCCTGCCTATCAGACGGCACTCGCCAAGGGCGGCCCTTATGCCTATGCGTGACGCATAGAAATCAGCAAGGGGGTATTGATGGAAGCGGCCGAGGGCAGCGCAACAACGGAAGCGCGCGGCGAAAGCAAGCTGCAATGGTGGATGCTGGGCGGGTTCGCGCTCGGCCTGGGGCTTGGCCTGGTGGTGCATTTCTTCGCCGGTGGCGCGGCCTGGGTGGAAACGGTGACGACCTATGTCACCGGGCCGATCGGCCAGCTTTTCCTTCGCCTGCTCTTCATGCTCGTCATCCCCTTGCTGTTTTCGGCGCTGGTCGTCGGAATCGCGGAGATGGGCGAGATCAAGTCGCTTCGCCGCGTGGGCCTGCGCACGCTGCTGCTGACGATCGTGGTATCGAGCATCGCGGTGCTGATCAGTATCGGCATCGTCAATCTGCTTCAGCCCGGTGCCGGCACCGATCCTGCCATGGTCCAGTCGATGCTCGACGACGCCGGCGGCAATGCCAGTGCTATCCTTGAGCGCACCGGTTCGACACCCACCGGTATCGATGCCGTGCTTTCGATCGTGCCGTCGAACGTGGTTTCGGCAATGACTGCGAACGACATTCTCGCGGTGATGTTCTTCGCCCTGTTCTTCGGCATCGGCATTTTGCTGGCGGGTGACCGGCGCGAGGTTCAGGTGCTGAAGGATGGCATCGAAGGCATCTTCGTCGTGGCGATGAAACTGATCGGCATCGTCATCAAGATGGCGCCGCTCGCGGTCTTCTGTTTCATGTTCAACCTCGCCGCGCTGTTCGGCTGGGAATTGATGGTGCGACTGTCGGCCTATGTCGGGGTGGTGCTGCTCGCTCTCGGCGCGCAGATGTTCATCGTATTCCCGCTGCTGCTGATCCTGATCGCGAAGAAGAGCCCGCTCGATTTCTTCCGCCAGACTCAGGAAGCGACGGTGATGGCGTTTTCGACTGCATCGTCGAATGCGACATTGCCGACGGCGCTGCGCGTCGCCGATCTCGAGCTCAAGCTTCCGCGCAAGGTTGCCCGGTTCGTGCTGACGGTGGGCGCGACGGCGAATCAAAACGGAACCGCGATGTTCGAGGGCGTGACGGTCCTCTTTCTCGCTCAATTTTTCGGCGTTGATCTCAGCTTTACCCAGCAGGTCACGGTGATGCTGATCTGCATCCTCGGCGGCATCGGAACGGCGGGCGTGCCCGCGGGATCGCTGCCGGTCGTGGCGCTGATTCTCGGCATGGTCGGCGTCCCGCCCGAAGGGATCGGTCTGGTTCTGGGCGTCGATCGTTTCCTCGACATGTGCCGTACCACGCTCAACGTCGTCGGCGATCTGGTGCTCGCAACGGTTGTGTCGACCGGAGAGAAGGACGCGCCGGAGGGTGCGCCGGCATGATCGTCGATCGCCGCAGGCTGATCGCCGGTGCGGCGATGGGGCCGCTGCTCGCAACGCCGTTTGCGCGCGCTCTTGCGCAACAGGCGAGTGATTTGCCGAACCTCGCCGCCAATGCGGTGGAAATCGGGCCGGAGGAGCGGGCGAAGCGTATCGCCCGCGCGCAATCGCTGATGCAGGAACAGGGCATCGGCGCCGTAGTGATCGAGCCGGGCGCGTCGATGATCTATTTCAGCGGCGTGCGCTGGTGGCGCAGCGAACGGCTGACCGCGCTGGTGATCCCGGTCGAAGGCGAACCGTGCATCGTCACGCCGTTCTTCGAAGAACCATCGGTCCGCGAATCGCTTGGCATTCCGTGCGACGTGCGCGTGTGGCAGGAGCATGAGGACCCGACGGCAGTCGTCGCGGGTTTCCTGAAGGATCGCGGGCTCGCCGCCAAACCGATCGGTATCGAGGAATCGGTGCGCTATTTCGCGGTCGCGGGGCTGGGCAGGGCGCTGCCCGATGCCACTCTGGTGCCCGGCGACCCGATCATCCGCGGCTGCCGGATGATCAAGACGCCCGCCGAACTCGCGCTGATGCAGGTCGCGACCGATATTACCATCGCCGCCTATCGCTGGACCTGGCCGCAGATCGAAGCGGGCATGACGCCGCGCGACATCGGTGCGCTGATGACCGCTGCGACCCGCGCGATGGGCGGCAGTGTCGAGTTCAATCTGATCCTGCTCGGCGAAGCGGCTGCCTATCCGCATGGCAGCGGCAAGCCACAGGCGGTGCGCCCGGGCGAAATCGTGCTGATGGACTGTGGCTGCTCGGTGCACGATTATGAATCGGATGTGTCGCGTACCTTCGTTTATGGCGAAGCGACGCCCGAACAGCGCAAGGTGTGGAACGAAGTCCATCGCGGCCAGCAGATCGCGTTTGAGGCGGCGCAGGTCGGCACACCCGCCGGTGCCGTCGATGACGCGGTCCGCGCTTATTATGACAGCCTCGGCTACGGTCCCGATTACGCGCTGCCCGGCCTGTCGCACCGCACCGGCCACGGCATCGGGATGGAAGGTCACGAACCGGTCAATTTCGTCCGTGGTGAGGCGACGTTGCTGAAGCCGGGCATGTGCTTTTCCGACGAACCGGGCATTTACCTGCCCGGCAAGTTCGGCGTGCGGCTTGAGGATTGTATCCACATCACCGAAAACGGCCCGGCATGGTTCAGCGAACCGCCGGTCAGCCTGGACGAACCGTTCGGGTAACGGTCACGATTCGCCGTAAGCCTTCGAAAGCAGGTCGGCGAACTGCTCGACATCCTTCTTGGTCTTGAGCGTGATTTCTAGGCTCAGGACTCATTGATTGAGCCAGAAGATGACGGTTGCAGCGATGCAGATGGCGGACATGAAGGTGTGGGCACAGCGATCATAGCGCGTG
>PAOI01000050.1 GCA_002707985.1 Sphingomonas sp. | reverse complement strand
GATCGCCCTCGACGATCCCGTGACGCGCTGGATACCCGAACTGGCCGATCGCATGGTGCTGCGCGACCCGACCGGTCCGCTCGACAACATCGTCCCGGCGCATCGCGACATCACGATCGAGGATCTTCTGACCCATCGTTCGGGGATCGCCTATGCGCCTTTTTCCGAAGGGCCGTTGCAGGCGGCGTATCAGGAGAGGCTCGGCGATCCGGGGATGAATCGGATGAGCGTCGATGCCTGGCTTGCCGCGCTCGGCAGCCTGCCGCTTGCCTTTCAGCCGGGCGAGCGCTTCCACTACGGCCATTCGACCGAAGTGCTGGGGTTCCTGCTCGGCCGGGTCGAAGGCAAGCCGTTTCGTCAGCTGCTTCACGACCGCATCTTCGCTCCGCTCGGCATGACCGATACCGATTTCTGGCTGCCGCCGGAAAAGCGCGACCGGCTCGCCAGCCTTTACTCCTGGGACGAGACGTCGGAGCAACTCGCCAAGGTTCCGATCGAAATGTACGACGCGCCACCCGAATATACCCCCGGCGGCGGCGGACTGATTTCCTCAGCGCCCGATTATCTGCGTTTCGCGCAGATGCTGCTCGGCGAGGGCGTGCGCGACGGCGTTCGACTGCTTCGCCCCGAAAGCGTCCGGATGATGCGCACCAACCGCCTCACCGACGCACAGCGCCGGATAAACTTTGCCGGGATGCCCTTGTGGCAGAAGAACGGATTCGGGCTGGGGCTTTCGATCGCGGAGGATCTGACCGACAATCCCTATGCATGCGGCGCGCCCGGTTCGCTAACCTGGCCGGGGATTTTCGGAACCTGGTGGCAAGTGGACCCGGCCAATGATCTCGTGATGCTCTATCTCATCCAGCATCAGGTGCCGGTTTCGGCGCATTCGGGGTCGCCCATCGCTGCCGGTCGCGGGGCAGCGGGACGAGCCGCACTTCCGATCTATCAGCAGCTTGTTTATGCCGCATTCGAAGACAGCGCGCTCCCGGTCGCGCCGAAGGCGATGACGTGAAGGCGCCGCTCCGGATCCTCGCCGCTGCGCTCCTGCTCGCCGGGTGCACTCCCGCCGTTCCTCCCGAAAGCACGTCCGCTTCCGGTCCGGTCGTTCCCGAAACGAAGCTGCAGGCGCTGGCCGATCGTTATGTCGCGCAGGACATGGTGCCCGGAATCGTGATCGCAGTCGGCCATGGTGACGCGCCGCCCCAATTTTATTCCGCAGGGCATGTGTCGGATGACGAGGGCGCCGCAGCCGCCGGACCCGACAGCCTGTGGCGCATCTATTCGATGACCAAACCGATCACGGCGATGGCAGTGATGCTGCTCGTCGAGCAGGGCAGGATCACGCTCGACCAGCCGGTCAGCGATTTCATTCCCGCCTTTGCGGACATGCGCGTGCTGACGGAGCCTGAAACCTCGCTCGCCAGCACCCCTGCGAAGCGACCGCTGACGATTCGCCATCTGCTGACTCACAGCGGCGGCTTAATCTACCCGTTCATCGGCAAGGGGCCGTTGCAGGACGCCTATAACCGGAAGGGGCTGATCGGTGGGCGCGTTCCACCCGAAGCGATGGCGGGCCAGCCCGCCGATCTGACCGATTTCGCCGATCGCGTCGCCGGCCTGCCGCTGATCGCCGAACCGGGTACAAGCTGGCATTATTCGGTGAGCAGCGACGTGCTGGGCCGCGTCGTCGAAGTTGCCTCGGGCATGGCGTTCGATCGCTTCGTCCAGCTGCGCCTGCTCGATCCGCTCGGCATGCGCTCGACCTATTGGACAGTGCCCGACAGCGAAACCGGGCGTTTCTCGACCTCCTATGCCTTTGTCGACGGGCGCCGGGTGCCGGTCGATACCGGCGCTGCCTCGGACTGGCTGCATTCGCCGCGCATGCCGTTCGGCGGATCGGGGCTGGTTTCCTCGGCACGCGATTACGACCGGCTGTTGCGGATGCTGGCCAATGGTGGCGAAATCGATGGCGTGCGCGTGTTGCGCGCCGATACGGTCCGGCTCGCCTTGTCGAACCTGTTGCCGGACGGCGTACGCGTGATCGGCACCGGTACTCCCGACACGGCGATTGCCGAAGGCTTTGGTGCCGGCGGCTGGGTCTATCTGGCCGATGTGCCGGGAGGCGTTCATGCGGGAACCTATGGCTGGTTCGGCGCGGGCGGCACGATCGCCTTCCTCGATCCGGTGAAGGGTATCCGGGTCACGGCAATGGTCAATTATTATCCGGCCGACAAATGGCCGCTCCAGCGCGATATCATCGAGGCGCTTTATGGCGAATGAGGTGACTTCCATGGCCGGGCCCGGCGCCGAAAAAGCCGCTCAGGCAGCGCGCAGCGTTCCTCTCACGCTGCGCTTCAAGGCCGGCTATGGCGCAGGCTCGCTCGCCGACGGTATCGTCACCGCCGGGTTCGGCTTCTTCCTGCTTTTCTACCTGACTGCGGTGTGCGGCATGTCGGGCACGATGGCGGGCACGGCCAAGATGATCTCGCTGCTGGTCGACGCGGTTGCCGATCCCGCAATCGGGCTGGCGAGCGACCGCGTGCGCACGCGGTTCGGGCGACGACTGCCCTTCATGATCGGCGGGCTGCTGCCCTTCGCCGGCGCGTTCGGGCTGCTCTTTTCGATCCCCGCTTCGCTCGAAGGATTGCCGCAATTCCTTTATGTCACGGCTTGCCTGATCGTTTTGCGGCTGTCGCTGTCCTTCTTCATACTGCCGTTCACGGCAGTCGGCGCCGAAGTCACCGACGATTATCGCGAGCGTGCAAGCGTTGTGTCGTTCCGCCTCACCTTTCAGAATGCCGGCGTGCTGATCGGCGTCGTGCTGGGGCTGGGCATTTTCATGGCGGGCGACGGCGGGCTGCTCGATCGCGGCAATTATGTGCCCTTTGCATGGACCAGTGCGGCAGTGATGCTGATCGCGGGCATGGTGGCGATCGGCGCGGTGATGCGCGCGCTGCCGCGCCTGCACGCTCCACCTCCCGGCGATACGCCCTTTGTTGCGGGCTTCGCGCGGGAACTGGTCGAGCTGTCGCGCAATCGTTCCTTCCTGCTGCTGTTCGGAACGGTGCTGGTTTATTTCCTCGCCTATACGACCTGGAGTTCGCTCGCGCTTCATGGCGCCCGCTATTTCTGGCGGCTCGATACCTTCGCGATTCAGCTGGTCGTTCTGAGCTCGACACTCGGTCCGTTGCTGGGCGCCCCGATCAGCGCCTTCGCGCTGCGCCATATCGAGAAGCGGACGCTCGCCATCGCTGCGTTTCTGGGGATAGCGCTCTTTCAGATGTGGCCGCCGCTGCTCCAGATCTACAGCCCCATTCATCTCGACCCGACTGCCGCAGCAATCGTGCTGACGGTCAACGGCCTTCTCGTCGGCACTGCGATCATGATCGGCGGCGTCGCTTTTCAGTCGATGCTCGCCGACACTGCGGACGAGCATGAATGGCTGTTCGGCGTGCGCCGCGAAGGGTTGTTTTTCTCCGGGCTGACGCTGGCTTATAAGGGTTCGGCCGCGCTTGGCGGACTGATTGCCGGTATTGCGCTGGACCTTATCCATTTTCCGAACGACCTCGCCGCGCGCGCGCCGGATATGCCGATTGCCGACGACATACTGACGCGGCTGGGACTGATCGCCGGACCGCTACCGGCGATCTTTGCTGCGCTCGCCCCGCTTTTCCTGCTCGGCTATCACCTGACGCGCAGCCGCCATGCCGAACTCATCGCCCAGCTCGAAGCACGGCACCGGAAAATGGGCTAAAGGCCAGGTTTCGGCGATCACCCAACAGGCACGCGATCGACCGAAAAGGCGAGTTCCTGCTGTGACTGCAATTCGGCAAGACGCCGTTGGAGTACCCGCTCAATATTCTCGAACGCGATGCTGCCGAGCGCAACCCGGCGCGGCGGCGTTTCGGCATCGCCGGCTGAAATCATCGCGGCGGCGGTTTTTCTGCGCATCGTCGGTGAGGACGAAGTCGCCGGCAGCGATCCGGCGGCGGATATCGCCCGCAGGCGTCGCATCATAGACCGCGCTTTCGGCAGCCAGATCGAGCGCCGCACCAAAGCCGGTCCCGGTCGGCCCCGGCTAGACGATGACGAAATCGATGCCGAATGGCGCCACTTCCTGCGCAACCGCCTCGACAAACCCTTCGATTCCCCATTTGGTCGCGTGATAAAGGCGGAAATCGGGATGGGCGACCTGCCCGCCTTCGGACGACACCTGCACAATGCGACCACCGCCTTGCGCCCGCAAATTGCGAGGCTTTTTGGACGCTTCAGGAAGGGTGGGTGGTGCCGCTTACAGGACTCGAACCTGTGACCCCCGCATTACGAATGCGATGCTCTACCAGCTGAGCTAAAGCGGCCCGGGGCTCTCCGGCGGATTCGCCGGGTGAGGCGGCGGCGCTTACCAGCAGTGTGGCGGCCTGACAAGCGTTACAACGATGTTCGGACGGCGTTCGACTGCGTAAGCGCAACTTTACGCGTCGTTTACCACATGGGGTGCACAAGGCCGATACCGGATTATGGGCATTATGCCCGAGTGGAGCATGCGCATGGATATGGCCCCCCGCGGACTCAGCGATCGCAACGACCGCCGGCGCGAGGACGAAGACGACGCCGCGATGACCGATCGACCGCTCGACATCGGCACCGACGAGCGTCGGATGCATGTGCGCGCCTATAACCATTGGGTTTCGTTGCTGCGCGGTCGTGCCTATCCGTCGATCGAGGACCTCGATCCGGGCAACATCAGCGATTTCGGTCCGCACAGCGTGCTGCTCGATTTCAGCGACGGTATCGAAGATCCGGCGATTCGCTATCTCGGCGCCGCTTTGCGCGACGAATGCGGCGTCGACGGTTCGATCCGGCGAATCGCCGAAGTGCCCAGCCGGTCGCTGCTGTCGCGACTGACCGATCATTATCTTCAGATCATCGCGAATCGCGCGCCGATCGGATTCGAAGCCGAGTTCGTAAGCCAGCGCGGGCACAACACGTTGTATCGCGGCATCCTGATGCCCTTTTCGTCCGATGAAGACACGATCGACTTCATTTATGGCGTGATCAACTGGAAAGAGATGGTCGACGCGGAAACGCAGGCCAAGCTCAATGCAGAGGTTGCGCAATCGCGCCGCACCGCGCCGCGCCCGATGCCCGCGGCGCCGGTCTGGGCCGACGGCCCCAGCGCCGGCATTGCCAATGACGACGCGATCGAAATGCCGGCGCCGGCATCGCTGCCCGCCAGCCTTTCCGATCGCCTGATGCTCGCGCGCGAATCGGCGGCGGCGGCGCGCGCGTCGGATACGCGCAGCCGATCGGCGCTCTATCGCGCACTCGGCCGGGCCCATGACTTCGTCTGCGCGATCGATGCGGATGCGTCGGGCTATGCCGCGATGCTGAAAAAGGCCGGGCTCAAGATGCAGGAGCGCGCGCCGATGACGCCGGCGGTAAAGCTGGTCTTTGGCGTCGATTACGACAAGACGCGCGTCACCGAATTCGCCGCCGTGCTGTCCTATGCCCGGCGGAACGATGTTCCCGAAGGCGGGCTCGACGCGTTTCTCGATGCGTCCGAGGGCGGCATCAAGGGAATCGTGAAGGCCGAACGCGCGCTGCGCCGTCCGGCGAAAAGGGCCGGGAGCGTTGCGCGGGCCGCGGCCGAACTACGCAAGCGTCCGGTACTGGCGCATGTACCGATGGTGACCGAGGAGGACGATGAGTTCGTCGTGCTGCTCGCGCGCAATGACGGCAAGGGCACGCTCGACATTCTGGCGTCGATGGGCGCCGACAAGGCCCCGGTGGAGCGCCTGATGATGCGCGCAATCCGCTGAATTTTTTTGCGCGTAAAACCCTGCCTACGCACATTCTCTGACCCTCTGGCGGGTTGAGAAGTAAGGTTGGCGGGCGCATAGCGCGTGCATGAAAGTAACAAGAGACTCGCTGGCAAAAGCGATCGAGGAGAAGCTCACCGACGGCGCACTGCCCGGTGAACTGGAAGGATTTGACGAAGCGGCCCGGGCTGAGGCCTCCGGCTTCGTCGCCGAAGTAGCTGCGAAGCGTCCGCCCGGTGAGGCGGGCGTCGCCATGCGCAGCTATCGATCCGGCGACCGGCGGATGCTGCAGCTTGCCGTCGTCAATGACGATATGCCGTTTCTGGTCGCGACGATCGCGTCGGCGATCGTGTGGCGCGACCTGCTGGTCCACCGCATCCTCCACCCCGTAATCCATGTAACGCGCAACGACGACGGCGAAGTCACTGACATCGGTGAGGGCGAGCCCGAATCGATGATCTATATCGAAATGGAGCGTGCCGATGCGCGCGTCCGCCACGCCATCCTCGCCGATATCACCGATTCGCTGCACCATGTGGCCAGCGCCGTTGGCGACTGGCGCAAGATGCAGGCGGCGATGCTCGACGATGCCGACAAGCTGGGCAATGGCGAAGGCGCCACGCTGATGCGCTGGTTCGCGCAGGGATATATGACGCTGCTCGGCCACGAAATCTGGTTCGCCGACGGGCGCACCGACGATCAGATGGGCATTGCGCGGCACAAGTTGGCCGCACCGATTCTGGCCGAACGTTCGCGCCAGTTGGCGATCGAATGGTTCGAAAGCTGTGGCGCAGCGCCGCTGCTGCTCAAATCCAATTGCATTTCCACGGTGCATCGGCGGGTTCCGCTCGATCTGGTCGTCACGCCGATCAACAAGGGGGGCAAGGTCATCGGCCTTTCGCTCTATGCCGGGCTGTGGACCAGCGGCGGGCTGCACATGCCCACCGATCAGGTGCCGGTGCTGCGCGAGCGGCTGGCCAATCTTGAGGCGGCGTTCGGATTCGATCCGCGCGGCCATACCGGCAAGGCGCTGGTGCATGCGCTCAACACGCTGCCCAACGATCTGACGACGGCATTCCCGTCGGATTCGCTTGAGGAACTGGCGTTGATCGCCATGTCCATCGCCGACCGCCCCCGGCCCAAGCTGGCGCTGATCGAAAGCGCGCTCAGCCGCCACCTGTTCGCATTCGTCTGGCTGCCGCGCGACGATGTCTCGACTGCCCGGCGCGAAGCGATCGGCGACATGCTCGCCGATGCGGCGAATGCCGATCTGCTCAGCTGGTCGATCGCGCTGGAGGACGGCGCCGTGGCGCTGGTCCGCTACATGCTCGACCTGCGGCATGGCGGTCGCAAGCCCGATACGCAGGCGCTGGATGCCGAAATCGAAAAGATGGTGCGCGGCTGGGCACCCGCCGTCGAAGCCGCGCTGGCGGATATCGTCGGCGAAGGCGCAACGCGGCTGGCGCTGCGCTATGCCACGTCCTTCCCGGCGGGATATCGTGCAACCCACGCCCCCGAAGAGGCCGCGCAGGACATCGCCCGGCTGGCCGATCTCAACTCGGATGCGGATCGCTCGGTGCGGATCACGCCGTGTTCCGGTTCTAAGAACGTCTTCCGCCTCAAGCTCTACCGGCTCGGCGGGTCGCTGCCGCTTTCCGACGCCGTACCCACGCTCGAAAATTTCGGCTTCCGCGTGCTGGAGGAGGTCCCCACCCGGCTGGGCGACATTACCGACGCCTTCATCCATGATTTCGAAGTCTCCCTGCCCGCGGAAAGCGCGGAGCGCCTGCTCGCCGATTCCGGCCCGGTGGAATCGGCAATCGCAGCGGTGCTGGGCGGTCAGGCCGAAAACGATGCCTTCAACCGGCTTACCGTCGATCTGGGGCTCAAGCCGCTGTCGGTCACTATGTGCCGCGCCTGGTTCCGCTATCTGCGACAGACCGGCAGCAGCTATGGCTTGCTGACCGTCGTCGATGCGCTCCGTCGCGCGCCCAAGGTGACGGCGGCGCTGATCGACCGGTTCGAACTGGCGCATGACCCGGCCCGCCAGCCTGTATCCGACGAAGCGATCGCGCAGGCCGACGACCGCATCATCCATGGTCTGGACGAGGTTTCGGCGATCGATGACGACCGTATCCTGCGGTCGTTCCGTGGCGTGATCGCGGCAACGCTGCGGACCAATGCCTTTTCGCCCGCCTGTGCCGAAGCATTGGCGTTCAAGCTCGACAGCGCGCAGGTCCCCGGCCTGCCCAAGCCGCTGCCGTGGCGCGAAATCTTCGTGTACAGTCCGCGCGTCGAGGGCATCCATCTGCGCGCCGGCCCGGTCGCGCGTGGCGGCCTGCGCTGGTCCGATCGCCGCGACGATTTCCGTACCGAAATCCTGGGCCTGATGAAGGCGCAGCGCGTCAAGAACGCCGTCATCGTGCCGACCGGGGCAAAGGGCGGCTTCTATCCCAAGCAATTGCCCGACCCGCGTCAGGATCGCGATGCCTGGTTCGAGGAAGGCAAGGAAAGCTATCGCGTCTTCATCCGCGCGCTGCTGTCGATCACCGACAATATCGTGAAGGGCGATGTCGTCCATCCCGAGAGCGTGACGATCCTGGACGGTGAAGACCCCTATTTCGTCGTTGCGGCGGATAAGGGCACGGCCACCTTCTCCGACGTCGCCAATGCGATCGCGATCGATCACGGCTTCTGGCTGGGCGATGCTTTCGCCAGCGGCGGCAGCCATGGCTATGACCACAAGGCGATGGGCATCACCGCGCGCGGTGCCTGGGTCTCCGTTCAGCGCCATTTCCTCGAAATGGGCGTCGATGTGCAGTCCGATCCGGTGCGCGTCGCCGGGTGCGGCGACATGTCGGGCGACGTGTTCGGCAACGGCATGCTGCTGTCGAAATCGATCAAGCTGTGCGCGGCGTTCGATCACCGCCACATCTTCCTCGATCCCGATCCCGATCCGGCGAAGAGCTGGGACGAGCGCAAGCGGATGTTCGAACTGCCGCGATCGAGCTGGGACGATTATAATCGCGAGCTGATTTCGAAGGGCGGCGGCATTTTCGCGCGCACCGAAAAATCGATCCGCCTGACGCCCGAAGTGCAGGCGATGCTCGATACCGAGGAAAGCGAAATGGAGCCCGCTGCGCTCATTTCCGCGATCCTGCGCGCGCCGGTCGACCTGCTCTGGTTCGGCGGCATCGGCACCTACATCAAATCCTCGCATGAAAATAATGTCGAGGTGGGCGATCCCGCCAATGACCGGCTGCGGATCAATGCCGATCAGTTGCGTACCAAGGTGATCGGCGAAGGCGCTAACCTCTCCACCACGCAGGCGGGGCGTATCGAATTCGCCGCTGCCGGCGGGCGGATCAACACCGACTTCATCGACAATTCGGCGGGCGTCGATTGTTCGGATAATGAGGTCAACATCAAGATCGCGCTGAATCGCGAAATGAACGAAGGCGATCTGCAGTTCGAGGACCGTAACCAGCTGCTCGCGGAGATGACCGACGATGTCGCCGCGCTGGTGCTCGAGGATAATCGCCTGCAGACGCTGGCGCTGTCCTTCATGGAAAATGACGGTCCGGTCGCCCTGCCCTCCTATGTCCGGGTGATAGAAATCCTCGAAGCGTCGGGGCGGCTCGACCGCGCGGTCGAGGGGCTGGCGGCAAATGACGAGCTGCTCCGCCGGGTGCAGGAAGGTCGCGGCCTGACGCGACCCGAGCTCGCCGTGCTGCTCGCAACCGCCAAGCTGGCGCTGCAGGACGCAGTCGAGGCCACCGACCTCGGCAGCGAAAAGCTGCTCGAACCGGATCTGTTCGCGTCCTTCCCCGAAGCGATGCGCGAGCGTTTCGCGGACGCGATCGAACAGCACCGGTTGCGCAGCGAGATTGTCGCGACCAAGGTCGCCAATCGCGTCGTCAACCGGCTGGGCGTGCTCCATCCGTTCGAGCTCGCCGAAGAAGAGGGCGCCGCGATGGGGGACATTGCCAAGATGTTCATCGCCGCCGAACGGCTGTTCGGGCTTCAGGAAGTCTGGCAGGCCATCGAAACGACCGAAATGTCGGAAGATGCCCGTATCGCGCTGCTCGACGAAGTCGCGGTGGGCGCGCGCAGCCAGATCGCCGATCTGCTCCGCACTGCCCGTTCGGGCGAAAAACTGTCCGACGTCATCCGGCGGCTGGAAAAGGGCATCGCCAATCTCGACCGTCAGGCAAAGGCCCTGTTGCTGGAGGAAGTGCGCGCGCATAGCGGGCGGATTTCCGAAAAGCTGGAAGCAGCAGGCGCGCCGACCGAGCTCGCCGCACGCGTGGTGCGCCTGTTCGAACTCGACGGTGCGGTGGGTCTGGCCGATCTGGGCGAACGCCAGGGCATCGACGAAACCGTGCTGACGCGCGCCTTCACGCATCTGGGTCAGGTGCTGGGGCTCGACTGGGCACAGGCCAACGCCGCCCGCATCAGCACCGGGGATCCGTGGGAGCGGCTGTTGATCGCCAGCCTTGCGCGCGATTTCCAGCAGCTCCGGCTCGATTTCCTCGCGCGCCGCGACGGCACCGATCCCGAAGCGGCAGTCGATGCCTGGCTGAAGGAAAACGCCCCGCGCGTCGAACAGTTCGTGAAGGTGGTCGAGCGCGCCAAGCTTTCCGCCACGCCCAATGCAGCGATGCTGGCTCAGATTGCGGGTCAGGCGCGGGTGCTGCTGGGACGCTGACCGCAAAGCCCATGCCGGTTTGTGCCGGGCCTGTCGAAGCACGTTCTTCCTTTCCGCCGTCCGACAGAAAGAACGGTGCTGCGACAGGCTCGGGGCAAACGGACTGTCTCCGGCAAGGGGTTGGCGACTTGGTAAGCTTCCCGCGCTAGGCTGCGCGGACCATGCTTCGCGTCCTCACGCTCTCCACGCTGTTCCCCGACACCTCGCGCCCGAATTTCGGTATCTTTGTCGAGCAACAGACGCGCGGGATCGCCGCGCGGAGCGATCTGGACGTGCGCGTCGTTGCGCCGGTCGGACTGCCGCCATTTCCGCTGTCGCTGCACCCGCGCTATCGGGCGCTGAGGGCATTGCCGAGGCACGAGCAATGGCGCGGCCTGGACGTGTTTCGTCCGCGCTTCGTCAACATCCCCGGCACAAGCGGGCGTTTGCACCCGGCGATGCTGGTCCGCGCGCTCCGCCCGCTGTTGCGCAATATCCGGCGCGACTTCCCGTTCGACCTTATCGCCGCCGAATTCTTCTATCCCGATGGCCCCGCCGCAATCGCGATGGGCCGCGAATTCGGGGTGCCGGTGTCGATCAAGGCGCGCGGCGCCGACATCCATCATTGGGGCACCGCACCGGCGACGCGCGACAAGGTGCTCGCCGCAGGACGCGCGGCATCGGGCTGTCTCGCCGTATCCAATGCGATGCGCGACGACATGATCGCGCTGGGCATGGATGGCGACCGGATTGAGCGCAGCCTTACCGGGGTCGATCCTGCACGGTTTCACCCCCGCGACCGGACTGAGGCCAAGGCGGCGCTCGGGATATCCGGCCCGCTCGTCCTGTCCACCGGCGCGCTGATCGAACGCAAGGGGCATGACATCGTGATCGACGCCGTCGCCCGCCTTCCCGGCGTTGCGCTGAGGATTGCCGGCGAAGGTCCTGCGCGCGCGCAGCTACAGGCCCGGATCGACGCGCTGGGCATTGCCGATCGGGCGCAGTTGCTAGGCAGCGTGGCACATGACGCCATGCCGCAATGGCTCGCCGCCGCCGATGTGATGGCGCTGGCCTCCGCTTCGGAGGGGCTGGCCAATGCCTGGGTCGAAGCGCTCGCCAGCGGCACGCCGATCGTCATCCCCGATATCGGCGGCGCGCGCGAAGTGATGCGCGAGGGCGCGGGCCGGATCGTCGCACGCAATGCCGATGCCTTTGCCGCCGGAATAGCCGCGCTGCTCGCCGATCCGCCCTCCGCGCAAGCAGTGCGTGCCGCCGCAGCGCCCTTCACGTGGGAAGCGAATGCCGCGCATCTGTCCGACTTCTACCACCGGCTGGTCGCGGCGCGTTGAGGGCTCGAGTGTTACACACTTGTAACACAGCGCCAAAACACCGATCTTGGGTCCGAAGGAGCTGACCATGGCCAAGAAGAAGAAGTCGAAGAAGGAAAAGGGCCCCAAGCCCATCCTCCCCAAGGAAATTGCGGGGATCAAGGTGCCCAAGAAGCTGCGCAAGGAGAGCGGCAGGATCGCTGAAATCGCGCGAAACCCGATGGTCGCCGAACTGGTGGCGGTGGGCATCGCAGCATTCGCGGCGGGCCTGCGCGACCACAAGGCAAAGCCTGCCAAGGCTCCCGAAGCGCCGCAGCCGCCCGAACCACCGGAAGCACCGCAGGCTCCCAAGGCGCCCCGTGCTCCACGCACACCCCGGACGCCCGGAACTGCGACCTAAGCTCTCTCCCCTTCAAGGGGAGAGAGACGAAGGCTTGCGGGCTTCGCTCGCCAGCCGAAGTTGAGAGGGGCCGCGCCCGCAGCGCAGCGGCTTCAATCGAGCGGGTACAGCGCCCCGGCGATCCAGCGTTGTTCGGCGCGCAGCATGCCCCATGCGCGTGCCGCCGCGCGGCTGTCCATCACTTCCACGCCGATGCCGCGCGCGGCCAGCGCCTGCGTAAACGCAGGCGGCGGGCGCACCAGCGACGCGCCGGTGCCGAGCAACAGGAATTCCGGCTGCGGGTCGAGCGCGAGCAGCGGCGCGACATCGCCCTCCCCCAGCGCATCGATCGGTGGCGGCGACCAGCTGTCCGCGCGAACCGCCGAAAGCAGCAGCGCGGGATAGACGCCGCCATCGACCACGAAACCGCCGCCGGAAAAGCCGGAGATCACCGGCCCGTCCGCGCCCATGCGGTCCATGCGCATCAGGGAAGCTCTTTGGCCTTCACCCGTTCGGCGCCTGCCGGGCCCGTGTCTTTCGGCACGAAGCTGTGCGGACCGACTTTCGCCCAGATCAGGATCGGGTTGGCGATATAGATCGACGAATAGGTACCGATGACGATGCCGAGCAGCATCGCGATCGAGAAGCCGAAGATCACTTCCGGCCCGACCAGCACCAGAGTCGCCAGCGCGATGATCAGCGTCAACGATGTGACGATCGTGCGCGACAGCGTCTCGTTGGTCGACAGGTTGAGCAGCGGAATGATTTCCATCTTGCGATATTTCCGCAGATTTTCGCGCACGCGGTCATACACGACGATCGTATCGTTCAGCGAATAGCCGATGATCGTCAGAATCGCCGCGACGATGTTCAGATTGAACTCAAGCTGCGTGATCGCGAAAAAGCCGAATGTGAGCGCCACGTCGTGCGCCAGCGAAAACAGCGCGCCGATACCGAATTGCCATTCGAACCGGATCCAGATGTACACCGCGATCGCCGCCATCGCGAGGCCAAGCGCGAGCGCCCCCTTCTGGAACAGCTCCTGCGACACCTTGCCCGACACGGTGTCGACCGAACCGATCGTCGCGCCGGGCCATGTTGTGGTGATGAATTCGCGCAGCCGGTTGCCCTGCTGATCGGTTGCTTCCGCCCCGCCCTTGGGAAGCGGCAGGCGAATCGCTACGTCGCGGTCGCTGCCGAACTGCTGGATCGCGCTTTCGCCCAGCCCCAGCCCGTCGATCTTCTGACGAACCTCCGACACCGGCACCGGCTGGGCAAAGGTGACGCGCACCATCTGGCCACCGGCGAAATCGACGCCGAAATTCAGGCCGCGCATCGCGACCAGTGCGATCGAAGCGACGATCAACAGCACCGAAAGCGCCATGAACACCGTGCGCAGGCGCAGGAAATCGATGTTCGTATTTTCGGGTACGAGTTTCAGCGGACGCATATCAGAGCACCAGTTCCTTGGGCCGCTTTTTCAGCCAGCCAGACACCATCAGGCGCGTAAAGGTCACGGCCGTGAACACCGACGTCACGATGCCGATGGTCAGCACCACCGCAAAGCCGCGGATCGGGCCGGAGCCGAAGATGAACATGATCGCCGCCGCGATGACATTGGTGATGTTGGCGTCGAAAATCGCGCGGCTCGCTTCCTTATAGCCGAATTCGATCGACTGAAGGACGTTGCGTCCGCGCCGTTGTTCCTCGCGGATACGTTCGTTGATCAGCACGTTGGCGTCCACTGCCGCACCGATCATCAGCACGAAGCCGGCGATGCCGGGCAGCGTCAGCGTCGCGTTGAACAGCCCCATCACGCCGATGATCATCAGGATGTTCACGATCAGGGCGATCGTCGCATAGATGCCGAAGCGGAAATAGGTGATCAGCATGAAGGCGATCACCAGCACGGTCGCCAGGATCGACGCCAGCGCGCCCTTGTTGATCGAATCGGCGCCCAGTTCGGGGCTGACCGTCGACTGGTCCATCACCTGCAGCTTGATCGGCAGCTTGCCCGAGCGCAGCGCGATGGCGAGCTGATTGGCGCTTTCGACCGTGAAACCGCCCGAAATACGCGCCTGACCGCCGATGATAGGTTCATCGATGCGCGGCGCGGAAATCACGACATTGTCGACGATGATCGCGAACGGCTCGCCGGTATGTTCGGTGGTGACGCGTGCAAAGCGATGGGTGCCCGCGCCATTGAGCGTCAACTGCACCGTCGGTGCGCCGGTCTGCTGGTCATAGGCCTGATTGGCCTTGGTCAGCATGTCGCCGGTGATGATCGCCTGACGCTCGACAACGATCGGCGTCCCGTCTTCATATTTCAGCACTTCGCTGCCGACCGGAGCGATACCCTGCAACGCCTGCGCCGGATCCGCCTTGGTATTGACCAGCTTGAATTCCAGCAGCGCGGTCGTGCCCAGCAGTTTCTTGAGCTGCGTCGGATCGTCGAGGCCCGGCACCTGTACTACGATACGGTCGCTGCCCTGACGGATAATCGTCGGTTCGCGCGTGCCGAGTTCGTCGATACGGCGGCGCACGACTTCGGTCGCATCGCCCATCGCCTGATCGATTGCGCTGGCGATACCCGCGCTCGTCTGGGTCAGCACGACCAGCGTGTCGTCGCGAACCTGAAAGTCCCAGGCGCGCTGGCCCTTGTCGTTGCTCAGCAGCGGCAGCAGGCGTTCGCGCACGACATCGACCTTGGTCGCGTCGCGCACCATGAAGCTCAGCTCACCGCCACGAATCGAAATCTCGCCGATATCGATTCGCGGATCGCGGCGCAGTTCGGTGCGCACGGTCTCGCGCATCGTCTCAAGGCGCTTGTTCTGAAAATCCGCCGTATCGCCTTCGAGCAGAAGATAGCTGCCCCCGGCAAGGTCGAGACCCAGATTGACCGTCGGCAGCGGCGTGGTGCCGAACACCGAATTGCGGACCGATCCGGGCAGCAGGCTCGGTACGGCGAGCAACACGAAGACGATGATCGCCGTCCAGGTCAGCGTCACCTTCCAGCGCGGGAAATCCAGCATCAGTCGTTCGCAGGCTTGCCGCCGAGCGGCTGAACTTCGGCAAGCGTCGCCTTGACGACCTTAACCTTCATGCCCGGCGCGACTTCGACTTCGACATATTGCTCGTCGGTCTTGGTCACTTTGCCGACCAAACCGCCCGCGGTGATGACGGTGTCACCCTTCTTCACCGCCGCAATCGCGTTCTGAAGCGTCTTCATCCGCTTCTGCTGCGGGCGAATCATCAGAAAATAAAATGCGACGAAGATGAGGATGAGCGGGAGCATGCCGGCGATGCCCGCCATGGTGCCTCCCTGCTGGCCTGCAGCACCGGCCGCCTGCGCATATGCTGGTGAAATGAACATGAGTTCCCGATTGCCTGGGTTCGAAAGGGCAAAATGCCCCGTTTCAAGCGGCGCGCGCTATCACGGGTCGCGCCCGGGCGCAACTATGGACCGTGTGCCGCACGCGGCGGGCCGTGGCCGCAGGTCAAGCCGACGCTCCGAAATATGGCAGCGCAGCCGCGCGTTTCGCCCGGACAAGGGGATTCACCGAATCCGGCACCGCCGCCTATTCTCTAAGGCTTGCATCCGCGCGGACTCCCGCCTAGATGCCTGCGCCTCGGTCGGGGCGTAGCGCAGCCTGGTAGCGCATCACACTGGGGGTGTGGGGGTCGCAGGTTCGAATCCTGTCGCCCCGACCATTTCAGATCGGCATATTCCGCGCCTGTTCAGAGGCGACCTTGCGGACCGCCGATCAAAACCGACAATCACCCGATCATCTCTCGCCCTGGCGGACGCAGCGCATATTGTCGTCCGCCCAGCGCCTTTGGCGTGCCTCCGGCCCCCGGGAAATCGGACTGCAGCGGCATATCCCATTTTGCACGGAACGCTACGGGCCCGCGCCGGTTGGGGCAAGAGCGACAGAAAGGGGCGTTTTGCATGCTGGTGCGCGGATTATTTGCGGACAAGGGCCTGGAGCGGAATCTCGGTTTCTGGATACCGTTGCTCCTCGTCATACTGATCGCAGCGCTGGGGCACTGGGTTGCAAAGGGCTTTTTCTGGGCGCTCATCGTCGTTGTGCCGCTGCTGGCCATTGCCATCTGGGATCTGTGTCAGGACCGGCATTCGCTGCGGCGCAATTATCCGCTGACCGCGCGCTTTCGCTGGCTGTTCGAGGATCTTCGGCCCTTCCTGCGCAGCTATATCGTCGAAGGTCCGCTGGAAGGCCGGCCCTATGACCATGTCTCGCGCGCGCTCGTCTATGCGCGGGCGAAGAAGCAGGAGGATGCGCATCCGTTCGGCACCGAACTCGACGTCTATTCCGACGAATATGAAGCGCTCTGCCATTCGATCAATCCCAACCCCAGGGCGCCCAAGCGCACGCGAGTGAAGGTCGGCACCGATCAATGCAGCAAACCCTATGAAGCGGCCCGGCTCAATATCAGCGCGATGAGTTTCGGTGCGCTGGGCAACCATGCGATCGAGGCGCTGAATATGGGCGCGAAGATCGGCGACTTTTATCATGACACCGGCGAAGGCGGGCTTTCGCCCTATCACCTCAAACATGGCGGCGACGTGGTCTGGGAAATCGGTTCGGGCTATTTCGGCGCGCGCGACAAGGACGGCAATTTCGACCCCTCTGCCTTTGCCGACAAATCGCAGCACGATCAGGTCAAGATGACCGAGATCAAGCTGAGTCAGGGCGCCAAGCCCGGCCATGGCGGCCTGCTGCCCGCCGCAAAAGTGACCGACGAGATCGCTGAGACGCGGCAGGTGCCCGCGCATCAGGACTGCCTGTCGCCTCCCGGTCATTCGGCTTTCTCGACCCCGCGCGAAATGCTCGAATTCGCCGCGAAGATGCGCGAGCTTTCGGGGGGCAAGCCGGTCGGGATCAAACTGTGCGTCGGCATGCCGCATGAGGTTTTCGCGATCTGCAAGGCAATGCTCGACAGCGGGATCACGCTCGATTTCATCGTCGTCGATGGCGGCGGCGGTGGCACCGGCGCCGCGCCGCTCGAACTGTCGGACCATGTCGGCCTGCCGCTGCGGATCGGCCTTTACTACGTCAACAATGCGCTGATCGGCACGGGATTGAAGGACAAGATCAAGCTGGCTGCATCGGAAAAGGTCTTCTCCGGTTCGGCGATCGCGATGAATGCCGCGCTGGGGGCCAATTGGTGCAACGCCGCGCGCGCGTTCATGTTCTCGCTCGGCTGCGTCCAGTCGCTGCGCTGCCATACCGGCACCTGCCCGACCGGAGTCGCGACCAGCTCGCCTGCCCGCCAGCGCGGTCTGGTCATCCCCGAAAAGGCACAGCGCGTGGCCAATTTCCAGTCAAAGACGCTCGACAGCCTGCACGACATCGTCGTCGCCTGCGGCCTGGACTCGCCCGACGATTTCACGCCGCGCCATCTGCGCCAATGGAAGAATAATGCCGAGATGATTCCGTGGTCGGAGATCGTGAACGAAGTGGCGCCCGGCAAGCTGCTTTATGAGCCGGACGACACAAACTTTGCCGAATATTGGCGGATGGCCAACCCGGATTCCTTCAAGCCGGCGCTGTGATGTCGCGAATGACGTCACCGCATCCCGGTCTGCTGAATGAAAGGATGAACATGTCGAAGAAGGTGGCGGAAATTGTCGTTGATGCTCTGCAAAAGGCAGGCGCGAAGCGTGTCTACGGAATTCCCGGCGATACGATCAATCACTTCACCAACGCCGTAGCCAAGAGCAACCTGCGTTGGATCACGGTCCGCCACGAGGAAGTCGGCGCCTTCGCCGCTGGCGGCGAATCCTACATGACCGGCGAGCTCTCGGTCTGCGCGGGCACCTGCGGGCCGGGCTCGCTCCACTTCGTCAACGGCATTTACGAGAGCCACCGCAACGGCGCGCCGGTGGTGCTGATCGCCTCCGACGTTGCGCGTACGGAGAGCGGCTTCAACTTCCCGCAGGAAGTCGACCAGAAGAAGATTTACGAGCAGCACTCGCACTTTTGCGAATATATCTCGCACCCCTCGCAGGCGCGGCGGATCGTGACCAAGGCGGCGCAGGCTGCGCTGACCAAGAAGGGCGTGGCGGTCGTCATCGTCAACGGCGACATGTTCACCGAGACCGACGAGGATGCGATGGACTGGGAGGTCTATCGCCCGCAGCCGGTCAGCCGCCCGAATGATGCCGAGATGGCCGAGCTGGCCGCGATGGTCGATGCCGCCAGCAAGGTGTCGGTCTATGCCGGGATCGGTGCCCGCGATGCGCGCGAGGAGATCATCGCCTTCTGCGAGAAGGTGAAGGCGCCAATGGTGCACACCACCCGCGCGAAGGAGTTTCTCGAGCCGAACAACCCCTACAATGTCGGCGTGAACGGCATTCTCGGCAACAAGGCGGGCGTGGAAGCGCTGGAGGATGCCGATCTGGTCATCTCGCTGGGCTGCGACTTCGCCTACACCCAGTTCTACCCCGAAGCGAAGAAGATCGTTCAGATCGACATCGATCCCACGCACCTAGGCCGCCGGTCGGCGATCAACATGGGGCTGGTCGGCGATGCGAAGACGACCTTTGCCGCGCTGACGCCGCTGGTCGGCCCCAAAACGGACGACAGCCACCTCCAGACGCACCTCAAACAATGGGCCGAAGACCTCAAGGGCTACGATCATGAGGGCGAGGAGCATGATCCCGACCTGATCCACCCGCAATTCGTGGCCAACATGCTCGACGCGAAGGCGGCGGACGATGCGATCTTCGTGTCCGACGTCGGCACCGCGATGGTGTGGATGCTGCGCCACCTTAAAGCCAACGGCAAGCGGCGCTTCCTCAACAGCCTGCTGCACGGGACCATGGCCAGCGGGATGCCGCAGGCAATGGGGGCGAAGCTCGCTTACCCGGACCGGCAGGTGATCGCGATGTGCGGCGATGGCGGGCTGACCATGCTAATGGGCGACCTGCTGACGCTGGTGCAGGAGGATATCCCGCTCAAGCTGGTGGTGTTCCACAACAACACGCTCGGATTCGTGGAGATGGAGCAGCGGGTCGAGGGACTGGTCGATCACTTCACCGGGCTGCACAATCCCGATTTCGCCAAGCTGGCGGAGGCCTGCGGCTTTGCCGGATGGCATGTCGAGAATGCGGGCGAGCTGGAAGCGGCGATGGACGCCTGGCTGCGCCACGAAGGGCCTGCGCTGCTGGACGTGCACGTCAACCAGATGGAGCTGATCATGCCGCCCAAGGTCGAAGTGTCTCAGGTTGCATCGACCGCCATGTTCGGCGTGAATGCCGTGCTCGATGGCCGGACCAAAGAGGTCGTCGAGCTGTTGCGGAACAATTTCTTGCGATGACCTGCGTTGCAACTAACTTGCCCGGCAAGGTGCAATGCGGGTCGCCGCGCAAGCCAGGAGAGCCGATATGATCCGTACGTTCAAATACCCGATGCTTGCTCTGCCGCTGATGCTCGCAGTTTCGGCCTGCGGCGGCCCGCAGGCGACGAACGAGGAACAGACTGCGACGGTCACAGCCGATCAGCCGGGTTTCGAAGACAATTCGGCCACGCCGTCCGAAGCGCGATCGCAGGCGACGACGCTTGCTGAACGCCTTGCTTCGGGCAAATTGAACCGCGACGAAGCCACCGCCACGCTCGAACAGCTTGATGGCCTGGTCAACGACAATATGGACGATTTTCCGGAGGATATGCGAACGGCGCTGGCCGGGGATATCCAGTCTGCGCGTGATGCCCTCGCGTCCGGAGACATGAGCGGCCTGCAGGAAGCAGCCAGCCAGATTCAGAACAGGCTGTCCGGTGCGGTTGCGGCCCCTGATGCCGGTTGAGTGACCGACCCCGCCAGCCTCTGCAATACCGCGACGGGGCACCCGGGCTTGGGGTGTTCCGTCGCGGAATCGTTCTAGGAGTGGGGCCGGGTTTGACGTCCTGGGCTAAGATCGGAGCTGGCTGCTTGCTGGCGTGGCTGGCAACGGATGCCGCCATGGCATCCGCGCCACTCCAGCAGAGCTTTCTCCAGCCGATGGGTCCCGTCGCAGCGGAACAGTTCACCCATCTGCTGCGGGTCGTCGGCATCACGATGGTGGTGATCCTCCCCGTGCTCGTCGGCGTGCCGTTCATCCTCTGGCGCTATCGCTATGGCAAACCGCGCGGCGATTACACGCCCGAATGGGAATTTTCGAAGCCGCTCGAATATGCCTTGTGGGGCGTGCCGGTGCTGGTCGTCATCGTGCTGGCAAGCTGGCTTTGCTACTCCACCCAGAAGCTCGATCCGTACAAGCCGGTCGGGCCCGAACCGTTGGGGGTTCAGGCGATCGGGCTCGATTGGAAATGGGTATTTATCTACCCTGAAGAAGGCATTGCGACGGTGGACGAACTGGCAGTGCCTGTCGGGCGGCCGGTGGAGATCACGCTGACGACCGACACGGTGATGCAGAGCCTGCTGATCGCCCCGCTGACCGGACAGATCTATGCGATGCCGGGCATGACGACGAAGCTCAATTTTTCCGCCACCCGGCCCGGCGAAGCGCAGGGCGAGAATACCCAGTTCAATGGCAGCGGTTTCGGTCGCCAGAAATTCACGGTGCGCGCGCTCGCGCCGGCGGACTATGCGTCGTGGATCGCGCGCGGCAGAAACGGCCTTGTGCTCGATGAGAGTACATACGCTACGCTTCGGCGACGCACGGTTCTGGCAGATGCTCGCAGCGATCTGGGATTGGGAAGCGCGCCGAACCGATCGTCATGACGCTCGGCCAGCGCGACATTTTCCGGCAGATCGTTGCGAAATATCACCAGCCCGGCGGCGCGTCCGCGGGCGGGCGCTGGGGCGGCACCGGGCTGCCGCAAAGCGGCACGACGGGGGCGGACGAATGAGCGGAGGGACCAGCCCGATCTTCGGCAATCTCGACTGGAACGTAACGCCCTTTACCGATCTGTTGCGGGACGTAAACAGCAGCACGATTGTCGGCGCTGGTGCGGCGAGCGTGCTGGTTCTGGGCGGCATCGCCACGCTGCTGTTGTTCACCTGGATGCGCTGGTGGGGGCCGCTCTATCGCGAGTGGCTGACTTCGCCCGACGCCAAGAAAATCGGCATCCTGTATATCGCGCTGGCGCTCGTCATGCTGGCGCGCGGCGTGATCGAAGGCTTTGTGATGCGCGCGCATCAGGCGACCGCGCTCGGCACACTGGCGCAGCCGGAGGGCGGCCTCGTCACACCCGATCACTTCGCCCAGTTGTTCAGCACCCACGGCACGATCATGATTTTCTTCGTCGCCATGCCGCTGCTGATCGGCCTGATCAATTTCGTCCTGCCGCAACAGCTTGGCGCGCGCGATATGGCGTTTCCGGTGCTCAATCAGGTCAGCCTGGGCCTGACTGCGGCCGGCGCGGCGCTGGTGATGATCTCACTGCTGGTCGGCCAGTTCGGCACCGGCGGCTGGACCATGTACCCGCCCTATACCGGCAAGACCTACAGCCCCGGCGAAGGCGTCGATTACTGGCTCTGGGCGATCCTGATATCGGGCATGGGATCGACGCTGACGGGCATGAATTTCGCCGTTACCATTTTCAAGAAACGCGCGCCGGGCATGCATTTCATGCGCATGCCACTGTTCTGCTGGACCAGCCTGTGCGTCGCGATCATGCTGATCTACGCGATGCCCGCGCTGACCGTGTCGAGCGCGATGCTGGCGCTGGATCGCTATGCGGATTTCCACTTCTTCACCAATGATGCCGGCGGCAACATGATGAATTACGCCAACATCTTCTGGATGTTCGGCCATCCGGAAGTCTATATCCTGATCCTGCCCGCCTTCGGCGTGTTCTCGGAGATCAGCTCCACCTTTTCGGGCAAGCGGCTCTATGGCTACACCTCGCTGGTGATCGCCAGCATGAGCATTGCGGTGATCAGCTTCACCGTCTGGCTGCACCACTTCTTCACCATGGGGCAGAGCGCGGGCGTGAACATCGCCTTCGGCATCGCCACGATGGTGATCGGTATTCCGACCGGCGTGAAAATCTATGACTGGATGGCGACGATGTGGCGCGGGCGGGTGCGGATCACCACGCCGATCGTGTATCTCACCGGCTTCTTCCTGCTGTTCGTCATCGGCGGCTTGTCGGGCATCATCCTCGCCAATCCGTCGATCGACTATCAGGTGCACAACTCGACCTTTCTGGTCGCGCACTTCCACAATGTGATCATTCCCGGCGTGCTTTATGGCATGTTGGCGGGCATTCACTATTGGTTCCCCAAGGCCTTCGGCTTCCGCCTCAGCGAGACATGGGGACGGCGCACCGCCTATCTGTTCGTCGGCGGGTTCGTGTTTACCTTCATGCCGCTCTATGTGCTCGGCCTGATGGGCATGCCGCGCCGCTCGCCCACTTTCCAGAACCCCGATTTCATGCCGTGGATGGTCATTGCCGCATTCGGCAGCGTGCTGATGCTATGCGCGCTCGCCAGCCTCTGCTGGACCTTCTGGACCAGTTATCGCAATCGCGCCGCGCTCGCGGTCCCCGGCGGCGATCCGTGGAACGGTTCGACGCTCGAATGGTCGACGCCTGCGCCGGTGCCCGAATGGAGTTTTCCGTGCATCCCGCAGGTCACCGCACGCAATGAATGGGGCGAGCGCAAGCGCGCGGGCGACCCGTGGAAGGCCCCCGCCGAGTATACCGACATCGAAATGCCCGCCAATACCGCGCACGGCCTGCTGATCGCAGTCGCGGCCTTCGCGCTCGGCTTTTCCATGGTGTGGCATATCTGGTGGCTCGCAATCCTGAGCTTGCTTGCCATTTCCGGCATGGTTGCGCTGCGCGGAATGCGCGTGGTCGAGCCCAACATCATTGCGGCGGCGCAAGTCGAGGAAGCCGATCGCCGGTTCCGGCAGCAGGTGGCGAGCGTGCCCCCGGCGACCCGCGCCGACGAAGAAACCGAGCGCAACGCCGGCGTCCCCGATATTTCGGAGTTCGCAGGATGAGCGAGAGCAACCTTTATCCCGGCCTGAACCTCGGCGGCACGCATCGCGACGCGCATGAGCAGGCAGAAACCACGGTATTCGGCTTCTGGGTGTTTTTGATGAGCGATCTCATCATCTTCGGCATCCTGTTCGCCGCCTATGCCGCATATCTCAATCCGACGGGGCTGGCGGGCGGACCGGGGCCGAACGACCTGTTCGACATCAAAAGCGTCGCGATCCAGACGGCGTTCCTGCTCGTCGGCGGCGTCACCTATGCCGGTGTCTCGCTGGGCGTCAAATACAAGAAAGGCCGCGCGAAACTGGTCGCCTGGCTGCTCTTGTGCGCGATGCTGGGGGCGGGCTTCCTGTTCTTCGAGGTGAAGGATTTCCTCTCCCAGGCGAGCGAGGGCGGCACGCCACAGGCAAGCGGCTGGCTGAGTGCCTATTGGTCGCTGGTGGGCCTGCACGGCGTACATGTCTTTTCCGGGATAGTCTGGATCCTCGCCATGATCGGCCAGATCGCGACACGCGGTATCGATGACGTGGTGAAGGTCCGCCTGTCGATGCTCGGCGTGTTCTGGCATTTCCTCGACCTGATCTGGGTTGGGATCTTCTCCTTCGTCTTCCTGGTGCCGCTCGCATGACCAAACCGAACACCGGAGCGCTCAATCCTCAGGAAAGCGCGGCCAGCGAATTCAAAAGCTATGCCACCGGCTTCTTCGTCAGTCTGGCGCTGACGGTCGGTGCCTTCGCCGCGCTGCTGTCCGGCCTGCCGACCACATGGAAGGTCGCACTGGTCTGCATCGCCGCACTGCTGCAGATCGTCGCGCATCTGCGCAACTTCCTCCATCTCAGCGTTTCCGGCCGGCAATCGCGCGAGGATCTGTTGCTGGTGCTGTTCTCGGTCAGCCTGCTCGCGCTCATGGCGGGCGGCACCTGGTATATCATGTCCGACCTTTCCGGACGTATGCATCAGGCGAGCGATAGCCATGCCGCAACGCATGACGTTCCGACGCGCTGACGAACCTGTCGGGGAACTTTACAACACCCCCTGCCACGCCGCTGCCATTAACCATTGAAACGTGCGCAATTTCGTCGTTGCCTGCGGTTGGCACGCCCCCTGCACCGTCGTTATCGTACCGAGCGTTACGACGCTTCAGCAGGGCGGGTCGACCAGCTTTCCGGTCTCGCGTCGACCCGCCCGCACCCGGTCTCTCCACATCGACGCTGCTCCTTCCTGATGCCGCATTTCATGCACACAGCAAAACGCCCGCGTCATCAAAACGCGGGCGCCGGAAGATTTGCAATCGTCAGCGGGCGAATGCGATCAGGAAACGAGTCCCTGCGCCTGCATCATTTCGGCCAGTTCGCCCGATTCGTACATTTCCATCATGATGTCCGAACCGCCGACAAACTCGCCCTTCACATAAAGCTGGGGGATGGTCGGCCAGTCGGAAAAGCTCTTGATGCCCTGACGCACCGCCTGATCCTGCAACACATCGACGCTTTCGAATTCGACGCCGAGGTGATTGAGGATCGCGACCGCACGGCTGGAAAAGCCGCATTGCGGAAATAGCGGGCTGCCCTTCATGAAAAGCAATACAGGGCTGGCATCGACCAGTTCCCGAATGCGCTGCTGGGTGTCCTCGCTCATATTCTACTCCTCTACCGGCGCTGCGGTAACAAGTTGCAGCGCGTGCAATTCGCCGCCCATGCGCCCGCCGAGCGCCGCATAAACGGCGCGCTGTTGCTGCACGCGCGATTTGCCGCGAAAGCTCGCGCTTACGACGCGCGCCGAATAATGGTCGCCGTCCCCGGCCAGATCGGTGATCTCGACCTGCGCGTCGGGGATTCCCTCGCGGATCAGTGCTTCGATCTCAGCAGCGGGCATCGGCATCGGATTATTTCGATTCCATCAGCTGGCGACGCGCCTCGACGGCCTTTTCCTCGATCGCCAGCCGGACAGCGGCTTCGTCGGTGGTGATGCCTGCTGCAGTCAGATCGCCGACCAGCTTGCGCACCACGTCTTCGTCGCCCGCTTCCTCGAAATCGGCCTGCACCACTGCCTTGGCATAGGCGTCGGTTTCCTCCGGCGTCAGCTTCATCTGCGCGGCAGCCCATTCGCCGAGCAGGCGGTTGCGGCGCGCGGTCACGCGAAACGCGATTTCCTCGTCACGAGCGTATTTCGCTTCAAATGCCTTCTCGCGATCGTCGAAACTGGTCATGCGCCTGAGCCCTCAAAATATAGCCTATTTGAGCCCGAGATAGGAGAGTGACCCGAGGATGACAACGGGGTGCATGGCGTAAAGACG